>VGXC01000012.1 GCA_016873495.1 Nitrospira sp. | reverse complement strand
AAGAAATGCCGAAAGGCTGGCAGACCTGCTCGCGTCTATTCAAATCGGAGACACCCTGAGAGTTCATGGAACCCGCACTGTTATTGGGGTTTCGCAAAATCGCCCTGTTCTTAACCGGACACCACTGACAGGAAATGAAGAAAGAGCAGGTGTCATGAACAAGCGATCTGCGGGTATGGCGATGGGGGCAGGAGTGGTCGGCCTGGTCCTGTGGGGATCCGTGGCGCAGGCGGAAACCTACGATCTGGTGGCCCGCTATGTGCTCGAAACGGTCCGCGCCTTCCGCTCCGCCTACGTGCTCCACGTCGTCGAGCATACGAAGGAGGTGGGCATCACGCCCAAGGAGGATTGGGTCAAGAACGCCCATGCGATCCCGCTGCCGGCCCAGTTTGTGAAAACCGCCGGCTCCGACCTCGAGACGTTCGAGATCGGCATCATCGGCCTGACCCCCATCTACAAGAGCAACTTGCCCAAGACCGACGCCGAGACGGAAGCGCTCAAGAGCCTCATGGCCGATCCTGGCAAGAAGATCATCACGTTTGCGGACGGCAAGCAGTTTAAGGCTATGGCGGCCGACTTCGCCATATCCCAGTCCTGCGCCGATTGCCACAACGGCCACCCAGAAAGCCGCTGGCGCAATTTCAAAAAGGGCGATGTGATGGGTGCGATCGTGGTCCGATTGAGCCGGCAGGCGAATTAAATGGCCGACGCGTATCCCCGCAGTCCCAAGGCGACGCTCGGCGGCATCATGCATCTCGGGCGCCTGATCGACAAGGTGCGCCTGCGCCATGCGGGGCAGATCCAGGACTACAACTATCTCACGGCAGGCTTCGACAAGTACCTGCTGGACCTGCTCGGCTTGGCGGGCGAAGCCTTCGAGCGGCAGGTGCTGGCCGGCGGCACGGACGACGAGCTGCTGGCCTGGGTCCGCCGCGAGGGCAAGCCGCTGACGGAGACGGACATGCGGCTGTGGAACCAGGGCCTCTTGAAAGCCGCGCCCAAGGACGAGGCGGCGCAACAGCGGTTTCAGGGCCGGCTCGCCGAGATCGCCGCCAAACGGAGGGTGCCGGTCGCGTCGCTTCCTTCGGTCACCACCTGGGTGGAGGCCATCGAGTTGGACGAAGGGCGCTTGTAAGCGGGCTGGCTTGTGCCCGGTTCCGAACCGCCTCGCGAGCCCTACGTGCCGGATCTCCCCCTCATTCCACCGTTGACCCCTCACGCATAAGTCAGTAAGCTCGGTTGCCTTGGTCCGTCACGTTTGCCGGTTCTCGAAAGACCCCCGACCCGATCGCGCTTCAGAAGAAGGACACCGATGCAGCGTTCGGAACCTCCTGGCTCGCGTCCCGACACCAGCGCGTTGCTGGCCTCCGTGGAGCTGTTCCGTGGGTTGGATCAGCCCACGCTGCGGAAGCTGGAGAGCGAGATGACGCCCGTCCATGTGTCCGCCGGGGAGGTGCTCTTTCGCCGGGGCGATCCCGCCGACAGTCTGTATCTCGTGGCGGACGGGAGTCTGCAGGTGGTCTTCAAACGAGCCGACGACACCGAACAGGTGTTGGGGCAGATTGGCATCGGCGGCTGCCTCGGGGAAATTGCCCTACTTGCAAACCAGCCTCGGTCGGCGACCGTCCGCGCTATCATGCCGTCGGAACTCCTGCGTCTCACCAAGGCGGGGTTCGATCGGTTTCTCGTCCAGCACCCGGACATCAAACAACAGTTAGAGCGATTGGCGACCAGCCGGCAATCCGGCCAATCTCTCGCCTTGATGGATCTGTTCCGCGGGATCGACCGAGCGGCCCTCGATCAGGTCATACAAGACTCGACCTGGCTGCGTCTGTCCGGGGGCGACATCCTGTTTCGGCAGGGGGATCCTGCCGATTGCCTCTACACCGTGGTGAACGGCCGGCTCGAGGCTATTATCCAGTCCGAGGGCGGGGGCGATCCGGCGGTGCGGCCTATCGGGCGGGGAACCTGCGTCGGGGAGATGGCGCTGTTGACAGATGCTCCGCGTTCGGCGACGGTCCGCGCGGTGCGCGACTCGGAGCTGATCCGTCTCTCTCGGGCGGCGTTCGATCGTCTGCTGCACGACTATCCGCAGGCCGCCGTTGAACTCTCCCGCACGTTGGCTCGGCGTCTGCAGCAATCGGATGCGTCGCGGACGAAGACGACTCCCATCGCCACGATCGCGGTGGTGCCCGGTCACCAGGCCGTCCCGCACGCCCGTTTCGCCGAACGCCTGGTCTCGGCGCTTGGGACGTGCGGCGGCTCGGTGGTGCATTTGGACAGCAGCCGGCTGGACCGGCATCTGGGGGAGGGCGCGGCGCAGGTGCCGCTGAGCGCTCTGGGCAACAACCGGATCGTGGACTGGCTGAACGACCAGGAAGCGCAGTACCGGTATCTGCTCCTGGAGTGCGACTCGACTCCGTCACCCTGGACCAAGCGCTGTCTGCGGCAGGCCGACCTGATCCTCCTTGTCCATACCGCCGCCGCCGATCCCGTCCCAGGCGCGATCGAGATGTTGATGCGGTCGGGGGAAGCCGGCGGAGCCGGCGCCAGGAAAGAGTTGGTCCTCCTGCATCCGGATGACGCGAAAGCGCCGGAGGGGACCCGGCAATGGCTCAAAGCCTGTCGGGTGTCCGCCCACCACCATGTGCGGGCCGACCGGCAAGCGGATTATGAGCGGTTGGCCAGGATCCTGACCGGGAAGTCGGTGAGCCTGGTGCTGAGCGGCGGGGGCGCGCGGGGGTTCGCCCACATCGGCGTTATCCGAGCGATCAAGGACTGCGGGTTGCCCATCGACCTCATCGGCGGCACGAGCATGGGCGCGATTATCGCCGGACAGTACGCTATGGGACATTCCGTCGAAGAGATCGTCGAGATGAACCGCAGAGGATTCGTCGGGCTGGCGCCGCACCGGGACAAGACCCTGCCGATCATTGCGATGATCACCGGCCGCAAGCTGACGAAGATGCTCAAAATGATGTTCGGCTCCCGGCAGATCGAGGACCTCTGGATCAAATTCTTTTGCGTGTCGGCGAATCTCACCCGCGCCGAGATGATGGTCCATCAGGACGGGCCCCTGTGGCTCTGGACCAGGGCCAGCGTGGCGGTGCCCGGCGCCATTCCGCCCGTCGTCCTGTCGAACGGGGACTTGTTGATCGACGGCGGAATTCTCAACAACCTGCCGGCCGACGTGATGGGCCAGCTGGTCCAAGGGTCTGTGATCGCAGTGGACGTCTGCGCCCGCACGGATTTGACGGCCACCGTCGGCGCCCATACGTTCTTCTCGGGCTGGCGGCTATTTTGGAACCGGGTGAACCCCTTCGCGAAGCGCGTGGCGCTGCCCAACATCTTCAATATCCTGACCCGCGCCACGATGTTGAACACCTTGTCGAAGATCGAAACGATCAAGCGACAGGCTGATCTCTATCTCCACGTCCCGACCGAAGGGATCAGCATCTTCGATTGGAAGTCGATCGACCGGATCGAGGACATCGGGTATCACTGCGCGGTCGATGCCATTGAAAACTGGAAGCGGAGTCGCCCCACGTAGCCGACCCGCCCGCTAAGGCCCAGCTGGAGGTGTCTATGACCATACGTGTCATCCTGTTGTTGTCATTGGTCCTGGCCGGCTGGCCGTGCAGGCCCGCCGGCGCCGACACGCTCAGTCAGATGTTCAAAGAGGTGGACGGCGCGGTCATCGTGATCAAGACCAACCGCAAGGAGACCGTGGGCGGGCTCGAACAGAAACCCACCACTCTCGCGGGGATGGGCTCGGGGGTGCTGATCTCCGCGGACGGCAAAGTCATGACCGCGGCCCATCTGGTCCAGACAGCCGACGAGGTCACGGTCCATTTCCAAACCGGCGAGGTGGTGAAGGCCAAGGTCGTGACCTCGGAGCCTTCCGCCGATGTGGCCCTGCTCCAATTGGAACGGGTTCCGCCGAACAACGAAGTGGCCCGGCTCGGGAACTCCGACGAGGCCGAAGTCGGAGATCAAGTCTTCGTCGTGGGCGCGCCCTTGGGGCTGGGGCATACGCTGACCGTCGGCCATATCAGCGCGCGGCACAAACCCAACACCATGTATGGAGGCCTTTCCCGGGCGGAGTTTTTCCAGACCGACGCTGCGATTAACCAGGGCAACTCCGGCGGACCCATGTTCAACATGGCGGGGGAAGTCATCGGCATCGTCAGCCATATCCTCTCCAAGTCAGGCGGATTCGAAGGGATGGGGTTCGTGGTCACCTCCTCGGTGGCTCGGCGGGTCTTGCTGGAAAAGAACCCCTACTGGAGCGGAGTCGAGGGATTTCTGCTCTCGGGCGATCTCGCCAAAGCGTTCAACCTTCCGCAGCCGGCCGGGCTGCTGGTCCAGCGGATCTCGGCCCGGTCGCCGGCAGCGGAAGCCGGCTTGCGTCCCGGCTCGATTCCCGCGGTGATCGAAGGGCAAGCCATCCTGGTGGGTGGCGATATCGTGCTGGAGGTGCAGGGGGTCCCGATCGTGGGCGACGGCTCCAGCACCACGGTGATCCGGGATCGGCTGGGGAATCTGAAATCGGGGGACGTGGCGCGAGTCATGGTGCTGCGAGGCGGAGAGAAAAAAGAATTGACGCGGAAGGTTCCCTGAGAGGCGCTCATTCCTCCGGCTCAAGGCCCAAGCGTGCAGCCAACGTGGGCACTGTGTAGGCCGTCTGGACGTCCAGCCTGATCAACTCGATGTCGGCGGTTCCACAGACTGCGTCCAGCAGCCGGTCCCGCGCCTGCCGTTGCGGCGAAGGCGGGGCCGCGTCCCGCAGCTCGATGACCTTGGCAACCGACAGACTCCCCGGATGCACCAGGGCGAAGTCCACGCGCTTGAGCGCCACCTGATTCAGGAACGCGCCACGCGCCTGGCGGTCTTGCGTATGGATGGCGACCAGGCACCAGACCGGCACCTGGGAGAAGACGAGAAACTGGTCCTGCACGGCCAGCCGCAGCAGATTGAAGAAGGCGGCTTCGGCCTCCGAGAGCAGCGGTTGCGGGGTGAGGGTGAGCCCGGGCGGAATGGGTGAGGTTGTGTGTTGCAGTTGGCCGCCTCCCCTGCCTGTCTGCCGGCGGCTGGTCCTGGACCGGAGCAGCAAGAATAGGCCCAATCCCAGCAGCAGCATCCCTCCGGCCACAGTCAAAATCAGAGGATCGTCCACGAGGCCTCAGCTTCTCTCGCCGATTCTGCGGAACAAGGATCGCGGGTCCCGCGTGCCCGGCACGATCGTGCCCAGGAGCACGGGATGCGTGGCGCCGGTGACGGCCGGGACGTTGGCGCATTCCCCTTGCAGCGTCTGATAGGCTAGGACGGCGAAGGCCACGGCCTCGAAGGCCTTGCTGTCCCAGCCGATCTCTTCCAGCGTGCGCACCGGAATCGGTTCGAACACCGCGGCCAGGTCTCCCATCAACGTCCGGTTGCGCGCGCCGCCGCCGGCGACAATCACTTCGTCTAGATTCGGTCCCAGCCAGCGCCTGGCACTGCTCACGGTCACGGCGGTGAACAACGAACACGTCGCCAGGATATCGTTCACCGCGAGGCGGCGTTTGCGCATGATGGCGAGCAGCCGCGCGACGAAGGGCTCCCCGAAGGCTTCCCGGCCCGTGGACTTGGGCGGCGGCTGCTTAAAAAAGGGGTGGGCCAGTAACTCAGCCAGCAGCTGGGCATCCACGGCGCCTTTGGCCGCCAGGCGTCCGTCGCGGTCCATGGTCCGTCGGCCGCCGGTCAGCCGCCGGATCAACCCGTCCAGCACCATGTTGCCCGGACCCGTATCGAAGGCCTGCACGGAGGACAGGGCGCCTCCGGCCGGCAAGTGGGTGACGTTGCCGATGCCGCCCAAGTTGACGATAAGGCGTGATCGCGTCGCATGCCTGAACAGGAGATGGTGGACATAGGGGGTGAGCGGAGCCCCTTGTCCTCCGGCCGCGATGTCGCGGGGTCGGAAATCGGCCACCGTCGCGATGCCGGTCCGTTCGGCGATCACCGCCGGCTCGGCGATCTGCAACGTCGAGCGGACTGCGCCCAGCCCTCGTTCGCGGATGCCTTGCGGCAGATGCTGGACGGTCTGCCCGTGGGACCCGATGAGTCCAACCTCGGCGGGGCGCAGGCCGGCTTTCTTGATCACGCGGAGCGCCGCCCTGGCGAACCATTCGCCCAAGACGGCATTCAGATGGCAGACCTCGGCGACGGATCCGCCGGAGCAAAGATGCAACACCCGCCGCTGCAAGTCTGCCGGATAGGGCGTGGGGGCGAACGCCAGCGCGGTGATTCTGAGGGCGAGTCCTCCGCCGCGGATATCCACCAACGCGGCGTCTACCCCGTCGCCGGATGTGCCGGACATGAGGCCGACAACCTTCATCCCGCGTTGGTTCCTGGGTCGGCTCGTGGGACGCGCATCCGTGCAGGCTAACCGAAGTCGGTGGAGGGGTCAAGCGAGGGCCGTGGAGCGGTTTGACTTTCATCGGCGGGCGATGCTACCGTCCCGCCCATGCGCAAACCGTTTGCAATTACGAATCAGGCCTGGATGATTGCGGCCTGCCTTCTGCTGGGATCGGGCGGGCCGGCCTGGGCGGGGGAGCCGCTGCCGGTCGTCGTCACCATTCCGGTCCTGAAGGATTGGGCGGAGCAGGTGGGAGGCGCCCACGTCCGGGTCCGGTCCTTGATTTCCGGTCTCGAGAGCGAACATAGCTATTCGCCGAAGCCGAGCGACTTGATCGCGCTTCGCAAGGCGCGCCTGCTCCTCCAGATCGGCATCGGGTTAGAAGTGTGGGTGTCCTCGCTCGTGAAGAATTCCGGCAACGCCGGCTTGCTGGTGGTGACGACCTCGGAGGGAATCGAACTGATCGACGGGCACGAGGCCCACGGGGGGACTCGGCAAGCCCATGACGATCGGCGCCCATCCGGGAATCCTCACGTCTGGTTGGACCCGGAAAATGCCACGGTCATGGTTCGACACATTTCCGAGGCCTTCAGTCTGGCGGATCCGGCCCATGCCGTCGAGTATCGACGCAATGAGGCTGCCTATATCCGCCAAATCGAGCAGATACAGTCCGAGTTGACCGAGCAGCTCCGGCAGGTGCCCGACCGGCGGATCATCGTGCACCATCCGGCCTGGCCCTATTTCGCGCGGCGGTTTGGACTCATGATCGTCGGCGAGATCGTCACGCAGGCCGGTGCGGAACCTTCGGCGTATCACATTCAGGAGTTGATCGCGGGAATCCGAAAGGACAAGATTCGCGTCGTCGTCTCCGAGCCCCAATTGAACCAACAAATTCCCGAGGTCCTGGCACGCGAGACCGGGGTCCGGGTGGTGGTCTTGACGCCGCTGCCCGGCGGATTGCCCGGCACGGCCACGTATCTCGACATGCTGCGGTATAATGGCCGGCAATTGGCTCACTCGCTGGCTCGGCCCTAGCCGGTTTCACCCGCGGACCCTATGATGGCGACTCCGATCATCCGGTTCACCCACGCGACCTTCGGTTTCCCCGGCGTCACCGCGTTGGAGGACATTTCATTGGAGATCGCCGACGGGGAATTCGTGGGCGTGATCGGACCGAACGGCTCAGGCAAAACCACGCTCTGTCGGGCGGTCTTGGGCCTCTTACCGCCGCGCTCCGGCCATCTTCAGATTTTCGACTGTGCCTGCCAGGAACTACGCTGTCACCACCGGGCCCGCATCGGGTACCTGCCGCAGAAGGGCGTCCTGGACCGGAATTTCCCCATTACGGTGCTGGAAGCGGTCATGATGGGCCGCTACGGCGCGCTGGGCCTTTTCACGCGGCCCGACAAGCAGGATCGGGAGATCGCCTTGCATGCCTTGGACCATGTGGGCATGCAGGATCACCGGAACAGTGCGTTGGGGCACCTCTCGGGCGGGCAGCAACAGCGAGTCCTGATTGCGCGAGCGCTCGCGCAGCAGCCGCAAGTACTGCTCCTGGACGAGCCGACTACCGGCATCGACATCACCACGCAACACGCGGTGCTGGATCTCATCCGACACCTGCACCGGGACCTGAAGCTGACCGTGCTCCTGATCACCCACGACATCAACATGATCCGGTCCTACGTGGACCGGCTGGTGTTGCTGAAAACCCGCCTCTATGCCGCCGGTCCGCCGGCAGAAGTCTTGCGCCAGGACGTGCTGCAGCAGGTCTATGGGAAGGAACTCGTGATCACGGAGAAGGACCTGATCATTGTGGAAGACTATCACCACCACCACTAGCAGGATGCTGAAACAGGCCCCCAGCTTTGTTCTCGGTTGCTCGGCCCCTCAACGTACTTATCCGGTACGCCTCGGGCCCTCGCCTCCCTGAGGCCTCGCTGGATGACCTGTTTGAGCGTCCTGTTGGGAAAGAACTGAAAAGAGCCGAGATGATCGAGATGCTCACATACGATTTCATGCAGCGGTCGCTGCTGGCGGCGGTGCTGGTGGGAGCGGTCTGCTCGGTCATCGGCGTGTTCGTCGTCTTGCGGGGGCTGGCGTTCATCGGGGCCGGCACGGCCCACGCGGCCTTTGCCGGTGTGGCGCTGGCTTACCTGCTCGGGGTCCCGCCGCTGCCGCTGGCCATTGTGTTCGGCCTGGCGACCGTGTGGATCACGGGGGTCATGGAAGAACAAGGACGGATGAAGCTGGACGTGTCGATCGGGATCCTCTATACGGCCACGATGGCCCTGGCGATCCTGTTCATCGGGCTGATGAAGGGCTACAACGCGGAAGTCTACGGCTACCTGTTCGGCAGCGTGCTCTCGGTGACGCCGGAGGAACTGCGCGTGATCGGGCTGCTGAGCGTGCTGGTCGTCGGGGTGATTTTCATCTTTTCGAAGGAGCTGTATTTTATCGCGTTCGACCAGGACATGGCCGAGGCGTCGGGCGTGCCGGCTCGCCGGATCTTCTACCTGCTTCTGACGCTCATCGCCCTTACGGTGGTGGTCTCGCTCAAAACCGTGGGGGCCATTCTGGTCTTCGCCATGGTCTTGGTGCCCGCCTCCACGGCCTACCAGTTGACGCATAGTCTGAAGCAGATGACGGTCTATGCGGTGCTGATCGGGGTGGGGTGTGCCGTGTGGGGCGTCATGGTCTCCTACTGGTGGGATTTGCCTTCTGGCCCGGCCATCGTGCTGCTGGCCACCACAGTGTTCTTCCTGTCGGTCTTCTTCTCGCCCAAACGTGTCAGGCGAGCCGATGCCGCACACTAAGCCTGTGCCTGTGCTTGCCGCATCATCTCATCCAACAGTTGTTCGGCGTCTTGCGCGTTGGTGACGGCGCAGGGAAAGGCGAGGCGCACCCCTTGTACGCGCTCCCCGGTACGCAGGCGCAGGTGAAGGCCCAGACGGTCCATCGCCGTCAGCCTGGCGTCCTCCGCCTGGGCGTAGCCGGAGCCACGGGCGAATGCCAGCAAGTCCCCGGCCCGTTCGGCGTTCATCCGCTGCAAGAGGCCGGACGCCTGGTCGGCCAGCGGATCCACGCAGGCCCCTTGGTAGTCCTCCGCGGTGACCCAGCCCATCACGCCGAACCCGCCGACGTAATACACATCCACGATGGCCATGCGATAGAACGCGAAATCGCCGAAGTCCACCCAATAACTCGCGTTCGCGTGGCGAGCCAGATAGGTGTGCCGTACGGCGTCGCTCTCGTCCTTGGGCACCCGATCCACCTGTCCCATCAGCGTGACGCGGGCCGCGCCCAGCGGATCGCCTGCGACCTCCGGCTGGGCGACGAGGAGGCTGGCGCGGGCATCGGCCAGGAGGTTCTTCGTGTGCATGGCCATTGTGCTGATCAGAAAGATCGGCCGTCCCTGGCTGTCCAAGGCATAGGGCATAATCGAGCCGAAAGGCCAGCCCGGTCGCTTGAGCGACAGGGTGCAGAGGCTCCCGATCGGGCCCAGGTGCATGAGGGTTCGCGCCCGCTCGGCCAGCGAAGGCTCCGGGACTTCTGGTTCGGACGGGCCGCGGGCCGGGCTGCTATGTTCGTGGGTCTTGGGCTGAGCCATAGGTCTGCTTTCTCCTTCTTGTCTTTGTCGGAACGGGACGATGTTTTCTGAAGAAGAACGGACGGGGGATCACGTCGGTTAATTTTTAGATCGTAACGGCTTGGCCAGGAGCGGGGCCAGGTAGGGGTCCGACTTGATGACGTATTCGGCGTCGCCCATCGTCAGGCTGAGCTCCCGTTTGGCCCCGTTCCGAACGATACTGAGCGTAAACTTGGTGTCAGGGGGAATGGAGCGCATCACCTCACGATACTGCTCGAGGTTCGAGACCGGGACTCCGTTGGCCATCGTGATCTCGTCCCCGACCTGGACGCCGGCCTTCTCGGCAGGGCTTCCCGGCGCCACCTTGTCCACGCGGGCGATGGTGGCGGCGTTGAGCTTGGCTTCTTTGAGCCCGATGCCGGTGCGCTTACCAGCCTGGCGAAGAGCCAGTTCCTTGTCTCCCGTGAGATAGGTCATCACGGCGAAGTTGTAGCGGCGTTCTTCCTCGCTGAAGTCCTGGCTGCGGGCAAAGAGATTCGTGGCCGTCTCCTGTTCCCCCAGTGCTAGGTGACAGAAGGCTCTGGCCCGCAACAAATCTTTCCGATCGGTCCTCCGATCCGCTCCGGTGGATTCGAACGCGGCCTTCAGATCCGGTAACGCCTTGGCAAAGTTTCCCATCCAATAGTAGGCCAGTCCCCGGGATTCCACCGCAATTTGGTGCGCCGTGGACCCCAATCCCAATGCCTTGGAGAAGTCCCGGATGGCCGCTGGATAGTCCTTCTTGAAGTATGCGATCTGCCCTCGCCCGTCCAGGGCATGCGCGAGGGTCGGGGCCCGTTCGATCGCCAGGGAAAAATATTTGGCCGCGTCGTCCATGCGGCCTTTCCGAAAGCTGATCCATCCCAGTCTGTCATAAGCTTGCGCCAGTTGGCCTTCCCGGTCGGGACGGGCGGCCCCAAGCTCGACAAACCGTTTGCTGGTGGTGAACGCTTCGTCGTCCTGATTGCTGGCGAACAGGGCCATCCCCAGCCAATACCAGGAGTCCAAGGAGGTTGCGTCCAACTGGAGCCCGTGCCTGGCCTGCTCGATCGCCTGGGTGAACTCCCGATGCTCGTAGGCGTCCTTGGCAGCTGCTGCGAGGACCGCGGCCTTGGCGGCGCGTGTCGCCGGTGTGTCGACCGGCTCCGGGGCTGTCTGACAGCTCTGGAGGGCCAAGCCCAGAGCCAGGATGAAGAGGAGTCGCATGGGGCGAGTGTATGTCCGCCGGCGCCAGAAGGCAAGATTGGAGCCGATTCTCGCCTGGCGGGCGAATGCAGCAGCATAGTGAGGCGTCCCGATCTTGACACCTCTGCCGCAACGGACACCCTGCGGGCACCTATGGCAGGCTCAGGGCGCTGCGATTCCAGCCGGCTCGTCGACCTGGGGCTGGGGGGTACGGCGTCCCTGCTGTCGCAGGGTGGCCAGTTTCGGCTGTGGGGTCAGGAGGAACCGGGGGAGTTCATGACTGTCCGATGGGTGGACTCCGGTAAAGGCCACGCCAACCTCCACCTCGTAGCGATCCATTCGTATGATGCGCATCACCTTGCCCAGGATGGTGTATCCGAAGGGGGTCAGCTCGCTGGCCGGCACGCGCAAATGGAGCGATGCGCCCAACCAGAGCGGATAGGCAGTGGCCATGCGAAGACCGCTCTGGCTGAGGTCCAGCCCGTTGGCGAAGGCAATTTTTCCTACGTCCTTCCAGCAGCGGGTTCCGTTGATGAACAGCAGCTCGCCCAGGTAGCGGGCCACGGCCAGATAGGGATGGGCCCAGGGCTCAGGGTCCGGTAGGGCCAGGCTGCCGGTTGGGTTGCGATCGATGCTGCGGACCGTCTTATAGGTCGGACGCAACAGCCAGTGTCTGAACCAGGGGAGGACCCCAAACTCGACGGGAAAGGAGACGGCTATACGCGGATATACCCGGCGATTGTGCCACATCTGGGCCTCCGCCAGCGGGGTGTCCCGGTGGGCAGCCGGCCGTTCCTGGGCTTGATGGGCTCTGAGATGCGAAACAAATGCATTCATGCGCAGGCGCCCCCTCGCCGAACTCGAATGCCCAAGTGACGTGGATAGATATGGACGTATAGCGGTCGGATCGCCGGGAAACTTGAATCGGGCGGGAGCCGTGACCGGCGGCGGCTGTTTGTGGTACACAGTCTCGGAGGGGGCAACCGGTCCCCGGTGACCGATTCCTGCCTCCCGGGACTCAGGACGCGGAGCTGCAATGCGCCGTCCGATGAAAATATGGTATCAGAGCTTCGTCGACCCCGACCAGCAGACCGGGTATATCCGCGACTTGCAGAGCGCGCTGACGGCCTGCGCCGATCCGGAGGTCATCTATGAGATTCACGGGATCACGCCGCCCGATCTCGAGCTGCATCGCATCACGGAATTTCGCTGCGCCGCGCAGGTGTTGCGCAACGCCGTCACGGCGCAACAACAGGGCTACGACGCCTTCGTCATCGGACATTTCCAGGACGGGGGGCTCTACGAAGCCAGGGCGACGGTGGATGTCCCGGTCTTGGGTCTGGGCGAAACCGCCATGCTCTATGCCTGTACACTGGGACGAAAAATCGCCCTGGTGACCATCAATCCGGTCTTCATCCCCTTTCACGAAGAGCAGATCGCCCGCTATGGGCTGACGGAGCGGGTGGTGGCGGTCAAGGCCCTGACGACCGATCCGGAGGAACTCAACCGGGCCTTTACGGACTCAGGGGCGTTCGAGCGCATCCTCCGGCAGTTCCGCGAACAGGCCCAGCCGCTGGCGGACAGCGGCGTGGAAGTGATCATCCCGGCCGGGGGCCTGCCGATGCTCCTCTTTTCCCGCGTCGCGCAGTTCACCGTCGGCCACGCGGTGGTGTTGAACGGCCTGGCCGTGCTGGTCAAGATGGCCGAGCTGGCGGTGACCCTCCGCCGACTCAACGGCACGACAGTCAGCCGGGCGGCCACGTTCGCGAAGCCTTCGCCCAAGGCCTTGCAGGAGTTCTTGGACCATGGCGGCGGATCGGATGTGAGTCGGCCATGAACTATTGCAGCCACTGCGGCCGTCCTGTCGTGCTCAAGGTGCCTCCGGGGGACAACCTGCCCCGCCATGTGTGCGAGGCCTGCCAGACGATCCACTACCAGAATCCCAAGATCGTCGCCGGCTGCATTCCCGAATGGGAAGATCAGATTCTCCTCTGCCGTCGGGCCATCGAGCCGCGCACTGGCTTCTGGACCTTTCCCGCCGGATTCATGGAGGCCGGCGAGGACACGGCTCAGGCCGCGGCCCGCGAGACCCTCGAAGAAGCCAAGGCCTCCGTGGAGATCGCCTCGCTCTATGCTCTGCTCAGCCTGCCCCATGTGAGCCAGGTCTATGTGGTATTCCGGGGAACGCTCCGCAACCTGGACTTCGGCGCCGGCACGGAAAGCCTGGAGGTGCAGCTGTTTCCCTGGGACAAGATGCCCTGGGATCGCCTCGCCTTCCCGGTCATTCATGAAGCGCTGGCCAGATACGTGGAGGATCGCCGCCGGGGACAGTATCAACTGCAAGTCGGCGTCGTAGCCCGTCGCATTCCTTCCGAGTAATAGCCGGAATGGCCCGGCTTGAGGCCAGAGTATGGCGAATGGATCGTCAGGTGAGTCCGCGAAAGCGTCTGGCTCCGGCTCCCCGGACCAGCAACCTTATGTCCAGCCCATTCTGCAAGAGCCGCCGCCGAACCCGAATGGCGGCCGGACGCTCATCGTGGACGCGGCCGATCCCGAGGCTTATCCACGTCCCAGCGCGGCGGTCAAAGAGGCAGGCCCGGAGGATCAGGTTTTTATCAGGCCGGGACGATATGAGGACAAGCTCTTCGTGTCGGAGCGGCCGATCCTGCTGATCGGGGCCGGGCGCGACGTCGTGCAGATCTTCAGCCGGCGTGGCGGCCCGCTCTATCTGCAGCGGGTGCCCAGCGGTCGCATCAGCGGGATCACCTTCCGCTACGTCGGCAGCGACCAGAATTCCGCGATGAATATTCTGGACAGCACCTGCACGATCGCCGGCTGCCGCGCGACGGAAGGCATCTTGTCCGGCGTGGTCATCTATGGGCCGGACTGCCGGCCCACCTTGATCGACAACGAAGTGTGCCACAACCGCGAGTCCGGCATCTTTTCGTTCGCCGGCGCCCGCCCCTACCTCGCCCAAAACCACTGTTTCGCCAACCACCATTTCGGACTCGCCGTCCGGGACGAGGGGACGCATCCGGACCTCATCCGCAATGTCTGCCGGGACAACATGCTCAGCGGCATTCTGCTCTTCCACAATGCCGAAGCCATGGTCCTGAGCAACGTCTGCCGAGACAACCAGCATTGGGGCCTGGTCACCACGCCGGAATGTACGACGTCGCCGCCGAGGGAAGAACTGGCTGCGGCCAATCAGTTGGACGCCAACCCGCGCGGCGCGATTCATGTGACGAAGGAACCCTTAGCCGAAATTGGCCGCTGACAGGCTGTCCTAAAAATCCCCAACTTTGTTCTCGGGCGCTCGAACCCCTCAACGTACTTCTCCAGTACGCCTCGGGGTCCTCACGCCCTGCGGCCTCGCCACGGGAAATGCGCGCGTCTAGGCGCGCGCGGGGTGGGCCGGGTGTGACAAGCCATTTTTGAACAGCCTGTGAGGCTTGGAAATGTCATCTACTCATAGGTAGTCTCTCTTTCTTGTTATGGACATTCTTCACCGATCCCAATCGTTTTCGCGCAAAATCTATACGGTCATATATGGCCGAAGCGCCCCTACTTCCCTACGAAGGAGCATTGCCGGGGGAAGCTTCGACGCGGTTCTTGAGCGCCATCGTTCCATCATTCTTCTTGTCGAGCGCTGATTTGTTGGCTCGGCGTTCTCATTGCTTCGCCCTATGTTTGACGGGTGAATCACTGGACTGTGGGCAACATATCTAGCAACTGAGAGTGAACTTGAACGGCTCGAGCAGGACCGTCTTACGATCAAACCAGTTTCAGTCATTAGACGCCTCAGGCCCAAGGGCGATGGTGATTACGTGGTCACTCTACAGAGCTTCTATGATAAGGCCTGGAAGCCGATGAGCAACTATGTTCATGGTGGTAATGCTCAAGTAGTGAGCCGAAATGCACCTGAATACATCGGTCCGAACTAATCACCGGAAGATATAGAAGATGTGTTGACCTTTGCAAACGCCTTTGCGCTCATCGCACTGATGGAGATTCCCTCCTTTTCGGAGGATCCATCATTTGCGGAAGAGGTGAAACGGATCGCTCAGGGTTACGTTGATGGTCAGGGCTAACTCTGCGAAGAAAGCAGGCTGGATTGTATTCAGTCACAAAGGGTTGCTAAGACTTCATCCACGTGGGTCTTCACGTCGACCTTCGGGAAGATGGCTTTGAGGCGGCCGGTTGCGTCGATGACGAATGTCTTGCGTTTGGAGCCGATCAAGCGGCCGATGACCGGCAGGCAGCTCAGGATCGGCCAGTGCGCTCCGTAGGCCCGCTCGATCGTTCCGTCCTCGTCGCAGAGCAGGCGGAACGGCAGGTTGAATTTCTTGCTGAACGTTTGGTGGGAAGCCTGCCCGTCCCGGCTGATTCCCAGCACCACCGCCCCCGCCTGTTCCAATGAGGTTGTCGCGTCACGAAACCCGCAGGCTTCGATCGTGCAGCCTGGTGTATCGTCCTTCGGATAGAAGTAGAGCACGATTTGTTTGCCGCGCAGGGACTTGAGCGAGATGGTCTCGCCGGTGCCTGTTCTTGCGGTAAAGTCCGGGGCTGGATCGCCGACCTTCAGATTGCCCATCGCCACCTCATCCGGTTCGCGTTAATCATAAAAATTCCTGTTCCAGGCATGGGCCTTGAGCGAGGCCACCAGTTGGTCGCTCAGGCGCCGCCCGTCCGCCCAGGCACAGTTTGCGCGCACGTTGGCCTGGGTGCGCATGCCGGGGATGACCGTGCTCACCGCCGGATGGGCCAGGCAAAAGCGGAGCGCCAGTTCCGGCAGCGTCTTCGCTTCGGGGCCGAGCAGCTTCTTGAGCGGTTCGACTCGCGCGGCGACCTGCGCCTTGCGGTCGCCCTTGAAGTAGTCGTTGCGCCAGTCGCCGGCGGGGAACTGAGTCTCGGGGGTGATCTTGCCGGTCAAGCCCCCCTCGTCGAAGGGACAGCGGGCCAGGACGCCGACGTCGTGCTTGAGGCAGGCAGGGAGCAGCGCACGGTTCGGGGACTGGTCGAAAATGTTGTAGATTACCTGCACGGTGTCGATCAGCCCGCTGGCGACCAGGCGGAGCGCCGAGTCCGGCTCATGATCGTTGATGGACACGCCGATGGCCCGAATCTTTCCCTGGCTCTTGAGCTTGAGCAAGGCCTCCAGCCAGCGCTGGTCTTCCATCCATTCGTCGCGCCAGACGTGCAGTTGCTGCAAATCGATGCATTCGAGTTTGAGGTTCTTCAGGCTCTGCTCGGTACAGTCGATAATGTGGGCCGGCGGGAAGGTCGTCTCCACCGTATCGCCGGTCAAGGCTGGCCAATGAAGGTTCTTCGGGGGGACTTTGGTGGCGACATAGAGACGTTCCTTGCGGGACCGGACCACCTGGCCCACGAGAGCTTCGCTGTGCCCGTCGCCGTAGACCAAAGCCGTGTCGATGAAATTCAACCCCGCGTCGATGGAAGCGTGGAGAGCCGAGAGGGACTCCTGGTCCTGGGCACCGATCCAGAAGGTGCCGCCGATGCCCCAGGCACCGAAGCCGACCTCGGAGATTTGCCACCCCGTTCTCCCCAGGCGCCGATACTGCATACCCACCCTCCTCTGCGGACCGTCCCCTGCATTGGGGGTACTGTACCCGGCTGCCGCTGAAGGCGCAACCGCGACTTCTGCGTGGGCGCCGCGGACCGGAGGAATCCTGCGGAGGAGTTGTACGCCACCCGCCTCAATGCTAAGCTGGAGCCCGGTTGCGGCCGACCCGGGAGCGTGAACGGCTGCGCCGCCTTTGCGACGGACCCCATGGAAGACGAACCGAAATTTCACGACCTGGTCTCGCTTCGTCGGGCACTCGACGACCGGCTCCACCGGTTGGAACAGGACTTGAAAAAAATGACCGGGAACATCCATGCCCAAGTGGAGCAACGCAAAGCGCTGGCCCGCAGCTTGGAGCTGAGCCGGCGGCTGTTGGACATGTACGAGCAGGTCCAGGGTTCTCCCAGCTGGGATAAGATTGCGCCCGCGGTCGCCGGCGATGCGCCTGCGGCGGAAACGCTCCAAAATGCGACCGACGATTCCCGGACGGTCCAGCCCGAGGCTTGCGAAGAAGAGATCCTCCATTTCGATCAGAATCGGCATGGCTATACGCTGCGCCTCAGCCGAGGGGTCGGAGGCAACGGAGGGGCGACGAAGGGGCTTCGCGCGCCGACGCTCCTCTCCTTCTGCAATGACGCCGGCACCACGCTCCTGGCCATCGACCTGATCGAGGAGCCGACGCCCTACGGTCCGATCTACAAGTCTACCGATGTCAAAGCCTTTGTGCCCGGCCACTGGATCAAGGATTTTCTCGAATTGTCCGAGCAAGTGTCGGCGCTCAAGAAAGAATTTGAAATTCGGAAAAAGTACGATCCGGCCGAGATCGACAAGTTGAAGCGGCAATTCGGAATTTAATCGAGGCCCGTTGCGCGAGGAGCCGGCGATGAAGCGGATAGGGCGGAGGATGCTGGCGGTCGGTGTCGTCATGGGGATCGCAGCTGGGGGCGTGACTCCCGGTCCCGCCCTGGCCGCCGACCCGTTTCAAGAGATCGACCGGCGGTTTCAAGAGCGGCAGCAGCAGGGAGAGGATGCGCTCCGCAGCCTTCACGAGGAGTATCGGGGCAAGCGGCAGGCCATGGAATCCCAGTGGAAGCAGCGAGAGCGGGAGATCGAGGCTCGCTGGGACCGGACCAAACAGGCCATCGAACAGAAGTGGGACCGGGCGTTGCGGTCCACCCCGAAGGACTGGGTTGACTATTCCCAGACCCATGAGACCAGGAGCATCGTGGATTTCGAGCAAGGGACGGTCGAGGTCGCGGCGTTGGTGCCCCTGGCCGAAGTCAGCGCCATGCAGCCAGCCTGGTTTTTGTCCCTGACCAGGGTCGGCCTGACGCTGAATGGGTTGCGGGCGGTGCCGGCCTTGCTGGCGCCGCTTCCGGACCAGGCGCAGTTGCGCCTGATCGCCCTGCCCGGGTCCTGGAGCCGGCTCCTCCATCAGCTCGAGCGGGTCTTCGACCAGGAAGCCGCGCCGGGCCGGACGGCGCTGGCCGGTCAAGTCGTGAGTCGCGAGGGGAAACCGGTGGATCGGCAGACCGTCAAGGCTTTCGTGCAGGATGAGGTTCTGCCCGCCGCGGTGGTCGAGCAGAAGCCGGTGGAATCGCGGGATGGGGTTGCGCGCGTGAAGGTCACGGCCAAGATCGCGATGACGCCCGACCATATCACGCAGCGCGCCTTGCAATATCAGGACGTGGTGCCGCTGTACGCGAAGCAGCACGGGCTCGATCCGCGCTTGCTCTATGCGGTGATCCATACGGAATCGTTTTTCAACCCCCGGGCCCAATCCCCCTCGCCGACCTACGGGTTGATGCAGTTGGTGCCCCGGGCGGCGGCGCGGGACGCCTACAATTTTCTCTACAAAGAAGACCGGGTGCTGGACGATGAATACCTCCTGGACCCGGCCCACAACGTCGAGCTGGGCGCCGCCTATTTGCGCCTGTTGCGGAAGCAGCTCGTCGGGGGATTGGAGGCCGGCGACAAGCAAACCTCCCTGATGATCTGCGCCTACAAATGGGGCCCGGCCAACGTCCAGAACAAGGTCCTCAAGCAAGTGCGGGTCCAGGACCTGACCGACACGCAAGTGCTCACCCTCCTGGCGCAGCGGGCTCCGGAGGACACCGGGCTCTACCTCAGACAAGTGCGGGACCGGATGGGACTCTACGACGAGCTGGCATCGGTCCAATCTCCGGCTCCGGTTCAACCTCTCGATCGGCCGTAACCGGCCCGATCCTCCTCGCCTCGCGTAACTTCGCGTTTTATTTGACTTGCATGGACCGTTTGACTACTCTGACTGAACTTGCCACAGGCAGTCTTGGATAGGGCCATGAGCGTCGCATCGTCCAACCGTCTACTCTCCGAGTGGGTCATCGGAGGGGGCCTTACCCTCCTGTTCGTCGTCGGGTACCTGGCCGACTGGCCGGTGTTGCGTCACCTCGACTATCTCACCTACGATCTTCGTATGCCCCTGCGGGCGTCCGCGCCACCGTCGGACCAGATCGTGATCGTCGGCGTCGACGACGACAGTCTGACGCGGGTCGGTCGCTGGCCTTGGCCCCGGTCCACCATGGGCGAGTTGATCGACATTCTGCGCGAAAGCGGCGCCGCGGTGATCGGCGTGGATTTTGTCCTGTCCGAACCGGACCAGACGCAAGGGTTGCAGGAAATCCGCGGGCTCAAAAAAGAGCTGCTTCTGCAATCCCAGGTCGCGGCAACGGAGTTGGAGGCGGCCAAGAAACCGGCCGAGGCGGACCTACGGGCGCAGGAGATATATGCTGCGCTGCTGCAAGACCTGACCGAGGCCGAAACCCGTCTGGACCACGATGCCAAGCTGGCCGCCTCGCTTGAACGGGCACCCCAAGTGGTGCTGCCGATGGTATTTGAGATCGGCTCCCCGCTGGGCGCAGAGGCTGCCGATCCCCCGGCGCCGATTCTGGCCAACGCCATGGACGCCATCAGCAATCCGCCGGACCGGAACGTCTTTCCGCCGACCGAGGCCCGGCGGCTCACGCCGCCCCTCTCGGCCTTCCAGCGGGATGGAATGGCCGTCGGCCATGTCAATTTGCGTCCGGACGAAGACGGCGTGGTGCGCCGCGAGCTCTTGTTGGTGGACTATCACGGACACGTCTATCCCTCGTTCGCCCTGCGGACGGTCAGCGTGTTTTTGAACGTCCCGCCGGGCAAGGTGCAAGTGCAGCTGGGTGGACAGGTGTCGCTCGGCTCAGTCCAGATTCCCACGGACCCCTGGCTGCGGCTGCCCGTCGGCTTTGCTCGAGCAGGCCATGCATTCAAGACCGTCTCGGCGCATGCGGTCCTCTCGGGAGAGGTCCTGCCCGGAACGTTCCGCAACAAACTGGTTCTGCTGGGCCCCTTGGCGGACGGACTGGCCGATCGGTACGTCACGCCGCTCGCGGCCTCGGTTCCCGGCGTCGAGGTGATGGCCAGCGTCGCGCAGAATCTTTTGGATCAGCAGTTCATCTTTGTCCCCCTGTGGGCCGGCCCGTTCGAACTCGTCGCTCTGCTGCTGGCCGGCGCGTGTCTCGTCGGGGGCCTGCCTCGGCTGAGCATCAGGTGGGGCGGCATTATGACCGGGGCTGCGATCCTGCTCCTTGCCGGCATCGCCGCGGCGCTCTTTGCGATGTCCGGCGCTGTGGTCTCTGTCCTGCCGGCTTGCCTGTTGTTGGGGCTGGGCTATGCGGTTGCCGTTGGCACACGCGTGATGCTCAGCGAGTGGCGGCAGGAGCTGGCGGAAGCGGACAGCATCGAGACGAATAAGATGCTGGGCCTCTCCTTCCAAGGGCAGGGCATGCTGGACCTGGCTTTCGAAAAATTCCGCAAGTGTCCGCTGGACGACGCCATGATGGGACTCCTCTACAACCTCGCCCTCGACTTCGAACGCAAGCGCATGTTCAACAAGGCCGTGGCGGTCTACGAGCATATTCAGACCAACGAGCTCCGGTTCAAAGACGTCGACGCGCGCAGGCAGCGCCTGAAAGAAGCGGGCGAGACCATGATCTTCGGATCGGGCGGCCTCAAGAAAGGCGGAGCCGAGGGGACCGTCGTTTTGGAGGACGGCGGGGTGAAACCGACATTGGGCCGGTACGAGGTCGTCAAGGAGCTGGGCCGCGGTGCCATGGGCGTCGTCTATTTGGGCAAGGACCCCAAAATCCAACGGTCCGTTGCGATCAAGACCATGCGCCTGGACGACGTGGAGCCGGAACAGTCGGCCGAGGTCAAAGAACGGTTCTTCCGCGAGGCCGAGTCGGCCGGCCGGCTCTCGCATCCGAACATCGTCACGATCTACGATGCGGGCGAGGAGCAGGAATTGGGTTTCATCGCCATGGAGGTGCTGGAGGGGACCGATCTGAAGGGCCATTGCCGGAAAGAGAACCTGTTGCCGCTGCCACGCGCCCTGGAAATCGTGGCCAAGGTGGCGGACGCGCTGGACTATGCGCACCACCAGGGGATTGTGCATCGGGACATCAAGCCCGCGAATATCATGCTGATGAAGGACGGGACGCCGAAAGTGACCGACTTCGGCATTGCGCGGATCGCGGCCTCCTCCAAGACCCAGACCGGCGTGGTGCTGGGCACGCCCAGTTACATGTCTCCGGAGCAGCTGGCCGGCGCCAAGGTGGACGGCCGGTCCGATTTGTTCTCGTTGGGGGTCGTCCTGTTCGAGCTGCTGACCGGCGAGAAGCCGTTCCAGGCCGACAGCGTGGCCACCCTCCTGTTTCAGATAGCGAACCAACCCCACCAGTCGCCGACCAAGATCCGGCCCGACTTGCCGGCCGCCTGCCAAGCGGTGCTCGGCAGGGCCTTGCAAAAGGATGTCGCTTTGCGGTACTAGCGTGGGAGCGAGATGGCCCAAGCCCTACGGGCTTGCCTCCAGGGGATGTAGCGTAGGCGCGGTTGCGGGAGGAGCAGATAGGCGGCAGCTATGGAAACCCGGTTTGGAGCCAAGTCGGACGTCGGCCTCAAGCGGGGGCACAACGAGGACAGTTTTTGTGCCGCGCCCGATCTGGGTCTCTATCTAGTCTGTGACGGCATGGGCGGGCGCAATGCGGGGGAGGTGGCGAGCCGTCTCGCGGTGGAGGTGATCCAGCAGCATGTTCGCGATGCTGGCCTGAATGCGACGTTGCCGATGGTCGGGCCGTCCGATGCCGGGTTCTCGCCGCAGACCAACCGGCTGGCGAGCGCGCTCCGCCTGGCCAATCAAGTGGTGCATGGGGCGGCGCGGAGCCGATCCGATCAGGCCGGGATGGGGACGACCGTGGTGTCCGCGCTGATCAGCGGGCAGACGTTGTCCGTCGCGCACATCGGGGACAGCCGGCTGTACTTGATCCGCGGCGGCGGCATTCAGCCCTTGACCGAAGACCATTCGCTGGTGGCGGAGCAGGTCCGTCGGGGGTTGCTGACGGAGGAGGAGGCCGAGCGGTCTCCCCAGAAGAACATCGTGACGCGGGCCTTGGGCATCGAGGAAACGGTGGAGGTCGCGCTCGACGAGCTGCCCCTGGAGGTGAACGATGTGCTGCTGCTCTGCTCGGACGGGTTGACACGCGGGGTCAAACCGGATGAGATTCTGCACGCGGTGCGCAACGGGGCGACGCCGCAGGCCGCGGCCGAACGGTTGGTGGCGCTGGCTAATGCCGCGGGAGGAGAGGATAATACGACGGTTGTGCTGATCGCCTTGTGTGAAGGCGGGCTGAGGGGGCTCTGGCGTCGGGTGTGGGGATGACGGATCGCGTCGCACATTCATGGGGCCGGCCAAGGTGAAGAGGGTATGCCAAAGATCATTGTGAAATTCAACGAGGCGGTCATCAAGGACGTGCCGCTGGATCGCGAGCAATTCACGATCGGCCGGAAGCCCGACAACGACGTGGTCATCGACAATCCGGCCGTGTCCGGACACCATGCCAAGTTGTCCCGCGTGCAAGCGGTTTATTTTCTCGAAGACCTGGGCAGCACCAACGGCACCTTCGTCAACGAGAAGAAAATCGATAAGCGCCAGTTGAAGGACGGGGACCGAGTCACCATCGGGAAACACGTGCTGCTCTATGAAGACGAGGCGAAGGGCTTGGCATTGCCGCCTGCTCAGGCCGTGGATACGGATAAGACGATGATCCTGGACACCCAGAAACAGCGGGAGCTGCTCAAAGCCGAGCAGACCACGCAGCCCAAGCCAAAGGAACAGATCGGGGTGTTGCAGGTCCTCTCGGGCGGCACGGATAAAAAAGAATACCAGCTTACCGGCCGCATCGTCCTCATCGGTTCGCAGGATGGCTCCACGGTGAAGCTCACCGGCTGGTTTGCCCCGAAGGTGGCGGCCATGATCAGCCGTCGGCCGGCCGGCTACAACATCAGCCTCTCGGAAGACGGCAAGAAGGTGTTGGTCAACGGCACGCCGATCCAGGGACGGGCCGATCTGAAGGACGGGGATCTGCTGGAAGTCGCAGGCGTCAAGATGTCGTTCTTGTTGAAGGACTAATCGGTCTGCGGCAAATCGATATCTCTTGCAACGTCAAGCTTTGACCTAGGACGAATCTCGTGCAGGTTTTCTCGCTCCCCTCCATGCGTTCCGCCATCCTCTTCATCCTCTTGCTCGCCGGATGCGCCGGTCCACGGTTGGTCGAGTACCTGCCCTCCGTCCAGGGCGTGGCGACTCAGGCTGACGTGAAGCGGGATATCGGCCCGCCACTCAAAATCTTCCCGCCGGACAAAAGCGGGGACATCTGGGTCTACCGGGAGCTCAACTACTCCCACAACCCTCCGTTCGGCGTCTCAAGTTGCGTCGAATACGTGCTGACCTTCGACCGGAAGCAGGTTCTCCAGGAATGGACCGTCAAGGAGTGGCCGCCGCAATCCTGCCGCTAAAGGCGCCCCCCGATCCCCTCTCCCATCGGCCCGTGAAAACACAAAAGCCCCGACCGATTAGCGGCCAGGGCCTTGACGAGCATCGCGTTCGTTTGGTTGCGGGGAGAGGATTTGAACCTCTGACCTTTGGGTTATGAGCCCAACGAGCTACCAGGCTGCTCCACCCCGCGGCCGGATACTAACAAAGCGGTCGAAGCGAAGTCAAGGTAAGGCCGGTCGTTGATTTCGTGCCGGTGGCGTGTTAACACAGCCCCATGCGTATTGTCTTCATGGGCACGCCGGAGTTCGCCGTGCCGTCGTTGGACGCACTCCGTCATTCGCCTGACGACGTCGTGGGCGTGGTCACGCAGCCGGATCGCCCGAAGGGGCGAGGGCAGGATCTCGCGCTGTCTCCCGTGAAGCTCGTTGCCCAACGGGCGCAGATTCCAATCTTGCAGCCGCTGAAGATGAAGGACCCTGCGTTTCTGGAGGCGCTGCAAGCCTGGCGGCCGGACTTGATCGCGGTGGCGGCGTTCGGGCGCATCCTGCCCAAGATGATTCTGGATCTCCCGCCCAAAGGTTGCGTGAACGTCCACGCCTCGCTGCTGCCCAAGTATCGCGGCGCCGGACCGATCCAGTGGGCCGTCATCAACGGGGAGCGTGAGACCGGAATCACGACTATGCTGATGGACGAGGGGATGGACACAGGCGCGATTCTGTTGCAGGAGTCGGTGGCCATCGCTCCGGACGATACGGCCGGCTCTCTGTCGGTCAAGCTGGCGGCGGTCGGGGGCCGACTGCTGATCGAGACCCTCCGTCGCCTCAAAGCGGGAAGTCTGACTCCATGCCCACAGGATTCCAGCCAGGCTTCGATGGCGCCGTTGCTGAAGAAGGACGATGGATTGCTCGACTGGACCTTGCCGGCCGCAGCGTTGGCCAACCGGGTGCGCGGCTTGTCGCCATGGCCCGGCGCCTATACGTATCTTGGAGCGGATCGGTGGAGCTTCTGGAAGACCGAGGCCGTCGCGCCGGTTGCCTCGGGGACCGCCCCGGCGGCTGTTCCCGGCGCCATTGTGGCTGTCGGAAAAGACGCGCTGCTTGTGCAAACCGGCTCGGGGCTGCTGCGTATCACGGAGGTGCAGCCAGCCAACAGCCGGCGGATGTCCGTGTCCCAATACCTGGCCGGCCATGCGCTTGAGCCGGGCCTCCAGTTCGGTCCTCCTCCGCCGACTGTGCCCTCATGAAACCATTGCAAGGGGCGAGAGCGGCGGCGCTGGAGACGCTGCTGGCCGTCGACCGCGCGCGCGTTTATGCCGACGACGCGCTGGATCAGAGTTTGCGCCGCGCCTCGCTGGATCCCCGCGATCGGGCTCTCGCGGTGGAACTGGTCTATGGGGTGCTCCGGCATCGATTGACCCTCGACTGGCGGCTTGATCATGTGGCGGACCGGCCGATCCAGCGCCTCCCCCATCCCGTGCAAGCGGCCCTGCGCCTGGCGGCCTACCAACTGCTCTACCTCGACCGGATCCCCCAGTCCGCCGCGGTCAACGAATCGGTGGCCCTTATCAAAGCTCAGCCAGGCGCGGGAACGCGATGGTCCGGTTATACCAACGCGGTGCTCCGCAGCTTAATCCGGGAATCGGCCCCAGCCTGGCCCGATCCGGACAAAGAGCCAGCGACGTTTCTCTCCATTCGCTATGCTTGCCCCGCCTGGCTGGCCGAGCGGTGGGCCGCGCGTTTCGACATGGCCCAAGCGGAGCAGCTTTGCCAAGCCACCCTGACCATTCCGCCGTTGACGATCAGAATCAACAGCCTGCGGAGCACCCGCGAGGCCTTGGCCGAGGCGCTGCGGTTGAGCGGCTACCAGGTCACCCCGACCTTGGTCAGCCCACTTGGCCTGGTGCTGGACAAGTGCGGGCTGATTACCGACATCCCCCAGTTCGGCGAGGGACTGTTCTACGTCGAGGACGAGGCGGCCCAGTTGGTGACCGGCCTGCTGGCCCCGCAGCCGGGCGAGCGGATTCTGGATGCCTGTGCCGCGCCGGGAGGAAAGTCCACGGCCCTGGCGGCCTTGATGGAGAATCGGGGGGAGGTGGTGGCCATGGACCAAAGCCCGGACCGGTTACGGCGGCTTCGGGAAAATTGTGCCAGGCTCGGCGTCCAGATCGTCACCCCGGTACAGGGAGATGTGACGCGAGGAGAGCCGGCGGCCGCTCGGCCGTTCGATCGCATTTTGCTGGATGCTCCCTGCAGCGGGCTGGGTGTCTTGCGGCGTCATCCGGAGGGAAAGTGGCAGAAGCATGCCGTGCTGCTTCCCGCCCACCAGAGAAAGCAGCTCCTGCTACTCGAGTCGGCGTGCCGTCTCTTGCGGCCCGGCGGCTGCTTGGTCTATAGTACCTGCTCCACAGAGCCGGAGGAGACGACCGACGTGATCAATCAATTCCTGAGCAAGCACGCGGAGTTCCGCAGGGAACCAGTTTCGGCTCTCCTGCCGACGACCGGCCTGGAGTTGATCACCCAACAAGGCGACTTGTCGACGGCGGTGAATCGTTTTTCGATGGACGGGTTTTTTGCCGCCCGGCTCAGAAAGGCGGGTGCGTGATGGCACGGCCTTCCCTGCGGATCGCTCCGTCCATTCTCTCCGCGGACTTTGCCCGTTTGGCCGAGGAAGTGGCCCGCGTGGAAGCGGCCGGGGCCGATTGGCTTCACGTGGACGTTATGGACGGCCACTTCGTCCCCAACCTGACGGTCGGCCCGCCGATCGTCGAGGCCTTGCGCAAGGCGACCAAGCTTCCGCTGGATGTGCATCTCATGATGACGAACCCCGATGCCTTCATTGCCGAGTTTGCGCAGGCCGGCGCGACCTATCTGACGGTCCACGTGGAGGCCTGTCCGCATCTCCATCGCACGGTCCAGTCCATCAAGGAACGGGGCGTCAAGGCCGGGGTGACGCTGAATCCGGCGACCTCGCTGGCGACGGTGGAGGAAATACTCGTCGAGGCCGACCTCTTGTTGATCATGTCGGTGAATCCGGGGTTCGGCGGGCAACAGTTCATCCCGTCGGTCCTGGACAAGATTATGAGGGCCAGGCAGCTCATCGATCAAACCGGCAGCGGCGCGTTGCTGGAGGTGGACGGCGGCGTCAAAGTCGACAATGCCGGGCACATCATTGAGGCCGGCGCCGACGTGCTCGTGTCCGGCTCGGCGATATTCTGCAGCGCGGACTATGGCGCGGTGATCGGCGCGTTGCGTCGGGCCTCTCACCGTACGGCTCCTGCAACCGGCGTGGCTCCGGCCGGCCGATCGTCTCGTCGGTCCTGATCGGGAGATTCGGTGGACACCCTTTCCCAGATCGGCAGCCTCCATCCCCTCGAGATCAAGGTGCTGACCGTGCTCGGCCAGCACCAGACGCAGCAGGCTCGTCCTCTTCGCCAGGAAGATATCGGACACGCCGCCGGCCTGGAGCCCTCACAACTCAGCATGGCCGTAGAGTGGTTGCTGGCGAAAGCGCTGATCCGGGTAGAATCCGAAGTCGTCACGCCGATCGTGTCGTTGAGCAAGGTGGGCGAGCGGTACTTCGAGAAATATGCCCCCATCGAACGCATTCTGTCGGTGGTCCGGGACGCCAAGCAGACCGGCAAGCGCATCACCATTCAGGACCTCCAGGCCCGCGAAGGGTTGGAGCCCAGCGAAATGAGCGGCGCTGTCGGGAGTCTGAAGAAGGAAGGCGCGATTCGGATCGTGCCGGGCGGGCACGTCGAAGCCACCGGCGCGCCCAGCCCCCTGGCCGAATCCTTGCGCACCTTGCTGAAGGATCTGCACGGGGCGCCCAGGGAGCTCCACGCGTTTTCGGAGCCCCTGCGCCGGGTCATCGAACACTATGCCGTCAAACGGGGCAATCCCAACGAGCCTTTTCGGATCGACGACCGGGTCGAGCGCCGCTATCAATTGACCCCGACCGGGCAGGAAGCTGCGCAGACGATCGCGACCCAGGGCTTGGGCGACGAGGTCTCGCAGCTCACGCC
Source organism: Nitrospira sp. (assembly GCA_016873495.1). GTDB lineage: Bacteria > Nitrospirota > Nitrospiria > Nitrospirales > Nitrospiraceae > SYGV01. The sequence goes on along the minus strand of VGXC01000012.1, from coordinate 52,419 downwards.
GGAACTGCTCAAAGACGGGTCCTGGCGGACGAAGCGTTTCCGGCAATATACGATCAGCCTGCGGCCGCCGCGCCTGTCGGCGGGGCGGCGGCATCCCTACCGCGAGTTTCTCGATTTGGTCAAACGCAAGCTGGTCAGCATGGGGTTCCAGGAAATGCGGGGCTCTCTGGTCGAGACCGAGTTCTGGAACATGGACGCGTTGTACATGCCGCAGTTCCATCCGGCGCGGGCCATTCACGACGTCTATTTCCTAAAAGAACCCACGCATGCGCGGGCAATCGCCGAGCCCTTTCTGTCGCGCGTGGCGGAGACGCATCGCAGCGGCGACGACACGGGATCCGCCGGCTGGGGCTATGCCTATGATCCCGAGCGAGCCAAGCGGCTGGTGCTGCGCAGCCAGGGCACGGCGGTGTCGGCGCATCGGTTGGCGTCCGGGCCTGCGGTGCCGGGGAAGTATTTCTCCATCGCGCGCTGCTTCCGCTACGACCAAGTGGACGCGACGCATGCGACCGATTTCTTTCAGGTGGAAGGGATCGTCCTGGGGCCTGACATCAATTTTCGCACCTTGCTGGGGCTGCTGAACTTGTTTGCCGTCGAAATGGCGCAGGCAAAGGAAAGCCGGTTCCTGCCGGCCTACTTCCCTTTCACTGAACCGTCCGTGGAGCTGCATGTCCGGCATCCCAAGCTCGGGTGGATGGAGCTGGGCGGAGCCGGGTTATTTCGCCCGGAGGTTACGCTGCCGCTGGGCGTCGAGGTGCCGGTGATCGCCTGGGGACTGGGGCTGGACCGAATGGCCATGGTGGCCTTGGGCATCCACGATATTCGGGACCTATTCTCCACCGATCTGGACATGCTGCGGACCACCCGCGGACACTTCTAAGCAGTGGTCGGTAAACAGTATTCAGTGGTCGGTAAGGAGCGAGGCGGGGGCTAACGAGCTCAGGCAGAGGGCCTATTTTTACTGAGAACTGACGACGGATAACTTCTTTCTATGCCGACCATTTCCATCAATCTCAAAGATTTCGAGCAGCTTCTCGGCACCGTTGCGCTTGGGGAAGCCACGGCGGGGCGGAATGTTCTGACCGCCGAGAGCCTGGAGCCCTGGCTGTCTTTGGTCAAGGGTGAGCTGAAAGATCATGACCACGAGACGGGCGAGGTGCGGGTCGAATTGCAGGACAGCAACCGGCCCGATCTCTGGTCCGCCGAGGGCGTGGCCCGGCAGATTCGGATCAAGCTGACCGGCGCCGCGCCGGCCTATCCGTTCTTCGGCGCCAAGCCCCAGGCGAGACGGCGCCTGCTCGTTGCGCCGGGCCTGGAGCAGATTCGCCCCTATGTGGCGGCCTGTACGGCTTGCGGCTATGCAGTGACCGAGGTCGGTCTGGCGCAGTTGATCCAGGTGCAGGAAAAACTGGCCGACATCTTCGGGCGCAAGCGCAGCACCGTGTCCATCGGGCTCTATCGCCTCCCGGCGATTGTCTTTCCGGTGACCTACGATCTGGTCAAGCCTGATGATGCCCGGTTCACGCCGCTGGGTTTCGACGACAAGATGTCGCTGCGCGAGATCCTCGCCGTGCATCCCAAAGGATTAGAGTACGGGGCGTTGATCGCCGGCCATGACCGGGTGCCTCTCCTGCGGGATGACGAGGGGCAGGTGCTGTCGCTCCCTCCGATCATCAATAGCCGGGAGATTGGGGAAGTGCGGATCGGAGACCGGGACCTCTTTGTGGAAGTCACCGGCACCGATCTGTTGATGGTCGTGCTGACCCTGAACATTCTGGCGGTCAATCTGGCGGATCGGGGCGCCGCCATTGAGCCGGTGCAGATGACCTACCCCTATGAGACGGCCTTGGGGAAATCCATGCTCACCCCGCTGGATTTCGGCCAGCCACGGGCCATTGCAGTCCAGGTGATTCGGGAAGCTCTGGGGGTGCCGTTGGAGCCGAAGCAGATCCGCGAGGCTCTGTCGGTCTATGGGTGCGAAGTCCGAGGATCGAAGGACAAGCTGACGGTGAAGCTGCCGCCCTACCGGAACGACCTGATGCATGCGGTCGACGTGGTAGAAGACGTAGCGATCAGCCGCGGGTACGGCTCGTTCGAGCCTGTGATGCCGTCCCAGTTCACCGTGGGCGGCCTGTCCCGCGTGGAGCAGATGTCCGACCGGGTGCGCGATCTGATGGTCGGGCTGGGCTTCCAGGAAATCATGGCCAACATCTTGGCCTCGCGGCAAGAACTGATCGAGCGGATGGGGCTGACCGGAAGCGAGTGGGACCGTATCGTGGAAGTGGACAATGCGATGTCTCAGACCTTCAGTTGCCTAAGGCAGTGGCTTGTGCCGTCCCTCCTGCGGGTGGAGGCGGCGTCCACCCGTTCCTTCTATCCGCACCGGCTCTTTGAGGTCGGGGAAGTGGCGGTGCCTGATCAGGCAGAGGAGCACGGATCACGTACTCGGATGTCGCTCGGTGCGCTGATCGCCCATGCCAGCGCGAACTTCTCGGAAGTCCATTCCAGTTTGGACCTGCTGTTGTTTTATTTGAATTGTCCCTACAGCCTGGAGCCGGTGGCTCACCCTTCGTTCTTGCCCGGGCGGGCCGGCCGGATTCTGCTGCAGGGCCACGCCATCGGCCTGATCGGCGAACTGCACCCCGAAGTTTTGGAGCAGTGGCAGGTGACGATGCCGGCGGTGGTATTCGAACTGGAAGTGGATCGGCTGGCCGAAGGGACTGTCGAAAAGTCATAAAGTCTGAAAGTCGTCAAGTCCTGAAACGGGGCGGACTTTCTGACTTTCAGACTTTCCGACCTGTGAGCGGGCTATGCCGAGGCGGTCTGCTTCGCCAGGGTGGCCAGCTGGTCGAATCCTGCCGGGTCCTTGATGGCCATATCCGACAGCACCTTCCGATCCAGCAGCACATTGGCTTTTTTCAGCGCATTGATAAAACGGCTGTAGGTCATCCCGTGCTGACGCACCGCGGCGCTGATACGGGTGACCCAGAGGCGCCGGAAATTCCGTTTCCGCTTCTTCCGCTCGGCATAGGCGTATGTCTGGCCCTTGTCCACCGATTCGGTGGCGCTTCTGAACAGCCGGCTCTTCGCTCCGTACTGGCCTTTAGCAAGCTTCAGCCGTTTCTTTCTCCGCTGCCTGGTCTTGGGACCGCCTTTTACGCGTGGCATGTCTTGTTCTCCTTACCTTTATTTATAAAGCGTGGTCGGACGCTGAGGGCTGTCGGCTCACAGCTAACAGCTATGTGTTATAGGGGAGCAGCCGGTTGACCGACATGGTCATGGTGTGATCCACGGGCGTCGTGCCTTTGAGTCTCCGCTTGCGGTCGCGCGCCTTGCTGGTTAGGATGTGCCGTTTCCCGGCCTTGCGCCGCCGCAGCTTGCCGCTGCCGGTCCGGCCGATGCGCTTGCTGGCGCCGCTGTGCGTTTTCAATTTTTGCCCTGCCATCGTCGTTCTCCTTCCCGAGTTGCTTGCTCTTCAGTGGCTGCGGCTCAGTGCCCGGTCCCTTCCCGGCACGCGGATCACTTGGGCGCGACGATCATGATCAGACTGCGCCCTTCCATCCTGGGCGCATACTCGATCGTCCCGTTTTCCATCAATTGCTGCATCACGCTGTTCATCATCGTGCGTCCCATTTCCTGGTTCGCCATCTCGCGTCCCCGGAACGTGACCGTGACTTTGGTCTTGTTGCCATCCGCCAGGAACTCCTTGACCTGCCGGATTTTGATCTCCAGATCGTGTTTGTCGGTGCGGGGCCGCAGCTTGATCTCTTTGACCTGCGTGGATTTTTGATGCTTCCGGCTCTGGTGTTCTTTTTTCTGAAGCTCGTACTTGTATTTTCCATGATCCATGATCCGGCAGACCGGCGGCGCCGACGTGGGCGCCACCTCGACCAGATCGTAGCCCAGTTCCTGGGCCTTCTTGAGCGCATCGGGTGTGGGCAGGATGCCCAATTGCTCGCCTTCAGGCCCGATCACGCGCACTTCCCGGACTCGGATTTCCCGATTTACACGCAGTTTGGGGACGATACGACACCTCTCAGAAAAAGGGTTATGGTCACGACAGGGCCTGCGCCAGATCGGCCCTGATCAGATCAATGGCCGCCAGCACCGGCTGGCTGCCCTTATCTTCGCCGCCGCGCTTGCGGATCGACACCGATTCAGCCTGCTGTTCGCGGGCGCCAACGACCAGCATATAGGGAATTTTCGCCTTCTCGGCTTCGCGGATTTTATAGCCGGCTTTTTCGTTCCGCAGATCGACGTCGGCGCGTAGCCCAGCTTCCTTCAGCTGTTCCGTGACTTTCACGGCATAGGCATGCTGGTGCTCGCTGATCGGCAGCACCATCGCCTGAACCGGCGCGAGCCAGGTGGGGAAGGCCCCGGCGTAGTGTTCCACCAGAATGCCGAAGAAACGTTCGATGGACCCCATCAACGCCCGGTGGATCATGATCGGCTGGTGGGCTTTCCCATCCTCGCCCGTGTAGGCCAGTCCGAACCGTTCGGGATTGTTGAAGTCGATCTGGATCGTGGAACATTGCCAGGCCCGGCCAAGCACGTCCTTGATTTTGATGTCGATCTTGGGGCCGTAGAAGACCCCCTCGCCCGGGTCGATCTCGTAGGCGACGCCCCGTCCCTTGAGGGCGGCTTCCAGGGCGCTGGTCGCCAGCGCCCAGTTTTCCGGCGCGCCGACTGATTTTTCAGGCTTGGTCGAGACGTAGACTTCGAATTCCGAGAAGCCGAACGTCCGGAGCACGAAGAAGGTAAAGTCCAGGACCCGGCTGACTTCGGACTCGATCTGGTCCGGCCGGCAGAACAGATGGGCATCGTCCTGGGTGAAGCCGCGGACCCGCAACAGGCCGTGCAGCACGCCGGTTCGCTCGTACCGATACACGGTGCCCAACTCGCCGTACCGGATCGGCAAGTCCCGGTAGCTGCGCAGGTGGCCCTTGTAGATCATGATGTGGAACGGGCAATTCATCGGCTTGAGTTGGTACTCGCTGGCTTCCACCTTCATCGAGGCGAACATGTTTTCCCGGTAGTAATCCACATGTCCGCTGGTCTTCCAGAGATCCAGGCGCGCGACGTGGGGCGAATAGACCAGCTCATAGCCCTGCTTGATGTGCTGCTCCCGCCAAAAATTCTCGATCAGCAGGCGGACCAGGGCGCCTTTGGGATGCCAGAGGACGAGGCCTGGCCCGATCTCGTCCTGCAGCGAGATCAAGTCGAGCTCTTTGCCGAGCTTGCGGTGGTCCCGCCGCTTGATCTCTTCAAGCTTGGCGAGGTGCGCATCCAGCTCCGCCTGGGTCGGGAAAGAGGTCCCGTAAATCCGCTGCAACATCGGATTGCGCTCGTCTCCCCGCCAGTAGGCGCCGGCGCTGGAGAGCAGCTTGAAGGCCCCAACCCGTCCGGTGGACGGCAGGTGCGGTCCGCGGCAGAGGTCGATGAAATCGCCCTGATCGTAGAGTGAGACGGTCTCATCCTCGATGCTTTCGAGAATTTCGGCCTTGTACAACTCGCCGCGGTGTTTGAAGAAATTGATCGCATCCCAGCGGCGCATCTCCACACGCTTGAAGGGGCGGTTGGCCTTGATAAGCTCCAAGGCTTGGGCCTCGATTTTGGCCAGATCTTCCGGGGTAAACGGCCGTTCGAAGGCAAAGTCGTAGTAAAAGCCTTCCTCGATGGCCGGGCCGATGGTGACTTGGGCCGAGGGGAACACTTCTTTGACCGCCTGGGCCATAATATGGGTGCTGCTGTGCCGGTAGACTTCTTTGCCCTCCGGGGAGGCGAAGGTGATCGGTTCCACCGTCGCCGGTTCGGTCAGGGCCTTGCTCAGGTCCACGGGCGTACCGTTGACCTTCGCCGCCAGGATGTCCGGGCCGAGACGGCCGGTTGTTCCGCTCAGGGCTTCGCCGACGGTACAGCCGCTCTGGACCTGGCGGGTGGTTCCGTCCGTCAAGGTGATCTGAATCTGTTGGGTCTCGATAGGCATAGGGTTCAAATAAGAAAAGGCATCACGATCGCCGCGGGACCTGTCTTCCGGAACCTCTTCGTTCCTGCGGGAAGCGTCCCGAAATCATCTGCGGCCGGACCGGCTTGGAGAAACCCTCAACGCATGCACGTCACTGCGCCTGTGGTTCTCTGTTGCCTGCGACCTCGCATCTGACTCCGTCTCCCGCAATCGAATGGGTTCTCGTCCCCGGCGACCTGATGCCTTCGTTCCGCGAAATGGTAGGCGCGGACGGTCTTGAACCGTCGACCTCTACCGTGTCAAGGTAGCGCTCTCCCCCTGAGCTACGCGCCTAACGTCAGGGGCCATGCTAATATAGCCCAAGCGGTACTGTCAAGAATTTCGCCTGGATAGGGGCAGGCAAGCGGATGCAGCCCGTCCTTGATCGAGCCGGCTCTGTTGCAGGCGGATGCGTCCTACGTTCGCCGCGCTCGCTCTCGTTTGACGGAAATCCGGAACTCGGTGATTTTCTTGCGGAGGGTGTTGCGATTCATGCCCAGTAAATCCGCCGCTTGCATCTGATTGCCGTTGGTTTCCCTCAGCACAAGCGTAATCAAAGGTTCTTCCACCGCCTTGATCAAAATCGGATGCAAATCACGGGCGGAGCCGTTCTTCATTCCCCTGACAAAATCTCCCAATTTTGACTTGATGTAGTCGTCGAGTGAGAAGTTCGGATCGGCATGGTTGGCCGAGGGGCCGGCGCCGTTCGAGAGGGTGTGGAACATGCGGTGGGTCTGCCGGAGCACTGCGCGCGATCCCGCGACGACCACCGTTTTGGTCGGGTCGATGTGTCGGGAGAGTTCCGCCAATTCCTGGGGCTGGTTCCGTTTGGTTTCTATGATCACGCCGTCGAACGTGCGCTTGGCTGAAGCCCGAGGCAACGATGCCAGATCCTTGGCCACCGTAACCGCCGTGTCCTTGAAGTCACGCTTGATCTGGGCCTGGAGGTCAGGATCGGCAGTGAGCAAAAGAATGGTGACGGCGGCTGTTCGGGTCGGCATGCAGGCACCAAGAAGAAGAGGGCGGGATTATCCTCCACCGGATTCCGCCAAGTCAACGGATAAATCGGACCGACTCGGCTGAACGAGTCGGTTGGGAAGAAGCAACAGTAGTGCCACGATGCCGCGGTCGTCGATTCTTACAATTCGGCCGGATTTCTTTGGGTGCCTTCCGAATCAAATTCAGGAGCTGGCCGAAAAATTGGTCAGCCGTGCCGGTTTTTGTTGTCCCGGAGCTGAGGAGTCAGAAATATTTCATCGCTCGTGGCGGCGTGGAACGAGAGGGGTATTTCCCCTGGCCTTGGTGCCAAAACTTGGGGACGGGGACCTAGTCTCCCCAGCAGAAACCATGGCACAGCGATTCCGAACCATGGAAATGAGGCAAGGGACAAACCCTGCCCCACGCGAGGAAAAACCGACTTGACATTTCAGGCAATGGGGCTGTATAGATAGGCCAATGTCATTTCCCATCGGAATACTCATGAATCGCGACTCATGAAAATATCCTTGAAGGCTACATATGGAGTGCTGGCGGCGCTGGATTTGGCCTTAAATGACGGCACCTCGCCTATTCAGGCAAAGGCGATCGCCCGGCGTCAGGCCATCCCGCTCCGTTTTCTCGAGCAAGTCCTGAACGCGATGAAGAACGCCGGACTGGTCGATAGCCTACGCGGCGCTCAGGGAGGCTATCTTTTAGGCAAACTGCCGGAAGAAATTTCACTGGCGGATATCGTGGAGGCGTTGGACGGCACCCTTTCGGCCCCGAGCAGCCATCGGGGGGCGGGGCGTCACATCACGGGGCCATCGAGGCCGGACCTGCTCTTAGCCGACGTCTGGGAACGGGTCCGTCAGGCGGAGCTGGGTGTGTTGAATGGCGTGACGCTTCGCGAGCTGGCAGAACGGCACCAGCAGCTCGATCGCGAGCGGACCCTCATGTACCACATTTGAATCATTGACGGTGGCTGGATTGTCGATTGACGAGGACTACGTCCATCGACAATGACCGAATATTAAACTGGAGCAATTCTCATGAGCACTCCACGGACTATACAGCCGGTGGTCATACAGACCGCCCCGATTCCGCCTGACATTCTCGAAGAGATCGAAACCTTCGAAGGCGAAGCCCAACGGCTGCAGGCCGGGGATGTGTCCAACGACCTGTTCAAGCCCTTTCGGTTGCAACATGGCATTTACGGGCAGCGCCAGCCCGGCGTGCAAATGGTGCGGATCAAGATTCCCTTCGGCGGGCTGAATGCCAATCAACTGCGTCGGGTGGCCGAACTAGCCGACCGATATGGGACCGGCGTCGGCCACGTCACGACTCGCCAGGACATCCAGCTCCACTTCGTCGAACTGAAGGATGTCGGCACGGTCATGCGCGGGCTGGCCGAAGTCGGCCTGACTACCAGGGAAGCCTGCGCGAACACGGTGCGCAACGTGACGGCCTGTCACTTGGCCGGCGTCTGCCAGGGTGAAGTGTTCGACGTGACGCCCTATGCCAAGACCGTGGCCTTGCATCTCCTGCGGAACCCGCTTAACCAGAGCCTGCCGCGGAAATTCAAGATCGCCTTCTCCGGCTGCCGGCACGACTGCGCCCTGACGCCGATCCACGACGTGGGACTGCTGGCGGCCAAGCGCGAGGACGGCGCCATCGGATTCCGCATGGTCGTCGGGGGCGGGCTCGGCTCGGCCCCGCGCATCGCGCAGCTGTTGCGGGAGTTCGTCCCGATGAACGAATTGATCCCCACGGTCGAGGCGGTCATCAAAGTGTTCGATACGCTGGGCAATCGCAAGAACCGCAACAAGGCCCGGATGAAGTTCGTGATCGACAAGCTGGGCTTTGAGGAATTCAAGCGGCGGTGGGAAGAGGCCTACGTCAGTCTAGGCCATGCCAGGCCCGATCATGCCCCCATCAAGCTACTCCCGTATGCGGACGAGCCGGTGCCCCTCATCATGCCGACTCCGGCATCCGCTTCAGCGGGCAATGGAAACGGCAATGGCAACGGATCATCGGGCCACGGCCTTGGGTCAGCTGAAACACCCTATCAGATGTGGAAACGGACCAACGTGGTTCCCCAGAAACAGCCGGGCTATGCGGTGGCCGCGATCAAGCTCCAGATGGGCGACCTCACCGCCGGGCAGATGCAGTTCGTCGCGGACCTGGCGGAGGATTATTCCAATGGGAACTTGCGGACCACGATCAACCAGAACCTGGTGCTTCGGTGGGTGCCGGAATCAAGGCTGGCGGCCCTTTACGAAGACCTCGTTTCACAGGGATTGGGCGATCCGGGCGCAGAGTTGGTGGAAGACATCATCGCTTGTCCTGGCACCGACACCTGCGGACTGGGCATTACCTCATCCAAGGGATTGGCGCGGGCTATGGCGGAGGTCTTTCCACCCGGTCGTGTGCCCGAAGACTTGAAGGAGGTCAGCGTCAAGATCAGCGGCTGCCATAATTCCTGCGCCCAGCATCACATCGCGACGATCGGTTTGCACGGCGTGGGCAAGCGTCTGGGCGACCATGTGGCGCCCCACTATGAATTGCACTTGGGCGGACAGGTGAACGGGACGGCCAAGATCGGTCAGATGACCGTGAAACTGCCGGCCAAGAGCGTGCCGGCCGCCATCACGCATCTGCTCTCGGTCTATCGCCGGGACCGGCGTCAGGGCGAGAGCCTGTCCTCTTTCATCACGCGGGCGGGCAAGGTCGCGCTGAAAGAAGAGCTGATTCCCTATACGATCGTGCCGACCTTCGAAGAGGACCCGACCTTTTATTACGACTGGGAAGGGGAAGAGGAATTTATCCTGGAGGATCTGGGACCGGGCGAATGCGCCGGCGGCGCTCTGGAGATGATCGGCGATCGGATCCTCGAGGCGGAGCAGGAGCTCTATCAGGCCAAGTTGCTGGCCGAGAAGCACCAGTATTCCGTCTCGGTCAACAAAGCCTACCGGGCCGTGCTGGCCGCGGCCAAGGCGTTGCTGGTCACCGAGGGGCTGGATCCTGCCACCGATGCCGAAACTTTTATCGAGTTCGAGCGGCGGCTGGGCCAGCGCAGCCTCGTGCTGGCCCGGTATAAGAACCTGGGCGCTCAGGCGGGTGACTTGGGTCAGAAGGATAGCAGTCCGGAATTCGCGCAGGCTAAGATCGCCTTCGCCCGCGGCTTCGTGGAAGTGTGCCGGGCGGCAACCGAGCAGATCGGCAAGGACTTGAAGCTGGCGCAAGCCGGCGAGGCCGAGGTGTCCGCGAAGCAGGCGGCAGAGGCCAAGCCCTCGGCCCCGGCTCAGTCCGTTGCGGCAGGGCCGGACGCATCGGTGTACGATCTCCGCGGCGTGGCCTGTCCGCTCAACTATGTGAAGACCAAATTGAAGCTGGAGATGATGGATGTGGGCGAGCGGCTGGAAGTCTGGTTGGACGCAGGCGAGCCGATCAAAAACGTGCCGATGAGTCTGCGCAACGACGGACACAAGATTCTATTGGAAGAGCCGTTGGAGCCGGAAGCAGCCCATTTCAAAGTGCTGGTGGAAAAGGTCGAAGGCTAGAGGGAAACCGTGGCGGATCAGGCGGTCCGGACCAGACCCTCCGATGAGGATTTGAAGGCGCAGAGCGACTCCTTCGAGTCCAAGCAGCCGCAAGAGGTGCTCGCCTATGCCCTAGAGCGGTATCGCGGGCATATCGTGTTGGCCTGCAGCTTCGGGGCGGAAGACGTGGTGCTGGTGGACATGATCCACCGGCTGGATCCAGGTGCGCCTCTATTCTACCTGGATACGGACTTTTTATTCCCGGAGACCCAAGAGGTGCGGGACCGGATTGTCGCCAAGTATGGCTTGCGCCCCGCGCAAGTGATCCAGGTGAAGTCCCTGCTGACGCCCGAACAGCAAGCGGCGCAATATGGAGCGGAGCTCTGGGCCAAACAGCCGGACCAATGTTGCCACCTGCGCAAGGTCGAGCCGTTGGCCCGGGTGTTGGGCGGTTACGAGGCCTGGATCACCGGCATCCGGCGCGATCAGGCGCCGACACGCGCCAATGCGGGCTTGGTGGAATGGGACAAGAAATTTCAATTGGTCAAGTTCAACCCGCTGGCTCGTTGGACGGTGGCGGAGGTCTGGGCCTACATTAAGGTCTACGAGGTGCCCTACAACGCGTTGCATGACCGCGGCTACCCCAGCATCGGCTGCACCCATTGCACGGCTCCGGTCGCGCCTGGCGCCGATCCGCGCTCGGGCCGGTGGCAGAACTTCGCCAAAACCGAGTGTGGCTTGCACAAATAGCTGTCAGCTTTCAGTGTCAGCCAGTAGCAAGGCTGAGAGCTGAAGGCTGATTGCCGAGCGTATCGAGGCAGGAGATAAAGAATGAAGAAGCTGGCCGTGATCGTGACCGGGGGAAGCTACAACAATCTCTTGCAGGCCTGCGAATTAATTCGTGTCGCCGCTGCGTCCGGCATGCACGTGAACGTCTTGTTTCGAGACGAGGCGGCGTCCAAATTGACGCACGAGAGGCTGAAGCAGTTGACGTTTTCGGATGCCTATAAGGGGCGCGAGTCGAAGGTGCGCAACATGCTGCAGGAGCGGAAACGGCTCGATTTGCCGGCGGTGTTGCGTGAGGTCAAAGAGGCGGGGGACGTGAAGCTCTCGATCTGCCGCGAGACGATCGAATTCTTCGAGATCACCGTGGATCAGTTGTTGCCCGAGCTGGACGAGGTGCAGAAGGCCGAGGCCTTCTGGAGGGAAGCGGTCGCGCCGGCGGACCAAGTGTTGACGTTTTAACTCGAGCGGAGAGGATTGACCCCGCATGACGGAATTCTCGCAATGCATCGCCAAAATCGGCAAGGGCCAGAAGGCCTCCAAGGACCTGACCTGGGAAGAGGCCAAACAGGCGATGCGGATGCTCGTCGAGGGCCAGGCCACTCCGGTGCAGGTCGGCGCTTTTCTCCTCGCCATGCGCGTAAAGATGGAATCGATCACGGAGTTGGCGGCCTTCACCTCGGCGGTGCGTGAGTATGTGCCGCCCCTCCCGGTGCCGCGTCACCTGCCGCTGGTGGATTTGCCGACGTATGCGGGGAAACAGGATACCTTTCACGTGTCCGCAGGCGCGGCGATCGTGGCTGCCGCCGCCGGGGCTTCTATCCTGATGCATGGGCATGAAGGCATTCCGGAACGGCCCGGGACCGTCGAAATTCTGGCCCAGCTCGGCCTTCCGACCGACCTGCCGCCCAAGCAGGCGGCCGAAGAACTGACGGCAAAAGGATTGGTCTATCTGGATATCGCCCTCTACCATCCGCCGGTCGCCCGGTTTCTGGATCTGCGGCGCGAGTTGGGGGTGCGGAGTTTGTTCCATCCGGTGGCCAAGATGCTGAACCCGGCCCGGGCTGCCTCGCAAGTGATCGGCCTGAGCCATCCCCCCTACTTCGAAAAGACCGCCGAGGCGCTCCTTATGCTGGGCAGCAAGCGGGCATTGATCGTCCGTGGGTCGGAGGGCGAGCCGGAACTGTCCATTGCGTCGGTAACCAGGCTGCTCGAAGTGCGGGACGAACGCATTGTGCCCTTGACGCTGACGCCCAAGGACTGTGGCCTTCCGCCGGGGAGCTTTCAGGCCATGTCCGGGTTTCCTCCGGGGCAACTGGATCAGGAGGCGACCTTGTTGCGACGCATCCTGCACAATCAGGTGCGCGGTGGGCAGCGAGACTGGGTGGTCATGAACGCGGCCATGCTGCTCTATGCCGCCGGCAAGGCCCAATCCATTACAGCCGGTGTTCCGCTGGCGCAGCAGACGCTGGACAGCGGAGCGGCGGCACGGAAGCTGGAGGAATTGTCAGGAAGCCATCAGCTATCGGCCATCAGCTCCGAGGAGCGCGCATGAAGCATCTCCGCCAGCTCGAAGACCAAAGCGTCTACATTTTTCGCGAAGCCTACAAGCACTTCGACAACCTGGCCATGCTCTGGTCCATGGGGAAGGACTCGACCGTGCTCTTGTGGCTGGCCCGCAAGGCCTTCTTCGGCCACGTGCCGTTCCCGCTGCTCCATGTGGACACCAGTTACAAGATTCCCGCGATGATCGAGTACCGGGACCGGCTGGCCCGTGAATGGCGGTTGAATCTGGTCGTCGGTCAGAACAAGGAGGCCCTCGCGGCCGGCATGAACCATACGATGGGCCGTGTGACCTGCTGCACGGCGCTCAAGACCAACGGGCTGAAACAGCTCATCGAGCAAAAGGGCTACACGGGCATCATTTTGGGCGTGCGGGCCGATGAAGAGGGTACCAGGGCCAAGGAGCGATACTTCTCGCCGCGCGACAAGCACGGGGACTGGGACTTCCGGGATCAGCCGCCGGAGCTCTGGGATCAGTTTAAGACCGCCTTCCCGCCGGGCACGCACATCCGGATTCACCCGCTCCTGGACTGGACGGAGATCAACATCTGGGAATACATCAAGTACGAGAATATCCCCTTTATCGACCTCTATCTCGATAGGGGCGACGGCACGAGGTACCGCAGTCTGGGCTGCGCCCCCTGCACCACCCCGATCAAGTCCACGGCCAAGACCGTGGATGCCATCATCGAAGAGCTGCGCCATACCACGGTGGCCGAGCGGTCTGGACGGGCGCAGGATGAAGGGCGCGGGATGGAACTCCTACGCAAAGACGGGTACATGTAACCGTGGCGCGATCGAAAATGCCGGGTTTGTCGGCCAACCGGCAGTGGCGCGCCAGTCGTACCAGCAGGCAATGATTTCCCTGGCCCATGAAAAGGTGTCGCGCCACGCGACAGAATTCATTGGATAACCAAATGGCGACCGTACAAGCCAGACCGACGGAAAACCTGAACACTGTGATTGTCGGGCATGTGGATCATGGAAAATCCACGCTGCTGGGGCGACTCTACGCCGACACCGGCTCGCTCCCCGACGGGAAGCTGGAGAAGGTGCAGGCCATCTGCCGGCAGCAGGGCAAGGAGTTCGAATACGCCTTCCTCTTCGACGCGTTCCTGGAAGAGCAAGAGCAAGGCATTACGATCGACACGGCCCGCACGTTTTTCACGTGGAAGGGGCGCCAATACATCATCATCGACGCGCCCGGCCACAAGGAGTTCCTCAAGAACATGATCTCCGGCGCCGCCCGCGCGGAGGCGGCGCTGCTGCTGATCGATGCGCTGGAGGGCGTGAAGGAGCAGTCCAAGAAGCACGGATATCTGCTGTCGCTACTGGGCGTGAAGCAGGTCGCGGTGGTGGTGAACAAGATGGACCTGGTCGGGTACCGCCAGGATGTGTTCGACGGCATCGAAAAGGAATACCGGGACTTCCTGGGCCAGTTGAAGGTGGTGCCGGAGCGCGTCATCCCGGTGAGCGCGAAGCTCGGCGACAACATTGCCTCCCGCAGCACCCACATGGCCTGGTACCAGGGCCAGACCGTGCTTGAGACGCTGGAGGCGTTTCGCAAGGAAACCGCCCGCGGCGAGCAACCGCTCCGGTTCCCGGTCCAGGACGTCTACAAGTTCGACGCGCGGCGGATCATCGCCGGCCGGCTGACCGCCGGCCGTTTGAAAGTCGGCGACCGGCTGGTCTTTTCCCCGTCCAACAAGTCGGCCAACGTCAAATCCGTAGAAGCCTTCAACGTCGAACCCTCTCCGACCGAGGCCACAGCGGGACAGTCCGTCGGAATCACGCTGGACGAGCAGATTTTCATCGAGCGCGGCGAGATTGCGTCCCGCCAGGAGTCCATCCCGCTCGTGTCCACCTCCTTTCGGGTCAATCTGTTCTGGCTGGGCCGGCGTCCGTTGGAGCGCGGCCGGAAGTACCAGCTTCGTCTGGCCACCCACGAGGTGGACTGTGAAGTGGCAACGATCAACCGGATCGTCGACACGGCGGATTTGGACCAACGGCAGGGAGGGAACGTCGTCGAACGAAACCAGGTAGCGGAATTGACCCTGCGGACGAAATCTCCGATCGCCTTCGATCCGTATCATGCGTTCGAGTCCACCGGTCGCTTTGTGCTCGTAGACGAGTACGATATCGCCGGCGGGGGCATTATCACCGAGCTGGTGCATGACGAGCAGGAGTTTCTGCGCGATGAAGCCCGGCGGAGAGATTTTGCCTGGGTCAAAGGGGAAGTCGGAGCGGAACAACGGGCGCAGCATTACGGCCATCGGGCGGCGGTAGTGCTCCTCACCGGAGCGCCGCAGACCGGCAAGTCTTTCCTGGCCCGCAAGCTGGAGTCGGTGCTGGTGGCCGAGGGCCGCCATGCCTATCTGTTGGAGGGGGAAAACCTCCGACGCGGGCTGGATGCGGACCTGGCCGGATCGGACCTGGCCGGGACGGATGAGATGGCGCGCCGGTATGGCGAAGTGGCCAGGCTGCTCATCGACACGGGTCTGATCGTGGTCTCGACCACCAAGGCGTTCGGGTCGGCCTATGCGCAAGCCGCCCAAGCGATCCGTACCTTGGTGCATCCGGCTCCGGTCATCACCGTGCACATGAGCAAGGTGGCCGAGGAGCCCCCCTCGGACACGGACCTTCAATTCGCCGGGCCGAAGGATTTCGATGAGGCCGCGCGCCGGATCATCGAAGAACTCAAGAAACGAGGCGTCTTGGCGCAGGCGATCGGGGGCAAGCCGACGTTTCAATACTCGATTTAAGCAAGAGCTGACAGCCGATGGCTGATCCCGCGGAGCTGGTTTGACTCCCTCGAAACCCCTGTGTTACCGTGCCGATGCTAAGAAGCAATCAGCAGCTGACCTACGACGATTAAGAGCGGGCCGTTACCGACGGCCGACAACCTCTGGGGAGTGTTTTATGGCCGGTCATGACCTCAAAACGATCCTCGGCAAGCTCCAATACAGCGACGACGCCAAGGTCGTGCAGCAGATTACCGCGCAGATGAGGCAGGTGCAGGCCCGCATGGCCGGCATCCGACACAAGCTGGTAGTCATGAGCGGCAAGGGCGGGGTCGGCAAGAGCATGACCACGGTAAACCTAGCGCTCGCGCTGGCCCGTCTGGGGCACAAAGTGGGGCTGTTGGATGTGGACCTGAACGGGCCCTGCGTGCCGCGCATGCTGGGCATGCACGGGCAAGCGCTGACCATCACGCCGGAAGGGGCGATCCCGCCGGTCGGCCCGCTAGGGGTCAAAGTCGCCTCCATGGATTTTTTCCTGGGGGCCGCCTCTCCCGTGCGCTGGAAAGGGCCGATGGACTTGAGCCCGGTCTGGCTTGGGCTCATGGAAATGAACGTGATCCGTGAGTTCCTGGCGGATGTGATATGGGGTGAGTTGGACTACCTGCTGACCGACTTGCCCCCTGGGGCCGCGGCGGACAAGCCGCCGGTCATCGCCGGATTCATCCCGGACCTGGCCGGGGCGATTGTCGTGACCACGCCCTCCGAGGTCGCCTCCGACGTCGTGCAGAAATCGGTGACCTATGCCAGGGACATGGGGATCCACGTGCTGGGCATGGTGGAGAACATGAGCCGGTTCCGGTGCCCGTCCTGCGGCGTCGAGCACGAACTGTTCGAGGGGGATACGGACGCCATGTGCGACGCGTTGAACGTGCCCTTGTTGGGCCGCGTGCCCTTCGATCGGACGCTGGCTCGGACCTTCGACAAGGGCCTGCCGCTGTTGGATGCTACGTACCCGACTATCCAGCGTTATCAGGAAATCGCGGAACGGGTCCAGGCGATGCTGGACTATAAGAAAGTGCTGGCGGAAAAGTTGTAGACAGTTCTCAGTGATCAGTCTTCAGTAGGCCGAGACCTGAATACTGACAACTTCCCCAAGGAGTTCCATATGAAATTCGTCTGTTTGAATTGTGAAACCTACATGACCTTCGAAAAGGTGGAAAAGCCTGCGGAAGGGTCGCTGGGCGTTTTTTTCGCCTGCCCCTCGTGCAGCGCCAAGTTCTCGATGGTGACGAACCCGGGCGAGACGCAGATGGTCAGTTCGCTCGGCGTCAAGCTGGGCGGCCGCACCGAGGCGGCCCAACCCTTTGAAATGACCCGCGGCACGCTCAAAGACGAGGCCCTCGCCGGGTCCGGTCAGATGGCGGCCTATTTGAATGACAAGATTCAAGCCGGCAAGCCGGCCGCATCTGCGGCGGGCGTCACGGCGAGCGCTGAGACGCCGGCGAAAGAAGGCGAGAAGGCGGCCGGTTGTCCCTTCTCCGCCATGGTGGCGCAGATGGGGTTGACGTCCAGCAGCCAGCCCGGCACGTCGGACTTTACCTGGACCCCGGATGCGAAAGAGAAGCTGGATCGGCTCCCCTCCTTCGTCAAGCCGATGGTGCAGAGCAGCATCGAGGCCTATGCCCGCAAGCACGGCCTAACCACCATCACGCTGCAGGTGATGGACGATTCCAAGAACGACTCGAACGGCGTCACCTGGTCGGCCGACGCGGAGAAACGGCTGGAAAACATCCCGGACTTCATCCGCCCCATGGCCCGCCGCGAGATCGAGCGACTGGCGAAGGAGCGCGGCGCCACCACGATCACGGCGCAGGTGATGGACGAGGCCAAAGACAAGTTCATGAAGTTCATGTAGCGGCCGGATCGTTCCCGCAGAGAAAGATTTGGGGCCTTGTGGTGGGGGCCGCTGACTACGACCCACCGGCAATGGCGAAGGGCCATGGCACGCATACGACGCCAATCGCGCAAGACACCCCCCAAAAACCCCCTCCTTGCCGCCATACTGTCGGTGCTCCTGCCGGGCCTCGGCCAGTTTTATAATCGCGAAATCGGAAAGGGAGTGGGCTTTCTCTTGGGCGCCGGGTGCGCCGTGCTCATTTTGGCCAACGGCCTTCGCACCTTGTCGAAGGCCAATCTCGCCTACAACCAGACGCCGCTCTGGAGCCGCGAAGACATGGTCTTTACCGTCGGGCCGTTCCTCATCGGCTGCATCATTTGGAGCGCCATGGATGCATTCCGCAAGGCACGAGGCCCTGCATAGCCGACGCAGGAACGCTCGGCTTGGTCGTCCGGCGATGACGATGCCTCTTTCTTCCCACCGCTCGAAAAGTCCTATGCTGGCCGCCATCCTCTCCGGGTTGATGCCCGGGCTCGGTCAATTCTATTGCCGGCAATGGGGAACGGGAGCGGCGCTGCTCATTGCCGGCTTGGTCATCGACGGGGCGTTGGGGGTCTCCGTCGGACTCATCGGCCTCGTGCAAGGCCTGGCTGCCGGCGCGCCGCCGCAAGACAGTTGGGCCATCCTGCTTCGGGCGCTGCCGTTGTTGGCCCTTTCGATCTGGAGCATCCTGGATGCGGCGAAAACGGCGCGGCGTTTCGCATCTCCGGCAAGTCTGCCCGGCACCCGTGCTTGAGGCACACCGGCCTGGCGCCGTTGACACTTCTCCAGGCGGTGTGCTAGAACCACCGCATAAATACAGACGATTTTCGCTATTTGGAGGGGAGCGATCATGGGCGGCCATAGCCATTGGGCCACCACGAAGCGGCACAAAGCGTCGGTGGACGCCAAGCGCGGCAAAGTCTTTACCCGCATCATCCGCGAGATCACCATTGCGGCCCGGGCCGGCGGCGATCCGGACGGAAACCCGCGCCTGCGTCTGGCCATCGCCAAGGCCAAAGATGCCAACATGCCCGGGGACACGCTGAAGAAAGCCATCCAGCGCGGCACGGGCGAGCTTCCCGGCGTTACCTACGAAGAGTTTACGTTGGAAGGATACGGGCCGGGGGGCACGGCGGTGCTGCTCGAGATTACCAGCGACAACCGCAATCGCACCGTTGCGGAAATTCGGAACCTGCTTACGAAGAACAGCGGCAACATGGCCGAGGCCGGCGCCGTTTCCTGGCAGTTCCACAAGAAGGGGTTGATCGTGGTGGAAAAGGGAAAAGTGGATGAGGATAAGCTCCTGTCCCTGGCTCTGGAGGCCGGGGCCGAGGATGTGAAGGTGGATGAGAAGGCCTTCGAGGTGATCACCGATCCCCATGACTTCGAGACGGTCAAGAAGGCCTTGACCGACGCGAAGATCGAATCCTCTCTGGCCGAAGTGACCTTCGTGCCGCAGAATAATGTAAAGCTTCAAGAGAAGGCGGCCGAGCAGATGCTCAAGCTAATGGAGATCCTGGACGAGCACGATGATGTCCAGAAAGTTCATGCGAACTTCGACATTCCGGACGAGATCATGGAGAAAGTGGCGGCGGCCGGTTAACGAACGATGAATGCTTGAACGATGAACGCTGAGCGACGGCTGTGCGCCCTTCATTCAGCGGGTTGCATTCATCACTCCGCGTTGCCTCGACGATGATCGCTTCACTGACCGGCCGGCTGGCCTTCAAGGCTCCTTCCCACATTACGCTCGATGTCCATGGCGTCGGGTATGAAGTGCTTATCCCCCTCAGTACCTTTTATTCCCTGCCGGAGCTGAACGAGCTGGCCTCGCTCAGCGTGCATACCCATGTGCGGGAGGATGCGATCCAGCTCTTCGGCTTCCTAACCCTCTTGGAGAAGGAGGCCTTCATCCTGCTCACGGGAATTTCCGGCATCGGCCCGAAGCTGGCCCTGAGCGTCCTGTCAGCCCTGAGCGTCGCCGATCTGATTTCGGCGGTACGAGCCGGCGATGTCGACAAGCTGGCCACGGTGCCCGGCGTCGGGAAGAAAACCGCAGCGCGGATTGCGCTGGAGATCAAGGATAAGGTCGAGCGGCTGGCTCCTGGATCCGCGGCCTTGCCGGAACCCGCTTCCGAACCCTTGAATCAACTCCAGGAGGACGCCTTGTCCGCGCTGGTTAATCTGGGGTACAAGCCTGCCGAGGTCAAACAGACCCTCAAACGCGTGGCGGCCGGTCCGTCGGCGGCCGGCACGTTGAAAGAGGTTATTCGAGAGGTCCTGAAGGACCTGGCAAGGGGATAGTCTATGGGGCAAAGCATCGGGTCGAAGGTCCTGGCCGTCGGCGGACTGCTGGTCCTGGCCTGGGCCGCGTTCCCCTCTGCCGCTTCGGGCGAGGACGGATCGCCCAAGAGCATCAGGATGACCTGCGGAACGTGCCCGTCGGGCTATGCTAAGACGGGGGTCACCCAGGCGCCGGAGATCTGCAAAGACGGCGATCCGATCCTGGTGGAATGCGTGCCCATCGGCGCGATGAATTTGCTGGCGGTCTGCGGGTCTTGTCCCGAGGGCTATCGCCAGGCGGGCTACTCGTCGTTGCCGGCCCGTTGTGGGAGCGAGGACGGGGGGCGTATGAGTCAGTGCCAGCTCGAGAAGTTCGAGAACCGCCTGCCAGACCCGACCCAGGGGGGGCTCTTCTGTCCGCCGAATTGCGCCGGCACGATGCCGACGCCGGGGCAGGGGGCGATGCCGCCTCCGCCCCAATACGTGCCCGCTCCGAAAGATGCGGCGAAGGAGAGCAAGTGAACGGGCCGCCTTGTCTTTGGGGAATGAGCCATGAGGTGCCGGCGTGACCGACCGGATTGTGACCAGTCAATTGACGGAGGACGAACGGGGGCTGGAGGCCACGCTCCGTCCTCAGACGCTCGACGAATATGTCGGGCAGGAACGGATGAAGGAATCCCTGCGCATTTGCATCGCGGCCGCGAAACGCAGGGGGGAAGCCCTGGACCACGCGATCTTTTACGGGCCGCCCGGCTTGGGCAAGACCACTATCGCCCATATCATCGCGCGGGAGATGGGGGCGGCGATCCGTTCGACCTCGGGGTTGGTCCTGGCCCATGCGGGGGACCTGGCGGCGATCCTGACGAATTTACAGGAGCGCGATGTCCTCTTCATCGACGAAATCCACCGATTGCCGGCCTCCGTCGAGGAGGCGCTCTACCCGGCCATGGAGGATTACCAGCTCGACTTGGTTGTCGGGCAGGGGCCCTCGACGCGCACGATCAAGCTGGACCTGCCGCGTTTCACCCTGATCGGGGCGACGACCAGGGCCGGCGCCTTGACTTCGCCCCTCCGGGAACGCTTCGGGCTGGTAAACCGCCTGGATTTCTATACGCCGGCCGATCTGCAAACCATCGTCACCCGTTCGGCCGGCCTCTTGGGCATTCCGATCGTCCCTGAAGGAGCCGCGGAGATTGCCGGTCGCGCCAGGGGAACCCCGCGCATCGTCAACCGCTTGATCAAGCGCGTGCGCGACTTTGCTCAGATCAAAGCGGAGGGCCGAATCACCCGCCAAGTGGCCTGCGACGCCTTGGCTTGGCTGGGAGTGGACCAGGCCGGGTTCGACGACATGGATCGCAAGATTCTCCTGACGATCCTCGAGAAGTTCGGCGGAGGGCCGGTCGGGGTCGAATCCCTGGCTGCAGCCGTCAACGAGGAAAAAGGCACGTTGGAAGACGTCTACGAGCCATTCCTCATTCAATCCGGCTACTTGGAGCGGACCGCACGCGGCCGCCAGGCCACCAGGCTCACGTTTGAACACTTTGGAAAGACTAAGGATTTACTGACGTAGCCAAGAAGCCGGCAGCCGTCAGCGTGCACAGTCAAAATCCTCTGCGAACCGGCTCCGAAAAGGTGGCCGAACGCTCAGAGTTGCGGCCCCCCCAACCATTCGAATCCTATTGATAAATCTTGCAAAGCCAGTTTGCTTCCTGTACCATTTCCTGTCTGGTCGCAGGCAGTGACAGGCTGTGGCCGGCTGAGCTACCTATGGTGAACCAGCAGGACATCCAGAAGTTCCGGAAGGAGATCGATCGGATCGACGACGAGATCCTGCGTCTGTTGAACGAACGGTCCAAGTCCGTCATCGAAATCGGCAAACTGAAGAAGGAATCGGACAGCAACGCGAACCTGCATACGCCCGGTCGGGAAGCGGAAATTGTGAACCGCCTCATGGCCCAAAATCAGGGCCCATTCCCCAACGATGCGATCCGCCCCGTCTACCGGGAAATCATGTCTGCCTCCCTCTCGCTGGAAGGGCCTCAGAAGGTCGCCTACTTCGGGCCGGCTGCCACGTTTACTCACCTGGCCTGCATCAAGAAATTCGGGGCTTCGGCCCAGTATGTCCCGGTCAACAGCATCAAGGATGTATTCGACGAGGTGGAGCGGGGGCGGGCCAACTTCGGGGTGGTGCCGATCGAAAACTCGACTGAGGGCGTCGTCAATTACACCCTCGACATGTTCGTGGATTCAACCCTGCTGATCTATGGCGAGGTGCTCCTGGAGGTGTCCCACAACTTGCTGTCGAAAACCGGGCGTCTCGAAGACATCACAAAAATTTATTCGCATCCGCAGCCGATCGCCCAGTGCCGTCACTGGCTGGAGACCAACTTGCCGCAGGTGCCGGTCTCGGAAGTCACCAGCACGGCCCGGGCTGCCGAAATCTGCGCCACCGATCCCACGGTTGCGGCCATTGCCTCCGAGTTGGCGGCGCAACTCTACGGCTTGAAGATCATCAAGGCGCGGATCGAGGACAATGTCCACAACTTTACCCGCTTTTTGGTCCTCTCGAAGAAAGCGCCGGAGCGGACCGGCAAAGACAAGACCTCTGTCATGATCTCGGTGAAGGACAAGGTCGGCGCGCTCTACGATCTGTTGCGGCCCTTCGCCTCCCACGGCCTCAACATGACCAAAATTGAATCCCGGCCGTCCCGTCGCAAGGCCTGGGAATATATCTTCTTCGTGGATGTCGAAGGCCATATCGAAGAGGAACCGGTGAAGAAGGCACTGGAGGAGATCAAGGGCCGGTGCCTGTTCATGAAGATTCTCGGATCGTACCCGGCCCACAACTAAACGCTATGCCGCTCAAAATTCATCCCGATATCGCGTCCCTGACCCCCTACGTTCCCGGCAAGCCTGTGGAAGAGCTGGAACGTGAACTGGGGATTCCCAAGGCTATCAAGCTGGCGTCCAACGAAAACCCGCTTGGGCCTTCGCCCAAGGCTCTGGCCGTGCTTGCCGAGGCCACGGCTACGTTGCATCGGTATCCCGACGGAGGCGCCCACAAGCTGCGCGTGGCCTTGGCGGATCGCTGGAAGGTTCAGCCGGAGCAGGTCATCCTGGGCAACGGGTCGGACGAGATCATCGGCCTGCTGGCGCGGACGTTCCTGGCACCCGGCGACGAAGCGGTCATGGCCGATCAGACCTTCGTGATTTATAAGATGGAAGTGACCGCCGCGCATGGGCAACCCGTCATCGTGCCTACGCAGGAGGGCCGCCATGACCTGGCCGCCATGGTGGAGGCCGTCACGCCGAGGACCAGGCTCCTGTTCTTGTGCAATCCCAACAATCCCACCGGAACCATGGTGACCGCGGACGAGGTAACCCGGTTAATGGCGCGCGTGCCGGAGTCGGTGATCGTGGTGTTCGACGAGGCCTATTACGAGTATGTGCAGAGCCGCGAGTTTCCGGACAGCCTCGCCTATGTCAAGCAAGGGCGCAACGCGATCGTGCTCCGTACTTTCTCCAAGATTTACGGCCTGGCCGGTCTGCGCATCGGCTATGGCTTGACGACGGGCGAGATTGCCGGATACCTGAATCGCCTCCGACCTCCGTTCAACGCCAACAGTCTGGCCCAACGGGCGGCCCTGGCGGCCTTGGCCGACGAGGAGCATGTGGCGCGCAGCCGCGCGCTGAACCAGTCGGAGATGGGTGCGGTTCGGGCCGGGCTCGCCGCGCTGGGTTTTCAGCCGCTGCCGAGCCAAGCAAATTTTCTCTACTTCGACGCCGGCCGCGACGGGCGGGAGGTCTTTCAAGCCCTCCTGCGTGAGGGCGTCATCGTCCGCCATATCGAAGGGCGCATGGTGCGCGTCACGATCGGTCTTCCCGAGGAGAACCGCCAGTTTCTGGCCGCTCTCAAGAAGGTCGTCGGAACATGAACAAAAGGGTCGGATATATCAAGCGCATGAGGTTGTCATGATTATTGTGCTGAAACCCGAAGCCACCGAGCCCCAGATCGATCACTTGCTGGACCGGCTGCGCGAGCTGGGCCTGAAATCGCACATGACGCAGGGAGAGGAGCGGACGATCATCGGCGTCATCGGCGACGATCGCATCCTCCAGAATCAGCCGATCACCGCGTTTCCCGGCGTGGAAAGCGTCACGCCCATCCTGGCCCCGTGGAAACTCGTCAGCCGCGAGTTCAAGAAGGACAACACGGTTATCGATGTGAACGGCGTCAAGGTCGGCGGCCAGAAGGTGGTGATCATGGCCGGGCCCTGCGCGGTCGAGAAGCTTGAGCTGACCGTCGGCATTGCCCATGAGGTGAAGGCCGCCGGGGGCAGCATCCTGCGGGGCGGAGCCTACAAGCCGCGCACGTCGCCCTATTCCTTCCAGGGCGTGGGACGGGAAGGGCTGGACTACCTGATCGAGGCCAAGAAGCAGACGGGCATGCCGGTGGTGAGCGAAATTCTGGACACCCGCGACATCGAGCTGTTTCTGCAGAAGGCGGACATCATCCAGATCGGCGCCCGCAACATGCAAAACTTCGAACTGCTCAAGGAAGTCGGCGCCTATGACAAGCCTGTGTTGCTGAAACGGGGGCTCTCGGCCACGATCAAGGAGTTTCTCCTCTCCGCCGAGTACATCATGTCCCGCGGAAACCGCAATGTGATGCTGTGTGAGCGCGGCATCCGCACGTTCGAAACCCAGTACCGGAACACCCTAGATCTGGCCGCGGTGCCGACGCTCAAGGAACTGTCCCATTTGCCCGTCATCGTGGACCCCAGTCATGCCACGGGCAAGTGGAATTTGGTGGCGCCGATGTCCAAGGCCGCCATCGCCGCCGGCGCGGACGGTCTCTTGATCGAGGTCCATTCCAACCCCGAATGCGCCCTTTGCGACGGGGAAGAATCTATCAAGCCGAGCAAGTTCAAGGAATTGATGCAAGATCTCAAGAAAATCGCGGCGGCGGTCGGGCGGGAAATCTGAAAGTAATGTTGAATTGTGAATGTTGAATGATGATTTGCTCGGCCTGTGATTGACGAGGCCAGGCCCACAATGAAAAATTCACGATTCAACATTCATAATTAGTCTTATGGGCATCCATTTCAAACACGTGGCGATCGTCGGGGTCGGCTTGATCGGCGGCTCGCTGGGGATGATTCTCAAGCGTCGGGCCTTAGCCGATCAGGTGGTAGGTATCGGCCGGCGCGTGGAGAATCTCAAAACCGCCGTGGCGCTGGGCGCGATCGACCGGTACGTGGCGGACGCCAAGGAAGGAATCGCCGGCGCAGACCTGGTGGTCTTGGCGACGCCCGTCGATACCTACGAACGACACCTCAAGGACTGGGCCGGGTGCCTGGACGAGGGGGCGATCGTCACCGATGTCGGAAGCGTCAAAGGGGCTCTGGTCGCGCAAGCGGAAGGGCTGGTGCCGGAACGGGCCTGCTTCGTGGGCGGTCATCCGATCGCCGGGAAGGAAAAAACCGGCGTGGCTGCCGGTTCCGTGGATCTCTTCAAGGGCGCCCGCTGTATCTTGACGCCGACCGCACGCACCGATGCGCGCGCGCTGGCCACGGTCCGCGAAGTCTGGGAAACAGCCGGTTCCGTCGTGCTCTCGATGGATCCGTTTCTACACGATCGGGTCCTGGGCGCCGTCAGCCATTTGCCCCATGCGGCGGCCTTCGCCCTGATCAACGCCCTGACGGAGGTCAAGGAGCGCCAGACGCCGGAGTTGGATTTGCTGGCCTATGCGGGAGGCGGATTGCGCGACACGACCCGCATTGCCGCCAGCTCGCCGGAGATGTGGCGGGACATTTTTCTTTGGAATCGGGATAACGTGGTGGCTCAGATCGATATCTATGTCCGCCATCTTCAGGAACTCAAGCGACTCATTCAGACGGGCGACGGTCCGGGCATCGAAAAGGAATTGACGCGGGCCAAAGACGTGCGGGAGCGGCTGAACAAATCATGACCTCGCTGACCATCAAGCCAGGTTGCCCCTTGCGCGGCACGCTCACGGTGCCGGGAGACAAGTCCATCACGCACCGGGCGCTGATTTTGAGTGCGTTGGCGGAAGGGAACAGCCTGATTACCAAGTATTGTCGAGGGGAAGACTGTCTGAATACGATGCGGGCACTGCAAGCGATGGGCATTCCCATCCAGGAACAGACGGACCGGCTGCTGGTATCCGGCAAGGGCCTGTGGGGCCTCTCCGAGCCGTCCCAGCCGATCGATTGCGGGAACTCCGGCACGGGCATCCGGTTGCTGGCCGGGCTCCTGGCCGGGCAGGACTTCTTCACGGTCCTGACCGGCGACGAATCCATCCGGCGACGTCCGATGGGCCGGGTGGTCAAACCGCTGCGCGCCATGGGCGCGACGATCGCCGGCCGCAAGGGCGGCGAGCTGGCCCCTCTGGCCATTACCGGCAGCCGGCTCACGGGGATCGCCTATCAATCGCCGGTGGCCAGCGCGCAAGTGAAGTCGTCGCTGCTCCTGGCCGGTCTGTTCGCCGAAGGGCAGACCACCATCACGGAACCGAGACGGTCACGGGACCATACGGAGCGGCTGTTCCGATTTTTCGGCATTCCGATCAGAGAACAGGGGCAGGCCCTGGTGCTCGAAGGGCGGCCGGCCACGGGCTGGCAAGGGGTCAAAGAGTTGCCCGTGGCGGGAGACTTTTCGGCTGCCGCGTTTTTTCTGGTGGGCGCGTCGCTCGTGCCTGAATCCGACGTGACGATCAGCGGCGTGGGCGTCAATCCCACCCGCATCGGCCTGCTCACGATTTTGCAGGAGATGGGGGCCGATATTCAGGTGCTGAATCCGAGGGAAGAGGCGGGAGAGCCGATTGCGGACCTGCGGGTGCGGGCTGCGTCCTTGCGCGGCGTGACGATCGGAGAGGCGCAGATTCCGCAAACCATCGACGAGTTCCCCGTGCTCTGCGTGGCGGCCGCCTATGCGAAGGGCAGGACGGTGATCAGCGGTGCGGGCGAGTTGCGCGTGAAGGAAAGCGATCGCATCGCCACGATGGCGTCCGAACTGCGCAAAATGGGCGCGACAATCACCGAGACGCAAGACGGGATGGTCATCGAAGGCACGGCGGGGCGACCGTTCACAGGAGCCGCCTGCCACAGCCATGGGGACCACCGTGTGGCCATGTCCATGACGGTGGCCGGGCTGGTCGCGGACGCCCCGTCGCGGATCGACGACACAGCCTGCATCGAGACCTCGTTCCCGGAATTCGAGCGCAAGCTTGTGGAGGTAACGACACCGTCATGACCCGGTCCACCATGCAGGCCCGATCCGAAGGCGCGTCGGTTGCGCCAACGACACCGCGGCGGCTGATCGTGACCCTGGACGGCCCGGCCGGCGCCGGCAAGAGCACGGTGGCCAAGCTCCTGGCGGCGCGACTGGGCTACCTGTATCTGGACACGGGCGCCCTGTATCGGGCGGTGGCGTGGAAAGTGCGCGAGGCCGGCGTCAATCCATCGGATGCGGCGGCGGTGGCGGGGTTGCTGCCCACGACCAAGGTCGCGTTGGAGTATCGGCCCGACCGGCCCCTGGTGTCGGTCGACGGGCGGGATGTGACGGAAGAGATCCGCAAGCCCGAGATCAGCCGGCTGGCCTCCCTGGTTTCGGCGATTCCGGCGGTGCGCGAATGGCTGCTCCCTGTCCAGCGGCAGATCGGCGCGGCAGGCGGGATTGTCGCCGAGGGGCGGGATCTGGGAACGCGCATTTTCCCCCAGGCCCAGGCCAAGTTTTTTTTGGACGCGGATGTGGCGACCAGAGCGGCCAGGCGACATCGTGATCTGGCCGAGGCCGGCCAGGCGTCGCGGTTGGAAGAGACCCGTCAGGAGATCGAGATCCGAGACAGGCAGGACCGGACCAGGGAATTGGCTCCCCTCGTCCCGGCGCCGGATGCAGTCCGGGTCGACTCCTCGGCGCTGATGGTGGAGCAGGTGGTCGACCGGCTGTTGGATGTGATCGCGACCAAACTGTGAGCGGAATCGCGTATGCGTATCTGTGGGTGGCCTGCCAAGCGATCGCCCGGCTCTGTTTCCGGTTTCGGGTCCGAGGGCTGGAACTGGTGCCCAAACAGGGGGGGCTGCTGATCGCGGCGAACCATGCCAGCTACCTGGATATTCCGCTCGTGGGCTGTGGACTCAGGCGGCGGGCTTGGTACTTGGGCCGTCAGGACTTGTTCGGCCCTAACTGGGTCAAAGCGGTCTGCCGCTGGCTGGGATGGATCCCCATCCGTCTGGGCCGATTGGATCGAGAAGGGTTCGGAAAGGCGATCAGCCTGATCAAGCAGGGGCAGGTCGTGGTGATCTTTCCGGAAGGTACGCGCACGCCGGATGGGGCTTTGCGGCCAGGCAAGCCGGGGATCGGCGTGATCGTGGAAGAAACCCGGTGTCCCGTGGTACCGGCGTATGTCAAAGGCGCCTTCGACGCGCTGCCGATGGGCAGGACCTGGGTGCGGTTCCGGCCGATCGATATACGATTCGGGGCGCCGGTGGATTTCACGAAGGATCTGGAGCGGATGACCGGGAAGGAGTTCTACAAACACGTGAGCCGGACTGTTATGGAGCGGATCGCCGAGCTGGGGCAGGTACCCCCGCCGGCGGACCGGTCCGCCGGTCAGGCAGCCGGGTCTCTCAGCGCTGAGTGAGACCGGGTGTTTCGGCGGGCATGACGGCCCGGAGAGGGTCGCACCGCCATCGCGTTTACCATCAGCATCCGACGGGAGTCGGAAGTTCAGAAAGTTAGGATCATAACGCATGGACATGGCAACGAAGCAGGTAGGCGAGGTGATGGACCGGGGGGCCCTGGAGGCTCTGTACGAAGAGACCTTCCGGAACTTCGAAGAGGGCACGATCATCGAGGGCCGCGTAGTGGCGGTCAGCAAAGACAGGGTGGTCGTGGATATCGGGTACAAATCGGAAGGGATCATCCCGACCGATCAGTTTGTGCCGGAAGACCTACAAGGGCTGAAGCCGGGCGACCGGCTGCAGGTCTATATCGAGGAGCGCGAGGACGCCGACGGCAACCTGATCTTGTCGAAGGAAAAGGCCGACAAGATGAAAGTGTGGGAGGAACTGGAAAAGGCCCACAAGGACGAGAAAGTCGTCGAGGGCCGGATCATTTCCCGCATCAAGGGCGGCATGATGGTGGACATTGGCGTCAAAGCCTTCCTGCCCGGCTCGCAAATCGATCTGCATCCGGTGCGCGATCTGGACGGGTTGGTCGGCAAGACCTTCCCGCTGAAGATCATCAAGATCAACCATCGTCGGGGGAACGTGGTCGTATCGCGCCGTGTCCTGCTGGAGGAGGCCAGGGACAAGAAACGGCAGACGACCCTCTCGACGCTGAAGGAAGGCCAGTTGATCCAGGGCATGGTCAAGAACATCACCGAGTACGGCGCCTTCATCGACCTGGGCGGGATCGATGGCTTGCTGCACATCACGGACATGTCCTGGGGGCGGGTCGGCCATCCCTCCGAGCTGTTCGTGATCGGGGACAAGGTGGAAGTTATGGTGCTGAAGTACGACCGAGAGACTGGGCGCATCTCGCTCGGCCTGAAGCAAAAGGGCTCGGACCCCTGGAGTAATGTGGGCGGCAAGTACCCGATTGGGACCAGGGTGAAGGGGCGGGTTGTGAGCCTGACCGACTACGGCGCGTTCATCGAGCTGGAGCCGGGAGTCGAAGGGTTGGTGCACGTGTCCGAGATGTCCTGGACGCACGAGGTCCGGCATCCGTCCCGTCTGGTCTCGGTCGGGGATCAGGTTGAAGCGGCGGTCCTGAACGTGGATCCGAACAGCCGGAAGATTTCGCTGGGGATGAAGCAGACCGCGCCGAATCCCTGGGACATGGTCGAGGCCAAGTACCCGAGCGGCACGCGAATCGAGGGGAAGGTGAAGAGCCTGACCGATTTCGGGGCGTTCGTCGGCTTGGACGAGGGGATCGACGGCTTGATCCACATTTCCGATATGTCCTGGACCAAGCACATCAAGCACCCGTCCGAGCTGTTCAAGAAGGGCCAGCCTGTGTCCGCGGTCGTGCTGCGGATCGACAAGGAAAAGGAACGGCTGTCGCTGGGATACAAGCAGTTGAGCCGTGATCCCTGGGAAGACGAGATTCCGTCGAAGTATCGGGTCGGGACCGCCGTGACCGGCAAGGTCACCAAGATCACGGACTTCGGTGTGTTCGTCGAACTGGAAGGTGGTCTGGAAGGGCTGATCCATATCAGCGAGACGGGGCTGGAGCCATCGGTGCGCATGGAAGAGAAATTCAAGGTCGGGGACGAACTGGCGGCCAAGATCATCAAGGTGGACCGGGATGAGCGGAAGATCGCCCTGAGCCTGCGGGAGCATGCGATGGACTCGGAACGGAGGCAGGTGGACGAGTATCACGCCACCCAGGGCGTCCTGGATCAGAGCCTCGGGCGGGCGGCCAAGAAGACCAAGAAGCGTAACGACGACGAATCGGACAACGGGTAACGAACGACAGTTCCGCAGTCGTCGGCGATCGGCGCAGCGCCGGCCGCCGACGACTGGAAGCGAATGGCGCATACGTCTATGACAGACGATAGTTCTCAGAAGCCGCGTCGGTGGAGGCCTTTGCGGATCCTCTTCTGGCTTGTGCTGGGTGGATTCCTACTCCTGACGCTGGCCAATATTCTGGGGCCGGATCTCGACCTGTCCGGCGAAGACCGGGTTGCCCTGATCCGCGTCGAGGGGGTGATTCTGGACGCCCAGCAGACTGTGGGGGACTTGAAAAAGTACGCAGAAATACCCGCGGTGAAAGCCATCGTGCTGCGGATCGACAGCCCCGGCGGCGGGGTCGTGCCGTCACAGGAAATCTATGACGCGGTGAAGCGCATCCGAAGCAAGAACAACAAGGCCGTCGTCGCCTCGATGGGGACGGTGGCGGCCTCGGGAGGCTACTACATCGCCGCCGCGACCGACCGGATCATGGCCAATCCCGGCACCCTGACGGGCAGCATCGGGGTGATCATGGAACTGGCGAATTTCGAAGGCCTCCTCAAGAAAATCGGGGTGGAGAGCGTAGTGGTGAAAAGCGGCGAGCACAAGGACATCGGGTCGCCGTTCCGGAAGATGAAAGAGGATGACCGTCTCATCCTCCAGGCCGTGATGGACGATGTGCATAGTCAGTTTATCGAGGCCGTGGCCGACGGGCGCGCGCTGGATGTGCGCGAGGTCCGCATGCTGGCCGACGGGCGCGTCTTTACCGGCCGGCAGGCCAAGGCCGCCAAGCTGGTGGACGAGCTGGGCGACCTGGAAGACGCCATCAAGCTTGCCGCGGAGATGGGCGGCATCGAAGGGGAGCCTAAAGTGGTGGAACCCCGGCGGCGGTTCTCGGTCAGGGAACTGCTCGAAAGCCATGTGTTCGGCACGCTGCCCCGATTGGACTTTCAAACCGGAGTCAGCCTCAAGTATTTGATGGCATTCTGATCCATGCGGTGAAGGCATGCGCAATTTTTCTCTCCAGGAGGCCACGACATGACGAAGGCACAGATCATCGAACGAGTTTCGGAGCAAGTCACGACGTTGACCAAACGCCAGGCCGAGATCGTCGTGAACACCATCTTCAACAGCATCCGCAATTCGCTCCAGAAGGGCGACAAGACCGAGATTCGGGGATTCGGCAGCTTTCGCCTGCGCGCCCGCCGGATGAAAGAAGGCCGCAATCCAAAGACCGGCGCGACCGTGGCGGTTCCGGCCAAGCGCGTGCCCTTCTTTAAAGCCGGCAAGGAACTGAAAGAGCTGTTAAACCGATAAAGCAGCCCGAAAGGTTCACCATGGGAACTCTCGATTCGCAAGATCAGGCCGCCGCGCCCGACATTCTCTGGACCGAGGATGCGCTGCAGCGCATGGAACGGGCCCCGGTGTTTCTCCGCGGGATGGTGAAGAAACTGGCCGAGAAAAAAGCCCGCGAGCTTGGCTATCCCGAGATCACCGGCGCGATTCTGGACCAGTTCAAGGGCCAGATGATGGGGCGTATGGGTGGAGAGGCGGGCATGGCCGCGGCCGCCGACCAGATGGCCCAGGGGAAATTGCCCTGGACCGCTGCGGCGCGGGAACGATTGGCTGCGGTGCCGGAATTCATGCAGTCGATGATCAAGCAGATCGCGGAGGAACTGGCCGTCGAAGGGGGCCACCTGGAAGTCAACATCGAGCTCTTCGAACGCGTCGAAGCGCTGGGCGATGTGCAGGAAGCGGCGCGCCCTCCGATGGAGTGGAGCGAAGGAGCCCTGGGCCGGCTGCAGGAGAAGATCAAGCAGGCCCCCCCGATCGCCATGGATTTCGTGACCGACATGCTCAAGCGGGACACCGAGGACATGGCCCGCGACAAAGGGCTCGCGCGGATCGACGAGGCGGCGCTGACGCAGCTGTGGGATGCGCCGCTGGAACGGGTTGCGTGGACGGATGAATCCTGGAAGCGGCTGCAGACGTCGCCGGACTTCGTGCGCAGCGGGATCCGAAAAGCCGCCGAGCGCCGGGCCCGCAAGCTGGGCCTGAAGGAGATCGATTCGGAACACCTCACGAAGTTCCGAAACGAAGCCATGATGAAAGCCGTGAAACGCATCCGGAGCTTCGGCTACAAGGAGCTGACCTTCGACGCATTCGACACCGCGCTGCAAAAAACGAAGCGTTTGCAGGGCAACGAGCAAGCCGAGAAGCGCCTCGCGGAAATCCGGGATCATTTCAAAGATCCGGAGACCAAGAAGCCGGAGGGGGGCACGCTCGGCGCCGAGTTGATGGATCGGTTCCGGAGTTACCTCAAAGGCGAAGGCTCGCTGTAGGAGCTGCCGGCCATCGAGGGCCGGAGAGTGCTATGAAGCTCGCAGGCTTGCTGCTGGTAGGTTTCCTCTTGGCTGGCTGCGCCACGGCGCTGAAACACGAAGGGCGCTGCCTGGCCAGCCTCACGCCCGACTATCTCCAAGCCCAAGAAGAGTTGGAACAGCTCGAAGCGTCTTGGCGCGCCTCGATGCTTCGGCGCGATGCGGCGCTGAACGGGGCATTCGGCGATCGCCGTCAGGACGGCATGCTGGATGCGGGAGAAGCGTACCGACGGTTCGTGGAAGCCAAGGCGTCCCATCGTCCGACGCTGGACTGGTATGACAAGGTGTATAAGCGCGTGCGCACCAGGATAGACGAAGAGGAAATCCTGACGGAGGTCGGGGCGGTGTTGATCACAAATCCGGGGGTGATCTTTTATCCCGTCATCCGTTGGAATATCCACGCGGTCTTCTGGGACGGAACCGATCCGGATGCCGAGACGGACCCGGTCACGAAGTATTGTTCCGATCGCCTTGCCCGGGTGGCGGTCATGGCTGTCCCGCCGACTACCCCGTCCAATTGATGAGCGAGGAAAGCATTTCCTCAGGCCAGCCGCTCCTCAGGCTGTTCACGTATTCAGCCGAGGACCGGTTCCTTTCTGAAGGGGTCGTCAGTGGGCGGTCGTCTGTTTCGGCCAGAACTTGTGCCTGATCTGGGGGAGTTGGACGTTGTCCATGTTGGGAATGTCATACAGGCAGCGG
The DNA here is from genome assembly GCA_016873495.1 of Nitrospira sp. Taxonomy (GTDB): domain Bacteria; phylum Nitrospirota; class Nitrospiria; order Nitrospirales; family Nitrospiraceae; genus SYGV01. The sequence continues at coordinate 19,031 of VGXC01000012.1, read as the reverse complement.
TCGATCGTGGCCACCTCGTCTTCCGTCAACTCCATCACCACCGGCTTCTTCCAGAACTGGTCCAACGAGAAGTAGTCGTTGGATTGCGGTTTCTCCGTGAGCAAGGCCTGCATCTTCTTGAAGCCGTCCGTGTTTGCGACGGGAACCCGGCCATGATTTTTGTCGATGCACCACTTAATAACCTCCGCAATCCCGTACATCGTCAACTCGATTTTAACTTTCTCTGCCATAAGCCCCTCCTTGAATCAGGGGTGCATTCTACCCCAGGACTGCGCCCATCTTCCAGAGGGAATCGCATCAATCTTCAGAGGGCAGGCGCCGGCCGACGCCGGCGTTCCATCCGTTGTCGGCTGGGGCAGGACTGCGTCAGCTCCGTAGGGCTGCGCCTTCCCATAGGGAATGCCCATTGCGAAGCGTGCAGGGGCTTTGTATACTCAATCCGTACGCAAGAGCGCGGTGGCGATCTTCCGGAGGGGTGCGGGCGCCCAAGGCATCGCCCTTCTTCCTGTCCTGCTGATTGCATCGGCAGCGTAGAAAGGCCAGTTCCCGTGAGGCAAGTCCAGGCAGTCCGGCAGGGCCGTGCCGCCACGATGGGGCTCCGCATCACGCTCATCCTGGGACTGCTGGCGTTCGTCGGCTGTGTCCAAAAAGACTCCTACGTCCCGCCGGACCTCTTTTACCTCTTTGCGACTTACCCGGTCGGCAAGAATCCGACCTCGGTGGCCACGGCCGATTTCAATCAGGACGGGCTCACCGATTTGATTACCACCAACATTGCAAACAATTCCCTGTCGCTGCTGTTCGGCAATGGGGATGGGACGTTCAAGGATCAGGTCCAGCTCGAGGTTGCTAAGGAGCCCCGAGCTCTGGCGTTGAACGACTATAACGGGGATGGCTGGATGGATCTGGCGGTGGCCTGCGCCGGCAGCGACCATGTGGCCATTTTTCTGGGCTTGGCGAACGGGCACTTCGGGCAGGGCCAGCGCTATGCCGTGAACAAGACACCGGTCTCCATCGCCAGCGGGGATTTCAACGGCGATCAGAAACCGGACCTTGTTGTCGCTCTTCGCAACGACAAGGTGAAAGTGTTCCTCGGCAACGGCGACGGCACGTTTACCGAAGGGGTGCTCTATGAGTACGGGGATACGCCGACGTCCCTAGCCGTGGCGGACTTAAACCGAGACGGCAAGCCGGACCTGGCCGTGACCAACGGGGGGCCGATGAGCAGCGCGGTGTCCATCTGGTTGGGAAAGGGCGATGGCACGTTTCAGAAACCCAAGGATTATCGGACCGGGAAGCGGCCGTTGGCGGTGGCCTTCGCCGATTTCAACAATGACCAGCTGACCGACCTGCTCGTGATGAACGGGGAGATGGACACGTTCACGATCTTTCTGGGGAACGGGGACGGCACATTCCAGGCCGGCAAGGAAGCCGGGGCGGATGCGGGACCCGTATTCGGGCTGGCCCGTGATTTTAATGGGGACCACCTGCCCGACGTCGCCGTCGCCAATGTCCAGTCAAATGACCTGTCCATCCTATACGGCCGCGGCGACGGGACCTTCCAATACCCTCCTCAGAACTACAAGACGAAGGGCGGCCCCTTCGCCATCGCCTCGCTCACCCTCACCACCAAGCACGCCGCCGAAGAGCCTGGGCTGGCCATTGCCAACAACGGGACCGGCAGCGTCTCAATCTTTCTTCACCGGGGGTTGAAAGCGCCGGGGGCGACGGCCGCTCCGGCCAAGTCCTAACTCGAACGAAGATCGCTGACGGAGCGGCGTCCGATTGGCGATCGAAAAATCTTTGGGGAGCCCCTTAAGTTCTGGAAAAAATCGACCGACAACGAGAGAGGAACCCTTTGTTCATAAGCCTGCGAGCGCACAATCTGCTTGACAGGAGCCACGAGACGAGGTAGAAGCTCGCCAGTGCACCGGTGAGCGGGCTCTGGATGTGGTGACGATGCGATCAGTCGAGCGAGTTCATGAATTGTCTGAAGTGCAAAGGATTTATGATGGTGGAGCGGCACTATACGCTGCTCAATCGGCGTCTCTATGCCCGGTGCCTCAATTGCGGGTTTTGGTTGGACCTGGCCGATCTCCTCAGATTTTTTCACAAGGTCATTGACAGCGGGGTACGTGGAAACAAAACCAGAGAAACCTTCACGCTCTAGCGTCCGCAGGGCCCATCGTTGGATCCTCCCGGCGCTCGCCGCCTTGATGGTGGCCGGCCCGCTTGCCCTTCCCGCCCCGACCGTAGCCCAACCGATCGTCAATCGCGCGCTCATGGCGGAGCCCGAGGATGATTTCCCAGTCGCGTTGCGCCACCGGTCGCGGTCCGCCCGAACACTGCAAAGCCAGCACTCGGCTCACGGCATACTGCTCAAAGACTTGAACACGGGCCGCACCCTCTACGAATATGGTTCCGACCGGCGGCTCTCGCCGGCCAGCCTGACCAAGATCATGTCGGCGTTGGTCATACTGGAGTCTGGGCGACAGGAGGACTTGGTGACGGTCAGTCGGACCGCCGCTGCGGCGCCCAAGACCCACTTGCGGCTTCGTCCTGGGCATGTCTATCAACTTGGGGATCTGCTCAAAGCGATGCTGATTACCTCGGCGAACGATGCCTGTCTGGCCGCGGCCGAGCATGTCGGGGGATCGGAAGAGCGGTTCGTGGCGCTGATGAACGCGAAGGCCGCCGCCCTGGGGCTGACGGACACCCATTTCAGCAACGCCTGCGGGTTCGATGCGCCGGAGCATTACGCGACGGCGGCCGATCTGGCGAAGCTCAGCGAAGTGGCGCTGCGAGATCCGGTGTTCCGGTCCTTGGTGCGCGAGGAGATCCAGTTGATCAGCCCGGTCAATGCAAACCGCACCTATTTGCTGAAGAACACGAACCGGCTGCTCGGCAAGTTCCCCGGCGTGGAGGGGGTCAAGACGGGGTTTACCTCGCGCGCGGGCCGCTGCCTGATCGCCAAAGTGTCCCAGGATGGGAAAGAATTGCTGCTGGTGCTGCTGCATGCCAACCGCCGTTGGAACACGGCGGCCAGTCTGATCAACTACGGCCTCCAGCAGCGCTGAGGCAGGTTCAAATAGTCTGCCCGCGTCGTGTTCGTCTCGCTCCGGCCCTCACCGTACTTCCTCAGACGCCTCGATCCTTCCCTCGCTGCGGCCTTGCCCATGGTACGGGCGCGTCTTGGCGCGCCTGGGGTAAGCGGGTGAGACGACAGCCTTTTTGAGCATCCTGTAACGGTCGAAAGCGGTGGGCTATTAGGGGCGGGAGAATTCGATGTTGACGTCCTTGCCGAGGTAGTTCACCACAAAGCCTTGCTTCTCGTAGTTCATCGCGGCGCCCATCACGTTTTCATCCCCGAAGTCTTCCTTGCCCAGCAATTTGCGGATGTCGTCGGGGCTCTCGCTGTTGAGCACGGCCCGGAAGATTCCGCGCGTCTTGTAGGCAAACCGGTTGTTGATAAAAATCAACGCGACTTTGCCGTCCAACAGTTGCACCCCCGCCATCGGGCCAGTGGGCTTGCGCTGGTCCAGGATGAAGATGAACGAGGCTTCCTGCTCCGGCTTGATGCCGGCGATCTTTTCGTTGACCAGCAGATCCACGGCTTTCGACTCCGGGTCGCCCAACTTGACGCCGAAGAGAGAGATGTCCGCGCTCTTTACGACCTTGGGGTCCATCACATCGTGTTTGGTTAGCTCATAGGGTTCCGCAGCGGCAATGTCCCAACCGGTCAGCAGCACTGACACCACGAGCCACACCAGCACCACCGGCCACCGTCTCCCGCTCATGCGCTCCTCCTTCGACACGAACCCCGAGCGGGGCCCGACGCGGCTCATCCATTCGTAAAAACCGCGTCATTTTAGCCGACAGGGAACCAACTTGCAAGACGAGGAACGGGAAATGGTGGACAGGTCGTGAGGCCGTCCAGGGCCGTCGTGCCGCGGCGATCAGGCCAAGCCCAGAAGGGGGCAGAGCAGTCTGAGCGTCAGCCAGATGAACACGGCGCCGATGAGGTCGAACAGGAGTCCGGCGCGAACCATGTTGTGGATCGAAATGTAGCCGGTGCCGTAGACGATGGCGTTTGGCGGGGTGGAGACCGGCAGGGCAAAGCCCAGGCTGGCCCCCAAGCAGACCCCCAGCGCCGGTGGCGCGACGGGTACGTCGGCGGATTGCGCGATGGCGATGACCAGCGGCACCAACATGCTGGCCGACGCGGTGTTGGACGCCAGCTCGCTGACCAGGACGGCCACGCCGATGGACAGGGCGGTCAGGCTCCAGAGCGTACTCACCCCGAACCAGTTCACGAACCCATGCCCGACCGCACTCGATAACCCGGTCTTCACCATCAGCTCGCCGAAGGCCAGGCCGCCGCCGAAGAGCAGGATGATGCCCCAGTTGATGTTGCCGGCCTCCTTCCAGGACAGGGTGAACTGGCCGCGCGCCATGTCGACAGGCAGCAGAAACAGCAGTCCGGAGGCGATCAGCGCCACCAGCTCATTGGGCAAGTGACGGTCGAACCAGACGGACACCGGATGCGCGGAACCCCAAAAGGCCGTGATCAGTCCCGGCCCGATCCAGAACAGAACGGCGATGCCGAAGGCCAGGACCGCATTGATCTGTCCCCTAGTCCATGGACCGAGGGCATCGCGCTGGGACTGAAATTGGCTGGTGAGGTACGGAATCACGGCGGTGCCCGGCGGATGGAGCAGGAGCAGCAGTCCCCAGCACAGGAACAACATCAGCACGGCCAGGGGCAAGCCGAACGCCATCCAAGTAAAGAAGGAGAGGGAGACGCCTGTCTGTTCGGCGAGCAGCCCGACGCCGATCAAATTCGGCGGGGTCCCGATCAGGGTGGCCAGGCCGCCGGCGGTGGCCGTATACGAGAGGGTGAGCATGATGGCCGTCCGAAAATGGCGCTGGCTCTGCGCCGAAGCCCCGCCCAACGTCGAACAGATGCCCAGGGCCACGGGCAGCATCATCGCCGTGGCCGCGGTGTTGCTGATCCACATGGAGATCGCCGCGGTGATGGTTCCGATCACCAGCAGGACGCGGGAAGAACTGGCCGCGACCCAGGGAAACGACAACATCCAGGCGGCAAATCGCCGGTCGACACCCTGCACGGCCATCGCTTCGGCGATAAAAAAACTGCCGATAAACAAAAAAATGATCGGGTGCGCATAGGCGGCAAAGATGCTTTTTGCCGAACCGAGCCCGGCCACGACACAGAACGTTGTGCCGAGCAACGAGGTGATCGGGAGAGGGATCGGCTCCATAATCCAGTAGAGGATCGCCCAGGCGAGGATGGCCGTGAGGATGTGCGCATCGTCCGAGAGCGCCGGGAGTGGGAGCAGATAGAGCAGCAGGGCTGCGGCCGGGCCGATCACAAGGCCCAGGCGTTTGAACCGGCGCAGCGGAGGCCCGACTTGTAATCCAGCCGGTGTGAGGGGATCCTGGGCAATGACGTCGGACATCGTGCGATGGACGTCAGTCGTTGTCCGCTCGGGTCATGACGTGATCGACCTGTGCCGGCCGTCGCCGGAGGATAAACACCGCGAAGATCAGCACCATAATGACGATGACATTTAACCCCACGTCCATGAGGTAGCGGTTGAACAGGAGGTCGGTGACCTCCGGTTGGTGGGACAGTTCGGCGCTGGCCGTCAGGATCCGCCTCGTGCAGGCGATAATGCCCACGGCCAGGTAGGGTTCCAAGGCCAGGATGCCGGTCTGGAGGAACCGGATGACGGTCCGATACAATTCCAACAAGATGATGACGAGAAGCAGGTCGTTCAGCAGTTTGAGCCCGGCGACCAGCAGGCCGATATGCTCGATGGCTTTGATGAAGGAGACCCAGCTGTATCCGAAGATGAGCATGCCCAGCAAGAGCAGGCTGAACCCTGCGGTGACATAGCCCCAGCGGTCCAGCCATTCCATCCAGTGCACGACCCGGCAGGGGAGATGCTTCATGATATCCATCCGGTCGCTCATGGGAAGGTCTCCTCTCGCATGGTTAGGCTGTGCCCTGGTGGCTTGTGTTGGGGCCGGGGGGCGGCGGGGCCGGATTGCGCAGTTGCCCGAACTTCAGCTCCTGCATCGACGTGATTGTGAGTTCATGGCCGCAGCAGACGATCTTCTGGAATCCGGCGCCGCCGTCCATGATCATGACCCGGAGGCCGCAGGAATCGGGATAGAATTTCTTTTCGTCCAGGATCACCGCCAGCGGCAGCTCCCCCTTCTTGCGTCCCAGCGGCGAGCCTATCTGCAGCACGACATCGTCTGCGGTCAGTTCGTGGCCGCAGCACAGGATCTTTTCAAATCCCTCGCCCCCGCCCATCACCTTCACGACCAGCCCGCAGGAATCCGGATGCCGTTTGCGCTCGTCGAGAATGTCACCTTTCTTCACACCCATGTGAGTGCCCAGTCAAAAAGATTGAAAGTCGCTCTAGTCACAAAGCCATCCGATGGCGACTTCGTGACGTTCAGACTTTAGGACTTGTCGAAGGACTGTGCCGCCGCCCGGCCCCGTTGCTCGTCAACCGCCTGGAACACCAGCAAGCCGATGGCGAAAAAGACCGCCATCGAAAGAATGGCCCAGCGCTGGCTGCCAGTCCAGGCCGTGACTTCCCCGTAGACCAGGGGGCCGATCACGGCGGCGAACTTCCCCGTGACCGAGAAGAAACTGAAAAACTCAGCCTGCCGACCGACCGGGATAAACTGCGCTACCAGTGTGCGGCTGGCGCTTTGGTTGGCGCCCAGCACCGCCCCGGCCACGAGCCCGATCGCATAGAACTGTGCCTGGGTCTGCACCACGGCGGCGCAGATGGCCAAGCCGATCCAGATCAGGAGCGTGAGGCTGATGGTCCGCTTCGAGCCGATCCGATCCGCCAATCGCCCGAACCAAACGGCGCCGAGGCCGGCCGTCACCTGCGTAATCAGGAAGTAGATAATCAGATCGCCCGGCGAAAAGTCCAGGACTTTGTTCGCGAAAATGCCCGATGCGACGATGACCGTGTTGATCGCGTCGGTGTAGATCAGGTAGGCGATCAAATAGGTCGAAAGATCCCGGTATTGGCGGAGGCGACGAGCAGTCTGCGCCAGTCTTCCGAACGCGTCCTCCCAGAGGGAGCGGCCCTCCCGTGGCTGCGGCACCGCCCGCTCCTTCAGCCACAAGAAGGTGGGTAGGGAGGCGAGCAGGAAAAATCCGGCCGTGACGACGAAGCTGGTCCGGTACAGCGGCAGATTGGTCTCCGTGAAGCCGCCGCGGATCAGCGGGTAGGCGATTGCCAGCGAGAGGAGCCCTCCCGCATAGCCCAGGCCCCAGCCATAGCCGGACAGGCGCCCCATCGCTTCCGGAGGGGCCAGCTCCACCAGAAAGGCGCTGCAAAACATGAAGCCCAGGTCGAAGGCGATATTGGCCACCGCGAAGAGGAGCAGGCCCATCCAGACATCGCCGGCCTGGACGAAAAAGAGCAGGGCGGTGCAGACGACGCAGCCGAGGGTGGCGGCGATCAGTCCCACCCGCTTGGCCGCGCGGGCATCCGCCAGGGCGCCGAGCGACGGCGAGAGCAGGGCCACGATCAACATCGAGATCGCGTAACCCCAGAACCAGACGCGCTCGGCGGTGCCGTCCTGCCCCAGGTCGTGCGCGACTACCTGCACGAAATAGACGCTGTAGGCGACGGTGACGATGAGGGTAGTGAAGGAGGAATTGGCGAAGTCGTACAGGCACCAGGCCCAGAGTTCCCGGCGTCCCACCGGGGTCGTCCGGACCTGCTCGGTCACGCAGAGGCTTTCAGGCGGGCGGTAGCCTGGAGCAGCTGCGCGTGCAAGGCTCGATGGCTGCCGGTTCCCACCGCCACCGTCGCCGACGTGAGGTCGGCCGGTTTGTAGGGCCGGAGGAATCGCGCTTTGACTAGGGCGACCCGTCGGAGCGAGGCCTCGATCCGCGCCGGGTGGATCGTTCCGTCCTCCACGGCCTTAGCAAAGGTCTCCAGCGCCGCCACCTGCAACGCCTGTTCCTTGCAAATCAGAATCACATCCGCCCCGGCCTGAAAGGCGCGGATCGACGCGTCGCCGATCCCATAGTGGTCCATGATTGCCTGCATTTCCATATCGTCCGTGAGAACCAGGCCGTCGTAGCCCATTTGTTCGCGGAGCAGGCCGGTCAGAATCGCCGAAGAGAGGGTGGCGGGGTACTGACGGTCCAGCGCCGGGTAGAGGACATGAGCGGTCATGAGGCTGGCCAGCCCGCGCTGAAACGCATGGTAGAAGGGCGGCAGCTCGAACGCGTCCAGCCGCTCGCGCGAGACGGACACCAGCGGCAGTTCCTTGTGGGAGTCGGCGCTCGTGTCCCCGTGACCGGGAAAATGTTTGCCGCAAGCCACGACGTGGTTGTCCTGGAGCCCTTTGAAGGTGGCCTCTCCCAGATCGCTCACCAGGGCCGGATCGGACCCGAAAGCCCGGTCGCCGATGATCGGGTTGGCTGGGTTCGTATGCACGTCCAACACCGGCGCCATGTTCATGTTGATGCCGACGGCGCGCAGTTCGACGGCGGTCACCGAGGCGGCTGCGTAGGCCAGGTCGTGGGAGCCGCAAGCGCCCAGCGTGGCGCAGGGGGGAAAGATGGTGAAGCCGGTCGGCAGCCGGGAGACCCGCCCCCCCTCCTGGTCGATCGAGATCAGCAGAGGCGAGCGGGGAGACAGCGTCTGAAGGTCGTTGGTCAGTTGGACGATCTGCGCGACGCTTTCCAGATTGCGCCGGAAGAGAATCACCCCGCCCGGTTTGTAAGTGGATATGAACGAAGCCAGCTCCGGCGTGACCGAGGTCCCCATGAACCCCAGCATGAAGAGCTGTCCGATCTGTTCGCGCAGCGAGCGATCCATCAGCTCCTATCTCTCCGCTTCGTTCAGCAGATACTGAAGCAGTAGGCGGGTGCCGATGCCGGTCGGGCCCTTGGGGATGTAGGCCCGTTCGCGCTCGCTCCAGTCGGTGCTGGCGATGTCCAAGTGCACCCAGGGATAGTTGCCCACAAACTTGCTCAGGAACAGCGCCGCGGTGATCATCCCGCCGCCCCGGCCGCCGATGTTGCGCATGTCGGCCACGTCGCTTTTGAGTTGCTCGAAATACTCCTCCCAGAGCGGCATTTCCCAGGCCCGTTCGCCGGCGGTGAGGCCGGCCTGCTGCACACGACGCTTGAGCGACTCGTCGTTGCCCAACAGGCCGATGGCGAACTGTCCCAGCGCCACCGCACACGCTCCGGTCAGGGTGGCAATGTCGATGATCGCTTTCGGCTTCAAGCGCGTGGCATAGGCCAACCCGTCGGCCAGGATCAACCGTCCTTCCGCGTCCGTGTTCTGCACCTCCACGGTCTTGCCCGAAAGGGTCATCAGGATGTCGCCCGGCTTGATCGCCCGCCCGCCCGGCATGTTCTCGGTCGCCGGCAGGAGGCCGATCACGTGCAGCGGCAATTTCAGGCGCGAGATCGCCCGGATCGTTGCCAGAACCTCGGCCCCGCCGGTCATATCCGCCTTCATCTGTTCCATGTTTTCGGCCGGCTTGAGCGAGATGCCGCCCGTGTCGAACGTGATGGTCTTGCCGACCAGCACGATGGGCTTGCTCCCGCGTCCGTTGCCCGATGCCCGCCCGGCCGCTCCCCGATATTCCAGGATGATGAACTTGGGCGGCTCGTGGCTGCCCCGTGCCACGCCCAGGAACGCGCCCATCCCGAGCTTCTCCACGGCGCGCTGCTCCAGCACCTTGACCGTGACGCCCCGCTCCTTGCCGATCCGTTTGGCTTCGGCCGCGATGCGCGAAGGCGTCATCACGTTGGAGGGATGGTTGCAGAGGTCGCGCACGAACATCGTCGCCTCGGCGCCGGCCAGGCCACGTCTGGCTCCCTCGCGGATCTGTGCCGCCTCCGACGCCCCGGCGGCGATGATGCGGATGCGGGTCAGGTCCTTCGAGTCCTTGCCCAGATCGCTCCGGTAGGCGTTGAAATGGTAGCCGCTCAGGATCGCCCCCTCGACCATCGCCTGGGCAAGCAACAACCCCGTCGTGTCGGCAATCGCGCGGCCGTGCAGGGGCGTGGTGAACGACCTGGCGCCGGCCTGCCGGACCCTCTTGGCGACCGTGCCCATGGCCTGCCGCACCGTATCGAGCTTCGCATCCTTCTTCTTGCCCAGTCCGACCAGCAGGACGCGCTTGGCGGGAATCTTGCCGTGCGTATGCAGGAGGACCGTCTGGCCGTTCTTCCCCTCGAACTCGCCGCTCTTGAGCAAGTCGCGCAGGAGTCCCTCGAGCGCCCGGTCCACTGTGGCGGCTTCGTCGTGCAGCCCGGCCTCGCCTTCATAATGGTGGAGCACCAGGACTTCGTCCGCCTCGGATTCAATGCGGCCTTGCTTCACTTGTACGTCAACAGATGCCATTCCCATCTCCTTTTCCAGAAGCCATCAGCTCTTCTCTTCACACTCCCCGCATATCCGGGGCCCAGATGAATTTGTGCAATTGTAGTTGGAACCGCACCGGCAGCCGGTCGGCCAGGACCCATTCGGCCAGATGCTGCGGGCCCAGCTCGCCGAACACGGGCGCGAACAGGACCGTGCAGCGCATCGCGAGATCGTACTGTTTCACGATCCCGCAGGCCCAGTCGTAGTCCGCCCGGTCCTTGATTACGAACTTGGCCTCGTCCTGCCTGGACAGCCGCTCGACGTTGGGCCAGTGCATCCGGTCCAACATCCCGCTCCCGGGACACTTCACGTCCAGGATCACGTGGGCGCGTCGGTCCAAGGGGGCCGTGTCGATCGCGCCGCTGGTCTCCACCAGGACCTCGTAGCCTTTTTCGCAGAGCCGGGTGACGAGGGTGAAGGCCTCCGGCTGGTGCAAGGGTTCGCCGCCCGTCACCTCTACCAGCGGACAGCCGTAGGTCTTGACCTTGGCCAGCACCGCTTCCATGGTCATGTCGGTCCCGCCGGAAAAGGTGTATTCGCTGTCGCACCAGGTGCAGCGCAGGGGGCAACCGGTCAGCCGGACGAAAACGCAGGGCCGTCCCGCATGGGACGATTCCCCCTGGATGCTATGGAAGATTTCCGTTATGCGCATAAGCGTTTGAAAGTCGCAAAGTTAAAAAGTCGAAATGCTACAGGCCCGGACGTGAAAGACTTTTAGACGTTCAAACTTTACGATGCGTTACTTCCAATTCTCTACCCGCCATCCTTCACGCCGCGCGATCCGTCCCATGCCCCGAATCGGGTTCACCACGAGCGGATGGCCGACGAGTCGCAGCGTCTCCACGTCGCCGGGACTGTCTCCATAGGCATAGCTGTCCTGCAACGCGATGCCTGTCTCCTTGGCGAAGGTTTCGACCAGCCGGCGCTTGCCCTCTCCATAGGGATAGGGAGATACGATCGAACCGGTGTAGAAGCCGTCGCGCCGCTCCGGAACCGCGGCCAGGGCCAGGTCCACCTTCAAATGGCCTGCCAGGGGGGCGATCAGGAAATCCAGCGATCCGGTGATCAGGACCAGATGATGGCCTAAGTTCCGATGCCGCTCCAGCGCCGCCAGGCTGGCAGTGGAGAGATGGGGGCAGACCCGGGTGTGCACGAATCCCGCCGCCAGCGGCTCGATCTCCGCCGGGCGCTTGCCTTCCAGATACAACTTCCGCTCGCGCAACGGATGCAAGGAGAGGGCCGGCAAGTGGTGCAGCAGATACCAGAGGCTGCGGCTGGCCTCCCTCGACCCCACGTGCCCTTTGTGCCAGAGGTAGCGGAAGAACCGCACCTCGATCGCGGAGCCGGGAAGCAACGTGTTGTCCACGTCGAAAAAGGCGGCCACACGGCGGTCACGGTGTAGGATCGGGGCTGCTGGCGGTGACGGTGCAATCATGAATGTATGCGCGCGTTTGAGCGATCATACCCATACGGACCGTTGCTTGACAAGCAGTTAGGGGGGCGGGTGTGCCAGGGCGCGGAGCTTCGACGCCTACGGAGCTGCCCGTCTTGCCACGGAGGGCGGAAGGCCTTCGGAAATTCCTTAGCGGACTCAGTCAGTTTCCGCTTTCCTCTCCCTCCGTAGCCGCGACGGGCTGATCGCTCCTACGGCGGACTCGCTCCGATCCTGGCACACCCTTTCTGGAGGGATATCCAAAACGCAGGACCCCGCTGCTTCGGCGCACGGCGCTCGAATCGGCCTGCTCCTTGCTTGGAAGGAGAAAGGAGAAAAGAGGAGGCGAGGAGGTGGAGATTTGGGAAGCGTCTGGGTATAATGCGCCCGGGCCGAAGTGGCGAAATGGCAGACGCGCACGTTTGAGGGGCGTGTGGGGAAACCCGTGCGGGTTCAAGTCCCGCCTTCGGCACCATACCTCGCAGAAGCGTATTTCGTATCTCGTCGTTCCCATCTCGTCCGGACTACTCATTATTGCGAGATACGCTTCACGAACAACCCTTCACGTTTTCGCCATCAGCTACACGCCTCCAGCCAACAGATCTTTTCCTTCTTCCCACAGTCACCAGATTGACGGTGCCGGTCAAAAACGGCCGCAGGGGCTGGGTTGATCCTGCACCGTCTCGCATAACCTATTGATGAATATGCGGAAAAATTCTTGATCCTCTGGGTAGGTTTCTTGCTCTCCTCCTGGTGGAAGTCGTGGCAAGGTACAGGCCGATTCGTTCCAACCGAGGAGGGACGGACATGGAATCCATCCAACGCCTGGTGGCGTCGGTCGCGCTCTGCATCATGCTGGCCGGCTGTGCGGCCGATGCCGGTACCCAGTACATGAGCAGCCTTCAGCAGTACGGCTGCGAGAGAGGCGGGAGTTCCCCATGCACGCGGCCCATGTCTGTGCGCCATGAAAAGGCCGACACGGCAGCGGGAGCCAGCCGGTATCAACCCTCACCCATCGACGCGAGCTATACACCATAGCTCTTCGCACTCGTGGCTCACCAGCGTTCGGAGTCATTTCTCACCTGACAATGCGTTCTCTTTCACTCGACTGGAGCCCAAGATGATCATTACGGACACAGAATCGGTTGATCTCGGCACCTCGACCGGACCGATGCGGACGTACCTCTTTCGGCCTGTGGCGGAGGGGCGTTATCCGGGCCTGGTCCTCTATTCGGAGATCTTCCAGGTGACTGGGCCCATCCGGCGCGCCGCGGCGATGCTGGCGAGCCATGGATTCGTGGTAGCGGTGCCGGAGATTTACCACGAGCTAGAGCCGGCCGGCACCGTGCTGGCCTATGACGAGGCAGGCGCGGCGCGCGGCAACCGGCACAAGACCACCAAGGAACTGTCGAGCTACGACGGAGACGCGCGCGCGGCGCTGGATTATCTCCGCTCCTCCCCGCACTGCACAGGCAAGCTGGGGGTGATGGGGATTTGCATCGGGGGGCATCTGGCGTTTCGCGCCGCAATGCAGCCAGACGTGCTGGCCGCCACTTGTTTCTACGCGACCGACATTCACAAGCGCGGTCTCGGCAAAGGGATGCACGATGACAGCCTGGACCGGATCGGTGAGATCACAGGCGAGCTGCTGATGATCTGGGGCAGGCAGGACCCGCACATTCCCCGCGAGGGGCGATCGCTCATCTACAACGCCCTGAGCGAGGCAGGCGTCCACTTCCAATGGCATGAGTTCAACGCCGCCCATGCGTTCCTGCGCGACGAAGGGCCACGCTACGATCCGGCTGCAGGCCGGATCTGTTACGACATGGCGCTGGAGCTGTTCAAACGCAAATTGGGAGAAGGCGATCGGCGCGCGGCGGCGACTTCGACGGAGACCAAACATTAAACACCACGACTACCGGTCTCTGCCGAGCAAGGTTCAACCCGAACAAGCCCATTGATCCCGGATCCCGGCGAACCGGCTCATTTCCCTGGGGCAGCCGTCCCGGCCTCCCTTGACTCACCCGCGTCGGAGGGCTAAGGTGATCCGGTGGGGGGAGATTAACGCCCCGAGGGAATATGGTTCATCAGGGGGTCGAGCGTTGAGGACGGTGTGCAAGCCCAGCTTTGACTGGGAAGCCTAAAGTCTCACCAAGATCTCCGCCGTACCTACATGCTCTCGTAGGTGCGTGCCTCCTCCCACCCTAAACCCCATGGTTCCTGCAAGCTGCCGCCGTCGCTGCCGATTTGCCTCTCCCATCAGCCTGTCTCGATAACCGATTCTGTCGCCGGGATGAAGGCTGGAGTCGCGTGTATAAGCGTCGTGGGGGCGGGAGCCGGTTGTGCTCCTGGCCGGCGGACGTGACCGTCTGTCAGGGTGTGGTGTTGTAATGTGAGGATGTTCCCATGGCCATCAAGGCCACCGTCTATCATTGGCAGGTGACGCTGTCCGATGTGGATCGCGGGGTCTACGAGGCGCTTGACCTGCGCCTGGCCCGCCAGCCGTCGGAGAGCATGCGCTATCTGCTCACCAGGGCGATCGCCTATTGCCTTTGTTACGAAGAGGGGATCGGATTCAGCAAGGAGGGCATTGCCTCGACCGACGAGCCGCCCCTGGCCGTTCGCGACGGGGCAGGGACGATCCGCGCCTGGGTCGAGATCGGGGCCCCTTCGGCTGAGCGTTTGCACAAGGCCAGCAAAGCCGCGCAGCGCGTGGCCCTATTCACCCACGTCGAACTTTCGAACTTGTGGCGCGAGGCTCGCTCTAGGCCCATCTACAACGTCGAGGAGATCGAAGTATGGCGGCTCGAGACGAGCTTTCTCGATGCGCTGGATGCCAAGGTGGATCGCAATACCAAGTTCGAACTCGTCCATAGCGGCGGGGAACTCTACGTGACCGTCGCAGGCGAGACGCTGCAGGGCGCGATCGGTCGCCATAAGCTGGTGTCGCCCGACGCGTGAGGCGATGGCGGAAGGCGATTGAAGGATCGGGAGTCGTTTTATGGGTTCGCCTCGCACACTGCTTCGCAGGACCGGGCAGGTGTAGAATGACAGTACTTGTCCCGGGCTCTGCCTGGACCGCACTGCACGGCAATCGAACGACATTGGAGCACGATGGAGTCACAGACTGTTCAGACGGGGGCGCTGCGGGACCCCAGCACCATTGTGGTGTTCGGGGCTGACGGCGACCTGACCCAGCGGAAATTGATCCCCGCCCTCTACAACCTGCTGGTCGGACATCATCTGCCGGAGGACTTCGCCGTCGTGGGGCTGGCCATCACGCCGATGTCCACGGAGGAGTTCCGGGAGAAACTGGGCCGGGCGGTCAAGGATCATATCGCCGGTCCCCTGGACCCGCTGGTGTGGGAGCAGTTCATCCGGCGGGTCTGCTACGTGACGGGGGACTTCCTCGATCCCCTGGCCTACCGGCGGCTGCATGAATTCCTGGATGAGGTGGACAAGCGGCATCGGACCGGCGGCAACTTCCTGTTCTACCTGGCCACGGCCCCGCAGTTTTTCTCCGCGATCGTGCAGCACCTGGGCATGCGCGGGCTGACGGACCAGCGGGAGGCTGCGTGGCGGCGCGTGATCATCGAGAAACCCTTCGGCTCAAACCTGGCGTCGGCGAAGGCGCTGAACCACGAGCTCTCCCGGGTATTGCAGGAAAACCAGATCTACCGGATCGACCATTACCTGGGGAAGGAGACGGTCCAGAACATCCTGGTCTTCCGCTTTTCCAACGGCATCTTCGAGCCGGTCTGGAACCGGCGGTATATCGACCATGTGCAGGTGACGGTGGCGGAGACCGTCGGGGTGGAGCATCGCGGGCGGTACTACGACGCGGCCGGGGCGCTGCGGGACATGGTGCCGAACCATTTGCTGCAGCTGGTGTCCTTGATCGCGATGGAGCCGCCGAACTCCTTCGACGCGGATGCGGTGCGGGATGAGAAGGCCAAGGTCCTGCGGGCGATCCTCCCGTTCGAGCCGCTCGATGTGCTCCGTTCCGTCGTGGCCGGGCAGTATGCGGAGGGGGCGGTGGCGGGGCAGCCGGTGGCGGCCTACCGCGCGGAGCCCTACGTGAGGCCGGACTCCGACACGGAGACCTTCGTGGCCATGAAACTGTTGATCGACAGCTGGCGGTGGGCGGATGTCCCCTTCTACCTGCGCACCGGTAAGCGTCTGCCCGCGCGCGCGACCGAGATCATCATCCAATTCAAGCGGGCCCCCTTCATGCTGTTCCGGCAGACGCCAACGGAGCACCTGGCGCCGAATCTGCTCGTCATCCGCATCCAGCCGGACGAAGGGATCTCCCTGCGCTTCGACGCCAAGATTCCCGGCCCTTCCGTGCGGGTCGGCATGGTGGACATGGATTTCCAGTACGCCAAATATTTCGGCGATGCCCCCAGCACCGGCTATGAGACGCTGTTGCACGATTGCCTGGCCGGCGATGCCACGCTCTTTCAGCGGGCCGACAACGTGGAAACCGGGTGGGGGGTCGTGGAGCCGATCCTCAATGTGTGGCAGGGGCTGCCCCCCAAGGGAGTCCCCCTCTACCAGGCCGGAAGTTGGGGCCCGGTCGAGGCAACTGACTTGCTCGCGCGCGAGGGGCGGCAATGGAGGAATCGGATGTGACGGCTCTTGCCGGACCAGGAAATGAACAGGTGCAAGAACCGTCGTGCCGGCCCTTCCCGCCCCCTGCCGCCGTTTTGTAAATAACCAGTAGACAACTTTATGGGAATTCTATAGGATAGGCGCTTACTTATGTTTGTTTTACCTCTTCTGCCCTCCTCCGGAGGGGCCAAACGCAAGTCCGCCATCGATGGCTGTCCTATCTCTCTGATAGTAGACCACAATTTCAGCAAAGGAGTTGACCATGGCCAGTGAAGGCTCCGTTGCACCCAAAGAGCGTGTCAACATCGTCTACCGTCCGTCCACCGGTGATGCGAAGGCGGAAGTCGAACTCCCGCTCAAGCTGCTGGTCGTGGGGGACTTCACGTCGCAGAACGACGACACGCCCGTGGAAGACCGCAAACCGATCGACGTGGATAAATCCAATTTCAACGACGTCCTCAAGGGGCAGAAGTTGTCGCTGGATCTGTCGGTGCCCAATCGGCTGGACGAGAAGGCCAAAGACGAGCAACTGGCGGTCAAGATGAAATTCGAGTCGCTGAAGGATTTCGAGCCGGACGCGATCGTGGAGAAGGTGCCGGAGCTGAAGAACCTGATCGCCTTGCGCGACGCGCTCAAGGCGTTGAAGGGGCCGCTGGGCAACGTGCCGGAGTTCCGCAAGAAGATTCAGGAGCTGGTCAAGGACGAAGGCACCAAGCAGCGGCTGCTGTCGGAACTAGACATTCAAGAGAAATGACGCGGGCGCGTTTCGCCGACATCGCGGATGACTTGAGTGCGGGGGCCGGCTTCCGGTCGCCCGGAGGTCCAGGGGACGCCGCTCACACTTCCATTGAGATGGGGGGACACCATGGCTGAAGAGAAAAAGCAGGAAGGCACACCCGAGCAAGCGGCGGCCGCCCAGCCTTCCTTGCTGGACCAGTTGGTCGAGACCACGAAGCTGAAACCCGGCTCGGAGGCCTTTTCGATTACCCGACAGGGGCTGCAGGCCTTCATCACAGAATTGCTCGAGCCGCAGCGAGCGGTCCAGAAGGTCACGCCGGCCCTGGTGGACGATATGATCGCGGCGCTGGACCAGAAGCTTTGTAAGCAGGTGGACGCGATCCTGCACAATCCGGATTTCCAGAAGCTGGAATCCTCCTGGCGCTCGCTCAAGTACCTGGTGGACCGCACGGACTTCCGCGAGAACAACAAGGTCCAGATCATGAGCGTTTCCAAGGAGAATCTGCTGGCGGACTTCGAGGATGCGCCGGAGGTGATGAAGTCCGGCCTCTACAAGACCGTCTATTCGGCCGAGTACGGGCAGTTCGGCGGCCAGCCCTTCGCGGCGATCGTCGCGAACTACGAGTTCGGACCCGGCACGCAGGACATCGCGCTGCTGGAAAAGTGCGCGAGTGTGGCGGCCATGGCCCATGCGCCGTTCATCGCCGCCGCCGGGCCGGAGTTTTTCGGCATCGAGAACTTCTCCCAGCTGCCCAATCTCAAGGACCTCTCCGCGGTATTCGAGATGCCGCAGTTCACGAAGTGGAACTCCTTCCGCGAGTCGGAGGATGCGCGCTACGTCGGGCTGGCGCTGCCCCATTTCCTGTTGCGGGTGCCTTACGGGGCCACCACCGTGCCGGCCAAGAAATTCGTCTACAACGAAGAGGCCAAGGACAACAACCAGTTCTGCTGGGGGAACGCGGCCTTCGCCTTCGCCTCGCGGCTCACGGACAGTTTCGCCAAGTACCGCTGGAGCGCGAACATCATCGGGCCGCAGGGCGGCGGCGCGGTCGAAGGGCTGCCGATCTACAACTACGAGGCGATGGGGGAGATCCAGACGAAGATCCCCACGGAGATCCTGGTCTCCGAGCGGCGCGAGTTCGAACTGGCCGAACAGGGCTTCATCGCGCTGACCATGCGCAAGAACAGCGACAACGCAGCGTTCTTCTCGGCCAACTCCTGCCAGAAGTCGAAGACCTTCGGGCAGAGCAAGGAAGGAAAGGAAGCGGAACTGAACTACAAGCTGGGCACCCAGCTGCCCTACGTCTTCGTGGTGAGCCGGCTGGCGCACTACATCAAGGTCCTGCAGCGGGAAAACATCGGGACCTGGAAGGAGCGGGGCGATCTGGAGCTGGAGTTGAACAACTGGCTGAAGCAGTACGTCGCGGACATGGACAACCCCGCTCCGGGCGTCCGGAGCCGGCGGCCGCTGCGCCAGGCCGAGATCGTGGTCTCGGACGTGGAGGGCGATCCGGGCTGGTACAAGGTGGAGTTGAAGGTTCGGCCGCACTTCAAGTACATGGGGGCTTCCTTCACGCTCTCGCTCGTGGGGAAACTCGAAAAACAATAACGCGGCTCAAGGCGAGTCAGCGGATCATCACTCTTCAATCAAAGGAGACCCATTATGCCGAGTCCAGCGTATATGCAGGTGCAGGGCGAGAAGCAGGGCAAGATTGAGGGATCCTGCGATATCAAGGGCCGGGAGGGGACGATCCTCGTTCAGGCCATCGACAGCCTCGTGAACATCCCCAAGAGTC
>VGXC01000011.1 GCA_016873495.1 Nitrospira sp. | reverse complement strand
CGCCGTCCGCATAGCTCACTCGGGCACCTGACCCCGAACGAGTTTGTCGCGCAACGTCAGGTTGAACAGACCGCCGAAGAGGTCTTCTGCTCTGGTTAAGAACTGTCTCAGAACGGGGCCAACGTCATTAAGATGGCTTGATGAACAAAAAACTAAGCGGCGGAAGGGTAAGAGAAATGGAATAAGAATGGCTATGGCAGGGGATCGCCTCAGCCTCTATCCCCCCCCCGTTTCCCTGGTTGCTTCCTCCATAGATAGCCGCATCGCTGTTCAGAAGTTCTCGGTACCAACCAGGCACCGGCACCCCGATCCGGTAGCCATGTCTGGGAACCGGCGTCAAGTTGCCGATGCAGAGGATGCAATCGGCCTGATCCCTTGACCGACGAAGAAACGAAATCACAGACTGTTCCGCGTCGCTAAAGTCAATCCATTGGAATCCAGCCCAGTCGAAATCTACCTGGTGTAGGGCCGGCTCGGCCACATACAACCGATTGAGGTCGCGAACATATCGTTGAAGTCCCGCATGGGGATCGTATTGGAGCAGATGCCAGGAGAGACTGGTATCGTGGTTCCACTCGGCCCATTGGCCGAATTCCCCCCCCATGAACAACATCTTCTTCCCTGGATGCCCATACATGTACCCATAGAAAGCCCGCAGGTTGGCAAATTTTTGCCAATCATCTCCCGGCATCTTGGCCAGCAATGCCCCCTTCCCATGCACCACTTCGTCATGAGATAGGACCAAAACAAAATTCTCGCTGAAGGCATAGACCAGCCCAAACGTCAGCCTATCCTGGTGATATTTGCGATGGACTGGGTCCAGACTGAAATAGTCCAGCATGTCGTGCATCCAGCCCATGTTCCACTTGAGGCCGAAACCAAGTCCGCCGACGTAGGTCGGGCGTGAAACACCGGGCCAGGCCGTAGACTCTTCCGCAATGGTCAGAACTCCGGGATAGTCCCGATGAACGACCAGATTGAATTCTTTCAAAAAGTCCACCGCTTCCAAATTTTCATGGCCGCCGAAGCGGTTGGGAATCCACTCTCCCGGCTGGCGCGCATAATCCAGATAGAGCATCGATGCCACCGCATCCATGCGTAACCCATCGATGTGGTAACGGTCCAACCAGAATAGGGCGCTGTTCATCAAGAAGTTCCGCACCTCCACACGCCCGAAGTTGAAAATCCGGCTGTGCCACTCCGGATGGTAGCCTGATCGGGGATCGGCATGGTCGTAGAGGTGCGTCCCATCGAACCAGGCCAAGGCATGGGGATCATCTGGAAAATGGGCCGGCACCCAGTCTATCAAGACCCCAATGCCGGCCTGATGACAGGCATCCACGAAAGCCATGAAGTCCTGAAGCGATCCGTAGCGGCTGGTAGGGGCAAAGTACCCGGTCGTCTGATAGCCCCAGGATCCGTCGAACGGATGCTCGGTAACCGGCATCAGTTCCACGTGGGTATAGCCCATGTCCTTTACATAGGCAATAAGCTTGGCCGTCAGCTCACGGTAGCTCAGCCAGCGGTCTCCCTCTTCGGGCACCCGCATCCAAGACCCGATATGCACTTCATAGATGGATATGGGCGCCGACAGCGTATCCCGCGCTGCGCGGGCGGTCATCCACTCCCCATCGTTCCAGACATAGCCCTCCAAGCTTCTGACGACGGAAGCGGTCTTGGGACGCAGTTCCGCCGCAAAGGCGTAGGGATCGGCTTTCAGAAACGGAGCCGGATATTCGCGTGAACGAATCTCATATTTATACGTCGCGCCTTCGGCCAGCTCCGGAATAAATAGTTCCCAAATCCCGGTCTGGCCGCGACTGCGCATGGCATGCCGGCGCCCGTCCCATCCGTTGAAGTCCCCGACCACGCTGACCCGGCTGGCATTGGGCGCCCAAACCGCAAATCGGACACCGGGCACGCCGTCCAGGACCGTTGGGTGGGCCCCCATCACCTCATAAGCACGGTAATGGCGGCCTTCGGCAAGCAGGTGCAAGTCGAAGTCCGTGAGCAAGAGCGGGAACGCATAGGGATCATGCCGCTCGGTCACCGTCCCCCAGCGCTCCGCCACCCTCAACTTGTACCGGGACGCCCCGGCGCTGAACGGAACCGTTGTCTCAAAGAGCCCGGCCTCGTGGATGGACGTCATCGGAATGGGCTGGCTATCCGGCCCTTCCAGCACAAGGCTGGCCGACAGGGCTTCCGGCAAAAAAGCCCGAATGACCGTGGCGGAAGCCCCGTTGTGCAAGATCGGATGAGGCCCCAGAATGACAAACGGATCCCAATGTTCCGCTCCCACTAGCCGTTCGATCTGTTCACGAAGATCGTCCACCATGGCTCACTCTAGCGCATCTTACCCGCCGTAGCAACGCATGGCTCATCCTTGACACCATCGCACGGCTTCCATACTATCCGCGTCAGATCGGGCCCCGCGCGACGGCACGCATGCACGGAGAGCCATGCCCTTGAGTGGATCGACGGAATTGATCAAGTTTCTGGCCGCGATCGGTCTCTTCATTGCGACCCTGGCGGTCGCCATGACGATCCGCACCCTGTCGTACCGCGCCCTGGTACGCTGGGCGCGCGCTACCGGAACCAGGGCCGATGACATCGTCGCGCAAAACCTACGGTGGCCGTCCATCGCCTGGTCCGTGCTGATCGCCATGTACATCGCGCTGGACCAAGCGCACCTGCCGCCGCGGACGGTGGCCCTCGCCCTCAAGATCATCTACGGGTTGCTGGTCCTCTCGGTCACCGCCGCTGTGGCGAACATGTCGGGGACGGCCCTCAAACACTCGCTGCAGGAACGTCACCTCCCGATCCCGGCCACCGGGCTCTCTTTCACGGTCTTCAAGGTCGCGATCTGGACCATGGGCCTGCTGGTCCTGCTCGGCAGCTTGGGGGTCTCCGTCACTCCGATTCTGACGGCGCTGGGTGTGGGGGGACTGGCTGTCGCCTTGGCGCTCCAGGAAACCCTGTCGAATTTCTTCGCCGGCGTCCACTTACTGCTGTCGCGGCCGATCCGGGTCGGCGATTTCGTCAAACTGGAAACCGCTCAGGAAGGGTACGTGGTGGACATCGGCTGGCGCTCGACCAAGCTGCGCACGTTGCAGCAGAATATCGTCGTAGTCCCGAACAGCAAGATGGCCCAATCCATTCTGATTAACTATTCGATGCCGGAACAGCGCCTGGCCATGCCGATGCCGATCGGCGTCAGTTACGATGCGGATCCGGAACAGATCGAGCGTGTGCTCCTGGAGGAAGTCCGTGCCGCGACCGGCCAGGTTGCAGGCTTGCTGGCAGACCCGGCTCCCGTCGTCCGGTTCGTCCCGGGCTTCGGGGACTCTTCTCTCAATTTCACTCTGACCTGCCACGTACGGGAGTTCGAAGACCAAGCGGTGGTCCAGCATGAACTGCACAAGCGCATCCTCAAACGATTCCGGCAGGAGTGCATCGAAATTCCGTTTCCACACCGCACCGTGCACCTGGTGGCCGACGCGGCAGCCCCTCCCGTCAGTCCCCCCCCATACCGCCACATGATCGGTTCCTCCCGGGCCTCCCGGTAAAATCGGCGGGAATTGGTCCTGCAGGCGCATGCATGGCCTTCATCGACCACATATGCGGGTGAGGGACCTCGACCAGCTCCATCGCGATGGTAGCGGCCTTGGAGGGACGATGCTGGAAGATTACTGAAAGGGGCGACTGAAGAAAGCTCGGTCGGCTACGACGGAACACTCGTCGTAGCCGACCGGCCTATGCAAACGGGATTACTTCAGCCGAAGCTGACCGTTCTCGACCTTGGTGACCTCGACGAACTTATCCAAGCTCGCGGTGACCACCTCGCCCAGCAGTTCCTGCACGTCATCGGGACTGAACCAGAACACTCGCTGGCTTCCGTCTCCGGTGATCGTCATGCGCACCAGGCTGCCGTCCGCGTTGTTGCGCCCCTGAACCGTCATCTTGGCATGGACGGTGATCTCGGTGTTGAATACCTTGCTCTCGGCGTCACCCTGGAAGCTGGCGAGCGAACCGGAGAAGGTGACGTTCGGGTTGCTGCCCCCGACTGTCCAACCGCGGCGCTTGAAGTACTCGCTCATGATCTTTTCGAGGACGTCCTCCGGCTTTCCGCCCGGTACCACGAACGTTGTCTCGCCGCCCCACAAGTGATGGCGCACGCCCACCCGACTCTTGTCGGGGCGCGCATCCTCGAAGTCCTGCACGCTGACGGTCAAACTGTCCGCCCTCTTGGCGGCCCCGGACCCGGCTTGGACATTCAACGTCACGGTCTCTTTCGTGGCGCAGCCCACCATGGCCATCAGCCCCACGGCACAACCCATCAGCAATACGTTGCGACCTGTCACGTCAGACCTCCTCTAGTAGTAGCAGCCAGACACGTCCCGGCACACTATGGGAACCGGTACCCGTCACTGGGCTGAAAAATGCGCCCGCCGATTCTTTTGCCAGCATTCCTGGTTATGTTCGGTGCAAAACGGTTTCTCTTTCCCGTAGCTCGTCACTTGCACCTGGGACGCGGGCACGCCGAGATCCGCCAGATATTTTTTGGCGGCCTGAGCCCGTCGCTCCCCCAGCACCAAGTTGTACGCCGACGTCCCACGCTCGTCGCAATGGCCGGCAATCACGAGCTTCCAGCCATTTTCCGCCTTGAGCAGACGGGCGTTGGCGTCCAGGACCGGGCTGGCGTCCATGCGAATCGAAAACTTGTCATAGTCGAAGAAGACATCCGCCAGCTCGCTCAGCTTGGAACCCGCTGCAGGAGCAGCGGCGGCTGGCTGTTCGACGACCTTTTCGACCGGCCGTTCCCTCGGCGCAGGAGCCGGCACGGGGGCAGCGGGCGCTTCGGCGACCGGCTGCTCCGTTACACGCACCTCTTCCTTCGGGGCGGACACGGTCGGAGCTTCGGCCTGTTTGGCGACCTTGGGGCCGGGCACCATGGCCTGGTCCTGCGTCCCCACCTGCACACTCTTGCTGCATCCGCCCATCGCCACCAGGAGGCAAATGCCCAGGGCCACAAAACTGACACGGTTGTATGGTCGAATATTCATCAGTCCACTCCTCAACTTATCGGGCGTGAATGGAGCGGGCCGCGAGCCCGTCGTCCTGTTTGACATAGGTCAGCTCCACCGATTCGCCCACCTTGAGCGCATCCAAACCGACCTTCTGCTTGCCACGCATGATCGTCGTATCGGCCCCCACCGTGGCGCCGACGATCAACTCGTCCTTACTCCCCTTCATGGCCTTGACCACAATGACGTTGGGACTGTCCTGTACGTTGACTGCCACGACTTCTCCACGGACCGCCCTGGCAGCCGCCTTGGACTCCGCGTGGACCGACGGAGCCGCGACCCACATGACCGCCAATCCCATCACGAACACCAAACTCCAACGTACATACGCCGTCGCCTTTGTCATGACTCACCCCTCTCTCTAGCCAATCTCCCTGAACCTCCTGAGAAACGGTGGGTCCACTATAGCAGATTTTTCCGTATCGGCAACAGAGGTTTGCAGAAATATGGCGCTCGATCGGGTCGAAACGAGGGAAGGTCCACCCGCATGCGCCGGACGGCTCTTGACTGCCCCGCATTGAGTGGCTAATATCCGGCACGGACCGCCGCGACGGCGCAGCCTCGTTTCGGAAGCCGCTGGTCCTGCCGCACAGAGCAGAGCCGGAAACATCCACGTATCGCAGTCGGCCTTCTTCCTTCATCAACACATGAACGCATGATCGACGCACAAAACATCACGAAGCGGTATGGCGACCACACGGCCATCGAGCGGGTAACCTTCAAGGCAGACAAAGGCGAAGTCCTGGCCTTCCTCGGACCGAACGGCGCCGGCAAAACGACCACCATGCGCATCCTCACCTGTTTCATGCCGGCCACCGAGGGCCAGGCGCGCGTGGCCGGCTACGATTGTTTCGAGCAGCCGCTCGAAGTCAAGCGCCGCATCGGCTACCTGCCCGAGACCCCGCCGGTCTATCAGGAATTGACCGTCGCCGAATATCTGACGTTCACGGGGCGGTTGAAAGGCATGGGCCGCGCGGACTTGCCCCGCGCCATGGACCGCACGATCGAGCGGCTGTCGCTGGGCGACGTGCGACACCGCCTTATCGCCAACCTGTCCCGGGGCTACAAGCAACGGGTGGGCCTGGCCCAGGCGCTGCTGCACGATCCGCCGGTCTTGATCCTCGACGAGCCGACCGTCGGGTTGGACCCGAAGCAGATCATAGAAATTCGCGAATTGATCAAGAGCTTGGCCGGATCACACACGGTGATTCTCAGTACACACATCCTGCTGGAGGCCACCGCAGTCTGTCAGCGCGTCGTGATCATCAGCGGGGGGCGGATCGCGGCGGTGGATACGCCGGAACGGCTCTCGGCGCGGCTGCGTCAATCGGAGAAGATCAGCGTGACCGTCAAAGCGCCCCCGTCGGACCTGGCCGACCGCTTCCGCTCGCTCCCCGGCGTGTTGAGCGTCTTCGAGCCGACGGACTCGGGCGCGTTCCTGTTGGAGTGCGAACTGGGCCGCGACCTGCGGGACGACGTCGCCCGCCTGATCGTGACGCAAGGCTGGGGACTGCTGGAACTCAAAGCCGTGTCCATGACTCTGGAAGACGTCTTCCTGCGCCTCACACAGCACGAGGAAGGCATGCCGGACACTGGCGCCGTGGAAGCCGGCAGTGGGCAGGAGGCCTCCACCGCATGACCCCGGTCGGCGCCATTGTCGCCAAGGAATTGCGATCCTACTTCGTCTCCCCGATTGTGTATGTCGTGGGCGCCGTGTTTCTGCTGATCTTCGGGGTCCTGTCCTACCTGGCGGTCGTCAACGCGGGAGCCCAGGCGGTGCGGCTGATGCAAATCCAAGGCGCCGCGGCGCAGCTCAACCTAAACGATCTTGTTTTCAGGCCGACGTTCTACAGTATCGCGATCATTCTTCTGCTGATCCTCCCGCTCTTGACCATGCGGCTGTTCGCCGAGGAGCGCAAGCTGCGGACCTTCGAATTGCTGATGACCTCCCCCATCGGGATCAACGAAATGGTCGTGGGAAAATTTCTCGGCGCCTACGCCATCTTCCTGGGCCTACTGGGCTTGAGCGGGATCGTCCCGGTGATCCTGTCCTTTTACAGCAGCTTCGACTGGAACCCCGTTCTGACCGGATATCTCGGGCTGGCCTTGCTCGGCGCCCTGTTTCTTGCCACCGGCGTCCTGGCCTCCGCCTTGACCGAGAACCAGATCGTCGCCGCCTTTTTGAGCTTCGGCCTGCTGATTCTGGTCTGGCTCTTGGGTGGAGTCGGCTCGGTCCTGGGCGACACTCCATTGGGCAATATCCTCTCATACCTCTCATTTATCGAACATTACGACCGTTTCGTCCGCGGCCTGGTGGACACCAAAGACCTGGTCTACTATTCCAGCGGCATGCTTCTGATGCTGTTCCTGGCCCACCGCGTCGTGGAGTCGCAGCGATGGAAATGAGAGAGAAGACGGGCACGGCATGAATCGATGGGCCTCATCATTGGGCGTCGTGGGAGCCGGATTGGCGGCGGGCGGCGTTATCGCCTACACCTTGGCCCCCGACAAACTTTGGCTGGTCACCCTCTGCGAAGGGCTGGCCCTGGTCTGCCTCGTGGTCTTCTTCGTCGCGCGTTTCGAAGCGCTCAAGGCCTTTTCTTCCCGCCGCTCCACGCGCCTGGGCGCCAACAGCATCCTCATGGTACTGCTGTTCACCGCCATTCTGGTCATCATCAATTTCCTCGCCGCACGCCATACCATGCGGTGGGACCTGTCCGAGACCCAGCACTTCACGCTAGCGCCCCAGACACACAAGGTCCTTCGGGGGCTCACACGCGAGGTCAAAGTCACCGTCTTCACGCAGGAGAGGAGTGCCTCATTCAACACCTATCGGGACCTGCTGGACAGTTACAAACAGGACAGCGACAAACTGAAAGTCGAATTTGTGGATCCGGAGCGACGGCCCGGCGTCGCCCGACAATACGGTGTGACGCGGCTGGACACGGCAGTGGTCGAGAGCGGCCCGCAGACCACCAGAGTCACTGCGCCTTCAGAAGCCGAGCTGACCGGGGCCCTCATCCGCGTGGCCAAGGACTCGAAGAAACGCATCTTGTTCTTGGAGGGCCACGGTGAGCGCGGGATTGCCGACCAGGAGCGAAATGGCATGGCCCTGGCCAAGGAAGCCTTGACCAAACAAGGCTATGAGGTAAGCACCGTCTCCCTGCTCCAGACATCGGCCGTGGCGGAGGGGACGTCGGTGCTCGTGCTGGCCGGTCCCCAGCGGCCCGTGACCAAAGAGGAAAAGGACCGCATCACCCACTATGTCGCAGCCGGCGGCCACCTCTTGATTCTGCTGGATCCGGAAAGTCAGGCGGACCTGGATGATCTCCTGCGGCAGTGGGGCGTGGAAGCGGGGCAGGGCATCCTAGTGGACATGCAGGACCGACTGGCTCAGGGCGACCTGACGTCCCTGATGGTCCGCACCTTCACCGAACATGAAATCACACAAGATTTCAATTTCGCCGTCCTCTTCCCCCTCACCCGACATCTCGTCTTCCATGAAGAAGCGGGAAAGGATTGGGAGTTCGTCCCGCTGGCGCGCACGTCGGCCCGCAGCTGGGCGGTCAAGAATTTGAAGGGCAACGTGCTTACCTTGAACGAGAAGGAAGATATTCCCGGCCCCCTGCCGCTGGCCGCAGCCGTGACCCCCAAAAAGCCGCAGGAGGAAGGCAAGCCGCGCGCCGCCATCGTGATCGTGGGAAACTCCTCCTTTGCCAGCAACACCTATATTAACTTTCCCGGCAACACCGATTTCCTGCTCCATGCCCTCGGCTGGCTGGCCGAGGAGCGGGAGTTGATCTCGATCGCTCCGAAAGAGCCGGCCTTCCGCCCCTTTATCCCCAACCCGACTCAGGAGCGCCTGCTGCTGTACATCCAGGTGTTCTTCTTGCCCGCCCTGACGTTCTTCTGGGGCATGACCATCTGGAGAAAACGGCGCCGACTGTAACGGCCATGAAAAGCGTCTGGCTCACAATTGCAATGGCAGCGCTGTTGGCCGGGCTGGGGGCCTACGTCTATTTCATCGAACTCCCGTCGGAGCGAACCCAGACCGCCACCGAGACCCAGGACAAAAAACTCATCCCGTTCGAGGAACAGGACATCACCGGACTGATCGTGCGGACTGAGGTCGGCGAAGTCGTGCTGACGCCGGACGACAAACGCGCCTGGAAGATCACCGCCCCTCTGGTCGCCGACGCCGATTCCCGCGAGGTCGAGTCCCTCCTTCGAGCCTTGGTCTTGGGACGGATCTCCCGCGTGGTGGAAGAACAGGCGGCGGCGCTGGGGCCCTTCGGCCTGGAGAAGCCCGCGACGGTCCTCACCATCGCCGCCGGTTCACGCCGGGAGACCTTGTCGGTCGGCGACAGCGGACCGATCTCCTCCTCCCTCTACGCCATGCGGGCTTCGGACAAAAAAGTATTGCTGACCAGCCTGGCGCCCAAGGACGTGCTCAACAAGACCCTGTTGACGCTCCGCAAAAAAGAAGTGCTGCGCGCAGATCAGGCCAAAGTGGACCGCCTGCGCCTGGCCTATCCGGCCAATGAGTTGGTCTTGTACCGGGTTGAGCACACCGACCGACCGGGCCCCGCGGCCGGACAAGAGAAGAAACCCTGGAAGCTGCGCTATCCGGTCGAAGCCGACGCGGACCAGGCCGAAGTCAACAACCTTCTGATCAAGCTGGACAATCTGAAAGCGTTGGGCTTCGTGGACCCGGGTCCTGAGCACGATGCGTTGCTGCGGAAGCTGACGAAGCCGGACGTGAAGATTACGGTGCACGCGGATGGAACGGACCAGACCGTGAAACTGTTTCAACTGGATCTGACCACCGGCGAGGCCTACGCAGTCACCGCGCAAGATGCGCCACTGTATCGTATCAGCCCGCTAGCGATCAAAGACTTGACCAAAGATCTGTTTGCGCTCCAAGACAAACGCCTGCTGGGCGTCAGTATGGATGAACTAGCGATGCTGGCCGTGAAGACCAGAGACCACCGGTACACGTTGATCCATCAGAACGGCGACTGGGTGCTGGAAGATCAGCCGGCGGAGAAGCTTGACCAGGAAGCGGCGGACCTCTTCGTCAGTCGAGTGGTCAGCCTGCCGGCCGAAATCCGTGTCGTCAAACAGGCGGGACCGTTGGCCCCTTATGGCTTGGCCACGCCGACGGCGGAGTTTCTGGCGACCGCCAAAGATGGAAAACAGCGGGGGCGGCTGGTGCTCGGCGCCAGCTTAGGCGGCCTCGTCTACGCCATGGGGCACCCAGGCCTCCCCGGCATTTTTCAGGCCCGTGCCGACCTACTTGCGCAGATACCCGCCAAAGCGGACCTCAAGGCCAAGACTCGGCAAGTCAGCGGCCTGCCTCCCGAGCCAGGCCGCAAGTAATCGCCCCGCCCGGCTGGACTTTCCATAGTTCATTCGATATCGTAGCTTCCACGCCCCCGTAGCTCAGTTGGATAGAGCGACGGTTTCCTAAACCGCAGGTCACCCGTTCAATTCGGGTCGGGGGCACCATACCAAGCTTGCTTGAGCCGCCGGCTATTTTTCGCTGTAACGAAATTATCGCCGGCGGAGAACACCTTCAGAGTTTCACTTCGAGATTTCGTAGAGACCCACGCTCCGATATCGCCTCTCGCCAAAGAGTGGAATCCTCAAATCCCTTGACCAAACTTCCTCATAACTTTTACACTGCGATCAACGCGCCTCTCTAACCGGAAGCACGCGACACAGCCAGCCACGCGCCCCAATGGTTTAAACGATCGATGGCACCGCCGACCGCGACTCAAACCGCCACCATCCTAGTCGTAGACGACGAGCCGGCGATCCAACAGCTCGCCTGTCGGATCCTCACCATGCACGGCTATCGAACCCTGGACCCGCGCCACGCCGTACATGCCATCCAGCTCTGCAAACAGCATCCGGAGCCCATCCATCTCCTGCTCACAGACGTTCTGATGCCTTACCTGCACGGCTACGATCTTGCCACCCAGGCCCGGGCATTGCGCCCCGATATGCGCGTGCTCTTTATGTCCGGCTATGAGGATAGCCATCTGTTAACCCGCGTGGCACCGGGCGAAACGATTACGTTCCTTCAAAAGCCGTTCAGCGCCGACGATCTCCTTAAGAAAGTCCGCGAGGTCCTCTCTACCCCACGCTAGGCCCTCGCATATCTCTTGATCCGATTCGGACCGACTCCCGCAATACCGGCCACCGCCAAGAACTCGGTCGCATAAAACAGCGTGGGGCTGGAGCCCGTTCTCATACCAGGCTCCAGCCCCACGTCTCGCCGTAACTCAGATCGACTGGATTAGCGCATCACAAAGTGCGCACGTCTGTTCTGCTTCCAGCAAGCCTCGTTGGACTCACTGCAGAAGGGCTTCTCTTTTCCATAGCTGGCAAGCTGAACCTTGGACGTCGGAATCCCAAGGTCGTCTAAGTAGCGCTTGACGGCTTGGGCACGCCGCTCCCCCAACACCAAGTTGTAGTCGCGACTGCCCCGTTCGTCGCAATGACCTGTAATGACCAACTGCCAGTCCCGCTCTTCCCTGAGCAGCCGGGCATTGGCCTCAAGTTTCGCCCGCCCTTCCTCGTTAAGCGTGCTCCGATCATAGTCAAAGTACACATCCGCCAACGAGGCGGTCAACGCCGCCAGCCTGGCCGCTCGCGCCGCAGACATGGCCGAAGCAGCCGCGTCGGCGGAGCTATCCATTCCTCCCGCTCCTTCCGTTCCTCGGGACACCGGACCCGAGAGGTCCGTCACACGGATTTCGTCCGAATTCCCGACGGAACCGGACATGAACGCCTGATCTTGGACCGATGTGGCCACCTGCTTATTGCTGCAGCCGGCCATCATGAGCGCCATACCGAGACAGATGCACCAAGGTTTTATGTAAAATCCATGTCGTCGCATATCGACGCCTCCTCTCTGTAAACACTGAACGCAAATGTCTGAGTCTGCCAAAGCCCTTCAGTATGGGCTTCCATGCGCAGTTGCTCCCGAGCAAGGACAGCCGCAGACGATGCCCCGCCTCCCGAACAGTTGATCTATCGGCCGGCCGGACCGACAACTGAAGGCTGGAGCGGTGGATAGCCTAAAACTCACATGAAGTTGCGCGGTTCGGCCAGGCATCCTGATGTCTCGCACAGCCGGCCTGTTGTTGGCTCGGCGGCTCATAGGACATCCCTATCGATACGCAAGCGAAATCACTGGGGCAGATAGTCCAGTAATCAAACAGAACGGACAGAAATCGATCCGACGGGGCAAGCGGAGGGCTCGGCATAGCGGGTTGAGACAGACCTTGCAGAACGGAAGTACCCATACAGATCCTGGGTCTGGCTCATGTGAATCGGTCTTGTCCGCCAGCACCGCACGGTCGACGATTCGGCTGACTGCAATTAATCTGGGCCTGTTCAGGGGGCCATTCTCGTCCTCGGCAAACTCTGCAGTTGCATTCCCGCCGACCCTGTGGTACCGTGGGTCACGTCCCACGACTATGGGCCAGGGGTGGAGACTCGTTAACAAGGCCCGACACTGATGTTGTTTTGCTCGGGAATCTGATCGGAAGCCAGCCCTAAGGCGTTTCTCCTCTGGATCGTCGGCCGCTTCTTCCTTTCTTACGTTCCGCCTCTCGTCCAAGACAATATCCCTAATCCGAGGAGTTTTACGACGCGATGGCATCGACCTTTGCTGATTTCCACTTGTCTGCTTTTCTCACCGAGCGCCTGACCAGTCAGGGGCTCACTACCCCCACCCCCATCCAGCAGGCCGCCATCCAGCCTGCGATCGAGGGGCGGGATGTACTAGCCCAGGCCAAGACCGGCAGCGGTAAGACTTTGGCGTTTTTAATTCCATTGATCGAAAAAGCCGTGCGACCGAGCCCGGCGCCTGCGACGGCACCGGACCCGGCTCATGCGGCCGGTCCGCGTCGCCAGCCGACCGGTCACCTCCAGCTCCCCAATGCGCTCATCCTGGCGCCGACGCGCGAGCTGGCGCTACAGATCGAAACGGAGTTCCGGAAGTATGCGCCGCGGGCACTGACGTCCCTGTCCGTATACGGCGGCGTTCCGCTGGTGCGGCACTATCGGGCGCTGCAACGTCCGCCCATCGTGATCGTGGGCACACCGGGACGCCTGCTGGACTTGCTCAGAACCAAGCACCTGAACCTGAGCCACGTGCAATATCTGGTCATGGACGAAGCCGACCAGATGCTGGATCGCGGGTTCCTGCGGGATATCCGTCAAATCCTGGAATTCCTTCCGAAACAGCGGCAGACCCTGTTCTTCTCGGCCACCTTCTCGCCGGAGATTCAGGCGCTGGCCGAAACGATGATGCGCAATCCAGTCCAAGCCAAGGTGGACATGGGAGTAAGCTCGCCGGTCAAGATTTCCCACGGCTACTACGTTGTGCCGGGGGAAGACATGCGGGTTCGCCTGGTGCACACCCTGCTGGGGAGCCTGCCGGCCGGAGGACGGGCCATGGTCTTCTGCGAGCAGAAGTACAAGGTCCGCAAACTGGCGGCCCGACTCGGCGGCGAGTCGGCCTCGGTCGGGGCGATTACGGGCAACCATTCGCAGGCTCAGCGCGAGCGGACCCTCTCGGCCTTCCGGGCCGGGCGCATCAAGTCCCTTGTCGCGACCGACGTGGCCGCGCGCGGGCTGGATATCCCGGACGTGGCCAGCGTCATCCATTACGAGTTGCCTTCGACGCCCAACTCCTACGTGCATCGGGCCGGACGGACTGGACGCGCGGAGAAGGAAGGCGAGACAGTTCTGATTCTCACCGCCCAGGAAGAGCGCGAGTACCTCTATATGGTGCGCCGCCTCCGTATCGAGACCCGCCGGCTGCAGGCCCCTGAGCTGAAGCCCCTGCCGACGCCAGCGGCCCAAGAGCCGGAAGAGGAGGTGCGTCGCTATCAACCCAGACGACCGGCCCAGTATGCGGACCCCTCGCGCCGGCGGCACGAAGTGCGATCCTGGGGAACGCAAGGCCCCACGTCTCACACCCCGGCGCCGAAACCCAGGGCCACCCGCTGAACGTCCGGATGAGAGGAGAATGCTCCATGTCACAGACCGTGATCTGGCTCAGGAGTGCCGCACTAGCCCTTGCCGGCTTGTTGCTCTGGACCCCTTCGGCTCAGACCGAAACCGGCTTGACGGTTGCGGATGGCATGAAAGTCACGATCGAGTACACGCTCACATTGCCCGATAAATCCATTGCGGATTCCAACGTCGGGCAGGCGCCCTTTTCTTTTACTCAGGGCGCCCATGAGATCGTGCCGGGGCTCGAAAAGTCCATGATTGGTCTGAAATCCGGCGATAAGAAGCGAATCGACGTCCCGGCGGCACAGGGCTACGGAACCTACGACGCCAAGGCCAAGGTCTCCGTGGACAAGACGAAGGTGCCAGCCGGCATCAAGGCGGGTCAGCTTCTCCGATCGGCGGACGGCCGGCCGGTGACGGTGGAGAAGGTGGGAGAAAAGACCGTGGTGCTCGACCTCAACCACCCGCTTGCCGGAAAGGATTTGGTCTTCGATGTGAAAGTGCTGAATGTCGAGAAGCAGGAGCCCAAACCGGTCGAAAAATCGGCCGGCAAACCAGCCGACAAGCCGGCCGTGATAAAGTAACCCCACTGGCCGTTCGCAGCGGCCTACGGGGTCTTGGTCAGGGCCAGGATCAGTTCCTCAAACTGCGGGTAGGCTTGGAGCAACGGCTCCCGGCCTCCTGCCTCAAAATCAAAAAAATCGAACCCGGGGGCCATCGTCGTGCCCAAGAGGGCCCACCGCCCTCCCTGACGCAATCGCGAGCCCTGCCACAAGCCCCGCGACACGACATGCTGCACCTTCATCCCTCGCTCGAGGTCCGGACCCATGGTGATCACCGTTCCGGACTCACCGGGACCGAGTTGCAGCAGTTCCACCGGATCCCCCAAATAAAAATGGTAGACCTCGTCGCTCTTGAGCCGATGGAGCACCGAGCAGGTATCCGGCGTCAGCAGGTAATAGATGCTCGTCCCGAATGACCGAGCCCCTGCATAGCGGCCTGGCAGCGCCTCCCCGGGAAGCGATTCCTCAGACCGATACGATTCGGCATAGTAGCCTCCTTCCACCGGCAGGGGCTTGAGATGCAACAGTTCTTTCAACGTTTCTATCGACAGCACCGCACATTCCTCCAGGCTGGGGACGAGCGCTCACGAGCAAACCAACCGCGACGCTAGGAGTAGAGGAGCGGTCCTCCAAAGTCAACAGTTCCGGTGGCCGGCGCGTCATTCTCCTTGACTCTCATCCCGGCCTTTCTGTAACCTTCCACCAACCTTGAGGAAGGGGTGTCGATGCCCGATCATCCTCTTGTAGCCATCCCGTCAGTCTGCCTCCGGATCCTTCGTTCCATCGTCTTGCTTTCGTTGATGAACCTTGCGTCCCCTGCCTGGTCCGGGGAAGTCATCTATCGCTACATTGACGACCAGGGCGTCGTCACCTTCACCGGCCAGCGGGATGCGATTCCGCTCAAGTACCAGGAGCAAGCGCAGGCTCTCGACGCCGTCACGTTCCAGCCGGTGCAAGACCCAGCCGCACCAATCCCCGCACCAAGTACGCCGTCTGAGCCTGAATTTCAAGCCCCGGCGGGTCTGTCCAGGTTGGCCAAGCCGGCCGGCCAAGCCACGCCGCAAACCGCCCCTCAACCGGTCCAGGCCGCACGGGCCGGTCCCTCTTGGCTGGACCGGATGGCCGGCACGACCATTCCGCTCCCCTCGCAATTCCGGCTCGGCGTCGGGATAACTGCTTTCGTCCTGATCATCTGTACGATGATGATCTCGCGGATGCTTCAAAACCTGGTCTTGAAAACGTTGCTCAAGAGCTCGGTCATGCTGTTATTGGGAGGTGCCGTCTATCTCATGTACTTTTCCGGCATGAACGAGCGGATGGCGGAGACGACCCGACAGCCTGGCCAACGGACCACCACGGGGAATGAGCTCCTCGGCGACATGAAAGGCAAGGCCGATCAGATGAAGTCGGCCCTGGACAAAGCGGCCGCCCCGGTGACCGGCTTGCTTGAGAGCACCAAGGCGGCAACGGTGGGAGAAGTCAACCAGACGGTTAACGCCGCCAACCAGTCCAACCAGCAACTGGACAAGCGCCTTCGCGAAATTGAAGCCAATCCGTAACCGCCCCTTGCGGAGGTCATTGAGTCCATGATTAACTGAGGCAGGCTGACGGCGGACACAGCCTCTCACACCGCCTTTTTTATTGACTTGCTGCCGCACATTCGTTACTTTCCTCCGCCGGCACCAAGGGATTTTCCCACAACCACCTGCGCGACGGCGCAAAGCGAGGACCCAAAGACCACAATGTCTGAACGAGCCTATGTGCTGATCAACGTGATGCCTGGTCAGACCACCAACGTGGTCCTAGCCTTGTCGACGATCCCGGAAATCAAAACCATCGATGCCTGTTGGGGCAAGCCTGACATCTTTGCCGTGGTCGAGGTGTCCGACCAAGACGCCTTGTCCACGCTGGTGCTGGCAAAAATCCACGCCATCGAAGGGGTCGCACAGACCGACACCCATCTGGTCTATCGGCTGAAAAAATAGCCTCTCGCCAGGAGGTTCTCGCCATGGTCACTCCGCACCCGTCTATTGGCCTTTTAGGTTGGCTCCCAATCATCGCCCTCTGTGCTGTGGCCGCCGGCTGTTCCTCGCTCGGCACGAAGCCGGATGCCGACCAGGCGCAAGCGGTCTTGCCCATGCCCGAAACAAAAGTGCGCACGGCGGTCATTCAGGTGCTGCAGGAGGAGGGCTATCTTGTAAGCCAGGGTGAAGAGGGCGGGGCGGTTTTGACGACCGGCTATCGCCAGGAAATCGACAGTCCATCGGACTGGATGCTCCGCAGGCGGTTCGGCACCGGCCGCAGCCGCGTAAACGTGACGCTCGCACCGGAAGGCGAATCAGCCACACGTCTGACGATTCAAGTGATCTACGAAGGCAAGGATGGGCTGTTCGAATCCTGGAAGGCCTATCCGGCGCCCCTGCCTCAGAGCGCGGCGAATCAACTGCGGCTGGTGAAAAACGCCCTGGGTCTGCTCTAGTCCCCGCTTCCCTCGCCCAAGTCCAGGCCAAACCGCTCGGCCATGCGATAGAGAGTCCGCCGATCGATGCCGAGTATCTTGGCGGCTTGTACCTTGTTTCCTCCGGTCTCCTGCAACACCTGTTGGAGATACCGCTTTTCCATTGCCTCCAAGGTGAGCAACGCGCCGGCCCCGCCGAGTGCCCGGTCAACCAAGGCGGGAGCCGCATCGCCGCTGGCCTGGCGAACGGCTTCTGGCAGATCGCTGGGGAGCACCAGCGGCCCACGGCTCAACGAAACGACCCGCTCGATCACGTTCTCTAGCTCACGGACATTGCCGGGCCAGGCATATTGCTGCAGGCAGGCCATCGTCTCCGGCAAAAACCCGCGAATCGGATGGACCGGACCGCCGGCGCCTTGCTGGAGAAAATGGTGGGCCAGCATGGGAATGTCCTCGCGGCGCTCGCGTAAGGGCGGGAGAGCGATACGCACTACGTTCAGCCGATAATAGAGGTCTTCGCGGAATTTCCCCTCCTTGACCAACACCGCAAGGTCCCGGTTCGTCGCCCCGATCAGACGACAATCCAGCCTGATCACGGCTGTGCCGCCGACTCGCCGAATCTCCTGCTCCTGCAATACCCTCAGCAGCTTGACCTGTAAGGCCGAGCTGATGTCGCCGATCTCGTCCAGAAATAGCGTGCCTCCCTTGGCGGTTTCGAACAGTCCCGGCTTGGCCCCGACCGCGCCTGTGAAGGCCCCCCGCTCATGGCCGAACAGCTCGGACTCAAGCAGGGTTTCAGGCAAGGCAGCGCAGTTGAGCGGCACAAACGGCCCGACCCGCCGCGCGCTATTGGAATGGATCGCGCGAGCCACCAATTCCTTGCCGGTACCGCTTTCCCCCTCCAACAGCACGGTGCTCTTGCCGGCCGCCACCTTGGCGACCAGTTTATAGACCTCCAGCATCGGCGGACTGCTGCCGACCAGAGGGGATCGACTGTCGCGATCCCGGAGCTCTTCCCGGAACTTTGCGTTTTCGCGGATAAGCCGCCGGTGGTCCAGGCTCCGCCGCACGACCAACTTAATTTCCTCCCGCCGGAACGGCTTGGCCAGATAATCGTAAGCGCCCTGCTTCATCGCTTCGATCGCCCCCTCCATGGACCCGAACGCCGTCAGCAGCACGATCGGCGTATCCGGACTGGCGGCCTTGAAGGCCTCCAGCACTTCGAACCCACTGACGTCCCCCATGCGAATGTCCGCGAGGACCAGATCGAACTGGGCCTGCCGTCCCCGCTCAATCGCCTCCCGCCCGCCGGCGACGGCCTCGACTTCATAGCCCTCCATCTTCAGGGCTTCGACCAGCAGCTCGCGCGCCGCCGCATCATCTTCCGCCACAAGAATCCTGGCGTCAGCCGACACGACTCGCTCCTTCTTCCGGAACCGACCCCGCAGCTGCGCCCTGCGGCAGGGCACAAGCGGGAAGCGCGATCACGACGGTAGTACCCTTGTCCACCCGGCTCTCGATCGACAAGACACCATTGTGGGCATCGACGATTTGCCGGCTCAGGAACAGCCCCAGACCGCTGCCGTCCCCGATGGCCTTGGTGGTGAAGAACGGCTCGAAGGCTTGGCTCACATGTTCCTCCGGCATCCCGCAGCCGGTATCGAGTACGGTCAACGTTACCATGGCTGCGGCCGGAGACTCCCCCGTGCGGCGGCGCGCCTCGGCTTCCTCCAACGTCACCGTCCGCTGCCCCACCGTGATCGTCACCTGGCCTCCCGGCTTCGTCGCCGCCAGCGCATTGGCGATCAGATTGACCAGCACTTGCTGGAGCTGTTCCACATCTCCCCAGAGCAAGGGATCACCCGCCCAGGGCTCGGCCGTCAGGGTCACGCCTTTGGCGGCAAAGGAGGGCGCCATCAGCGCTACGACGGGCAACACGAGTTGATCCACCGGCAACGGTGTCAGCCGGGGCTTTCGCTGCCGGGTGGAGGAGAGCAGTTCTTCGATGATCCGCACCACTCGGTTGATCTGCGCGTCCACGATCTCCACCCGCTTGCGCATCTCCGGCGTAAGGGCCGGATCCTCCCCCAGCGCCTGCACGTGCCAGGCGATGGAATGGAGCGGGGTCCCCACTTCATGGGCCACGGACGCCACCAGTTGCCCCACGGCAGCCAGCCGCTCGGCGCGATTGAGGGCATCCTTGATTTCGTCCAATTGCGCATGGGCCTGCAGGAGTTCCGCGCGCGCCGCTTCCTCCCGGGCTTTCCGCTCTTCCCTCGTCATCGCCAAGTAGGCCACTCCGACCAGCACACCTGCCACCATCGAGCGGTTGATGAGGGCAGACACGAACCGGCCCGGCTTCGTCGGTCTGAGCAGTCCGATATAGGTCGCCAGGATGCAGAGGACAACCGTGACGTACATGAGCCGCCGGCTGCGAGCCGCCGCGATCAGCAGGATCGGGAGCACGAATCCGTAGGCGATCACCACATTGGCCGGCGCGACCGTTTCGGCGCTCACGATCGCGACGAACAGGGCCAGTGAGACGCCCAGGACGAAGGGCTGCTTGCCGACGATCGTCATCCTTCCACCTATGCCCGGCCGGCCTTTTTGAACTCGGCGGCCATCTGCACCAGGGCCGGCGCCGTCCACCAGGCTTCGAGCGGCAATGTCAGCTTCCGGGACCAGTTGGGATAACTATCCAGCGTGCCCGGCACGTTTGTCTGCATCAGCTCCCCGGTCACATCGTCCAACGCGGTCAAGACCACCCAGCAAGGCGTGCGGGCCAGGTACAAATGCATCGCCTGAACCAACTCAAGCGTCAGGGCCGGAAGCGACCCGGCATCGTCCACCTTCGACCAGAGGCCCTCTGCCTGCAGGGCTTCCAGCAAGCGCCGACAATCCTGGGCCCGCTCGGCCTGAGCGTTCCGCAGGGCCTCATCGTCGGGCAGGAGCCCCAGGCTCCACCGGAGCTTCAGATCCTTCCCACTCCAATACCCGGCCAGGGTCGGCAGATCGTGGGTCGTCACCACCGCCACAGCCTGGCTCGGATACCCGCCCGGCTCTTTCCAGCGGCCAATGCCCTGTCGTTCGAAATAGAGCACGCGATAGGACAGGACCCCGGCTGCCGACAAGCTCGCCCGGACTTCATCGGGCACCGTGCCCAGGTCTTCCCCGATGATCATCGTCTTATGTCGCACGCTCTCGAGCGCCAGAATGCCCAGCAGATCCTCAAACGGGTATGCGACATAGGTTCCGGCGGAAGCCGGAAGCCCGTGGGGAATCCAGAACAGACGGAAGAGACCCATGACATGGTCCAACCTGAGAGCGCCCCCGTAAGTGAGGTTCTTGCGCAAAAGCTCGATGAACAGACGGTACCGGCTCGCTCGCAGCCGGTGCGGATCCATCGGTGGAAAACCCCAGTTCTGCCCCTCCAAGGCAAAGGCATCGGGGGGGCACCCGCTGTCCACTGTCAAAGCCAAAACATCTTGAAAGACCCAGGCATCGCTGCCCGACCGGCTGCCGCCGAGCGCCAGATCGTGATAGAGCCCCACCGGCATGCCTAACGCGCGGGCCCGCTGTGCAATGGCCGTCACCTGTTCGTCGGCAATCCATTGCACGTACTGGTGAAAACGCACCCGCCCCGCCTGTTCTTTCCGGAACGCCGCGACTTCCGGCGAACCCGGGTTGCGGTATGGCGCCGGCCAGTCCTTCCACTCCCAGACCTCCGGATGCCGCTGCCGCAACTCTTCGGAGATCGCCTGGAAGAGGGCGAATCGCTCGAGCCGCTCTCCTTCCTTCCGTACGTAGTCCAGAAAGGCCTGCCCCCGTTGCGTGACCGCCCCTGCGCCAAGGTCGCACAGATGTCGTTCCTGAAAGGTCTGAAAGAGCGCTTCCAGCACGGTCATTTTGGCGGCGCAGACCCGGTCATAATCCACCAACTCGCTCGCCCGGAGGGAATCCAGGGAGGTTTGAAAATCCTTGTCCTTGAGCAGGCGCTGCGCCGGCTCCGACTCAGCCAGCTCCGGCACTTGCTCGACCGCCACATACAAGACGTTGAGGAAGAGCCTGCTGTCCGGCGAGTAAGGACTGATATGGTAGGGCTTGGCGTTCTTCAGCGCATGCAACGGATTGAGGCCTATGACACCCGCGCCAAGGTCCGTGGCGGTCCGCTCGACGATCTCGGCCAGATCCCCGAAATCCCCGACCCCCCAGTTCCGGGACGACCGAATCGCATACAGCTGCAGACTCAAGCCCCAGATTCGCGCCCCCTCTTGCAGGGATGGCGGAAGATAACATCGGGATGGCGTCACGATGAGGCGCAGGGTGCCGCGCACCTCTCCCCAGCTGGTCGCGGCATGGGCCATCACATCGTAGTACCCGCAGTCCAAGCCGGGCGGGAGGGGCACCGCATAGCGGGCATGGAATCGACCACCGAGCATTGTGGTGTCAGCCGGAGCCAATCCTGGCCCTGCCTCGCCCTTTTCTTGGAGACGGCCGGACTCATCCAGAATCTCCCATTCGATGCGCAGAGCATGGGCCGCACCTTCCTCCACCGGAACGGAGAAGGACCAGGAGCCCAATGGCTGATCGATTCGGCGAACCAACACGGGCGCGCAAGGCTGCCGCCAGGACGCCTCGTCCCATGCGATCACCGCCTCTCGGAGGGCCTCCGGCTGCTCCGACTCATAGCCCATGGACGCCAGCACGGCCCGTTTGGTTTGCTCGGATGTCCGGTGCAGACGCCCCCAATTGTCGTAATACTCCGCCGCGATCCCGCACCGGACCGCAAGCCCATCCAACCAATCTTGCCCCTCTTGAGTGCTCACGAACTGGAGTCTAGGAACATGTGGAAGGCAAGTCAAGGCGACCCCGCGCTTTGCGACGCATCGTGCATAGCTCTGGCCGCGGCAATCTTGTACAATTTCCCCCATGCCTGAGATCGCCCTGGTTTTCCTCTCCTTGCTGGCGATCGGTCTGCTCGGCCTGGCAACCACTCTCTTGACGCCTCAGCTCATGACGGCGGTGGGACTCTTGACCCTCCTGCTCGGCCTCGTCGTCGGAGTTCCGACCGGTCTGTGGTACCACGTGGTTCTCTACCGCGTCCTGTCGAAAAAAAACGTGCTGCCGGCCAAATGGTGGTGGGCTCCCGCAGACCTGCATCCGCACCTCACGCATGACGAGCTGGCGCAGATCAAGCCCTGGTTCGCCCTGGGAGGTATCGGCTTTCTCCTGTCCCTAGCCGGCGGCCTGGCGGCCATGGCGGGACTCTTGCTGAACTAATAAACCGACCGTCCATGGCGGACCAGTTCCGCACCCACCCCTTGCGGGTTTAGAATGGCTGCCCGCCGCTGGTTTGACAGGGCTCCTAGCGGCCGTTACCATAAAGGGCCGGTTGTATCTTGAGGAGCCTCTAGCCCATGTCCTCGCCAATACGACCCCTCACGCACGCCCTCCGATTCTGCGGACTGGGTGGGATCTTGCTCACCGTAGGCGGATGCTTCCTGGGCATGTACCTTCCCACCAGCATTGACACGGATTTGGCCGTTCAAGCTCCGCTACGCGGATCGGCCACCGACATCCGA
Organism: Nitrospira sp.; assembly: GCA_016873495.1. Lineage (GTDB taxonomy): Bacteria > Nitrospirota > Nitrospiria > Nitrospirales > Nitrospiraceae > SYGV01. The sequence goes on along the minus strand of VGXC01000011.1, from coordinate 63,393 downwards.
ACCATTGGGATCGTCCTGCCGTCCAGCTTAGAGGAGCAGTTCGGTCTCCCCGACGCCAGCCGTGGAAAACTCGATCGGGTCGGCTTGGACATGGGCGAGCGGCTCCAGAAGAGCGGCCGGTTCACCGTCGTGTCCCACACGCAATATCAAGCGGCGCTCAAGACTCAGCGACGCCTGGCTGGATCTCAAGCCGGCATCCCGATGTCCGACCGCGAGAGAACGGAGGCGATCTTGAATGCCGCCCGACTCGTCAAGGCGGACGGGGTCTTACTGGTCGAGGGATCCTGGGAAAGTGCCGCCAACCTCGGCACGGTCTCGTTCGGCAGACCGGAATATCGTCGATCGTTAACCCTCACGCTCCTCGAAGCCCATTCCGGCCAGACGATCTGGTACCAGGAGGCCACCGCCATTATCCATGAAGGGATCGCCGTGCCACAGGAACCGGCTGTCCGGGAAGCCCTCGTCGCCGACGTCGCGGACAATTTTCTCCAGACCTTGCGTTAGCGTTCAGAGAGGAGGTGCATCCTCATGCTGCTACAGAGAGAACGAGTCGGACGATTGAGGTTCGCGCTGGCCGTGACGGTGGGGCTCGCCCTAGGCCTGCCCTGGGCAGCCCTGGCGCAGCCGGCCCCGCCGGCTCAGAACGAGCGGGTCGAGATCGTGGGGGACTATCGCTACACCTACCACGATCCGGTGAGCCTGGCCGAGGCGAAGAACATCGCGTACACGGAAGCCGTCCGCATGGCCGTCGACCGATCTCGCCCCTTCCTCGAAGCCACCGCCTCCGTAACCGACCAGGCGCTGCTCAATCAGGTGCGCCAGGTCATCGCCTCCGGCTACCTGAAAGATGTGCAGCTGTTGGAGCAGGCGGACAAAGATCGGACGGTCTACGCCAAGGTGCGCGCCACAATCAATCCGCAGGAGGTCAAGGCGGTGATCGAGCGGGAGATCAATCGCGGACAGGGCAAGGAATCGCCCGGCCTGGACCAGAACCGCGCCTTGAAGATTTTAAGCGTGCGCGAGGAGGAGGACGGGACCGTCGTCGTCGTGTTCAAAGCTTTGCAACGGCTGGACTGGCTCAACACCGCCTATGCTGGCGGTCTGCGAGAACATGCGGATGTCATGATCGATTTTTACGACGCCCAGGGGGTCCCCATCGGGAGCGACCGGTCTCCGGCCCGCAAGACCGCGCCGGGGGAAGTCTTGAATCCCGGGCAAATTGGGGTGCAGAAGTTCGTCAAACCGCCCCGTACCCGCTCCTACCGGGCTTGGCTGGTGAAATAACCTGGCCCGATCCAATCTTGCCCATCGGTTCAGGATGCTCCAAAAGGCACCTTCTCACCCACCCACCCTACGCGCGCCATGACGCGCGTAGTTCCCATTTCAAGGTCGCATCGAGGGAAAAAGCCGAGGAGGTACATACCAAGCTTCGCTTGAACCGGTCGCTTCGACAACTGCGAGCGGATAGTTGCCTTGCCTCTCGCGTTGCCACGTACGTCGAGGCCGGAAACCAAGCGAGAACAAAGCCGGAAGCCTTTATTAACATCCTTCTATTTGTCAGCACTGATAGGCGGCAGGTTGATCCCCATCTTCTCCATGCCCATGATGATCGTCAGGTTCGAGTTGGGGGCATGGGAGACGATCTCTTTCTGGACTTCGATCCGGCGCAGGTCGACAAACTCCGGCGCGGTCAGCCCGAGGCTTTCCCGGTAGGCTCGGTCCGCGATCCCCCGCTGCCGTTCCGCTTTCTCCCGCATCTCCTCGGCTTTCTGGAACTCCACCATCGTGATGCGGCGCTGTTCCTGAATAATCGTCTGCGCCGTCTGGTCGAGGACGCCTTTTGGCGGCAGGATCCCTCCCACGACCACCCGATTCAAGCGAATAGGAACGCTCTGTTTTTCGATGATCCTGGTCCGTACCTCGTGGTCGATCGCATCCTGTAGCTTGACCCGCGTGGCGGACTTGGTGGTCAGCTCGAAGAGCGCATACTTCTGCACTTCTTCCCTGACGATGGTCCGGAACGCCTCCTTGATGTTGTTGGTGTACCAGTTGGGGCCAAACCGCGCGATCAACTCGGGCGACCGCCCCTCCACCACATTGGCGATGAAGAAGGCATCAAACGACACGGGGGCGTTTTCCGAGGAGATAATATCGAAGTGTTCCGAGTACTGGGTCGGCCGGATATCGACGTCGATCACTTCGGTCGTCAAGGCCGCAAGAATGCGCCCGGTGGGGATAGGGACCGGGTCCACACCGCCGTGACCGAAGAAAATCGGCTTCTGCACCAACACACCTTCATGTCCTGCGTCGATGGCCGGCATAATGCACCCCGACGTCATCAGCAACACGACGCCCACCCCCAGCACTGTTACCCATCGTCCCCGTGAGATGTTCATGACCCCCTCCTCCGCTATGGGCCGAACGCAGCGAAGAGCCGGCCGTCCCAGGTTGGTGTCGAACACACTTCGCCCTCCGGACAATGCGCACGAATCTCGATTCAGCTTATGAAGAACCGTCACTGGAAGTCAAATGCAGGTGCGGAGGAGGGTCTCGGACGGATGGCCGAACGCGCGCGCTGAATATCGACCTACATGATCCCCGCCTGGCGCTGGAGCCAGCGGACATATTTGACGATCTGTTCCACGTCGTCGGGCGTCACCCCGTCGATCCGTGGCATGTCGCCGAACTGCCAATGGTGCGCGCGGACCCCATTGGCGGCCGCCCGCTGGAAGGTCGGATCTCCATGATGGTTGGGCTCATAAATCTTGTGCACCAGCGGCGGCCCTTGATTGGTCCCCACGCCCCGCTCCCCATGGCAGCGGGCGCAGTTGGCCTTGAACTTGGCCTCGCCCTTGCCGAACTCCGCCGGAACCGGCGGCGCGTCCGGCTTCGCCGACGCCACCGGGACGATTGTTGCCAACACGATCATGCTCGCGCCGGTTACGAGGCCCCGTCTCACCGCCGCGCCGATCCAATTGGCCATGCTCATGATCCTTTCGGTCCAGTCCCCGGCTGAGACGGCTCGCCGGCCTTGGACCCCTTGCCGAACTCTTCCCGCAGCATTCGCTTAACTTGGCCGGCGGTGAAATACCGGTAGAGTCTGGCGGAAATCGGCACCAGTACGATCAGTCCGATCGTGAGATACATGAAGAATTCTTCAGGCGACATGGGGCTCCGTTCAGCTCAGCGCGCCGACATAGGCAATCGGGTCGGCCATCCCGGCCGCTTTGAAACCTTCCAGCCGAATACGACAACTGTCGCATCGGCCGCAGGCAGCCCCCCCCGGCGCAGGATCGTAACAGCTATGCGTCAGGTGCAACGGCGCCCCCAACGTCAGCCCCTGGCGGATGATCTCGGCCTTCGTCATCTGGAGCAACGGCGCCCTGATTCCGATTCCGGCCCCGCCCATCCCGGCCTTGGTCCCCAGACGCGCCACCTGTTCGAAGGCCCGGAGGTACTCCGGCCGGCAATCCGGATATCCGGAATAGTCCACGACGTTGGCGCCGAAGTAGATCCAGGCCGCTCCCAAGGTTTCGGCATGCGCCAAGGCCAGCGACAGAAAGATCGTGTTGCGCGCCGGCACATAGGTGACGGGGATGCCTTCCGCTCGCTCGGCCCTGGATCGATCCTTGGGGACGGCCTGCTCGGAGATCAACGCCGAGCCGCCGATCAATCGGAGGTCCAGGTCCAACACCAAATGGCCGGCAGCCCCCAGCGCGACACCGATTTGCCGCGCCCGTTCGACTTCGATGCGATGCCGCTGCCCATACCCGACCGTGAGCAGATAGAGGTCGTAACCGTCCCGCTTGGCCACCGCCGCCGTCACCGTGGAGTCGAGTCCCCCGCTGGCCAACACCACGGCCTTCATACATTCATCCACGGGCGGGCGGTCCGGCCGCCTCAGTCTCGCTCCTCGCCCTTTTCGATCTTCTCCATCAATTCTTGCTGGGACTGACACTCGACGCATAGCTTCGCAAAGGGCACGGCGGCCAGCCGCTTCTCGCTGATGTCCACGCCGCATTCGGCGCAGATTCCATAGGTGCCCTCATCCAAACTGACGAGAGCCTCGTCGATTAACTGCCGCTTCCGATTCCGCATTTCCATGAGCGAGATCCCCATCTCCCGCTCGAGATCCATCAACGCCTGGTCTCCGACGTCCATCGCCGACTCTAGGCGGCGCTGCTGATCTTCCGTCAAGGACTGCCCCAGCGAGGCGCCGATCTCCTTCATGATCTCCTGCCGCTTCGCCATCAACATGCGGTGCAACGCGTCCCGGCGGCCGGCGTATTTCGACTTGGCTTTCGGCGCGTCATGGGTCGTCGCGATCGTCCGCTTCCCGTCGGACACAGCAACCTCCGACGCTCCCTTTCCCTTCACTTTGGCCACGGATCGCTTCGCGGACGGCTTAACGGATTTAGACGATTTATTCACGGGTTTCTTTTTGACCTTTCCCTTCGTGGACATCGTTTACGCATCCCTCCCTTGGGCCATCGGCCTGAAAAAGGCGGCGTATTCTTAACACGGCACTGTTGGTTTGACAAGCGCTCCGGCACACATGCACGGCCGACGCCATGGGCCCCACATCGAAACGGCTTGCTTATGGATAGGTGATCAGCGCGTGCAAGGGGCAGCCATCCAACTTGTCTCGACCTTTGAGATCGGTCAATTCCACCAGCACCACCATGCCCGCAATCTCACCGCCGAGCTGACGGATCAGGCTGATCGTGGCCGCTGCCGTTCCGCCGGTCGCGAGCAGATCGTCGACCACCAGCACCCGTTCGCCCATCGCGATCGCGTCGCGATGGATCGCGAGCGAGTTGGACCCATATTCCAGTTTGTACTTGACCTCATAGGTGTCGGCCGGCAGCTTGCCCGGCTTGCGAACCGGGACGAACCCTGCGCCGATCTGATAGGCCAGCGGACTCCCGAGGATGAAGCCTCGGGATTCGATCCCGACGATCTTCGAGATGCCCTGATCGCGATACCGGGCTACCAACTCATCCTGCACCGTCCGAAATGCCTGGGCATCCTTCAGCAGCGTCGTGATGTCATAAAAAAGGATTCCCGGCTTGGGGAAGTCGGGCACTTCGCGAATCAGTTTCTTGTAGTCCATCGGCACGTTCCCCTTTCTCGTCTCGTCACCCTGTTCGACATCAATACCAGATCTGGAATCCTCTGTCCCGACCGGTGGGCGGCTCCCATTCGACCTCGAGGCTCTCGACCCGCGCCAGGCGCGGCCCGGTGCGAAGCCGCTCGATGAACGCCTCCACCACGGTCCGCGCTCCTTCGACAACCGATTCAACCCGACCGTCCTCGCGGTTGCACACACCCCCGGTGAGCCCAAGCCGGCAGGCCTCTCCTTCGACAAAGGCGCGAAAGCCGACGCCTTGCACCAAGCCGCTCACCAGAATGACGGCACGAACTGTCTGGGCTGAAGACATGAAGATAGGATGGTTGGGGTGGAAATCGATTGAGCGGCAAGTGCGCGTTGCACGAAGAAGAACAAAAACGCTCCGGATATTTGAGGTGTTTCTCCGCTCGCCTCAATAAGAAAATAGGCGAGCGGTCCACGCAAGCGAAAGAATTTAAGCCTACTTGAGGCAACGTACCAATCCACCCGCATATGATCGAAGCGGGCGGTGCAACCGAAGGTTGGTGTGGTCGGGGCGACAGGATTTGAACCTGCGACTCCCGCGTCCCGAACGCGGTGCGCTACCGGGCTGCGCTACGCCCCGATCCAGATTTCCATTCCGCTCACGTCAGGCTGGCGACGTCCACGGCATTCCATGGGCTTCGGCCACGGCACGACACATCACCTTGCCCTTCGCGACATTGATCCCGCGTGCAAAGCCGGGATCGGCGCGCATGGCCGGCTCGAGTCCCGCCGAGGCCAGGCGAACTATAAAGGGAAGTGTCGCGTTGGTCAAGGCCAAAGTCGAGGTCCGCGGCACAATGCCCGGCATGTTCGGCACACAATAGTGCAAGACCCCCTCCACGCGGTACACGGGATCGGAATGGCTGGTCGGGCGAGTCGTTTCAATGCACCCCCCTTGATCCACCGCCACGTCCACGATCACGGAGCCGGAACGCATACGGGCCACGACCGAGCGGGACACCAGCTTGGGCGCCTTGGCCCCCCGCACCATCACGGCGCCGATGACCAAGTCCGCCTCTTCGACCGCCCGGTCGATCCAGGACTGATGGGAGGCCAGCGTCACGATCCGTCCCCGGTAGAGCGTGTCCAGTTCCCGCAGACGCTCCAGATCCTGGTTGATCACCGTGACCTGGGCCCCCATCCCTACGGCAATCTCGGTCGCGGCGCTTCCGACCACCCCGGCTCCCAGCACCACGACTGTGCCTGGCGCAACGCCGGGGACTCCGCCCAGCAACACGCCGGATCCTCCCTGCAGCCGCTCCAAATATCCGGCGCCGACCTGCACCGCCAGTCGGCCGGCGATCTCGCTCATGGGCTTCAGCATCGGCAGGCTTCCGTCCTGGCTCTCGGTCGTCTCATAGGCGATGGCCGTGACCTGCGCCTCCATCAACGCCTTCGTCAGTTCCACCGACGCGGCCAGGTGCAGGTACGTAAACAGGAGCTGGCCGGAACGGAACAGGGCATATTCCGACGCCAGGGGCTCCTTCACCTTTACGATCAGCTCCGCCTCTTTGAAGAGCTGGTCCTTCGACCCGGCCAGGCGGGCGCCGGCTTGACGATACTGTTCGTCGGAGAACCCGCTGCCATCCCCGGCCGTCGGCTCGACCCAGACCGTATGGCCGGCGGCGCACAGGGTCCTGACGCCTTCCGGGGTCAGGCTCACCCGAAACTCATGGTCTTTGATTTCTCGCGGCACGCCGATGATCATGTCACTCCTCCCGATCAGCTCGATCGACCGTATGAGAACGAGATATTATACTCCGTAAGCGACCCAATCTGGTGCCAGCCTCTCTCCTCCCCGAGGCTGGACAGGCCGTGAGCACCTATAGTATGATCCGCCCGTTTTCCGGAGGGCTCACCTGTGGCAGACGGGCAGACAAGTTTCTCGGCGGGACAATGCGATGCCTGCGGGTCCCAGCAAGGGCCCTTGCAGAAACTCTCTCTGGGCAAGGACTTTTTCGGCCGCACCTACGACCGGCTCTCCCCGTCTGCCGATCAAAGCCCCAAGTGGTACTGCGAGGCCTGCTCGATGCACAAGAACCTCCAACGGGACTTCCGCGATATCCGCGCCGAATTCGACAAGTTGAGCCAGGGACAGCCCTCCGAACTCACCGGCGCGGAGCCGTTCCAGCGGGCCCAGTTGCGCCTCAGGGAAATCACCGCCATTTTAGCCGGACATGCACAGGGATCGCGCCTGCTCGATCCCTCCGATGTCCGCACCTTGGTCGAGCGGGTCCAAGCCCGTGCGGACACTTCACCTGCCGCCGGGCCACGATAGCAACGCTGGCCCGTGTCCACCTTCACGCGTCATATTTTCGTTTGCATCAACCAACGGCCCAAAGACGATCCTCGCGGTTGCTGCGCCAATCAAGGATCGGAAAAGCTGCACGCTTTTTTCAAAAAGGAAGTGGACCGCCTCGGCTTGAAAGGAACCGTCCGGGCCAATAAAGCCGGCTGCCTCGACCATTGCGAGTACGGACCCAGTGTCGTGATCTATCCGGAGGGGGTCTGGTATTGGGTCGGGTCGGAAGCGGACGTGACCGAGATCATGGAACGCCATGTCGTCAAAGGCGAGATCGTCGAACGCCTGTTGATGCCGGACCATCCCGCGCCGAAGAAATTAGCACCGCCAAAATCGTAGTGCGATTCGTTCCGGTTGGAGGTCGGCATGGCGGAGGAAAAATGGAAAGCCAACATGGAAAAGGTCTCCTTCATGAAGCAGTTCCCCGGATTGACCGGCTCCTGGGAGACGCTTCAAGGCAAGACCGTCGAGGCCGTTTCACCCCTCCCTTCGAAGCCAGGGGCGGCGACGCTGGTCTTCACCGACGGATCCTTCGTGGTGGCCCCGCCGCTCGATGCGCAGCCTCATGAACTCGGCGAGAGCCTGCGCACCGCGCGGGCCGCGCTGGAACCCAAGCACCAGGACGCCTATCGGGAGTACGATCGACTGGTGAAGAAGGACCGGGACGCGCTGAAGGCGGCCCGGCTGGAAAAAATCGTCGGCGCTATCCAGAACAATCTGGAACAGATCCCCGAGCTCAAAGATCGGCTACGCCAGTTGGTGAAAGAATGGAAATGAGGATCGCCCGGCCATGAACATGCTGGAGCTGTTCTCCAAAGCCCTGTTTGAAGGAGTCACGCCCATGATGGTCATCCGCGATCACCTCGTCCGTCACCCCGACCGTTGTACGCACCAGTCCATCTGCATGCCGGTCTGCCCGACCGGCGCCTGGCTCTCCACCCCGCCGTTCAAATTCGATTCCTCCCGCTGCTTGGAAGGCTGCCGCCTCTGCCTGGACGCCTGCCCGTCGCAGGCGATCTATGCGGTCTTCAGAAAAGGCGAGAAGATGCTGGTGCCGCAGAAGAAGTAGCCCTTGGCGTTCTCAATCGGCTGCTCAACACGCCATTGTTTTCACCCGCCTATCCCACACATCAAGATGCGCTTTGTCCACGGGCGTGATCGCAGGATCATACAAGGCGAGGAAGAACGAGCATCAAGCTTGCAGCCGCGACGAGACGGTGCACCGGCTGGTTCTTCGAGGTCCCCGTCCCTATGGGGTCGAACAACTGAGCACCAAGTTGGAGACCATATTCAGCAGCCGACTTGTTTTCTGAGCCGGCCCCACAGCGCCGTCCCCACGTAGCCGCAGCCGCCCGTGAGTGTCGTCAGCGCCATGATCCGGTAGACCTGCCCCTTCGGCATCTTGAGCGTCGCGGTCCGCCTCGGCGGCGAGGTTATGTGGCTAATGGATCGACGACTTCGAGGAAGGGAAAGCGATGGAAGTCGGTGTCACGCGTGTAGATACGTCGGATGCCGTGCTCGCGCATGAGGGCGGCTGTGTGCGCATCGTGCAGCACGTTCCCGCTCAGGTGTGGTATTTCTTGGAGAACCTGATCGACCACCGCAGCGTGGCGATCGGTTTCGATGAGGATACCCAGTGCCGGCGAGGCCAGCATCGCGTCCACGAAGCTCCACGCCTGGCCAGCAGTCCAGGGGGTTCGCAAGACACGGGGGTGGGTCACGATTCGAAGAAACTCATAGAACACACTCCACGTCGTATACCAGGCGGATCGCTGACGACGCCACTCTTCGAGCAACGTTCGGCAACGATCGGAGGCCGGGGCGTCCGCGTCAGCCGCATAGACCAGCACGTTCGTATCCACGACGAACACTAGCGCCCTTCCATCGCCTGATACAAGGCGTCTCGATCGGCGATGTCCACCAGATATCCGCCGCCATGGAACGACGGAAGCGGTGGGATGACCGGCTTGGGCTTCTGCGCCTGAAGCATGAGGCGCAAAGCTGCTTCCACAAGCTCCGAAATCGTCTTCCCCTGCCGAGCCGCCTCCTCCCGAAGCCTGGCCATGACTCGATCGTCAATGACTAAGGTTGTCTTCATATGGAAAACCATACAGTAGGGACGGGTATATGTCAATGGCCAAAGCCGACCGGCGCGATCCCATCAGCCGACCTGCTTCCGCAACCGGCCCCACATTGCCGTCCCGACATAGCCGCAGCCGCCCGTGAGTGTCGTCAGCGCCATGATCCGGTAGACCTGCCCCTTCGGCATCTTGAGATTGGCCGTCGCATCCAGCCAATCGGGCGAGGCAGCGATTCTCTGCAAGGTCGCCCCGGCAAAGAGGATCGGCCACATGCAGGCCAGCCGCAGCCGGACTTCCCGCCTCGGGATCGCCAGCGTATAGAGCCAGCCCTGATCCAAATGCTCCAAGGCCAGACGTACGAGCTTGTCTAGAACCGGCTTAGCCTTGGGTAAATTGTCATTGCGCAGCAGGTCGCTCGGCGTCAGCCCTGCTTCCTGGAGCAATGAGGCAGGCATATAACAGCGCCCCCGCTGCAAATCGCGGGGCAGGTCTTTGAGGATGTTGGTGAGTTGGAGGCCTTTGCCGAATCGAACCCCAACGGCGGCCATGCGCTTCTCGTCCCAGGCGGCGAGCGCCGGCAGGTGGGCGCACATCATCCCGGTCCAGAACTCACCCACGCAGCCGGCCACATAATAGGTGTAGCGATCCAGGTTCTCGAGTGCCGGAAGCGCCGTCAGCCGGCTCTGGTTGTCGCCCGGGAAGGATTGCAGGTCCATGACCATCCCATTGGTCAAGGTGCCCATCAACGTGCGGATGCGGGCCTGGTCGTCGTCCTCAAGCTCCAGATACAGGCGGAAGCAGTCTTCCAGCTGCTCCAATAGCCGGCGTTCGGCAGACTCAACCTGATGAGGCGCTACAGCAGCCTGGATCGCGTGCACCTCGCTCCATGAAACCTCATCCGTCTCGAACTGGTGCCTGAACTGCTCCAAGAACAGCAAGCGCCGTTCCCGATCGATGAGGTCCGTATCGGCGATCGTATCGGCCGCCCTGGCAAAGAGATAGGCCAGCCCAATCTGGTCCCGCACGCAACGGGGGAGCACGTTCAAGGTGAGGAAAAAAGACCGGGAGACCCGCTTGAGGAGATCGATCAGCAGCAGATGCCTGTGCGCAGCGGTATGGACGGCAGCAGCCACGCTGGTCGCTTCCTAACGGACTTCCAGCCGACCTTCCATGCCTTTTTCACGATGGCTAGGCAGGAACAGCAGCTTCTTGTCGCAATAGAACAGGTAGACGCCTGGCTGCATGGGCGTGAAGCGGACGGTCACGGTCTTTCCCGCGCCGACGTCCTGCTCAACGGCCAGTTCTTTGATGATAAAGTTATGCGGCGTGATCGTCGTGACGCTGGTCAGCGTCAACTCCACCGGCTTGCCTGCCAGAACGATCAGACGGTCGGGACTGTATGAATAACTGTCCAGGATGATGGTGGCCCGTTGGACCCCATCGGTGCCCGGCTCCAGGGTCGTCGGCTCTCCGGCCCAAGCCACGGAAACGGCATTGACCCAGGCGACAAGCACTATCAATAGGATCGTTCTGGCCCAAAGAGCGCGGGAGACACGAGGATCGTTCATAGCCCTCTCTAGTAACAGAAGCAGTCGGGGACGTCAACCGATTCGACCCAAGGAATCAGCAACTTGGCCCATCTGAAAGCTCAGGTGGAGTCTTGACGAACCGAGGAACGGCGTTATCTACATCTCCAACATGGCCACCAAGGATAGGCCCGCAGATGTTTTTTCGCCCTGGGGCTTGTATAATAGAACTCGGCAAGTCTGATATCGCACCGTAAATACTGGCATAGGCAAGAGGCAGAATGCAGGACCCAAGCATGTTTGTTATGGAGGGATGACATGAAGTGGTTGAAGGGCATGGCGCTGTTACTGATCGCCAACGTATTGATTTTCGTGACGTTGTCGATCTCGTTCCATGTGCTGGTCAATTTTATCCTGCCGGCCTTCGGCATCGATGTCCGCGGAGCGGTCAACCAGCAGGATCTGGTCTGGGCCATGGTTATCGGATTCGGGGGCGCGTTCCTCAGTCTGGCGTTCTCCAAGCAAATGGCTCGTTCCATGCTGGAGTGCTATCAGATCACCCAGCCCAAGTCTCAGGCCGAGCACGTGATCTATTCGACGGTGCAGGACATCGCCCAGCGGGTCGGCATTAAGATGCCGGAAGTCTGGGTCTATGAAGGAGAAGACCCGAACGCGTTCGCCACGGGTCCTACGAAGAACAATTCGATGGTGGCCGTGTCCACCGGGTTGTTGAGCAACCTCAACGAGCAGGAAGTGCGGGCGGTCCTGGCCCACGAAATGGGCCATGTCTACAACGGCGACATGTTCACCACGACGGTTCTCGCCGGCCTGATGAATACGTTCGTGTACTTCATCAGCCGCTGGGTCTATCGGAACCTCGCCGAGCGCAACGAGATGCTGGCCTTCGGCGTCTACATGTTCCTGCAGATCGTCCTGTCCTTCCTGGCCATGATCCCGATCAGCTGGTTCTCGCGCCGGCGGGAGTTCGGAGCCGACGCGTTTTCCGCCAAGGCCTACGGGCGCGACGGAATGATTTCGGCGCTGCGGGCCATCGACCGGTGGGTCAACCGGGCCCAGGTGGAATACACCACCCAGGACGCCCTGGCCACGATGAAGATTTCCGGCAAGTCGAACGGGTTCATGCACCTGTTCGCCACCCATCCGCCGATCGAAGAGCGGATTGCGGCGCTCCAGCGCCTGTCATAAGCAGAGGGGGCTTCCATGCACAGCACCAATGTCAGCGCCAGACACTTGTGGTTGTTGATGGGGTTCGTGCTGAGTTGCAGTCCAAGTTATTCTCTGGCGGAGGAACCGCCGGGCGGGAAAGGACCGATCCTGATGGCCTCACAAACCGGGTCTGTGTACGACTTCACGTTGAACGACATCGACGGCAAACCCGTCTCGCTCGGCCAGTTCAAGGGCAAGGTTCTGTTGCTGGTCAACACCGCCAGTTTCTGCGGGAACACCCCTCAGTACGGGGACATGCAGGAGATGTACGAGCGCTACCAGGCGAAGGGGCTTGAAATTCTGGCCTTTCCCGCCAACAATTTCGGCCAGCAGGAGCCGGGCACCAACCAGGAAATCAAGAACTTCTGCTACACCAAGTACAGCCTGACCTTTCCACTGTTCACGAAGATCAGCGTGAAGGGCGGCGACAAACACCCCCTCTACCGCTACCTCACCGAACAGAGTCCGTTTCCCGGCGAAGTGGAGTGGAACTTCCAGAAGTATCTCGTGGACCGGAAAGGCAACGTCGTGGCCCGCTACCAGCACCGGACGAAGCCCCTGGCCGACGAGATCGTGCGCGACGTGGAACGGGAACTGGTGAAACAATAGCTCTCAGCGGTCAGCCTTCAGCTTCTCCCTAAGAGCGGGTAGCTGACGGCTGATGGCTAGCTTTTCTTGATGAAGCCGATGTGCTCTCGGTACTGTTGGATGGCGGCCGCGAGGGATTTTCCGCCGAGGGGGATATTGGCGTCCAGCGTATCCTCGATGGCCGGATCGTCGATAACGACGTCGTAGCGATCCTGAACGTTGGTCAGGATCATTCCTTTCCCCGCGTCGCGCGGCAGAAATATTTCCTTCCACACTTCCTTTTCGACCAGACACACATCCTTAAACCGCTCATACAGCAGCGCCAGCTTTTCCGGGTCCGTCACTTTCATTTAATCCTCCAGCGGCCGGCCATCAGCTATTTGCCATCAGCTCTTCGCAGCTCAATGCTCGTGCCCGCAGGGCCCCTCGCCGCCCGCGCCATCTCCCATATTCGACGGAGCCGGCATGCCCGTGATGTTCAAGGGGGTCGGATCCGGAGACGAGCCCCCCACGGCTCCCGACCGGGCGGCAAAGGAAGAAAAGATCCTCGTGATCGGCGCGCCGCATTCCCGACAGGCGGTCAAACTCGCCTCGGTCATGCGCTGCAGATATTCCTTGCGCCGCGCACAAGGCGGCTGACGCAGGCACCGCTCCGCCATGTATTCATACATCGGCATAACGCCTCGCTATTTCCGCTGCAAGATGAAGATTACTTGGGAGGAGCGGCGGACTTGGCGGGCTGGTCGCTGATCTGGAAGCGCATGGTCCCGACCTGATTGACCGCATGGAACGACTGTTGCCCCTCCGGGCTGATGAAGATCTTCACCAGATAGGAGCCCTGCTTCCACCCATCGACCGGCTTCTTCAATTCCAAAAATCCCTGTTTCTCGTGCCAGGGCACGAACAGGGAATCCTTCCCCACCGGCTGTTCCGACAATTTACCCTGGGCATCCTCCAAAAACCATATCGCGCCGAATGTCGCGGGATCTTCCAGCGGAGGCACTTCAAACACGATATAGATAGACGGGGTATCCGGAGGAAACACGGACGTGCCCGGCTCGACCGGCTTCAGGCGGGGGTCCTGAGTGTACCAGCCCTTGCGGCCGAACGTGTCCCACTCCACTTCATACCCCTTGGCCATGACAATCCAGGTGAACAGCGATTGCGGCACATTGCGCTTCTGCAGGTCCAGGGATGGCATCTTGGTCTCGTCCACGGACGTATCCGCTTGTTCCTTTGGAGCCAGCAACTCGCGCGACTCGACCGCCCCCGCCCCGCCTGCTATGAAGGCGCACACAAGCGCCAACGCGGGCAGCCGATTCGCCCCTCTTCCGAGCATGCAAAGCCTCGCAACCCCGATTCCCTTCATAAAAATAGCCTACTGCAAGAGGGTGTGCATTGCAACTGTCGCCACCGACGGCGAACACCCTCTGCTATAATAATACCAGTCGGTTCTTCGCCCTCCGCAGAGTCGGCCGCGCACCATCGAATGCGCCCTCCTTCACGGCTCATGGCACAGTGGAAGACCGGATGAGTAACACGACGGACGACCAATACGACATACGAGAACAAAGCCGGCGCGCCGGCCTTCGCGACGGAGCCTTTTACGCCGCCGTGCAAGGCGGCGGGGAGAACTATCTCTCCGCCTTCGCCCTGCTTCTCCATGCCACCCCTTTGCAGATCGGGCTGCTGTCGGCCCTTCCCCAGCTGGTGGGAACCTGGGCCCAGTTGATCTCGGTCAAAGTGCTGAACCGACTCCGGCACCGCAAGACGATCATACTGGCGGGCGCCGGCAGTCAGACGTTCTTTTGGTTGCCGCTCGTGGCTCTGCCTCTCATGGTTCCCGAATACGGAGCCTGGTTGCTGATTGCCTGCGCAGTGGTTTATTTCGCCTTGGGCCATTTCATCGTGCCGGCCTGGCACAGCCTTATCACGGATTTGCTTGAACCCAACGAGCGCGGAGCCTATTTCGCCCGCCGGGCTAAAATCATGGCCGTCACCAACTTCTCGGCCCTCTGCCTGGCCGGGCTGATTCTCCAATCGGTCCAGACCCAGGACAATCCCTGGCCCTGGGCCGGATTCGCCGTCATTTTCCTCCTGGCTGCCGCAGCCAGGGCCGGCTCCACCTCCGCCCTGGCCCGCATCGACGAGGCCACAGCGGCCTCCACGCGCGAAGCGGAGGTGCACGTCCTGGACTTTTTACGCCACGAGCGCAGCGTGAACTTCAAGCGGTTTCTGCTGTTTTCCGGTCTCATGCACGTCTGCGTTCTGATCGCCGGTCCCTATTTTGTGATTTATATGATCCGGGACCTGCACTTCACCTATCTGGAATATGGAACCTGGCTGGCGGCCGGCGTCCTGGGACAGTTCCTCACGCTCAAACCCTGGGGCGCGATCAGCGATCGGTATGGGAACAAAAAGCTCATGGTGGTGACCGGGCTCGCGGTGCCGGTGTTGCCCATGCTCTACCTGCTCTCCACCAACCTGGCGTTCCTCGTCCTCGTAAATTTATTGGGAGGCATCGTCTGGGCGGGTCTCGCGCTCGGTCTTCAGAATTACGTCTTCGACGCCGTGCGCGCGGAAGACCGGGCGAAAGGCGTCGCGGTCTGGCATACGATCAACGCTATCGGCTGGTTCGTCGGCGCCATGATAGGTGGCTGGTTGGCAACCGTGACGCCTGCGGAAATTCATTGGGCCGGCGTGAACGTGCATCTGGCCTCGAATTTACCGATGGTCTTTTTCCTCTCCGGTCTCCTCCGGCTGATCGTGTCCCTCACGTTACTGGGGACCTTCGGCGAAGCGCGCGCGGTCGAATCGATCTCGCACCGGCAACTCCTCACGAAATTGCCCTTCGTCAAACCGCTCAGCGAAGCGCTCGCCAAACGTGAGCGCGGCGGGGAAGCATAACCCTGGGCGATTCAGACCGGGTTAGTGCATCATGCCGTGGGGCGGCTGCCCCTTCTCCCCTTCCTCCTGCTTCATCTTCTCGTTGAATTGATCGGCATGGTTCCGTATGTCCTTCTGGGGGATCGGCGGGGGAGGCGCTGCGCAACCGACGAGCGACAGACTTCCAAGCATCACCGCCGTGGCCAACAGTCCGATCAGACGCTCCGCTCTGTCCATGACGCTTCCTCCTTCAATTGCCATGCGCAATGCGATACCCAAGCCCAGCGGGACTATTATGCAACACCTGCCTCGGACTTGCCAGCGCCCCGTCCGCTCCTCACCATCCAGTCCCGAACAGCTGCAACCCATTGACAAGGGACCGCGCCCGCGTGTAACGTGAAGCCATCTTGAGGGCCTCCTTGAGCCCGCCGACGGAGGCTCTTGATGTTCCCGACCTGCCGAACCCGAACCTTAATTGCCCTCTCTGTTCTCATCCTGCTCTGTGCAACGACCGGCTATACGGCTGATTTCACGACTCCGGAAGGCGTCCTGCGGGCGCTGGTGCGGGCGAACGAGAACAAGGATATGGCCACGATTGCCAAGTTCATGGCTCATGACGACGATATCGTGAGTTACACAATCGAAGGGCGAAAATACGTCGGGTGGGCGGACTTTTCCCGCGACATGGAGACCGAGTTCAAGGACGCCATGCGCATCGAGATTCCGATCACCGAGCTGAAGGTCTGGACGCGCGGCGAGACCGCCTGGTTTTCGATGGAGCTGGACTACATTCGCTACCTCGGCAGCGGCAAAGAGGAAGTGCGGATGCTCCTCCCCCTGCGCGAGACCGGCATCATGGAGCGGCGCAACGGACAGTGGATGCTGGTGACGTTCCATGAGTCCTTCCGCAGCGAGGTGTCCATCACACCGGGCACATCGAGCAGCAACCAGGCGTTTCCGTCTTTGAAGTAAGGAACCGACCGTCTCGTTGACACTCGGCAGCCGGAGCGCAATATAAAACCAGCCCCCACCAGTCCCGGACCTTGTTCGCTGAGGTTGCTCCTCGTCTGCACGCTGCTTGTGTGGCTGGCGCTCCCGTCGGCCGCTCAACCGCCGGCGCCGCCGCCCGATTATCCCCAGTCGTTGGAGAAGGACCTGAAACTACTCCTGGACGCCAAGGCCCAGGAGTCCTCAGACCCCAAGCTGCTCATCCAATTGGCCGGCCTCTACCTCGACATCGGCGAAGAGCTCTACACCGAGAAGCCGCGGAAGTTGGCGGCTTTCGAGGAAGGCGCGCGCCTCGCCAAGCGCGCCATAGAACTGGATGACAAAAATGCGGAGGCGCACTACCTTTACGCCGCCAACATGGGCAGCGCCGCGGATACGAAGGGCATCGCCGCCTCACTCATGGCGCTGGACGACATCAAGACCCATGCAAAGCGAGCGCTGGAGCTGCAAAAGGATCACGTGGCCGCGCTCCACATGGCCGGCATGATGCTGGAAGAATTGCCCCAGTTCCTGGGCGGCAACCAAGCCGTCGCCCTCGACTACCTGAAGAAAGCCGTGTCCATCGACCCCAGCTATTCCCATGCCCGGCTGGACTTGGCCAAGATGTACGTCAAACGCCGCGACCCGGATTCGGCGAAACGCGAACTTCAAGCGATCATCGCGATGGACCATCCGAGCGACGCCTATGCCTGGGCCCGCCGGTACCGTCCAGAAGCGGAAAAACTCCTGGCCACGTTGAAGCCGGGAGAATCTGTCGGAGCCAACGCCAAGTAAGCGAACGGTCTCACACGAGGAGTTCCTAACCTATGAAGCTGGTTACCCTAACACTAATGCTCAGCCTGATTGTGGCCGGCCCCGCGCTGGCAGACGGCAACCACCAGCACGGTGGACACGCCCCCTCTCTGGAAGAAAAAACTACGGTCACCCTGGAGGGCAATACTCTGACCCTCACCTTCGGGCCGATGGACCTGCCGACCGGCCACGACGGCGACCTGGCCGCCAGCATCCCCAAACATATCTTTCAGGTCGTCAAGGATCGCCATATGATCGGCTACAAGTCGGCCATCTTCACGAAGGACGGGAAGCCCCTGCCGCGCCAGTGGCTCCACCACGTCCTGCTGATGAACCTCGACAAGGACAGCGTGTCCTGTCCGGGCGAGCCGCTGTTCTTTGCCGGCGCCGGCATGGAAATGACCGAAACGAAGTTTCCCGCCGGCTACGGGGTCAGGCTTGAAAAGGACAAGAAGCTGATGGTCGTGGTGGCCTTCTACCACAAGGCCCTGCCCACCAAGGACGTCATGGCCACCTTCACGATCGAGCTGGCCCCGGAAGGGGCGCCCGTGCAGGACATGGACGTGTATCAGGTCGGCGTCAACGTCGTCTGTTACAGCAAGTTCGATCAACGGGGCCCCAACCAGACCGACGAGGGGATCATCATCAACCCAGGCTTGCAGGTGCAGTCGGCTCCGCTCAAGTTCAACATGGACGGCTGCGTGAAGTTCGCCTACCCCCACGGCCACGATCAATTGCTGCTGATCGCGCTGGACAACAAGACCACCAAGAAGACGCTGCTCCGGACCGTGCCGGACGTCGAACTGGACGGCAACTTCCGGGCCTTCCAACCCCATCAAGTCTTCAAAGACGATCGCGGCTTTTCCGTGAACACCAAGGACGACTATGAGATGACCATGGTCTACCATCGTCCCTTGCACAACCCGGAGGAGGGGCATGGTATGGGCAACTATCTGCTCTACATGACGCCAGGGACCTGCCCGGGCGATACGTCGGCGTCGTCACACTGAAGGAGACGTCCATGTCGCTGTTCGACCGCCTCTCGGAAGACCTCAAGCAAGCCATGAAGAGCAAGGACCAGCTCCGCATGGACGTGATCCGCATGATCAAGGCCGCGGCGCTGAACAAGGAGATCGAACTCAAGAAGGACCTGGACGACGCGGACCTCAGCCGCATCATGACGACGCTGATCAAGCAGCGCAAAGAGTCGGTTGAGCAGTATCAGAAAGCCAAGCGGGACGATCTGGCCGGCAAAGAGCTCAAAGAGATCGCCATCATCGAAGCCTACCTGCCCAAGGCTCTCTCGGCGGACGAAATCGCGCAGGCGGTCTCGGCGGCGATCCAGGAGACCGGCGCCACCTCGCCCAAGGACATGGGCACCGTCATGAAAGCCGTCATGGCCAAGCTGGCCGGCCAGACGGTGGACGGCAAACAGATCAGCGACCTGGTCCGCGCCAAACTCACATAGTCTCTCCCCGACTGTGCTTCTCCATAACCTCTTTTCAGTTTCTACGGCACATCCATGAAGCGGATCTGCGTCTTTTGCGGCTCCAGGGAAGGCACCAGTCCCGCCTATGCAGAGGCAGCCAAGGCCTTGGGCGGTTTGCTGGCCCGCGAAGGGATCGGGCTGATCTATGGAGGGGGCGGGATCGGGCTGATGAAACTCCTGGCCGATGCGGTCTTGGACGCAGGAGGAACAGTGACCGGCGTCATTCCCCATGCCCTGACCATCCAGGAAATCGCCCATCCCCGCGTCACCGACCTCCGGGTCGTCCGCTCCATGCACGAACGCAAGGCCCTAATGGCGGAACTGTCCGACGCCTTTATCGCCCTGCCCGGCGGATATGGCACCTTGGAGGAATTCTGCGAAGTGGTCACCTGGGCGCAACTGGGCCTGCACCGGAAGCCTTGCGGGCTCTTAAACGTCGCCGGGTTCTACGATCCCCTGCTCGCCCAACTCGACCGGCAAGTGGCCGAGGGATTTCTGAGTCAGACCATGGGAACCCTGGTGATCGAAGCCAAGGAGCCAGAGCAGTTACTCGCCAGCCTTCAGGCTTACCGGTCGCCGGTGACGGAAAGATGGATGAAGAGGGGAGAGAGCTGAGTACCGGCACACAGTGCAGGGAAGCGACTGCTGGAATCCGACAACCTCTCCGCCCGCTCTACCGCCGGCCTGGCCGAAAGAGGAAAGTCACCTGCTGGAAAAAAATCTAAACGCCATCAAATTTGCGTTTGGCATCACTTTACGCTAAGCTAGACGCCGATGGTGCAGCGAACGTGGTGGCAAGCGCGAATCGAGCAGGCCTGGGGCAAGCGATCGTTGCTCTGGCTCTCCGGTGTCCGTCGGGTGGGGAAAACGTCTCTCTGCCAATCCCTGCCCAACAGCGAGTACCTTGACTGTGAACTGCCGCGCATCCGGCGCATGCTGGACGATCCGCAGGCCTTTCTTGATCAACATCGGGGACGACGGGTCATCCTGGATGAAGTCCACCGTCTGGCCAATCCGTCCGAGTTGCTCAAGATCGCCGCAGACCACTACCCGACGACCAAAGTGATCGCGACCGGCTCATCGGTGCTGGGCGCCTCGGCCAAATTTCGCGACACCTTGACGGGCCGGAAAGCCGACGTCTGGCTCACGCCCATGATCTTGGCGGACTTGGCGCCATTCGGCCATGACGACATTCGCCACCGTCTGCTGCACGGCGGGCTCCCGCCGTTCTTCATGTCGTCGCCTCTTCCCGAGCAGGCGTTCCAAGAATGGATGGATTCGTATTGGGCGAAAGATGTGCAGACGCTCTTCCGTTTGGAGCGTCGGCATTCCTTCGAACGATTCGCCGAGCTCCTGTTTGCCCAGAGCGGAGGGTTGTTCGAGGCCACGCGCTTTACCCGCGCCTGTGAAGTCAGCCGCCAAACGATCGTGAACTACCTCGCCGTCCTCGAATCCACCTATCTCGTCCATGTGCTGCGCCCGTTTTCAACCCATCGCCCGACAGAAATCGTGGCCGCCCCCAAAGTCTATGCGTTCGACACGGGATTCGTCTGTGCGTACCGAGGATGGGAGGCTCTCCGCTCGGAAGACTTGGGTCTGTTGTGGGAGCACCTCGTCCTCAACGAACTGCACGCGCACCTCCAAACCCGTCGCATCGGCTACTGGCGAGACAAGCGAGGGCATGAGGTCGACCTGATTCTCTCGCGACGGGGCAAGCCGCCGATCGCGGTGGAGTGCAAGTGGTCCGCTGCAGATGTGGACGCGACCAACCTCAAAGCCTTCGCGCATCAATATCCGAAGGCCGACCTTCGCATCGTCGCCCACGACGTGGAGCGGACCTACACGCGCCGAACCGACGACCTCACGATCATGATTTCGAGTCTTCCAGGCCTGATTCGAGCCGTCATGCCCGGCCCAGCCAAGCCGTCCGCTGACTGAACCAGAACAATCCGCCTCATGACCGTGCCGCACGGATTTCCGACCGACCCGCAGAACTTCGCCGCAGTCAGGCGCAGGTGATCGATGCCGCCAAGCCGAGGCAGTTATTCGCCAACCTCAAGGCCTACCGGTCGCCGGTGAGGGAGCGGGGGATGAAGGGGGAGAGGAATGAGGGGCCTATTTAGGCTTCTTGCCAGCCATTGTGGAGATACCGATGGCGCAGCACGAGTTGAGCGAAGATAGGGGCAATGAACCAAGAAAGTCCGAATGTCATGAAGGCCGCCAGGACACCTAATATGACACCGATCCATGCTTCATGTTTCGCCCAATAAAAGCGACCAAAGAGAAGTGCCCATAAAAATGGATTGGTGATCTCGACGATCTGGCCGGTTGCTGGGTTGCGAAATCGCATGGCTGTTTCGCCTGTCACTTTGGATTATTCCGGCAGACTGCTGGAGGGCTCTTTTGAAAGAATGACCGTGCTTGCCTGGAGTATGGGATAAGCACATGACGGGTAGGCCCGAGCTAATAATGAAACCTCCTTGCCGCATTCAGGGCATTTGACGAGTGCCATTTTTTCTCCTTTTTCCTCGGCAGCCTCAGGACCTGATCGCTGCCCTCCGCCCTCCTAATCTGCGATCACCTCTAAAATAAAAGGGCCAGTCCCCTTTCGAGAACTGGTCCCTCAAGCTAAGCTGCTATTCCCACGCTCACCCTTTAGGCGACTATGACAACTCCTTACGCGTCTACAAAGAATTTGATTACCAGTGGCAAAGTAACTATCCGCCGCGAGTTGATTGAACGCGGCGGGTCACACGAAGAAAAGAACCCCAAGATTGCTGGAGGGGTTCTCCGCCGCGCAAATCAAAAGCGCGTCGGTACACGCAAGCGAAGAATTTGATTACTGGAGGCCCAAAACCTCTCCGGCCCCAATTGATCGAAGGGGCCGGCTCAAGCGAAGCTTGGTATGGTGGAGGGCAGGGGATTTGAACCCCCGACCCCGACGTTGCGAACGTCGTGCTCTCCCAACTGAGCTAGCCCCCCACCCGAATACCCGCCATTATACATGAGTCCGAACCGTCTCTCCACGGGAACTTGCGCCCTCAGGCCGGGCTGATCAGCGCCGCCGTGCCCTGGGTCGAGCCCCCCGCGACCAACACTCTCCGGCCGTCCACTTTCAGCTTCCCTTCCGCATAGAGCTGGATGGCCTGAGGATAGAGCTGGTGTTCCTGCACCAGGATGCGGGCCGCCAGGGCCTCCGGCGTGTCTCCCTCCAGGATCGGCACGGCAGCCTGGATGATGATCGGTCCCTCGTCCACTCCTTCCGTGACGAAGTGCACGGTGCAGCCGGCGATCTTCACACCCCAGTCCAAGGCCTTCTTCTGGACTTCCAGACCAGGAAAGGACGGGAGCAGCGACGGATGGATGTTCATCATCCGGTTCGCATAGGCGTCGATCAGGACCGACGTCACGATCTTCATATAGCCGGCCAGAACGACCAACTCGACCCTGTGCTTCCCCAACACCTCCAAGATGGCCCGGTCGTAGGCCTCGCGCGCATCCGGACGGTCCTTGAAGGGTTTGGGGTCGAGGAAATGGGTTTCGATCTTGTGCTTGCGGGCCCTGTTCAGGGCGACTGCATCCTGCTTATTGGACAGGACGAGGGCGATCTCGGCCTGGAGCGTCCCAGCTTCGATCGCGTCAATGATGGCCTGGAGGTTGGAGCCACGCCCGGATGCGAGAACCCCGATCCGCAGCTTAGACATAGGCGACGCTCTTTTCCCCTGCCGGTCCCGCCACGATCTCGCCGATCTTATAGCCCCGGTCTCCCAGTTCACCCGCGCGGCTGATGACTCGATCGGCCTGTTCAGCCGGCACGACCAGCACCAGGCCGATGCCCATGTTGAACACCCGGTACATTTCCTCCTGCTCCACCTTGCCCATCTTGGCGAGCATGGCAAACAGGGGCGGCACGGGCCAGGCGGCACGCTTCAATTGCGCGACAGAGCCGTCGGGCAGCACGCGCGGCAGATTCTCGGTCAATCCGCCCCCGGTGATATGGGCGATGCCTTTGATGTGACACTCAGCGGCCAAAGTCAGGATCTGTTTAGCATAGATTCTGGTCGGCGCCAGCAAGGCTTCTCCCAATGTCCGGTCCAAATCGGCCGGCTTGCTCGTAAGGGACAGCTTGCCCTCGTCCAGCAACACGCGTCGCGCCAGCGAATAGCCGTTGCTGTGCAGGCCGGTCGAGGCCAGGCCGATCACCGCATCGCCTTGCTTGATGGCACGCCCGTCGATGATCCTGGGCCGATCCACCACACCGACGGCAAAGCCCGCCAGGTCATATTCCCCTTCCGGATAGAAGGAAGGCATCTCCGCCGTCTCCCCGCCGATCAGCGCGCAGCCGGCCTGCCGACACCCCTCGGCCACGCCCTTCACGACCGCTTCGGCCTTGTCAACAGCCAGCTTCCCCGTCGCGAAGTAGTCCAGAAAGAACAGAGGTTCGGCGCCGCTGACCGCCACGTCGTTGACGCACATGGCCACCAGGTCGATGCCCACCGTGTCGTGCTTGTCCATGAGGAAAGCAATCTTGAGCTTGGTCCCCACCCCATCGGTGCCGGACACCAGCACCGGCTCTTTAAATTTCTCGGCCTGGAAACGGAAGAGGCCGCCGAAGCCGCCCAGGTCCGTCATCACCTCCGGCCGGAACGTCGTGCGGACCAGCGGCGTGATCCGGCGGACGAGTTCGTCCCCAGCCTCGATATCCACGCCCGCCTGTCGGTAGGTTGTCATACCGCCAAAATTTTAAATGGCGAATTGTGAATTTAGAATTGCGGACTGGAGCCGGATCATACCGGAGGCCGGCATGGGGGGTCAACGAGTGAGTTCGACGAGCGTTTCGATATGCGCCGTCTGCGGAAACATGTCGAAGGCCTGCAACCGTGCCACCTTGTAGCCGCCGCCGGCCAGGCGCCCCAGATCGCGCCCGAGCGTCGCCGGATCGCAGGACAGGTAGAGCAGCCGCCCCGGCCCGACTCGCAGCAATTCCTGAACACAGTCCGCACTCAAGCCGGTGCGGGGCGGGTCCATAAGGATCAGGTCGTACTCACCGGGTCGCGCCTCGGCCAGCATCGCCTCGGCCGTGAGCGGCCGGAACCGGCAGCGGCCGATGTGGTTCACTTTCGCGGCGTGACGGCAATCGGCCAGCGCTGCCTCGTTCGCCTCCACTTCCGTGACCAGCGCGCCGGCGCGGGCCAGGGGCAGCCCCAGCATGCCGATGCCGGCATACAACTCCAACACCCGCACCCCCCCCAACGGTCCCAACCAGCCGGTGATCGTCTTCGACAAGACCTCCGCGAGGCGCCAGTGGGTCTGCATGAACGACCGGTCGCTGATTCTGAAGGTCATCTCGTCCAATCGGTCTTCGATCCAGCCCTGTCCCTGGACCCAACGCTTGCCGTTCTGGGCCACGAGCACCTGCCCTACGAGCTTCGGCATATCCTGAAACAATTCGAAGACGGTCTGCGCTTCATCCGGTTTGGCAGGTCCCGTGTGATGGATCAACAGCAGCGACCCGGATGCAATCGAGTACCGGATCTCAACCGATTCCAGATGCAGCGACAGGCGCTTTCCCATAGTCAGCCGCTCATCGATCAGGGCCGCAGCCTCCCGCATCGGTTCGGAGGCCAACAGGCACCCGGCGGCAGGCACCGGCTCGTGCGAACCCTCCCGATGAAACCCCAACGCCAGACGATTCCCTTGTCCCCGCTCTTTCTCTTGCCCTGGTCCCTTCTCCTGAGCCTTCTTCTGGGCCTTCACCGGGCGAAAAACCATGAACCGGACCGTGCTGCGATAGCCATAGGGGTCCGGAGAGGGAATCACCGGAGGGAGGTCGATCGCCGTGATCTTGCCCACGCGGGCCAGCGTCTCCTGCAGGATCGCCCGCTTCTGAACGAGCTGCGCCTCGTAACCGAGGTGCTGCAACTGGCAGCCCCCGCACTGCTCGTAGACGGGGCAAGGCGCCGCCACCCGATCCGGCGAGGCGACCAGTACCTTGCCGACCCTCGCCTCCTGGACACCCTTGTGCTTGCCTCCCTCCACCAGCGACACAGTCTCGCCCGCGATCGCCCCGCGCACGAGTACGACCTTCCCATTTTGTTGGCGCACAAGACCACGCCCCCCCTGGACGAGTTTTTCAATGGTGACGCTCCGGACAGTCTCAGCCATGGTTCATAATCCTTACAAAACGGTTGATCGTTGCATAATGCCCGAAATGACGGACGAATATGGCCCACGGCCAGAGAAGAGGGTCGGAACCTCTTGCAGACAACCAGCCTAGTGCTCCGGCCGCAGTTCGATGTTCAACAGCTTGATCTTTCGATGCAGATGGCTGCGTTCGATCTTGAGTTCGTCGGCCGTGCGGGAAACGTTCCAACTGTGCTCGCGGAGTTTGCGGGCAATATAGTCCCGCTCGAAGGCGTTGCGGGCGTCCTTGAGCGAGTCGTAGGACTGGCCGACAAGTGCGATCGAGCCGGACGCGGGGCCGGATGCCGGCTTGGCTTGCAGAAACCCTTCGATGTCCGAAGCCTCGATCACCGGCCCCGGCACCATGATCAGCAACCGCTCGATCAGATTGCGC
Source organism: Nitrospira sp. (assembly GCA_016873495.1). Taxonomy (GTDB): domain Bacteria; phylum Nitrospirota; class Nitrospiria; order Nitrospirales; family Nitrospiraceae; genus SYGV01. The sequence goes on along the minus strand of VGXC01000011.1, from coordinate 37,762 downwards.
AGCTCGCGAATGTTCCCCGGCCACTCATAGGCCTGCAGCACGGCCAGCGCCCCCTCCTCCACTTCTTTGAGCTTCAGCCCCTGCTCCTCCGCCGCCATGTGCAGAAAATGTGTGACCAACAGCGGAATGTCCTCCCGCCGATCGCGCAGCGGAGGAACCTCGATCGGCAGCACGTTCAGCCGGTAGAACAGGTCCTCGCGGAAGGTGCCTTTTTCGATCTCCTTGGCCAGGTTCTTGTTCGACGCGGCGATCACCCGCACGTCCACCTTGATCAGCTTGTTGCCGCCGACGCGCGTGAACTGCTGCTCCTGCAACACCCGCAATACCTTAGCCTGAGTGCTCAGGCTCATGTCCCCGATCTCGTCCAGAAACAGGGTCCCCCCGTCCGCCTGTTCGAACTGCCCCCGCTTCTGCGTCGTGGCCCCGGTGAACGAGCCCCGCTCATGGCCGAGCAACTCGCTCTCGATCAGGGTTTCGGGAATCGCCGCGCAGTTGACGGCCACGAAGGGCTTGTCCCGGCGCGGGCTGGCCATATGGATCGCCCTGGCCACCAGCTCCTTGCCGGTGCCGTTCTCCCCGGCGAGCAGGACCCGGCCGGTGGTCGGGCCGGCGGTCTCGATGAGCTGCCGCAGCTTCTCCATGACCGGGGACGTCCCCACCAGCTCGAACCGCCGCGCGACCGTCGTCCGCAGCTTGAGATTTTCTTCTTCCAGGCGGCGCTGATCGAGCGCATGCCGGACCCGCAGCATGATGTTATCCAGCGAAAGGGGCTTCTCGATATAATCATAGGCTCCCAGCTTGATGGCTTTGACCGCCGTCTCGATGGACCCGTGGCCCGACATCATCATGACCTGGAATTTCGGGGCCTGCTCCTTGATCTTCTTCAAGGTCTCCAACCCGTCCATCTCGGGCATCCAGATGTCCAGCATCACGAGATCGGGCGGCTCGGCGGCGATCATCTTGAGCGCCTCGGCGCCGCTTTTGGCGACCGACACCTGATAGCCTTCATCCTCAAGAATCCGACTGACGCTGCTGAGGATGCCCGGTTCGTCGTCCACGATCAGAATCGATTCAGCCATTCTTCTCCTCGTTCCTCGTCGGTCAAAAACGTCTCTCGTATCTCGTCGTTCGTATCGCGTTGTTGATAGAGAGGTTCTCTTTCTTCACGCTTCACGTCACACCGGCAACTCGATCGTAAACACGGCGCCCTTCGGCTGGTTGTTGGCTGCGCGAATCTGCCCATCGTGATCCGTGATGATGCGGTGCACGATCGCCAACCCCAGTCCGGTGCCGGTCCGCTTTCGCGAGAAGTACGGCACGAAGAGCTTCTCTTGATCCTCGGGATTGATGCCCACCCCTTCGTCCGCCACGCTCACCACCGACCGGTGCCGCTTGGCCTCGTAGCGGGTCGTAATCCACAGCCGCCCCTTGTGGTTCATCGCCTGCGCGGCATTGTCCAGGAGATTCACGAACGCTCGCTTCATCTGTTCCCGGTCCAGGTTCATCGGAGGCAGCGTGTCGTCCAGCTCCACCACCCACTCGATCTCCCGATGCGCGCCTCGGTAGAGGGCCACCACGTCTTGAATGATGTCGTGCAGCGACTCTTTGGCCATGCGGGGGGCCGGCATCCGCGCGAATTTCGAAAATTCGTCCACCATCTGCTTGAGGCTGTTCACCTCGTTCACAATCACCGTCGTGGACTCGTCGAAGATCGCCTCAAAGTCCGGCGACTTTTCGAAAAACTTCTTGCGCAACCGCTGGGCTGACAGCTGAATAGGCGTGAGTGGGTTCTTGATCTCGTGCGCGATCCGCTGGGCCACCTCTTGCCAGGCGGCGGTCTTCTGCGCCTTGATCAGCTCGGTCAAATCTTCGAACACGAACACGAACCCCAAGTCGTTCCCAGCATCGTCGCGCATCCGAGAGCAGTTCAATCCGATGGTGAGAAACTTGCCCTGCACATCCAGCGGCCCTTCCAACGAGAAGCTGTCGCGACGCTCCGCCAGCATGCGGTCATAGGCGCTTTGGAACAGCTCCACGCCCAGTTCCTTAAAGGCCTCGTTGACCGGCCGGCCGCGCATCTGGTTGCCCAGCACGCCGAGGATTCGCTCCGCCGAGGGATTGAAGGTCGTGATCGCGCCGTTCTTGTCGATCGACAGCACCCCGGAGGCGATGGTGTCCACCACGGCCTGGGTATAGGCGCGCCGGCGGTCCAGCTCCACGTTGGACTGCCGCAGCGACACGTTCGCCTCCTCCAGCTTCGACTTGCTCCCCTTCAGATCGGCCGTCATCCGATTGAAGGATTCCACGAGCGTGCCGATCTCGTCGGTCGCCTTCACGTCCAGCCTGACATTGAGGTTGCCGTGGGCCACCGCCTCTGTGGCCTCGGCCAGCCGCTGAATCGGCACCGTAATGCCGCGTGCCACATAGAAACCGAACCAGGTGGCGCCGAACAGGATCATGACCGTCACCACGGCCACGAACAGGTAGGCCCCGACTTTGATCGGATTGCGCAGCGCTTTAATCTGCCGGTATTCCGTATACTGGCGCGAGATCCCTTCCATCTTGGCCAGCAGGGACTCCGGTACATAGGCATCCACCACCACGACGCCGTCCACCTCGCCCTCGCGGGCATTGGAGGCAATCGGAACCGCCGCGCGGATCAGCCGGCCGGTTTGCGCCTCCTGCGCCGACGTCAGCTCCTTTTTTTCTTTCAACACCTGCAGCACCAGTTGCCCGATCGGCAGATCCAACACGGAGGCGGGCACAGCCCGATCCGTCGTCTTGGTCAGCGGCTCCATTTTCGCCGAATAGACCTCCACGCCGGCCAGATTGTGTTCGGCCCGCTTCCGATCCATCGTAGCGATCAGCAATTCCCGCTGCTCGGGGATCAGCATCTCCTCGCGGAAAATCTCGCGGCTGATGGCGCGGGCGCTGTTCACCGCCAAAACCGTATGGCCCTCGTGATGCATCCGCGCCACGTCGTAGGAGTCCGCCAGCACCTGTTCGATCTGCTCGCTGAACCAGACATCGACCGCCTTGTTGACGAGCCCGCTGGCCACGACTGCGAGCAGCATCGTCGGGATCAAGGCGAATCCGATGAAGGCCGCCACCAGCTTTGCCCGGAATCCGGACCCGACCAAACGGTGCCGCCGCTCGAAATAGGCCTTGATCAGGTTCCGGGACAGAAGCAACGTCAGGACAACCAGTCCGATCAGGTCCAGATTGACCAGCAAGAGGACGAAGGCATAGCTCGGACTCGGCAGCAGTGAATCGGAATCGGAGGGGCCGGGCACCGCGTACCGGGAAACATCCTGGGCGTAGTAGTAGGTCAGTGCCAAACAGGGAAGGAGCAGCAGCAGCACGATCCAGACCGGACGCGAGTAAAATTTCCGGCGCTCGCCTTCCGCGACCGTTTCTTCGACGGGCTCTGGTTTGGTCGGATCGGGCATCACCCTGCGGTGCCTCCTGCCGCACGACCGACGGGACGGGAACCGGTGGAATCCGGCCCTCCGGCCATGCCGCGGAACGGCTCTCCCAATACGGATGCAAAGGCCTCGTCGAAATTCGGCGCCTCCGCCAAGGCGCGGAGGAGACGACGGATTTTTTCCAGGCCGTGCTTCTTGATCAACGCGCGCACCATCTGCGCGCTCTCGGCATAAGCCTCGGCGGCGGCACGCGGCGACTCCCCCTGGAAACGATTCTGGGCTTGCCGCAACTCCGTCTCGTCCGCCACACGCAACGACAGCGGAGCGGAGCCGGACGGATCTTCACAGTAGAGCGCCAACCCTTCCTGCAACCAGGTCGGGGCCTGGCCCGCGCTGAGCCGATGCACAACCGCATGGGCATACTCGTGCGCAAGCAGCGCCTGCCAATCCTGCGGCTGATCGGCCAGGCTCTCGACGGGCAGGTGCAGGCGGCCGTCGAAAAAGCCGCCGGCCCAACGGGGGCTTCCGGTCACGGATCGAAACTGTTCGCGCGGATACAGGATGACGACAAAGGAATCCTGCGGCATATAGTCGAAGAGGCGCCCCACCTGCTCGGCCGTCCGATCCAATTGCTGGGCCACCTGCAACGCAGTGGCTCGGTTCTGAATCCCCTGGTAGGCCACGACAAAGTGCTGGTTGAACAGGCGGCTCAGGGTGGCTTCGAACTGGGCCGCGCGCCGCAGCCCGGGGAGACGCTCCTTCACTTCGACATCGGCCGGATCCTGCCGCAGCGCGATTTCGAAATGGGTCAAGGCGCCCCGGACGTCCCCCTGACGTTCCAAAATATCGCCTAGGAGTTTGTGCGCTTGCCCGACATGCGGATCGAGCACCAAGGCATGTTCAAGCGCCGGCAGGGCTAGGCCATCCCGCCGCGCCCGATGCCAACTGAGTCCCAGGCCGACCCAGTAGACGGCTTCGTGGGGAACCAGTTCCGCCGCCGCCGCAAACGCCTGCTGCGCGCCCCGGGCATCGCCCCGGTCGAGCAACGCCCATCCGCCGGCGGCCCAGGCCTGGGCCGCCCAGCTCGGGGCCGCTGCGCCCTCCCATCGATTGAATGGATCGGACGCGCCGACGGACGGCGGCTGGTCCTGAGCGAGGGCAAGCACGTCGCGCCCTTCCCCTTGCTGGTGCCCGCCTCCCCACGCCACACAGCACCAGAGGCCGGCCAGGAGCGGCAACGCCGGAGAACGGAGCGCCATCTGCAGATGGAGTGTCATCGCAGTTTGCTCGGTCCAGTGTTGAGGAGACCGGGGCCCGGTGCCGCCGGACTTGGCCACACTTGCAGACGCAACGGACACGGAGGCTGGACGAGGAGAGAAGAACAGTGCGGCAGGGCAACGCCCTTGATCAAGGCGATTTGGCGGCTGGTTTGCCCGACGCCAGGTCCACGTACTTTATTCGCAGGGCATACAGCAGATCATCCAGCACCGCCTGCTCCTCCGTGGTCAGATTGCCTTTCGTCTTACTCTCCAGCATCGACAGGATATCGATGATTTCCTTGGCTTGCCCGAGATTTACGGGCACCTGAGGCTGCCGGGGGTCCAATCGTTCCCCCATCATCATCAACGCCGAGGTGCCGAGCGAAAACACGAAGGACGAAAACGTCACCGGCAGACCCGACTCGTGGGCCGCAGCCTGATCGCCCTGCGAAGCCATCGGCGCATCCCGCTTCAGCGCCTCGGCCTGTGGGGTCCCTGACGAAACGGAGCCCTGGTCATCCGAACGGCCGCGCCGATCGCGAACGACGAATCCTTCTTCGTTTTCTGCGCCCATGTTCAGCTCCAAACATCCACGTCTACGCGGGGTTACGGTATCATATTTTCAAGACGCCGCGCAACCGATCGGGCCGCGGGCAGCTCATTGAAGCCGGCCGCAAAACAGGTATAATGCGGGCGGTTTGAGGAGAACGGCATGTCGGAGTCTTTCGATCGGTTGGTCGAGTTGATGGCGAAACTGCGCGCGCCAGACGGTTGTCCCTGGGACCGCAAGCAAACGCACGAGTCGTTGAAGCCCTATCTGATCGAAGAGGCGTACGAAGTCCTCGAAACTATCGACCAACAGGATCCCCGCAAGCTTCGCGAAGAGCTGGGCGACCTGTTTCTTCAGGTCCTGTTTCATGCCCAAATCGGCGCGGAAATGGGCACGTTCACGATCGCCGAGGTACTGGAGCAGCTGGCCGACAAACTGGTTCGCCGCCACCCCCACGTGTTCGACACGCAGGAGCAACCGCAAGGGGAAGACCGCCTCTCTCCCGATCAGGTCTATTCGAATTGGGAACAAATCAAACGGGACGAACGGGCGCGGGCCGGCCAGACCGAGTCCGCATTACACGGCGTCCCCAAGACGCTGCCGGCGCTCCTGCGGGCTTTTCAAGTGCAAGCGCGCGCCTCGCGGGTGGGCTTCGACTGGCCCCATACCCGGGAGGGGACCGAGCGCGTGATGGTAAAAATCGAAGAAGAAGTCCGTGAATTGCGCGAGGCTGTGGCGGACAACACCGACGACAAGGCCGACCGGATCGAATCGGAGTTCGGGGATTTGTTCTTCGCGATGGTGAACCTGGCGCGGTTCGTCAAGGTCAACCCGGAAGAAGCCCTGCGCGGGTCCACCAACCGGTTCGTGGCCCGCTTCCAGCTGATGGAGGCCGCTGCGGCACGAGCCGGGCGTGCGCTCGACGACATGACGCTGGACGAGCTGGACTCGTTATGGAACGACGCCAAACGGGTCTTGGCTGCGTCCACCACCGACAGCGACGCGAGCCGGTAACCAAGCTGGCGCGTACGAGCACGCTCATGAACAACGAACAAGACCGGACCGCCGGCCCCTCGACCCAAGAATCGGCGAGCCCCGAGACGGGCCCCTACGAAGAAGGCAAGCGGGCCGGCGCCCATCCCCTCGTCGTCGTCTTCGGGGTCATCTTCGGCCTCTGGCTGCTCATGTGGCTCTACATTCCCAGTTCCAAGCAAAAGCCGGCGGTCGCGCCCGAGCCGACTCCGGCGTCCGTCATGGAGGAACCGGACGCAGCCCCGGTCATGTTCAAAGTCAAAACCGCCATCCCCGAGATCAACGCCGTGGGCATCGTCGTCTCGCCGCAAGCCACGGAGAGCCAGATCGTCGGCCTCTTAAAACGGTTGCGCGACGCCCGGCTGGCCAACCAGCTGTCCGCCATGCTACCCGCCACCTCACCGGGCCACAAGTTGGGCGACCATGCGATTGCGGATATTTATATTTTTTCCGACGCGCAATTTGCCAGGCCTGCGGCGATCGGCGTGCTGGCGCGCGGCGCCCACGCGCCCGGCGAACTCTACCCGCAAGCGGTCCCGTTCGAGACCGCGATGGAAGCCGTGCGTGGCCATTACCGCATCGATTTGAACGATACCGGCCGCCCCGATCAGGCCTCGCTGGGCTTCGCCGACGAGTCCGGGGTTCACTCGAAAACCTTCCGCCAACTCTTCTAAAACGCTTCGCGCCAAGCCTGGCTTGTGCACAAGCTATGCTCAGGGCCAGACTTACCATTGGGAGAAACTACGTGGTCCACTATATCTAGTAGGGGGCTATCCGACCACCACAATGCCTAAAAGTTGAGCACTCTGTTCCGCCTGCGTCCAGACCGCATATTTTTCCTGCCCGGGACCACTTGTCCCCAGCCTTATCCACAGATTCTGGGGACACAAATAACGGCAGAAATTTATGGACTTTTTGAAGGTTTCGGCGAGGAGGGACCGGAGTAGGCCGTTTAGATTCCGGCCGCTTGCTGGACTTCCTGCCGAAGGGCCGCCTTATTCTCCTGCATCCATGCCTCCAGCCGAGGGAACAGATGCGCGAAGGGCCCAGTGAACGGATCGATTTTCACGTCCAGCCGCTGCGAGAACAATCCTTCATCATTGGCGATCTGCAACTTGCGGTCCGCGATGCGCTTCGTCAACAATTGATTCATCCGGAGCTGCTGGCCCGGGCTGCCGCCGGACAGACCCAGCACCCCCGTCTTCAGGTAGTCGAGTTCCTCCGCCAGCGAGACCTTCACGCGGACGGCATGGGCCGTCGGCCAGTTGGGACGCTGGATGGCATAGTCGTACGAGAGTGCCGGCTCGTGCGGTTCACGATACGGCCCCAACACGTTGAGGATCGAAAAGGGGTCGGCCACGCTCAGGTCTTCCGTTCAATCTGGATCAGGGTCAACGCGCCCTCCCCTTCGGTCGGCCCGCTCCATCCCTGCAATCCATCCCGGATGTGATAGAGGTTCGCATAGCCTTTCCGGCTGAGAAAGTCGCAGGCCAGGCGGCTTCGCTCGCCGGTCGCGCAATAAACGAAGACTCTCCCGGCGCTCTCGGGGATGTCCGTCTCATACCGCTGCTCCAACTCCTCGAGCGGCACCAGCTTTGCGCCGGCAATCCGTTTGACGGCATACTCGCGCGGGCTGCGCACATCCACCATGATCGCCGGCTCCGGCGCTGCATCGCGGAGCCGCTGCGCCTCGAGCGCGGACAGCGTCTCATACAGCCGTCCGCTGAAGATCAGCTCTCTCGAAACCGGCCGGCCGCCGGCCACCGTGGCCAGGTGCACGCGCAGAGGCTCGACCGTACGTTTCAGGTCTTCGCCGAGCTGCTGCAGCTTGGCGAAGACCTCGCGCTGCTCCCGCTTAAGCCGGTCGAGTTCCTGCGCCAGCCTGACGGCTCGGCGAATCGCCACCATCGCCGCGACCAGCGCGACGCCCGCCGTTCCCCACAGCCATCCCTCCACCCGCACCTCCTTCGCAGGGGGCCGTTCGCCCCGTCGACATGCACCGTACTATAAATTTGCCGAGGATGCTTGGCAAGACCCGACGGTCCGGGCTAAGCTCGACGCTCGGTGAGATATCGAACGATGTGCGCCGCCGTATCGGACCCATCCTTGATGCAATCTGGAATGCCGACACCCCGGTAGGCGGCGCCGGTGAGATAGAGTCCCTTATAGGGATTCAAGGCCACCTGAAGCGCCTCTAACCGGCTCGGATGGCCGATCGTATACTGAGGCATCCCCCGATCCCAGCGGGACACCTCCGCATAGGCCGGTTCGGCGGTAATGCCCGCCAGCGCGCGCAACTCTTCCTTCACCCGTCCCAGGAGCGCTTCGTCGTTTAACGCCAAGCTTTGCTCCCGCCCCACGCCGCCCAGATAGCAGCGGATCAACGTCTGGGAGGGCGGCGCCCGGTGCGGCCACTTCAGAGAGGTCCAGGTGGCGGCGATCAGGTCCCGTTGTTCCGCGCGCGGCACGACGAACCCGAAGCCCCGCACCTGCGGCCCCAGATCCTTAGCGGCATAGGCCAGAGAGGCGGTGGCCGTCGTCGCATAGGGGATCGCCTCCAGCTTCTCCGCCGCAGGCCGGCTGTGCGGGCGGATGAGCGGCGCCGCCACATAGGCCGGAACCGCCAACACGACGACATCCGCCGTCACCACGCCTCCGTCCTCCAGCATCAGATCGTAGGTCCAAACTTTGGATCGCACGGAGGGCGCCCGCAGAGCCGTGACGCGCCGCCCCAGCTGCAACCCCGCTCCGTCTTGCTCGACGCGCCCCGCGAGCGCACGCGTCAGCTCGTCCATGCCGTCCTTCAACGTCACGAACATCGTCCGTCGAGGCCCGGCGCTGGGTGCTGCCTGGCCGGAGAACGCGGCTTTCCGGCGACTCGCCAGCATGCCGCGGATCAGACTGCCGTGTTTCCGCTCCAACTCGATGAAACGAGGGAAAGTCGCGCGCAAACTCATCTGCTCCGCGTCCCCCGCATAGATGCCGGCCATGAGCGGCTCGATCAACCGGTCGAAGGCCTCCGCGCCGAACCGGCGGCGGAAAAACGACGCCAACGATTCGTCGCCTTTCACGTGCTGCCTAGGCAGCGCCAGGTCGGCGCCCATCCGCATGATGCCGGGTAGAGAGAGGAGCCCGCTGCGCAGGAACGGGCCGAGCTTGGAAGGTACGAAGAGGACCAGCCCTTCGGGCAGCTGGCGCAACTTGCCGCGCGAGTAGACGAACGCCCCTTTCTCGGACGGGTTGGTATTGACGATCCGGTCGGACAGCCCCAGCTTCGCGCAAAGTTCGAGGCCCGCCGGTTTCTGGGAGAGGAACGAATCGGGCCCCCGTTCGATCACGAGGTCGCCGACCCGATGGGTGGCGATCTTGCCGCCCCACGAGGCAGCGGCTTCGATCACGGTCAGGGAGAGGGGAAACTCGGCCTGGCCCGCCTGCTCCTGCAAGGCGAAGGCGGTCGCCAAACCAGCGATCCCGCCACCGACGATGGCCACATGTCGAGGAGCGCCGCTCACTGCGTCACGATCGTCCGACTGGGCTGGCCAGATGCCCCTCCAGGATCGAGGCCAGGGTGTCGATCAACGGCTGGGTCGCGTTCAGCATGGGAATCCGTTCGAGGCTCATGCCCTTCGACGCAGCCAGTTGCTTGAACTCGATGTCCACATCGTAAAGGACTTCGAGATGGTCCGACAGAAATCCGATCGGCGCGATGAGCACCTGCCGGTGCCCTTCCCGGTGCAAGTCCTCCAGCGTCGCCTCCACGGTCGGGCCCAACCATTTCTCGCTGGACCGGCCCTGGCTTTGAAACGCGAACCGCGACGTGACCGGGCCCAACCGTTGGCACACAGCCTCGACAGTCCCCCGGACCTCGTCGGGATAAGGATCGTTCATGGCCAGAATCCGCTCCGGCAGGCTGTGGGCCGTAAAGACAATGGGCACTCGTCCGCGGACCTCCGCCGGAAACTTCAAAAGCCCCGCCGACACGTTGTCGGCCAGGGCCTTGATCAAACCCGGATGCCGATGCCAACTCTGCACGAAGGTGACGGGAAACTCTCCGCCCAGCGCGGCCCTGGCCTCCTCGACCTTTTTCCCGTAGGCGCCGACGCTGAGCGAAGAATATTGCGGCGCCATGCAGAGGCAGATCAGCCGTTCAGGGCGGTCGTCCACCAACTCCGCGTAGACGTCCTTGATGTACGGATGCCAGTGGCGGAATCCGACATAACAACGGACCCGCTCGTCGCCCGTCCCATTCAGCCGCTGCTCCAGCTTGCGCGCCACCTCCCGCGTGATGTCGGGCGCGGGCGACTTCCCGCCGGTGAGCCGGTACCGCTCGCGGATCTCTTCGACCAGTTCTTTCGGCGTCGGCCGCCCCCCCCGGACGTCCAGGAGATAGGGCTCGACATCCTCCAGCTTGTCCGGCCCTCCCAGAGCCATCAGCAGTATCGCGATCGGTCGTTGGGGGCTTGGCATCACACGTTCTGTGATGCGTGAAGGGTGATGAGTGATGGGTGAGCAGCCGGCTTCATGCATCGCCCTCGTCACGCATCACACATCACGCATCACCTCTCACTGCGTTACCGTTGGCTGAGCTTGTGGACCATCTCGGCAGTGACCGCAACGCCGTCGATCGGCGTGTTCGGCAGAATCCCGTGGCCCAGGTTGAAGATGTGTCCGGGCCGGCCGGCCGCGCGCCGCAGGATATCCTCCACCCGCCGCTCGATCTCGTGCACGGACGCGAACAGGGCCACCGGATCCAGGTTCCCCTGGACGGCCACATCATGGCCCACGGTCTGCCACGCGTCATCCAGGTGCACACGCCAATCCAGACCGATGACGTCGCCGCCGGCCTGGCGCATGAGCCGGAGCAACGAGCCGGTGCCCGTCCCGAAGTGGATCAACGGCACCTGTTCGCGTTTGAGCCCGTCGAAAATCAGTTGCACATGCGGCAGGACGTATTCGGCATAGTCCCCCGGCGACAGGCACCCCACCCAGCTGTCGAACAGTTGCACCGCTTCGGCGCCGGCGCGGATCTGGCGTCGCAGGTACCCGGTCACGACCCGCGCCAACTTGTCCATCAACCGGTGCCAGACTTCTGGTTCCCGGTACATGAGCTGCTTCGTACGAATATAGTTCCGCGACCCGCCGCCTTCGATGGCATAACTGGCCAGCGTGAACGGCGCGCCGGCGAACCCGATCAGCGGCACCTTGCCCGTCAGCGCGCGCCGCGCCTGCCGGATCGCTTCCTCGACGTAGGCCAACTCGTCGCCATCTACCGGCCGTAGTTGATCCACCGAGGCCCGGTCCCGGAGGGGATTATGAATGATCGGCCCCTCGCCCTCGGCAAACTCCAGCCGAAGCCCCATCGCCTCCAACGGCAGCAGGATATCGGCGAAAATGATCGCGGCATCGAGCGGGAATCGGTCGATCGGTTGAAGCGTGACCTGGGCGGCAAGCTCGGGCGTCTTGCACACCTCCAGAATGGAATGCTTGGCGCGAATCGCCTGGTATTCCTGCATGTACCGTCCGGCCTGGCGCATGAACCAGACCGGCGTGCAATCCACCGGCTCCCGTCGGCAAGCTTTGAGAAATCGATCGTTCATCAGGCGCGCATTCTAAGTGGGCGAGGGAGAAGGTGTCAATGCGGGCGTCGCGGTTGGTCGTCCGCAGTCGCTGCCCTCCGGCTAGGCATTGGCTGCCGTCAACACGATCAGGCGGCGATCCAGCGCGGCAAAGTCGTCCAGTACAGCGATCCGTCCCTCCGCTAAACGCTCTCGCATCTGCTTCGCCCCCTCGCCTCCGGCCATGATCGAACGCTGGGCTGTAACGGACTCTGAAAGGCCCCGCACGAAGGCCTCCGCCTCCGCTTCCGGCAGAATCCCCGTCAACGACAACAACAATAGATCTGGTCGGACTTGCTCGCAAAAGGCCGCCAGCGAGGCGAAGGGAACGTTGGCCCCAAGGTAATACACTCGGCACCCCCTCACTCTGCAGTGATAGGCCACGCTCTGCGCCCCGATCTCATGGGCCTCCATCGGAGGACAGGCCACCACGACCTTCGGCCCCTGTTCATTCACCGGCAATTGGTTCATCACCGAGAACAGCTTCTGTTGCACCTGCCTGGTCACATAGTGTTCCACGGCTATATTGATTCGTCCGTCGTGCCAAAGTTTCCCGACCCGCTCCTGCAACGGCAGCAGGATGCCATGCAAGGCCTCCTCGAAGGGGATCACCGCCACCGCGCCGTTAAGTTTCCGCTCGAAAACCATCCGATCGAGCGGCTCCAGGCACGCCACCAACTCGCTCAGCAACCGCTCATAAAGGGTCTCGGCTTCCACAATCGCCTGCGCGGGCATTGCTTTCATTCGCGCAAGCAATTCATTCTGCCCGAGCGAGGCCAGATCGCCGATTGAGTTGCCCTTCTCCATCTCAGCTTTGACGTACCTGAGCAAGGCTACGTCTTCATCCGTGTAAATGCGGTAGCGATTTGCCCCGCGAGCCGGCTTGATGAGGGAATATCGACGTTCCCAGACCCGGATCACGTCTTTTGACAACCCAGTGAGTTTTGCAACCCTATGAATTCTATGTGTATTCATTTCAACTGTGGCTACTTTATCATGATGTCTAATGTGTGTCAAATAATTTTTTAAATAACTATTGACACATTGGACAATTTGTATTATACATAGACCATAACGTTGGACGAATTAGACAAATCGTGATGCTGACAGCCATTCAGAGCAGAAAGGAGGGAGACATGGCAACGCAAGCAACAACAACGGAAAGTGCCGTCGCAACAGCGGTTCGCGAGGACTCTTCTCGCTCATTCGCCAGAACCGATTGCGAACGCTGCGGAGGCCTGATGGTGTGGGAGTACTGCGAAGATCTCCGGGATGACACAGGACAAATCTGCTTCGACGCCAGGCGCTGCGTCCAATGCGGGAATGTCCTCGATGCGGTGATCGAACGCAACAGACTCCATCCCGAGGCGGCGATCAGCAGTCGCCGGAACAAATGGGCCGGGGCTCCTTCGGCCCCAATTTTCAATCACAGGAGCGAGCAGATGTCCGGACAGTCGGCCGTTCAATCAACCCAGGGCGCCGCATAACGGCGCTCAATATTGAGGAGGAGAAAGGACATGGAGACTTACACACGCATCAAGCAGGCGGTCATCGCGCTGACCTTGACGACAGGATTAGCCGCGGCCTCGGCACAAGCCGCCGAACAGGCAAAGAACCTCACGGACATGGTGCCGATTCCCAAAGGCGAGTTCACCATGGGAAGCAACGAGCATTCAGATGAAGCCAAGCACCAGGTCGTGCTCGATGCCTATCTGATCGACAAGTATGAAGCGTCGAATGCGCGTTACAAGGAGTTTATGAAGGCCACAGGCCACCCGGCGCCGGCCTATTGGGACGACCCACGGCTCAACAAGGCCAATCAACCGGTCGTCGGCGTGAGCTGGACCGATGCCAACGCCTTCTGCAAGTGGGAAGGCAAACGGCTTCCGACGGAAGCCGAATGGGAACGGGCGGCCAAAGGTCCGGGAGGCGACAATCATTATCCATGGGGGCACAAGCTCGATCCCAAGAAGGCCAACTATGGACAGAATATCGGTCGCACGACGCCGGTGGACTCTTACCCGGACGGTGTGAGCGGGTTCGGTGCCTACAACATGGCCGGAAACGTTTTTGAATGGGTCGAGGACTGGTATGACCCGAAATTCTATAAGGAGAGCATCGCGTTGAATCCCAAAGGCGCTGAGAAGGGCTACAACTTTGCCAATCAGGGTCCGGTCAAGGTGCTGCGCGGCGGCTCTTGGCTGGCGCCGGAAACTTCCCTGCACACCAGTCACCGGTTCTGGAATCAGCCGGACAATAACTCCTATGGGGTCGGGCTAGGATTCCGTTGCGCCAAGTCGGCTCCGACGGCTTCGGACGAGACCGTGCAGGCGGGGCGGGATGCGTTTATTGCAGCGCTCGTCGCTATGGGTGCGGAGAAGAATGCCGATGCGATAGATTCCATCGAAAAGGCGTTGGCGGCAGAGCCGGGCAACAAGGAGTACATGGCGACCCGTGATCTCATCAAGTTGAGCATCAAGAAGAGCATGAAGAAGTAATAGATGAAACTTCGAGGGGGCGGGCGGCAAAACCGCCCCCCCTTCGCACACATGCGGTGACGGGAGACCTGTGATGAATATGAAGCAAGCCATAATTCTGGCGGTCCTGATAGTAGGCGTGAGCCTGCCGACCGGAAGAAGCCAGGCGGATGAATCGTCGATTCCCGCAGAGATGGTGTACATCGGGCATGGGCCGTCGGTGATGGGAGTTGATAAGGAAGCGCCTGCGAACTCGGGCAAAAAATCCACTGCGTACGAGCGCAGGATGAACACGCCGTGGTCGGCCGACGCATTGAACGACGAAGGCCCGGCTCACATGGTGTTCCTTGATTCATACTTTATGGATAAGTATGAGGTCTCAAACAAGCTTTATGGAGACTTCATTAGGGCGAAGGGTCATGCCGCCCCGGCCTATTGGGATGATCCTCGCTTGAATAAGCCCGAACAGCCGGTAGTTGGAGTGAATTGGGAGGACGCGAAAGCCTACTGTGCGTATCGTGGCAAACGCCTTCCGACCGAAGCGGAATGGGAAAAAGCGGCTCGGGGTCCCAGGGCCAACCTCTACCCCTGGGGCAATGACTTCGATCCGGCTAAAGCCAACTATGGCAAGAATCATGACGCGACCCTGCCGGTGGATTCTTATCCGGAGGGCGCCAGTTACTATGGTGTGTTCAATATGGCTGGGAATGTCTTTGAGTGGGTTTCAGATTGGTATGACCCGCGATACTACGGACGGCTTGAAACGATGGTGAATCCGTCCGGGCCTGAAAAACCCGTATGGCTAGGGGGCACCGGCACCTATGTTGACCGGCTGACGGTCGGAGAAAAGCGCGTCATTCGCGGCGGATCGTGGATCGCGCCGGAGAGCACGGTCAGAGCCACCCACCGGTTCTGGAATCACCCGCTTAATAACAGCTATGGCGTAGGCCTCGGCTTCCGTTGCGCCAGAACCGCCCCTCCCGAGATCGAACAGCGGATCAAGGACGCCTACATTGCTGCCTTGGTTGAGATGGGCAGAGAACGGTTTGCAGACGCGCAACAGGCGGTGGCTCGCGGCCTGACCCTTGATCCCAAGAACGTTGAACTGTTGGAACTCCGGTCGCTGATCGAACAGTCGACGAGGAAGCCGTGAGGGAATGTGACACCGTTCTGAAGAGCGGTGTGATCGTGACGGAGGTGCACACATGACACGCTTCATAGCTCTCGTTATCGGAATTTCATTCGGTGCCTTCCTGGGGGCTGCGACGGTTCAGGCCGGTCCGATCGATCCGAACCGCAATCCGCACCCGGAGACCGCGAAGGTGGTCCATGAGGCCGAACATACCGTGGATCATGCGTGGGAGGTCTATCATCGGGCGGCCTTAGGGGGAACAGTCGCCTCCCCCGCCCTGCAGGCCGAAATCGAACAGCACCTCCACGAAGCCAGAACCCTCGTCACTCAGGCGCAAGAGGCGGCTGAGCGGGGCGACAAGCGTCAGGTGGACCGATTGGTCGGCCAAATCAAAATTCATACGTCCCATGCCATCGAAGGGAGTAAGGAGCAGAAGAGATGACACCAGGCTTGCGGAGGAGAACAACTTGCTGGAAAACGATGACGGTGATCATCGCCATCGCTTGCGCCGGGGCGCAGTCTCCGGTCATTGCGGCGTCACCGGCTTCGAAAGAGCTTGATTCGGTCCCCATGGTGACGATTCCAGCCGGAGAATTTCTAATGGGCAATCCGGAAGGCAAAGGCCGGGCGGATGAATGGCCGCAACGATCCGTGTACCTCGACGCTTTTGCGATCGATCAAGTTGAAGTCACGAATGAACGCTATATGGCGTTTGTCACGACCACCGGCCATCGAAACCCTCCGAATCCCTATGCCACCGGCCCGCTCTTCTCCGTGAAGGGCATCGAGCAACTCCCGGTCGTCCAGACGACCTGGTACGACGCCAAGGCCTATTGCGCCTGGGCCAAGAAGCGGCTCCCCACCGAAGCGGAATGGGAAAAGGCGGCACGTGGCACAGATGGCCGTGTCTTTCCCTGGGGCAATGAACCCGCGACGTCGAAACGGGCAAATTTTGACCGCGAATGGGAAGAGGAAAAGACGTTATATCCGGTCGGGTCATTGCCTGGTGGAGACTCACCCTATGGCGTCAAGGACATGGCCGGCAATGCCAGGGAGTGGGTCTCCGATTGGTACGACCCGGAATACTACAAGCACGCGCCGAAAATGAACCCGAAGGGTCCCGACAAGCAGGGAGTGGTCCGATCGATTCGGGGCGGATCCTGGCATAGCCCCGTGGCCGACATCACGACATCAGCAAGAGGTCGCGGCGGGTTTGCGCTGCAGACCCACGGGACCGGATTTCGCTGTGCGCGGAGCGCCGATGGACCCTAGAAGGGTACGACTCCGACGACAGTCAGCCGCCCAGGACGGAAGAAAGGTGGCATGCGGCCGTGACCGAAACACCGCAACAGGCGAACCAGGCCGACGAGCAGCCGCTGGAATGTCCACGCTGCCGGGGACTGATGGTGCTGTCCGCCTACATGGACCTGCGAGACGACCAGGGGCAGATCGAATTTACCGCGTACCGCTGTACGATCTGCGGCGAGGTGATCGACCCGGTGATTCTGCGCAACCGCATAGCCGAACGCCCGAATCTCCTGCACGGCACCAAACAGCGGCGGTTCGGCCAGGCGATCACCGCCTCCACACCCCCCGGAGAGCGGGACCAGGCAGACGCAGCGCGGGACGAGGGGGATCCCACTCGACGCCACGAGGATCGGCAAGGCCGTGAGGCATAGAGAAGACGACGCAACAGCCGGATAAGGAGTGGACATCATGCGCGAGCATGAAGAGGGCTCCAAGCACATCGTCATTGCCGGAGGCACAGGGTTCATCGGCAGACCGCTCGCGGCCCACCTGGCCCATGCAGGACACCAGGTTACCATCCTCTCGCGGGCCCCCGGCGCGACCGTCCGCCACTTGACCTTGCCGATCGTCACTCTCGCCTGGGACGGGCGCAGCCTCGGACCTTGGACCAAGGCCCTGGAGGGAGCCGACGCCATTATCAACCTGGCCGGCGAGCCCATCGCGGATGGCCGATGGACCAGGGCTCGCAAGCAGCTCCTCTGGGACAGCCGCGTCGGAACCACGGCCGCGCTGGTACAGGCCCTACCACGGACCGCCTCCCGTCCACAGGTGCTGCTCAACGCCTCCGGTATTGGATTCTACGGCGCCAGCGCCGGGGGCTCCCTGACCGAAAACGCGCCGGTCGGCTCCGGCTTTTTGGCCGACCTGTCGCAAGCCTGGGAACAGGAAGCCGTCAAAGCCGAGGCCCTTGGCCTGCGTGTGGTCCGGATGAGATTCGGCATGGTGCTTGGAGCGGACGGAGGGGCCTTGCCTCGGATGCTGCTCCCATTCCAATGGTTCCTCGGCGGGCCCATTTCGCCAGGCGACCAATGGGTATCCTGGATTCATCGGCAAGACCTTATCGGGTTGATCCAGTGGACCCTCACAAATCAGGAAGTAAAAGGACCGGTCAACGGAGTGGCTCCCGGTGCCGTGACCATGAAAGAGTTCTGCCGGACCCTGGGACGGGCTCTAGGGCGTCCCTCTTGGATTCCCGTCCCGGCCTTCGCCCTGCGGCTGGCACTCGGTGAGCTCTCCACGCTGATGACCACCGGTCAGCGGGTAGAACCGGCAGTCGCCCTCAGCGGCGGCTTCCGTTTCCGATATCCGAATTTGAAGGCAGCCCTGGAGCAAATTGTAGAAACGGCCCCTCGCACGGCGATGCCGATGCAGGCCTCGCTCTAGAAGGAGCCATCACCGACACACCCGTAAAGAAAGGAGAGCGCGCCATGAAATCCACACCAATCATCATCGGCACTATGCTGATGCTCACCCTGTCCGGAGCGATCGGATGTGCGGCAACCACACCCGCCGAGCCGAGCGCGTTGCAGCAATCGATGACGCCGCAGGCTCACGATCTGGCATTTCAATACAAACGCCAGGCGACGGCACTCCGCGAAATCGCGCAGCGTTACGAACTGGAAGCCCAGGTGTTGGCGCGGCTCAAAGGAGCCCAGCACGCGGAAACGCTGCACAGCCTCGATCTGGCCAAGTCCCTGTTGGCGGAAGCCGACGAAGCCGACTCCATGGCACGGGAATATCGTCGGCAGATTCCGCATAACCGGGTGTACTGAGCGTCACAGAGGCGAGGACGACGATGCAGTGGCACGGCCGACCGGAAAGGGTCGGCATTATGCAGGCATCCTTCACCATCACGGAGGGAATCGATCATGCGCAAGACATCACCCATAGCCACCCTGCCCACTTCCTCACGCCGCGACCTGTTGATCAGGGGCGCGTGGGTCGCCCTCGGCCTGCTGACGCTGGGCCGGACCGGGAAGGCCCTCGCCGGAGAGGGACATCCCGGCATGAAAGAAGGCCACGGTGAATCGGGCTACCGGCAGGATCCGAATTTTCCGAAGGGAGTCATCGGCATCGCGCTGCAACTCTCGGCTAAGCGGGTCGGAGACCCGGCGGCTCTCTACGTCGGCACCGTTCACCCGGAAGGACCGGCGGGTAAAGCGGGACTCGCCCATGGGGACGAGCTCGTGTCCGTGGACGGCGCCTCGTTGGCAGGCAAGACCTATGAGCAGGTCGTCACCATGGTGCGGGGCGAGGTTGGGACATCCGTCAAGGTAAGCGTGAGGCGGGATACGAGCATACAAGAAATGACCATCATTCGCGTGGCCGAAGAAGACCTCTACCGGAAAAAGAAAACGACCTAACCGAGGAGGGTCCCATGCGGACGCCCGTGATTGCGGGGTTGATTGTACTGAGCGGCCTCCTTGCCTGGGCCTATCCCCCGGAGGTCCCTGGAGCGGACGATGACGGGTCACGGGTGACGATCCTGGCTCCGCGGAACGGCGAGACCCTTCCCAGCGAAGACGTCGATGTGAAATTCGAGTTACGCAAAGGGTCTCAGGCCTATCACGCCCATGTATTTGTGGACGGCCAATACCAGACGGCATTTCAAAGTCCCCTGATGGGACTCAAGCCGGGGGCGCACGAGATTCGAGTGGTGGCGGCCACCGCCGATCACCGGCTTCTCCAAGCCTCCGACAGGGTTCGATTCAACGTGCGTTGAGGGCGACTGGCAAGTGCGGGGGGTGCCGCAACCTCCTTCGGATCCTCCCGCCGCGAGTGATGATCCCTGCCTCATCCGCAGGGATCATCCTCTGCCCCACTCAGTATCATGTGACTGACAGGGCGAAGCTATGCATGGCCCCTCCAGAAAAGAGGTTTCATCATGATGCCCACGCTCAGGCTGCTCTTGAACCGTCGCCACCTCCGCTGGTTGATCCTGGGGCTGGCGCTCATATCGTTGAATCCCGGCCAGAGCCGCGCCGCCGACGGCCGGCCGATGCCCAGCCATACGGCGCAGGCCAAGGTCTTTCTGGCCGCTGGGGATTACCGCCATGCGCTCCAAGCCTGCGAGGAATTGATCCGGGAACGCCCCTCGGCCGCCGGCTATGTCTACTTGACCTACGTCTACCAGGCGATCGACGGATATCTGGAACATCTGTCCCGGGCAGAACAGTGGGGGCTGGTCGATCAGCTTTATTTCAACCTGGCATACAAGGACCCGCAGGACCTGGTGGACCCGCCGGGCGGGATGGCGCGCATGGCCAAGGAAATGATCCAGACCAGCGTCCGCCAGCAGTCCGACGTGAGCGCCGCTATGGCCACCAGGCTCGACCGGAAGGAAACAGAACGTCTCTGGAAAGAACAGGCCGCCTGGCGCGGGGCCAAGCCGGACGGTTGGTGGACAGCCGCCCCGCCGGCCTGGCAGTGGTAAGCCTCAATGCATCCGCCCGGCACGAAGGAGCGTACGCATGAACGCCACAACACCACAGATACGGACCGGACGGGACATTAAACTCCTCGGCGGCCTCTTTTTGATCGTGGGGCTCTTCGACCTGGTCATCATCGCCTTGTATCCGGAGTATGCCCTCAAAGTCTTCGGCACCACTCTCAACGGACCGATGGGGCTTCTGATCAAACTGCAATCCCCCGCCCTGCATCTGGCGATCGGCTATGGGTTTCTCTTCCTGCGTCCCTGGGCTTGGGGACTCTGTCTGGCCTACGCCGGGTTCGGCATCGCCAGCGAAGCTATAAACCAGATGGCCTGGGGCTTCAATGCCATTCGGTCGACCTTCATCGCGACGACCCTCCTCTTTGCCGGATATCTCGTGTGGCGCCGCACCGTCTTTGCCGACGACGACTCCTCGCCGCCCGCCGGCAAGACCCATGACCGACAGGAGGTCGCGCCATGAAAGGCCTCGTTTGGTTCAAGCGCGACTTGCGCGTCCATGACCAGCCGGCCTTAACGGCGGCCTTGGCCGAGTGCGACGAGGTGATTCCGTTGTTCGTCTTCGACGAGCCGCTGTTGCGATCCGGACAGTTCGGATCGGCCTGCGTGAACTTTATGCTCCGCTGCCTGGACGATCTGGGGCGATCGCTCGCGGCGCTCGGCATACCCCTGCAGTGGCGCCGGGGTGAGCCGGTCGAAGAAGTCCTGCGCATGGCCCGCGAGTCCGGCGTCGAGGCGGTCTACTGGAATCGGGATTACGAGCTGGCCGCCCGCACCAGAGACGACGCCGTGAGGCACGCGCTCATGCAGCACGGGATCGCCGTGCATACATTCAAAGACCACGTGATATTCGAAGCCGGCGAAATCGCGTCAGCTGCCGGGCAACCGATGCAGCGCTACGGCGCTTACCGAAAACGGTGGTGGGAACAATGGCGGACTTCCGCCCCGCGCGTGCTGACCGTCCCTCGCCCCGTCAGCCAACACGCCACCGGCATCGAGACGTCGCGCGAACTCCCCGGAGCTGCCGACCTGGGGTACGAACAATTGACGCCGACCATACCGGGAGGCGAGCGGGAAGCCAGGACACGGCTGAAGTGGTTTCTCAAGGGCCCCCTGGGAGGTTATGCTACCGGCAGAAATCTTCCGGCCCTCGACGAAACATCTATGCTCTCCCCCTACTTCCGATTTGGAGCCCTCTCCACGAGAAGCGCCGCGCAGGCGGCGCTCATGACCTTCGCCCGGCAGGACCAGGCCTGGCGCGCCGGCGCGCAAACTTGGGTGGATGAGCTCATCTGGCGGGATTTTTTCCAACACATCCTGGCCTCGTTCCCCCACGTGGCAACCGGCCCGTTTCGCCCGACGGCGGTCCCGCCGCACCGAACAGACCGCCGTCTCTATGAGGCGTGGTCTCGGGGCCGAACCGGGTTTCCGTTGGTGGATGCAGGGATGCGGCAATTGAACGAAACCGGCTGGATGCACAATCGCGTGCGCATGGTCGTCGCCTCCTTCCTCGTCAAAGACTTGCGCCTTGACTGGCGCCTCGGAGAACGGTATTTCATGGAGCGTCTGCTCGACGCGGACCAGGCCGCCAACAACGGAAATTGGCAATGGTGCGCCTCCACCGGAACGGATGCCATGCCCAGCTATCGGATCTTCAACCCGGCCCTCCAGGCCAAAAAGTTCGACCCCACGGGCGACTACATCCGCCGATACGTGCCGGAGCTCGCCTCCGTGCCCACGAAATACATTCACGCCCCCGAGACCTTGGGCATCGACGAACAGAGCCGCTATGCCTGTCGCCTTGGGCAGGACTACCCCCTTCCAATCGTGGATCACAAGGAAGCCCGGGTCCGCTACCTGCGCGAGAAGCCGGTAAGATGAGGGAACCTCATACGGAACCGGTCCACCATGATTGATTCCAGCACGATCGCACCATCGAAAGGAACCGCTCCTATGACGGCACCCGCACAGGGCATCGTCCTCGTCGGGCACGGAGGCGTGCCGAAAGATTACCCCCAGGAACTGGTCACCAAGCTGAAGCGTCTGGAAGCGCAGCGCCGCGCGTCCGGCACATCGGCCACGAGCGAGGAAATCGAGTTGGACCAACGGATCCGCCGGTGGCCCCGCACGGCGCAGACCGACCCCTATCGGACCGGGCTGGAGTCGCTGGCCGATCGCCTTCGTCCGTTCTTGAACGGCGTGCCGCTGGCGCTGGCCTATAATGAATTCTGCGCCCCCTCGCTCGAAGAGGCCGTCGCGGAGTTGGTCGGCGCCGGCGCGCAGGAGATCACGGTCCTGTCATCCATGTTCACCCCGGGGGGGTCGCACTCGGAACTGGAGATTCCGGACACGCTGCAACACCTGCGCGCCCAATACCCCCTAGTGACGCTGCGCTATGCCTGGCCATTTGACTTGACGATGGTCTGCTCCATGCTCGCCGAACACCTGCGGCGCTTTATGCCTCAGGCAACGGAATCGACCAGGCAGGGCTGAGTGTCGCACACGACCACGATGTCCACCACAGACCCCCTTCCCATTCGCATCGGCATCAGCCGCTGCCTGCTGGGCGAGAAAGTCCGGTACGACGGCGGACACAAGCGGGACCGATTTCTCGCCGACACCTTGGGCCGACACGTCGAATGGGTGCCGGTCTGTCCCGAGGTCGAAGCGGGGCTCGGCACGCCGCGCGAAGCCATGCGGCTGGTCGGTCCGCCCGAAGCGCCCCGTCTCCTCACCGTCAAGTCCGGCCTGGATCACACCCACATGATGGAGCGATTCTCCCACCATCGCGTGCGAGAACTGGATGCCATGGACCTATCCGGGTACGTGTTCAAACAGGGCTCCCCGAGCTGCGGGATCGAACGGGTGCGCGTCTATACGGAGCAGGGCCTGCCGGCCCGCAACGGGGTCGGCCTCTTCGCGCGCATCTTTCAGGAACAGTTCCCGCTCGTGCCGGTCGAGGAGGAAGGCCGCCTCACCGATCCCGCGATCCGGGACAACTTTCTCGAGCGCGTCTTCAGCTATGCCCGCTGGCGTGAGCTGCAGCGGCACCGTCTGACCAGGCAAGGGCTGGTGGACTTTCACCGTCGGCATAAATTTCTCCTCCTGGCCCACAGCCGCCCCCACTATGAGAAGCTCGGTCAACTGGTGGGCAACGCGAGCCTGCACCGCCCCACCGACTTGGCTCACGCCTACGCAAGCCTGTTCATGCAGGCATTGCAGGTACGAGCCACCGTACGCAAACATGTCAACGTGCTCCAGCACATGGTCGGCTTTTTCAAGCCACGCCTCAGCGCCGCCGAGCGGGACGAGCTGCAGGAGGTGTTGAAAGACTATCACCAGGGTCTGACCCCCTTGGTCGTGCCGCTTACCCTCGTCAAACACTATATTCGGCATCTGGACATCGGCTACCTGGCCGATCAGGTGTACCTCAATCCACATCCGAAGGAGCTGATGCTCCGTAACCACCTGTGATGCGCCTGCGACAGATCACCACAGCCCTCTGCCTCTTCACCCTCGTATTGGCTGGCACTGGCGTCCACGCAGGGCCGACCAGCGAGATTGAGGGCGTCACGTTCGGCGGTTTCTATCGGACCGGCGATACGACCTTGCCGCTCCGTGGACTCGGCCTGGCCCGTTATCTGTTCACCATCAAGGTCTACGTCGCCGCTTTGTACATCGAGGAACGGGTTGCACCGAACGAGGTGCTCTCCGACGTCCCCAAGCGTTTGGAGTTGCAGTACTTCCAGCCGATCAGCGGGCCGGATTTCGGTCGGGCGGCGGCCGAGGTCATGGCCCGAAACGTGCCGGCGGCCGCGATGACTGCGCTGCGCCCAAAAATCGACCGGCTCCATGCCCTCTATCAAGACGTCAAGCCGGGTGACCGCTATTCGCTGACCTATCTGCCGGGCGTCGGCACGGAGCTGGCGCATAACGGAACCCCCAAGGGCACCATCGAGGGAGCGGATTTTGCCTCCGCCTACTTCGCCATCTGGCTCGGCCCCCACCCCATCAGCGAGGCTCTGAAGTCGCAAGTCCTGCATAGGCCTTGATTTATCCCGTCAATTCAAGTATGGTGCGGTGCCAATGCACTCTGGCTTCCCTCTAGCCGGCGATCCACGATCCCAGAACCAAGCCAGCCGTATTGCTGTGCACCCCTGACAACGGAGTCATGCCTGATGTCCCAGCCATCCAGCGCCCCGGCACGTTCGACCAATCCATTCCAGCCTTTCGTTCGATGGTTCGATTCCTGGGATGGGATGGACCAGCCCCGCAGCCACGACGGCCAAAAGATCGAATGGCTGCGGTGCCTCCCGTTCATCTGGCTCCACGCCATGTGCCTCGGGGTGATCTGGGTGGGATGGAGCTGGACTGCGGTGGCGGTCGCCGCGGCGCTGTACGTCATCCGCATGTTTGCCGTCACCGCGATCTATCATCGTTATTTTTCCCATCGGACCTATAAGACCACACGCTGGTGCCAATTCGCCCTCGCCGTCCTCGGCGCATCCGCCGTCCAGCGCGGGCCGCTCTGGTGGGCCGCCCATCACCGGCATCATCATCTCTATTCAGACCAGCCGCAGGATGTGCACTCGCCGATTCAACACGGGTTCTTCATGAGCCACATGGGGTGGATCATGACGCCGGCGAGCTTCCTCACCAATTTGAAGGCCGTGCCCGACCTGGCCAAGTTTCCGGAACTGCGCTTCCTGGACCGCTTCGACACCTTGGTGCCGATCCTGCTGGGCACGTCCCTCTACGGCCTCGGCGCCTTCTTGGAACGGGTCGCCCCAGGCCTGGGCACCACCGGCGGACAGATGCTGATCTGGGGCTTCTTCATCTCCACCGTCGTCCTCTTCCACTGTACGCAAACGATCAACTCGCTCGCCCATATGGTCGGCGAACAGCGGTACGATACGGGAGACACCAGCCGTAATTCCTTTATTCTGGCGCTCATCACGCTCGGCGAGGGCTGGCACAACAACCACCATCACTATCCCACATCCACCCGCCAAGGCTTCTATTGGTGGGAGATCGACCTCTCCTATTACGGGCTGATCGCTCTGTCGTGGACAGGGCTGATCTGGGACCTGAAGCCCGTGCCCGACCGAATCCGGGCGTCCAAGCGCCTGGACATGGAAGCGGTGGCTTGAGCCGGTCGGTCGGGACCTTTAAGGACACGTACAACCGCCTCACTCGGTCTTCGCTCTCGCTGCTCGACGACCTCTACGACGAGTCGGTTCTGTTCGAGGATCCGTTGCACCGCATCCAGGGGCTTCCCGCCCTGCGCGCCTATTTCCAACGGCTCTACGCCGACATCCACAGCTGCCGCTTCACCTTTGAAGCCGAAGTCGTTCAGGACGACCAGGCGGTCCTGACCTGGATTATGCACCTGCATCATGCCCGCTTCCACCCAGGCGAACTGCTCCATCTGCCCGGCGCCACGCACATCCGATTCGCGGACAAGGTCGTATATCATCGTGACTACTTCGACGTAGGCGCGTTGTTATACGAGCGAGTCCCCCTGCTGGGGCCCCTCGTCCGCGCCATCAAGTCCCATCTGTAGTCCTCAGGAGATCGCACATGACCGCGCAAGACTTCTCCGGCCGCCGGATCTGGGTGACCGGCGCCTCTTCGGGAATCGGCCGAGCCACGGCTCTCGAGCTGGCCCGGCGCGGCGGAACCGTGATCGCCTCGGCTCGCAGCCACGAAGCGCTGGACGCTCTGGTCCGGGAGGGACCGGCCGGCCGCTTGGCCGCCCTCGCCCTTGACGTGACGAATCGCCAGGCAACCCAACAAACGGCATCGCTCATCGAGCAGCGTTTCGGCGGGATCGATATCGCCTTCTTCAATGCCGGCACCTGCGAATATGTGGACGTCAAGCGATTCGACAGCGCCCTGGTCGAGCGGGTGATCCGGACCAATCTCCTGAGCCTGATCTACGGCATCGAGGCGGTCCTGCCGCTGCTGCGCCGCTCCGCCCACCCCCATCTCGTCGGCATGAGCAGCACCGTCGCCTACGGCGGCTTGCCCCGCGCGGAAGCCTACGGCACTTCGAAGGCAGCCATCTATTATCTCCTCCAGTCGCTGCGACTCGACCTGGCTCCGGAACAGATTCCCGTTTCGATCGTCTGCCCCGGTTTTGTGCGAACCCCCCTGACAGACGCGAACGATTTTCCCATGCCCTTCCGTATCGAGGTCGAGGACGCGGCCCGCCGCATCGCCGACGGGATTGCCGCGCAGAAGCAGGAAATTCATTTTCCCAAGCGCTTCAGCATCCCCTTCAAACTCCTCGCCATGCTGCCTGGCTTTCTCTACAACCGGCTGGCCGGCCAACTGGTTCGATCTTCATGAAGATCGCCGTCGTCGGCACCGGCATCTCCGGCCTGCTTGCCGCCTATCTCCTGAGCGACGAGCACAAGATCACCGTCTTCGAGGCCGCCGACTACATCGGAGGCCATACCCACACCGTGGAAGTTCAAAAGGACGGCGTCCCCTACGCGGTGGACACAGGCTTTATCGTGTACAACGACTGGACCTATCCCAACTTTATCAAGGTGCTGCGCCGGCTGAACGTCGCCGCGCAGCCCAGCGAGATGAGCTTCAGTGTCCGTTGCGAAACGACCGGCCTGGAGTACAACGGCACCTCGCTTAACGCCCTGTTCGCGCAGCGGCGCAATCTGTTTCGCCCCTCCTTCCACCGGATGATCCGGGATATCCTGCGGTTTGGCCGCGAATCCAAGGAGCTGTTGAGGACCGGCAGCGACGACACCACCCTGGGCGCCTACCTGCGGATGAACCGCTACTCACGCGAGTTCGTCAACCAATACATCGTCCCGATGGGGGCCGCGATCTGGTCGGCCGACCCGATGCAGATGCTCGACTTCCCCGCCCGTTACTTTGTGGAGTTCTTCACCAACCACGGCATGCTCAGCGTGAACGAGCGACCCCAGTGGCGCACCGTGGCCGGCGGCTCGTCCCGTTATATCGAGGCCCTCACCCGTCCGTACGCGGACCGCATCCGGCTCCAGTCTCCGGTCCGGTCCATCACCCGCCACCAGGACCGGGTCGAGATCGTCTGGCAGCCAGTGGGCGAGGCGCCGCGCCGGGACGACTTCGACCAGATCGTTTTGGCAACGCACAGCGACCAGGCCCTGGCGCTCCTGGCCGATCCCAGCGAACAAGAGCGGGACATTCTGGGGGCCATTCCCTATCAGACCAACGACACCGTCCTGCACACGGACGCGTCGCTCCTGCCGCGCCGACGTTTGGCCTGGGCCAGTTGGAACTACCATATCCCCGTCCAGCCGAGGAGCCGGGTGGGCGTCACCTATTACATGAACCTTCTCCAGCGCCTCCAATCTCCGCATCATTTTTGCGTGACGCTCAATCACATCGAAGGGATCGACCCGGCCAAAGTCATCAGACGCATCACCTACCACCACCCGGTCTATACGCAGCGCGGGGTGGCGGCCCAGCAACGCCACGCGGAGATCAGCGGGGTGCGCCGCACCCACTTCTGCGGGGCCTACTGGGGCTTCGGCTTCCACGAAGACGGCGTCAAGAGCGCGCTGGCCGTCTGCCGCTCCTTCGGAAAGGGACTGGAATCGTGAACAGCTGTCTGTATGAAGGCCCGGTCCGGCATCGCCGATTCAGCCCTGCCACGCATGCTTTCCGCTACCGATTGTTCATGCTCTATGTGGACCTGGACGAGCTGGATAGGATTTTCCAAGGCCGTTGGCTCTGGTCGGTCGGTCGGCCGAACCTCGCCTGGTTCAAACGCAGCGACCACACGGGCGACCCGGCGGTGCCCCTCGGACAGACCATCCGCACGCTCGTCGACCAGACGACCGGCAAGCGGCCCGAGGGGCCCATCCGCCTCCTGACCCACCTCCGCTATTTCGGTTACTGCTTCAACCCGGTGAGCTTTTACTACTGCTTCGACCGGACAGGCCGTGTCGTCGAGACCATCGTCGCGGAAGTCCACAACACGCCGTGGAATGAACGCCATTGCTACGTGCTGGGACAAGACCGAAACGAAGGCCAGGGGTCTCATAAGCGGTTCCGATTCGACAAGGGGTTCCACGTCTCCCCGTTCATGGACATGGACGTGCGCTACGACTGGCGATTCACCGACCCGGCACAGCGGCTGGCCGTCCACATGGAAAACCGAAACGGGGCCGGATCTTTCTTCGACGCCACCATGACCCTGTCCCGCCGCGAGATCACGGGCCTCTCGCTCGCCCTGGCCCTGTTCCGATATCCGCTGATGACCGGCCAGGTGATCGGCGGCATTTATTGGCAAGCGTTCCGCCTCTGGCTCAAACGCTGCCCGCTCTACACCCACCCGCGTAAAGAGGTGGGGGACCATCCGATCGCATGAAGGAGACTGCCATGGCTATGGTGCTCGACGAGGAATCGATGATCGCTTCCCGGACAACCTGGCTGGATCAACTGGCCCGGCGCATGGTCTTTGCCAGATGGGAGGGGTTGCAGCGGGGCCGCATCGCCGTGATCGACGGATCCGGCCGACAGAGCTTCGGCAGGACAACCGGCGACGCCCCGCTCACCGCCACCATCCATATCCACGATCCCAGTGTCTACAGCAGTCTGGCCTTCGGCGGGACGGTCGGCGCCGGCGGCGACTATATGGATGGGCTCTGGTCCTGCGACGACCTGACTTCGCTCGTGCGCATCCTGGTGCGGAACCGGGCGGTGCTGGACGGGATGGAGCAGGGCGTCGCGCGACTGAGCGCGCCGCTGCGGCAGCTCGTCCATCGGCTGAAACGCAACACCAGAACCGGCAGCAGGCGCAACATTGCCGCCCACTACGACCTGGGCAACGAATTCTTCTCGCTAATGTTGGATGAGACAATGATGTACTCCTGTGCCTTCTTCGAACAGGAGACCGGCCCCTTGCGCGAGGCCTCGACGGCCAAGAACGACCGGATTTGCCGCAAGCTCAACCTCTCATCGGCAGATCATGTATTGGAAATCGGCACGGGCTGGGGCGGGTTCGCCCTCCACGCGGCCTCCCACTATCACTGCCGGGTCACCACCACGACCATCTCGCAGAGACAGTACGAGGTAGCGGTCCGGCGGGTGCAGGAGGCGGGGCTGACGGATCGCGTGACGGTGCTGCTCAAGGACTATCGGGATTTGCACGAGCTCGGCACTAATTTCGACGCGCTCGTGTCCATCGAAATGATCGAAGCCGTAGGCCATGCCTACTACGACACTTACTTCAAGGCGTGCAGCGACCTCTTGAAGCCGCACGGCCGAATGTTGCTCCAGGCCATCACCATCGAGGACCGGCGGTACGAGCAGGCCACACGGTCGGTGGACTTCATCCAGCAGTACATCTTTCCCGGAAGCTGTATCCCTTCCGTCACCGCCCTCTGCTCTTCCGCCACCCGGGCCACGGACATGGGGCTGTTTCACCTGGAAGATATCGGAGCCCATTACCCCCCGACCTTGCGCGGCTGGCGCGAACGGCTGTGCGCCAACCGGTCTAAGGTCAGGGCCCTGGGCTATTCCGACTCGTTCCTGCGTCTGTGGGAATTGTACCTCTGCTACTGTGAGGGAGGTTTCCTGGAACGGTCGATCAGCGCGGCCCACCTGCTCTTCGTGAAGCCCCTGTATCGACCCCAGACCACGTTCCAGACGTCGCCGAGTCTGTCGGAGGCCGCGTGTTCGATGGTCTCGTGAAGTCCAGACTCTTCAACTTCATAGCCTTCCAGGTCGGTTGGCTCGCCTGCGTCCTGGGCGCCGCCTCCGCTCACCCGACGGCCGGTCCGGTCCTCGCAGCCATCCTCCTGACCCTGCAGGTCCGCTCAGCCGATCACCCACCAAACTTGGCATTCTGGCTCCTCACGGTCGGCCTGCTGGGCGCCGTCTTGGACAGCCTCCTGGCCCTGGCCGGCCTCTTCTCCTTCCGGCCTGGATACCTCCCGACTTGGCTCTGCCCCCCCTGGCTCTTCTTCGTCTGGATGACCTTCGGCAGCACCCTGCCCAGTTCGTTGGCTTGGCTGGCGGAGCATCCGAGACTGGCGGCAGGACTGGGCGCGGCGGGAGGACCGTTGAGCTACTATGCGGGGTCCGAACTGGGGGCGTTACAGCTCTCTGAGCAAATCAACCTCAGCCTGCTCATCCTCGCCTGCCTCTGGGCCCTGCTGATGCCGGGGCTGTTTGTTCTGATGCGCAAACTGAGTCCGCCCCTGGCAACGGCGGCTTAAACCCAATCCGAGTCGGCGCGCCCCCTCGTCGACCGCGCACGGGAACTGAGCGTCTGGCGAATCGACTCATGCTCCTGATCGAATGCAGCCGCCTCGTCATCCGACAGAATCCAGGCGTCGCCCGCCGCCAACTCGATCCGGTAATGGTTCTTCCGCAACGAGAACCATTCGAGATAAGGATGCGGCGAGAGCAGCGGATGGGGATCGAAGGAAATGAGGCTCACCTCCCCGACTTGCGGCACCTCGAAGTCCCCCAGCACCTGCCCGGCTAAATCCTCGTCGGCAAACTGGCTGTTCCGGAAACGAATGACTTTGCCGGCGATCTCGCCTTTGCAGTCCCCCATCAGATAAAAGTCCACCGGGCCGACCGCCGCGAACGTGATCCGCCCCACCACCGTCCCGGCCACGCGGTTATCCAACTGCCCTTCCTTCACCCACCGCCCGTTCCCGAATTTCTGCGCCATGACGATCCTTTCGATTGCACCGAACGATCAGCTCGCGTGCGACGCGGCCAGCGGCGTTTTCGGCGCCGAGGCTGCCGGTCCCAGGGTCCCCCACAGGACGGCGCCCACGATGAGCGTGCTGCCGACCCAGCCGCGCCCGCTCAAGTGCTCGTCCAAAAACAGCCAGGCCAGCCATGCGGCGAACAGCGGCTCCAAGGAAAAGATCAGCGCGACGCGCGGGGCCGGCAGCCGTTTCTGCGCCCAGACCTGAATTGCGAAGGCTCCGGTCGCGAAGACGCCGTTCACGAGCAGGGCCGAGAGCAGCAGCGGCGTGAGCGAGAAGGCGTCGGCCCCAGGCCGCTCCCAGAGCATGGCCGGAACCATGGCGACCGTAATCATCACTAACTGCCAGAGAAAGAGTGAGAGCGGGTCGCTCTTTTGCGTGAAGGACTCCAGGCAGCTGATGTGGCCCGCGTAGGCCGCCGCGCAGCCCAGCGTCAGCAGGTCCCCCCTGGTCATCTCTCCCTGCGGGTCCACCAACAGCCACAAGCCGGCCAGGGAGAGACCCGCCGCAGCCCAGGTGCGCGGCTCGAAGCGGCGCAGAAAGAGCGGCACCAGAAAGACGTATTGCACGGTAATGAAGGCGGACTTGGAGGCCGTCGTCGTGACCAGCCCTTCGGTTTGCAGCGCGAAGCCGAGAAAGAGAAAGACCGTGGCGATGACGCTCATGCGCAGCGTGGCCGGATCGCACTGGATGCGGCGGCGCAGCGCGAGCACGGCCGCGGCCACCAGCAGGCAGCCGAGCAAGAACCGCACGAACATAAAGGAAAAGGGCGGCAGCTGCGCGAGGACGGCTTTGGTGGAGGGATAGGTCGCGCCCCAGATCAACGCGCTGAGGACCAGGATGAGGTGGGGCATGACGTCCAGTGATGTGTGAACCGAGATCAGTGATGAGTGGGACGCTTACCTTTGTACGGGATCACCCTTCACACTTCACCCATCACATCCTTCAGGGTTTGCAGAGCGGACAGTTCTTCTGGTAGGTAGTCCCGGCCTGCTCCATGGCCGCCAAGGCCCGTTCCTTGGTCGGATAGTCGAACCAGCCGCCCTCCCAGAAATCCGTCCGGATGGCGTTGGACGGCACCTCGGCGCATTTCTCCTTATGGAGCGTCACCCGGTCGATCGAACGGGCGATGTGAATCCAGTACACCATACCGATCCCTCTATACCGAGACGGCAGCCCCCTCGCATAGCTGAAGCCTACCATGGCGCGCCGCGACAAGGACAGCGGAGCGAGCCTAGAGGAGGGAGGGAGAAGACGGATCAGATAACCGGGTGAGCGTGACCGGGGCTCTCAGGGCAGGAGCTGCCACTCATCCTTCTCGATGAACACTTTCCCGCCGGCTTCCAGCTTCTTGATGTCGTCCTTCTCGAAGAGCTTCATGTACCGCTCGATCCGATCCGGGTCGTCGATCCGCTCTTCCTGCACCATTCCAGTGGTCAGTTTAAACTTCCGAAGCAACAACGGCATGGCCCGCCTCCCTCCAAGACTTCGTGTGAACCGGCTGCCCTTCAGATCACTCTCGGCCGCCGGAGAACACCCTCAAGTGATCACGCGTGCGGTCTGCATCCCCTCACGCGCTCGGAGTAAGATACTCGACGGATCGGGTGACGGTCAAGAGCCCCGTCCCGGACCGCCCGGCGCCCCGGGAGTCGCATCGGCCCGTCGATTCCGGTATAATGAGCCTCGTTCGCAGTGGGGGGTCCACACAGAGGAGTAGCATCCATGCCGTTGTATGAATATCGGTGCGAAGGCTGCGGCCAACAGTTCGAGCAGGTCCAACCGGTCAGTTTTCGCGCGGAAGATACGGTCTGCCCGCACTGCCGCGCGCAAAAATCCACCAAGTTGATGTCTTCCTTCGCCTCCCAAATCGTCGGCGATCACAAGCCCGGCTTCAAGGAAATGAAGGCCTACGACATGCTCAACGAGCGGATGGACAAGTTCTCCAAGCTGCCCCCGGCCATGGGCAAGCGGGTCGTGCCGGCGCCGGATAACTTCGGGACGCCCAAGCCCGACTCGAGCGGCGGCAGCAACTGACCCGCTTCGGCCCGCCCCGCTCCGACTGAACACTCGCCCCCTTTCCCAGACTTGACTTTGCTTCCGTTCCTGGCGATCATGCCGCATGCGTCATTTATCCGGTTCATTCTCGATTCATCCGGGCATACACAGGAGGCCTCATGCGTGCAATGGCAGGGGTGCTGATCGGACTGTTCCTGGCCGGCCTGACGGGTGCGTCGCCGGCGGCCGCCGGCGACGCCGCCGGCTCCATGACTATCGTCGGCAACGGGCCTGAGCTGACCGTCATTGAAAAGATGGCTCGGGCCTTCGAGAAGACCAATCCGCGGGCCTACATAGACGTCCAGTGGGACGAGATCTCCAAGCCCATCGAATTGGTCAAATCGGGCCAGGCGCAACTTGCCGTGATGGGCAAACCGGACCC
The DNA here is from genome assembly GCA_016873495.1 of Nitrospira sp. Lineage (GTDB taxonomy): Bacteria > Nitrospirota > Nitrospiria > Nitrospirales > Nitrospiraceae > SYGV01. Next base: position 4,340 of record VGXC01000011.1, on the reverse strand, counting down.
GGAGCTCAAAGCCACCCAGGTGGCCTGGGACGGCATCGCCATCATGGTCAGCCTCTCCAACCAGACCAAGGAAATTACGACCAAGCAGGCGGCGGACATCTTTACCGGCAAGGTGAAATTCTGGTCCGAACTGGGGGGGCCCGAAACCAGGGTGCTGATTCTCGACCGGCCGGCCAACCGCAACATCCGCGAGGCCTTCGAGCAGCGCCTGGGGATCGTCGGGCAGATTCCCGACAAGAGCAAGGTTATCGGCCCGGACGACAAGGCGATCAAGACCGTGGCCGGAACCCTCGCCCCAAACTCGGCGGTGACCTTCGTCTCGCTGGTCCCGGCATTGGAAGCCGTCTCGTCCGGTGTCCCCGTGCGCTTGCTGACGATCGATAAGGTGGAGCCGGAAAAACCGCCGGTGAAGGACGGCCGCTATTCCTTGCGGCGCCCCGTGCTCTTCCTGTCCAAGAAAGAGCCGAATCCGCTGGTCGAGGCCTTCGAAGCCTTTGCCCTCTCCAAGGACGGACAGAAGCTGCTGGACGAGATCTATACGCCCGTTGATCCAAAATCATAACCGAGATCATTCACGCGTAAGGAGGGACTTATGGGCAGGCAGATATTCCGCACGGTACTGCTGATCGCGTCTCTTGCGCTGGCCGGCACGCCGGTCCCCTTTCTCTGGGCCGCAGAAGGCGGCATGGAGGAAGGCACCGGGTTCAGCATGTTCGGAACGGAATCCATCAAGGGCTTCGACGCGAACAAGATCGAAAAGGACCCGGTCTGCGACCGGAGCAAGCGCCCCAAAGTCCATAAGGTGGAACCGGACGAGGCGGCCCCGGGGCAAAAGCTCATCATCAAAGGCGAGAACTTCGGCACCAAGGAGTGCTTCCACGGTGTGGCCTTCAGCGCCACCGGCGGCGCGCCCGTCCAGTACACTCTCGTGAACGACACCACGATCGAAGTGGTCGTCCCCGAGGCCCGCGCGGGCATGTCGTTCATCGACGTGGTCGCCGGCGGCGGCAACGCCCGCTCCAAGGGCATCCTGATCAAATCCAAGTAGCCCGCCGGCCAGGCTCCCCCATGCTCCGAGCGCCCTGTTAGGCGGCGCTCGGAGCCGGGAACTCCCCGTTCAGCTCTCTCGACTTTCCGCAAACAGCTATGCTAGCTTACGCGGACTCTTAGCCCGGGCCATGGCCGCGCACGCCCTAGCCCGGGATATGCAGCAGAGGGAGCCCTCTCCAATCATGTTCAAGAAGATTCTAGTCGCCAATCGGGGCGAGATCGCGATGCGGATCATCCGCGCCTGCCGCGAACTCAGCATCGCCACCGCCGCCGTCTATTCGGAGGCAGATTCCACCGGCATTTACGTCAAGAAGGCCGACGAGGCCTACCTGGTCGGGCCGGGGCCGGTCAAAGGCTTTTTGGACATGCAGCAGATCGTGGACCTGGCGCTGCGCATCGGCGCCGACGCGATCCATCCGGGGTACGGGTTCCTCTCCGAAAACGCCCAGTTCGCGCAGCTCTGCCAGGTCTCCGGCATCACTTTTATCGGCCCCTCCCCCCAGGTCATCCATCTGATGGGCAGCAAGGTCAAAGCCCGCGAGCTGGCCAAAAAGGTGGGCGTCCCGATCGTGCCCGGCACAGATGAAGCGGTGACGAAGGCCGAAGAAGCCCTGGCCTTCGCCCATTCGGTCGGCTATCCGGTCATGATCAAGGCCAGCGCCGGCGGCGGCGGGCGAGGCCTGCGCGTGGTCCGCACGGACACGGAACTGCGCAACAACATGGAGACCGCGGCTCGGGAAGCGTTGGCGGCCTTCGGGGACGGCAGCATCTTTCTCGAAAAATACATCGAGCGGCCGCACCATATCGAATTCCAGATCCTGGGCGACCGGCACGGGCACGTGATCCACCTGGGCGAGCGCGATTGCTCCGTCCAGCGCCGCCACCAAAAGCTGATCGAGATCGCCCCCTCGCTGATCCTGACGCCCGACATGCGCCGCGAAATGGGCGAAGCAGCGGCCACCATCGCCCATGCGGTGCACTACGACAACGCCGGCACCGTGGAGTTTCTTCTCGACCAGGACCGGCGCTTCTACTTCATCGAGATGAACCCGCGCATCCAGGTGGAGCACACGGTCACCGAGCAGATCACCGCCGTGGATATCGTCCGGTCGCAGATTTCAATCGCCGCCGGCCAGCCGCTGGAGTTCAAGCAAGAGGACGTCACGCTCCAGGGACATGCCATCCAATGCCGCATCAACGCCGAGGACCCGCGCAACAATTTCCGGCCCTCCACCGGCACGGTCACCGCCTACCTTTCGCCCGGCGGCATCGGCGTCCGGATCGACGGCGCCGTCTACAAAGACTACGCGGTGCCGCCTTACTACGACGCGCTCCTGGCCAAGCTGACGGTGCGCGGGCGCACGTGGGACGAGACGGTCAGCCGGATGCACCGATCGTTGGAGGAATATGTCTTGCGGGGGCTCAAGACCACGATTCCCTTCCTCAAGAAGATCATGGAGGAGCCGGATTTCCGCGCCGGACGGTTCGACACCTCGTACCTGGAGACCCATCCGGACCTGTTCACCTACGAGGACGAGTACGAGCCGGAGGACCTGGTCGTCGCCATTTCCGCGGCCATCGCCGCCTATGAGGGACTGTAGACATTTTAAGGAGTGACGCACGAGGGGAACTTCCCCCGCGCACAAGCGACATGGCCAAAATGCCCAAAAAGAAACCGGCCTCGCGCAAGGCCAGCCACCTTCGGTCCGTGCCGAAGACCCACGCCAAAGGGCCGTTCAGGGAGACGGCAAAACCCCTGCTTCCGATCGGCTCCGCGCCGGGGAAAAAACTCTTGCTCACGGACGTGGCCTTGCGCGACGGCCACCAATCCTTACTGGCCACCCGCATGCGCACCGAGGACATGCTGCCGATCGCCCACAACCTGGACGCGGTGGGCTACTGGTCGCTGGAAGTCTGGGGCGGCGCCACGTTCGACACCTGCCTGCGCTTCCTGAAAGAGGACCCCTGGGAACGACTCCGGGCGCTGAAACAAGCCATGCCCAGAACCAGGCTGCAGATGCTCCTGCGCGGCCAGAACATCGTGGGCTACCGGCACTATGCCGACGACGTGCTGGAAAAATTCATCGAACGCTCCGCCGCCAACGGCATCGACGTCTTCCGCATTTTCGACGCCCTCAACGATGTGCGCAACATGGAACGGGCCATGCACGAGGTCAAAGCCAACGGGAAGCACGTCGAGGCCTCCCTGTGCTACACGGTCAGCCCGGTCCACAGCCTGGACCGATTCGTCGATCTGGCCAAGAAACTGGAAGACCTGGGCACCGACACGATTTGCATCAAGGACATGGCCGGGCTCCTGGCGCCCGCCGACGCCTATACCTTGGTCAAGCGGCTCAAGGCTGCGGTCCGTGCGCCCATCCACTTGCACAGCCACTACACGTCCGGCATGGCCTCCATGTCGGCGCTCATGGGGGTGCTGGGCGGACTGGACATGCTCGACACCTCCATCTCGCCGCTGGCCGGCGGGACCTCCCATCCGCCCACCGAGACCCTGGTGGCCGCGCTGAGGGGCACACCCTACGACACGGGGCTGGAACTGGCGCGGTTCGTGCCGATCGCCGAGCATTTCCGCACGGTCCGCCGCAAGTACCAGCAGTTCGAAAGCGATTTCACCGGCGTGGACGCGGAAATCCTGACCTCGCAGATTCCCGGCGGCATGCTCTCCAACCTGGCGGCCCAGCTCGCGCAGCAAAACGCGATCGACAAGATGCGACAGGTGTTGGAAGAGGTGCCCCGCGTCCGGCAGGACATGGGCTACCCGCCGCTGGTCACCCCCAGCAGCCAAATCGTCGGCACCCAGGCGACGCTGAATGTGCTGACCGGCGAACGGTACAAGGTCATCACCACGGAAACGAAGAATTACTTCCTGGGCCTCTACGGGCAACCTCCGGGGCCTGTGTCCGCCGAGGTGCAGACGCGCGCCATCGGCGCCGATGAGCCGATCACGAGCCGGCCAGCGGATCGGCTGGAACCGGAGATGGACGCAGCCAGGCGGGACTCGGCGGGTAAGGCGGCCTCCGAGGAAGACGTGTTGTCCTTCGCCCTCTTCCCGACCATCGCGCGGGAGTTCTTCGAGGATCGCGAGAAGGGCGATCTCAAGCCGCCGGCCTTGGAACCGCCGCCGGAAAAGGGCCCGGCGGTGGCGCACGAGCTTCATTTAGCCCCGGTGGAGTTCAACCTCACCGTACACGGCGAGACGTTCCACATCCAGGTGTCCGGCTCGGGCCGCAAGAGCGACGGACGCAAGCCCTACTACATCCGGGTCAACG
>VGXC01000010.1 GCA_016873495.1 Nitrospira sp. | reverse complement strand
TCTACCTGAAGGAGATGGAATTTCGGTTCAACCATCGACGCGAGGATTTGCCGCGTCTGATCGAGCGAATCTTGAAAAGGGCTCGTCCAAAACTAGACTAGCTCCAAAGAAATAATGATTTTGAGACGGTGTCATTGCAGTCAATCGACCGGCTAACTCACGCAATGTATCTAGATAAAACTGATGGTAAGCGTCGCCGGAATGAATTAGCCCCCAATACTGTCCAAGTAACGCCTGCCCCACTCTATTTTCGGCATTCTGGCGGAGCTCAAACGCTTCCTCTCCTACAAGCCCAGTGCCGCCGGAAATCTCAGAATAAAGCTGAGCCAACTCGTCTTTCGTCATATGGACCTCTATTGGCCTACACTAGCCCTCAAACCGCAGCAAATGGTAGGCGATCGCTGCACTGCCGAGAAACTTAGACGAACGGCGGTGTGAGGCAATCAGCCACCGCTCTCCGAACAGCAACTTCTCCGATAGACAAGCAAGCCGACAGGTTTCTCGTTCAGCAACTGCATGCCGTGGCAGCAGAAGTGCTCGAGCCAAGGCCAGCGGCTGAAGTCCAAACATCCTGCACTTTGTCAGGACGTTCAAAAAGGCCGCCCAGCGAGGCCGCCAGGGTCCGCGACGCGAGGAATAACGAGCGTCAAGTTTGCGGACGCCGGCGAGTCGGTGAGCCGGCCGGTTCTTCGAGGGCCCCGAGGAGGTACATACCGAGCTTCGCTTGAACCGCTCGCTTCGATCACATGCGAGCGGATAGTTACCTTGCCTTCGCCTTGCCGTACGTCGAGGCTCTGAGCGATGGGAGAACAAAGCTGGAGGCTTTTTTCAACGTCCTGCTATTGGAAGCTCCCCACCGCCGCGTCCTGCTGGTCATACGTCGGAAAGATCGCCGAGAAGCCGGCGATGTCGAACACTTCCCGGATATGGTCTTTCAGCGAGGCCAACACGATCCGCCCGTTCAGCCCCTTGAGCTTTTTCGCCGTCATCAGGAGGACCCGCAGACCGGCGCTGCTGATATAGTCCAGGTTCATGAAGTCCAGGACGAAGTGGCGGTTGCCCGCGTCGATCAGGCCCACCAACTTCTCTTCCAGCTTGCCGGCGGTGCCGGCGTCCAACCGCCCCGTCAGCACCAGCAACACTACCGATCCCTTTTTCTGTTCCGTAATCTCCATCAGGCGCCTCCCTCGCATTCGCGTGATTCTTGGGCCGGTTTCACCGGCAGTTTCTTTTTCATCACCAGCAGATTTTTCCCCCGATCCCGCCGATACTCGACCCCGTCCATCAGCGTCCGCAAGAAGTGGACGCCCAACCCGCCGATCGGCCGGTCCTCCAGCGACCGGCCCAGGTCCGGCGGCGGCGTGTCCAGCGGATTGAAGGGCTTGCCGTCATCCTCCACTTCCGCCGCCAACTCTCCCGTTCCGAGAGACAGTCGCAGCGTAATCTGATGATCTGCCTGGTCGTCATAGGCATAGGAGATCACGTTGGTGACGACCTCGTCCACGCAGAGGGCCAGGGCCTGCACGACCTTGCCCGGCAGATCGTGGGCCTCCCCGAAGGACTCCACCACCTCGCCCACCCGCTCCAGCTCGGAGAGGCGGTTTTGCAGCCTGACCTCGATCGTCTGGCTCATGCCCGATGCGCCCCCACTGGCAGTTGCAGATACCGTAACGCCAGCATCGTGATGTCGTCGGCCTGCGGCTCGCCGGCCGCGTAACTGCGCACCTCCGCCACCGTGTCGCGCACGATCTCCGAGGGGGTGCCGTTCTGGATGCGGCGCAGCAGCCGCTCCAGCCGTTCGACCGAGAACAGGTTGCCGGCCGCGTCCATCGCCTCGGTCACCCCGTCCGTGTAGAGGAGCAACCCGTCTCCCGGCTGCATCCTGGCCCGCTTCACCGGATAGGCGCTGTCTTCCATCACTCCCAAGGCCATGCCGCCCGGATTCTCGAGCACCGTGATGCCGCCCCGCCCGGACAGAATGTAGGGCAGGTTATGCCCCGCGTTGCCGTAGTCGAGGGTCCCGGTCCTGGTGTCCAGGATGGCGTAGAAGACCGTCACGAACATGGAGGCTTCGTTGTCGGGACAGAGGAGATTGTTGACCTGCCGCAGACAGTCGCCGGGCGAGCCCCCCTGCATGGCGGTGGCCTTGAGCATGGTCCGGCTGACGGCCATGAAGATGGCCGCCGGCACGCCCTTGCCGGAGACGTCCGCGATGACCAATCCGACACGGTCCTGGTCCAGAAGGAAAAAATCGTAGAAGTCTCCGCCCATTTCACGGGCTGGGATGGATTCGGCGTAGAGGTCGAAATCGTCCCGATGCGGGAAGGCGGGGAACGTCCGGGGCAGGATGGACTTCTGGATGTCGCTGGCGATCCGCAGTTCGCTGCCGATCCGCTCCTTCTCTTCCATCGTCCGCCGCAGTTCCTCGGTCCGCTCGACCACCCGCTGCTCGAGCAGCAGGTTGGCGTCCTTGAGCTCCTTCTGCTGGGAGCCGATCACCGCCTTCATCTGCTCGAAGGCGCCGGCGATGTGGACGACCTCGTCCCCGGAGAGACGGGCCGACGTCTGGCCGGGGCGGTAGGGCCGCTCGCCGACGAAGCGCTCCATGTCGCCCGCCAGCTTCGCCAGCGGCAGCGTCACCGTCCGCCGGCTGCCGAAGGCCACGATGGCCAGGACCAGCAGGCACATCGTGCCGCCGCCGGCCAGCGTCATCGCCAGCTCCCGCCGGCTGTCCTCAAGATATTGCCCCATCGGAATGACGATCTCGAGCCCGCCCATGAGGTCGTTGAGCTTGAAGTCGCGCTTGGGGCTGTCCGGATGGGCGTTATGGCAGTTGACGCAGGACTGCGCCGAGGCCAGGTCCGCCATGAGCACGCGAAGCACCACCCGCCCTTCCACCGTATCCGTGCGGATGAACTCCGTCTCGGCGGGGTGCGTGGCCAGGTAGTCGAAGGCATCGATCTGGAACCGCTCCTTCAAGCCTTTGCCCTTGTTGATCGCCCAGGGGCTGATCAGGCTGGCGGTGTACCCGTTGCGGATCTTGGCGGTGGCCTCGGAGACTTCGCGCACGAAGGTGGCCGGGAGCGGAAAGCGGCCGTGGACGTTGCGGTAGTCCATGCCGAAGGAGGCCCCGAGGTCGTTGGCGCGGGGCACGATGACCGAGGCGTAGTACTGCCGGTCGGCCATGATCTGATGGGCGATGCTCTTGGCGCGGGAGGCCAGCTTCTCCTGGAGATTCTCGGCGTTGCGGGCGTGCTCGATGTAGGCCGCCATCATGGAGGCCAGCGCGATCAGCGGCACGGTCAGCACGATGAGCTTCGTCCCCACGCTCCAGTCGGCGTTGAGCCAGAGGCGGGAGAAGAAGGAGGAGCCGCCGGGGCCCCGAGCCGGTGATCGCGTCATCGCCGACCTCGTTCGCTCTGGATCGGCCCCAGCGGCCCTACCCAGCTAGCCCCGCGGATGAACTCGCTGGCCCCGGCCTCCGGCGCCCCGTCCCGGCCGCCGCTCAATTGCAGCAAGCCCAGGAGTCGCTCCGACTCGAAGAGCGATCCCGCAGCCTCCTGCAGGTCCACCCGCCCAGTCCGCAGCGGACAGAACGAGAAGACCGCTGCGTGGAGCCACCCGCAAGGCCAGGCCTGACGGCCGAGGGGCTGCACAAGTCCCTCCAGCGCAGGCCGGTCTTCCCGCGCCACAATGCCGGCCACCAGCACCGTGCTGCGCGGTAATCGGCAGGGGGCCCTGCTTGCCTCGCGCCAGTCGCCGGCCCCGCCCGCAGGCGAGCGTGTCAGCGCCGTGCCGACGACACGGCCGGTCTCGGCGAGCACCACGATCCCGGCCGCATCGCTATGCGTGAGATCCAGGCAGGATTTGACCAGGCGGTCGAGCGGCAGGAAGCCTGCGTCCGGTTTCGCCTCGAATCGGAGCTGGTGCGCGAACGATCCTTCGCACAGAAGGCAGCAAAGCACGTGGACGTCGGGAAGAAACGCCCCGGACTGGACCATATAATCCGGCACGTCCGCGCCGTCGGTCGGATCGGTCGGATGGTAGGCCACAGCCCCCGCGACCGCGAGGAACTCACCGAACCGGTCCCGACAGGCGGACGCCTCCTGGCCCAAGGCTCCGATCCCCAGAGCGATGGTGCCGGCCGGAAACTGCATCGTCCGGCAGTCCGCCTCCGACAACGGGGCTTGCCGCGCCAGACCCTCCCCACCGACGAGTTGGCAGGCCAGCGTAGCGCCGAGGTCGAGTTCGAACTTTTCATAGACAGCCGTCTCTAGCTCGACCGTCCCGGCCCCTGGCGCCGAGGGGGCGGCGCGGGTCGCAGGCGCCCCTGCGTCACTCGAAACGCACCCCAGTCCCAACAGCTGCTCGAACCCGGCCAGCGCGATCACCATCTTGACCGGCGCGGAGCAGTCGGCGACCACGAACGAGCCGTGCAATCCTTTGAGTTGTTTGTAGAATCGCAGGAGGATGCGCAGACCGGCCGAGCTGATGAATTCGAGATCGCTCAGGTCCAGCAGCAGATGGCGGGCGCCGTGGGTGACGGCCGCTTCCAGCTCCACCGCCAGCCGGTCGGCTCCGTGAGCATCCAGCCGTCCGGCGACCGTGACGTGAACATGCCCGCCGTCCCGTCTTGTCGATACCTCCATGCCTTCACCTTCGCGTCGGCCGATAGGGGTCAGGCGCTGCGTCCGGGCGACGGCGCTCCCATCCGCCGGGGGTCAGCTTATACCAATGGCCCTTGTGAAGCAAAAACCGCCGGGACGGGCGCCGGCAGTCGGCCGGCTCCGATGGCCCTCGCACGACACCGGTCAGCCGCGCGGGCGGCCATAGGTCGCGCGGGCCCGCTCCAACTCGCGGAGGTGGCGTCTGAGGAAAGGGCCATACCGAGACCGCATGACGGCAGCCCGATGCCGCGCGATGCGGCGCGCGACCAGCGCGATCTCGGCGGCGAGGGCTCGGACCAAGGCGACGCCGGTGGGACTCAGCCATCCCATCTGTTCCGCCGCCCAGGTCAAGTCTCGTAGGGAATACCGGACCGACTCGACTTCTTCCAGGCACCGAAACCTGGCGCGCTGGATATCCCGCTCGGTCAGCTTGAAGGCCCGCAAGGTCGCCGACGAGCCGCTCCGCTCCGCCCAGGACGAGAGTCGTTCGAAGAGCATCGCGCCCATGGTGAAGGTGAACGTAGCGTGGAGGATGCCGTGCAAGGGCCGTAGCGAGCGCCGCCAGGGAGAATAGAAGATTTCCTGGTTGTGGTCGCCCCGGCGCATGTCAAACTTGCGCAGCAACAGGTTCAGGTGATGGTGGCTGTTCTCGTGGATGAGGTCGTCGATCAAATCGAGCTGGTCCCGGTCGAAGCAATTGATGAAGGACAGGCCAGGCCTATGGCGATAGCTGAAGCTCACCACCCCTTTGGCCTTGAGCGGGACGATACGCGCCGTCAGCCGCGTGAGCAACTTGGCCCCCTCCGGCCATGCCGACTCGATCACATCCCAGGCTCGCTTGATCCGATCGGCCAGCCCTTCGGGAGGGGCCGCCAGGCGCGACGGCGTGAGGTCCTTGCCGTAGACCAGGATTGGGCCCAGGGTCAATCCAGGCCGCAACGAGTGAGGCGGCACGAACGACCAGCCGCCGGCCGGCAGCTGGTTCTCACCCCACAGAGGCGCCAAGGTCTTGCCGATGTTCAGCCAGATTCCTTGTTGCTTGATCTGAAAGCTGGTTCTGGCTCCATTCCTGGCAAGCCTCCTCCGCAAGGAAACAGGAGGATCGAGATAGGCCCCCTCCAGGCCCACATAGACCCGCCCCGGCAACTCCGCCCGCTCGAAGCTCCCCCGTAAGTCGCACGGCACCAACCCGAGCAACCCTTTCGCCGCGGCCCTGTTGCGAGCCAGCCAGAGACAGGGCAGTCCGGGCACCAGGAAGAGAGACTCCTGGATAATCTGTCTTGCCAGACGCGTACAGAGTCGTTCCAGCCGGCAGTCTAACCCGGCTGTATGCGGCGTACCGGAGGGGAACAGCTCCTCGCGATAGCTGTGCTCGAAAAATTTCTCCTGGCACTCAAGAGCGAGTTGCTCCACGAACGTCCGGCGATCCCGGTCCAGTTCGAATTGCTGCCGCAGATCGATGAAGTAGAGCAGATCGTTGAGCTCTTCGATCCACCCTACGACCTTCCCGGTTGAAAAATCCTCACGCGCGAGCCTGTGACCGAGGAACCGAAAGTAGTCGAGCGGCAAGGCCAAGGCTTGAACCTGGCTGGGATAGTGAGCAGCCAGATCGTCGCAGAGGTCGAACAGCAGGCGCCTCATGCTGGTTTGCAACTCGCCGACCAAGATGGCGAGATAAGCTACGTCAAACCATTTCGTCTGTGCTACCATGCAGCCCTTCCTGGAACAAAGCCATGCAGACCCGCTACGCCATCGTTCTCCTGCTGGCCTGCCTCGTCTGGCCGGCCAGGGCCGACTCGGCTGAGCCGCCTTGCGACAAGTATCCGCCGCCCCAGCAGCCCCGCTGCGAGCAGGCCTGGGCGCAACTCAACCAGGAATCGGTGGCGGAAATTTCCCAATTCGGGTTGGCTCAGCTCAAGCTTCGGCAGGAAGGCAAGATCTCCCCGGAGCAGCACCTCAAAGAAAACATGGCGTTCATCAAACAAGCCACGGAGAAGAGGCTCAAGCTCCTATCGGAACGAATGGCCCAGGACAAGGCCCCGGTCCCAAGCCAACCGGACCGTCCCTTACAACGATAACTCCTTGGTCCCCGGCGCCGGCTGGCCGGCCGACTCCAGCAAGTCCCGCCCGACGAGAATCGGCGCCTTGAAATGAATCGCCAACGCAATCGCGTCCGAGGAGCGGCTGTCGAAGACCTTGGAGCTGCCCGGCATCGTCACCGTCAACGCGCCGTAGTAGGTCCCGCCTTTGAACGTGATCACCGCCTGACGCACCTGGCCGCCGAAGGACGTTAAAATCGCGTGCATCAAGTCATGAGACAGAGGCCTGGGGAACTTCTCGCCGGTCACCGCCCCATAGATGGACCCGGCCACCGTCGGGTCCACAAAGATCGGAATGATCCGATTCTCCGCCTTCAGCAACACCACGGGGCCCCGGTCCGACAGGCGCACCTCCACATCCTTGATCTGCACCTGCTCGGTCTTCGCCCCGCTTTCTGCGCCGGCGTAGGAGCTGGACAGCATCGCAGTCCATCCGACGAGGACCCACAACCAGACCCACTCATGGAGATTTTTCATGGTCGCCCCCTTGAGAGCAGAAGGCGAAAAACAGAAGGCAGCCTGCACTGCTTTCCGTCTCCTGCCCACTGGCGGTTAGGCTCTGATAAATGCGTTTGAGTCCTTCTCGATCCCGATCCGAGTTTCCGGCCCATGCCCGGTGACGACGAGAGTCTCTTCCTGCAAGGTGTAGAGCCGCTCCCGAATAGACTGTTCGATCGCGTCGTAATCGCCGCCCCAGAGATCGGTCCGCCCGATGCCGCCGCGGAACAGGGTATCTCCTGCCAACACCAATTGTTCCTGTCCGAAATGGAAACACATGGAACCGGGCGTATGTCCCGGCGTATGCATGGCCAGGCCCTCGATCCCGCCCAGGAGAATTATTTCTTCGTCCTTGAGCCAGTAGTCGGGCAAGGGCACAGGCCGGTAGGGCACGCCGAACAGGCGGCACTGCGTCTCCAGCATCTCCCAGAGCTGCCGGTCGTCCTGATGCAGACAGAGCGTCGCGCCGGTGGCGCGTTTCATCTCGCCGGAAGCAAGGAAGTGGTCGAAGTGGGCATGGGTGTGCAGGATGCTCACCACCGTCAGCCCCAGGGCCTCCACCATCTGGAGAATCTGCTCGTGGGCTCCGCCCGGGTCCACCACGATGGCCTGCTTGGTGACCGGATCGCCCAGGATCGAGCAGTTGCAGCCCAACGGCGGCACGGGAAAAGTTTTGCGGATCATGCGTTCACCTGCCTCGAACAACGTATGCCTTCCCGCTCCCATGCTAGCCCCGCCGGATCGCTTTCGCAAGCGCCACAGGCCAGGCGCGCGAATCAGCCGGTTCAATTTACTGCTCCCTGCGCCACAGGTATACTGGGCTCCCATGACTCAACCGGCTTCGGCTCCTTCGCTCCCCTCCTGGCAGCACAGTTTCGAAGCCCGTCTCATCCTCGGAGCATTGCTGCTCCGGCTTCTGTACCTCGCCACCATCCTGGACAACCCCTACTTCCTCCATCCCATCACCGACGAGGCCATGTACGATCTTTGGGCGCAAGCTCTCGTAGCCGGGGAACCATTCCTCGACCACTATCCCTATTATGACTCGCCGCTCCCGGCTTACGTCCTGGCTCTCATCTATGGGTTGTTCGGCCATAGCTACCTCATGGTGCGGGTGGTTCAAGTCCTCCTCGGGACCCTCAACGTGCTGATCCTCTACCGGATCGCAGGCCGCCTATTTGAAGCAACGACGGCGAAAGTCGCCGGCATTCTGGCCGCCACCTACCTGCCTTTTCTCTACTACGAAGGCCTGCTGCTTAAGGAATCGGTCGCCCTGTTCCTCCTAGATAGTGCGATCCTCCTTATCCTGGGCGCCCTGGCCAGGCCCACGTGGGTAGCCTTCTGGTCGGTCGGGGTGACGGTCGGCCTCCTGTCGCTCAGCCGGATCAACGCCTTGGCCTTGGTCGCCGCCTGCTTAATTCTCATTACGATCTCGCTTCGGAGCTGGACCAGCGGCCGCGCGGCCCTCGCCTTGCTGTTGGGGGTCGTCATGGCGATCGCCCCCGTCACGATCCGCAACAAACTGGTCTCGGGGGATTGGATTCCGATCACCGTCTCCGGTGGGCAGGTGCTCTACACAGCCAACAATCCGGCCAATCAGACGGGCGACTTGGCCCCGGTGCCCTTTGTCCGTCCCACCTCGTTGTTCGAGCGCATCGACTTTCACCGCCGCGCCGAGGCCGAAACCGGTCGCCGCATGACGCCGGCCGAAGTCGGCGCCTACTGGAGACACAAGAGCCTCGCCTTCTCTCTGGAACATCCCCTGACGCAAGTCCGCATGGTCGGCCACCGATTCCTGCGCTTCTGGAACAAAGAGGAGATGCCGGACAACCACTGGATCGAGATCTTCAAGCGGTTCTCCTGGATCTTGCGCGCCCCCCTTCCTGGCTATTGGCTGGTGGCCCCCTTTGCCCTCGTGGGACTGATCCTGCTGCGCCGACGCCAGCGCGAGCTCGACTTGCTGTACCTGGTCCTGGTCTTCTACCTCCTGTCGCTGCTGCCCTTCTGGGTTTCCTCCCGATACCGTCTGCCCATCGTCGGGGTGCTCATCCTGTTTGCCGCAGCCGGCATGATGGAGAGTCGCCGCCGCGCCCTCTCGGATCAAGCCCGAGCCTGGCTACCTCCGGCGATCCTGCTCGCGGGGGCCTGCCTGTTCTGCTGGATGCCGATGGCCGAACCGGACGTTCCGAGCTTGGAACGGAACCTCGCCTACGCCTACGAACAAGACAAGCAGTACGAGAACGCCATCGCGATTTACGAACGGCTTCGCACAAGGGAGCAGAACCCCGACAATGAATTGTATCTGGCCAATGCGCTGGGGTTGGCCGGCCGCACAGATGAGGCCACGGCACTGCTGGCCAGGCTGACGGAGCCGGGGCAACCGGCCGATGTCCGCCGGCGCGCCTATAATTTCAGCGGCGATTTGGCCAGACTGGCCGGACAATGGATAGTGGCGGAACAGGCGTACCGGGGGGCCCTGTCGCTCGACCCGACGGATTATGGCGCCTGGAACAACCTGGCGGTCGCCCTGACCAAGCAGCAGCGGTTCGACGAGGGAGCGTTGGCCCTGGAACAGTCCATCACTCTGGCGCCGGAGGACGGAGTCGCCCGGCAAAACCTGGCCCTCCTCCGCCGTCACATCGGTGAATCAACGACCCAACCCTCACCCTGAAACAGACGGCTGGAGCATATGGCTGAGCTCACCCTGCAACAAGCTCGATGTCCGGTCTGCGACGACGACCGGGCTCTGCGCTGTTTCGACAAGAACGACTTTTCCATCGTCGAATGCCGGACTTGCCGGCTGCGGTACGTCAATCCGAGACCGACCAGAGAGTGGCTCGACGCCTGGTACCGGCATGAATATTTTTCTCTCTCGCATGAGGATGCGTCCGGCGCGCAACACCTGCAACATGGTGGCATCAAGACCGCGACGGCACAACTCCGGCTTCAGTGGCTTCGCGATTCCCACCCGAAAGGCCGGCTCCTGGACATCGGCTGCGGCGGCGGATTTTTCGTCCGAGCGGCGGCGGCCGATGGCTGGGATGCCATCGGCATCGAGCCCTCCGTCGAGGCGGCGCGCTGCGCGGCCCGCGCGCAACAGGTCCGGGTCGTGGCCGGACGTCTGGAAGCGACGCCGTTTGCCGACACCCGTTTCGACGTGATCACGATGTTCGACGTGCTGGAACATGTCTTCTGCCCCCGTATCTGCCTCGCCGAAGCCCGCCGCCTGCTGGCGCCGGGCGGCAGGCTCATGATCGAGACACCGAACATGGCCGGCTGGCTGCCCCGCGTGATGGGCCTGCGGCATCCGTGGATACGGCCGCCGGAACACCTGACTTATTTCACCCCCGCCACCCTGCGGAAGCTTCTGACGCAATGTGGATTTCAGGTGGAGGAGTTGCACGGGAACACCAGGAAGGTCTTGACCCTGGACTATGTGCTTGCGCTGATCGCGCGCACGAATCCGCTTGTGACCGCCCTGCTCACGGGAACGATCGGACGGTGGAATACCGTGTGCCGCTATCCCTTGTCCGTCCCGCTTGCTACGATGCTCGCGGTGGCCAGGCCCATCCCCCAGGAGGAGTCGGCATGAAGAACGCCCCAACCGTCACCATCGTGATTCCGACCAAGAACGAGGCGGGCGGCATCGCCTCGGTGATACAAAGCGTCAAACCCTATGCAGACGAAGTCCTCGTCATCGACGGCCATTCGACCGACGGCACGGCCGAATTGGCCAGACAAGCCGGGGCCCGGGTGATCCAGGACAACGGCCGCGGCAAAGGCGCGGGCCTCAGGCTGGCCATCGCGGAAGCACCAGGCGACATTCTGGTCTTCATCGACGCCGACGGTTCCCACGATCCAGCGTCGATTCCTGCGCTGCTGGCCCCGATTCTCCAAGACCAGGCCGACCTGGTCATCGGTTCGCGCCACCGGGGCGGCAGCGACGAATGGCACGGCGACCTCGACAACTATCTGCGGAGCGTCGGCGGGGGGATTATCACGATCGCGATCAATTATCGCTGGAACGTTCGGATCACCGATGCGTTGAACGGCTTCCGGGCGATCCGGAAACCCGTGGCCTCGGCCTTGGGCCTGACGGCCAACGATTTCGACATCGAGCAGCAGATGGTGACTCGCTGTCTTAGGAAGGGCTTCCGCGTCACGGAGGTGGCCAGCCACGAATACCTGCGCAAGTGGGGCCATTCCAAGCTGCCGACGTATCGCAGGGGCTATCTCTTCCTGGGCCGCTTGTTTCTGGACCTGGTTGGCTTCTGACGTCCGGTTGGCCTCTGAGTTATTGCGCCACCCAGAGCACTTCCGTGTCGAGAAACTCCCAGCCTTTCCATCGCCACGCCAGAAGCATGAGGAGTCCGCTGCCGCTGCCGCCGCGGCGATTGTCTTCTACGTAGACCAGGGCCCGATCCCGGCGCGGTGAAAATCCCACGCGCGACAACGTGAGGATACCGACAGTTGAAGGGGCCTCCTGGGTCCGTTCAAGGAAGGCGGCGGGAATCGGTGCGAGCGACGCCTCCGGCTCCTCCATCCCTTCGTCCGAGACAAATCGATAGGGCGCGCCGATTTTGAACTTGTCCTCCAGACGGGCCGGCTTGCTGTTCTTAAGAATAAAGTCCGTCACCAGCTCAGCCTCGAGGCTCCCGTCGAACGGTTGCCGCTCCCGAAAATAGGCCTGGCCGGGAACATCCTTTTCGCCCGGTCCCAGCCTGGTTACCGTCAGCCGCCCGATGAGCACCCGCTCGGTCTGAGACGTGAGAAACTTGGCATCGATGACGCGATCGTAGACCGGATACTCGGATGACGGAACCGGTGCCGGCTTGAAGTGGGGTCGGTCACCTGCCAGCCCCTCGCCGGACACAACCAGCAAACCCATCACCGTCAGAAGGCCCAGAACTTGAGACGATCGCCTCTTGCCCACATAGGCAAGATAGCCTGCGCAAGGGCCAGGGTCAAACCGGCCCCTGCAACCTCGTTTGCCTTCTCGGAGCAATCTCCCTAGAATCCCCGCAAGCATCGTGATCACCTTCTTTTCCAATCTTAAGGCGGTCCTGGTCGTTGCGCTCGCGGTCGGCGAGATCATGGCCTGTTGGATACCGCAACCCTCCCTCGCCCAGCCGGTCGATCAACAACAACTGGCGAAACGCCTTCAGGGGATCGACGCATTGGCCGTCCCCTCGCCGGCGGTCTCGATCCCGGCCGGCTGGTTTCTCCTGGGCAGCCAGCGCAAGGACGACGATCCCTACGGCATGGACACCCAGTTCGACGATACGGAGCTGCCGCAAAAACGCATCTGGCTGGACGCCTATGCCATGGATCGCGACGAGGTCAGCCTGGGGGAGTATTTGGCCTATCTGCGTCGGCAGCGACGCGAACCGCCGGAGGAACTCACGCGTCTCATCTGGCACGTCATCACCGTGCATGCCATGCCCGATTATGTCCTGGCCCGCTGGCCCGCGCTCTACATGACCTGGAACGACGCGGCGGACTTTTGCCGAGCCAGAAACCAGCGTCTGCCGACGGAGGCGGAGTGGGAAAAGGCGGCGCGCGGGAGCGACGGCCGCTTATTTCCCTGGGGCCATGCCACTCCCGGCCCGGAGTTGGCCGTCTTCGGGAAATATCACGCCCACGAGATTCCGTTGGTCGCAGCCGTGGATAGCGGGGAAGAAGGACAGAGCCCCTACGGGTTACGCCACATGGCGGGCAACGTGGCCGAGTGGGTACAAGATTGGTTTGGGTTCGATTACTATTCCGTCATCCCCGAGCGTAACCCGCCGGGGCCCTCGAACGGCCGCTACCGGGGCGTGCGAGGTGGGTCGTGGAAGAGCAAACCCACTATGTTGCGGGCCGCCACCCGCAGCGGCGCTCCCCCAGATCAACGCAGCCCCTCGATCGGCTTTCGCTGCGCCAAATCGTCTTCGTAAATTAGGATCACCAGCCCACCTTCAAAGGTTCATCGCGAAATCTCCAACGGCCAGCCTGGTTCTAGAACCGTCACGGATGTTCAAAACGACCGTCCGGCAAGGCCGCAGCGAGCGAAAAGCCGAGACGTACTCCTTGTGTACGTTGCAGGCTTTGAGCGATGCGAGAACGACGCCGGAGGTCGTTTTCAACATCCGGGCTAGGAGGGGAAATGCTTTTCCAGACACCGCGGACAAATCCCATGACTGAAATCCACCTCCGTATGGACACGGACATATTCCTCGACGCTGAGCCAGTAACCCTTGTCGTCACGGATGTTTTTGCAGTGAGCGCAGATGGGCAAGAATCCGCGCAGGGTCTTGATATTCGCCATGGCCTCCTGCAATTCCTTGATCAGCCGTTCCCGCTCCTCTTCCGCCTGTTTCCGCTCGGTGATGTAATCGAGCAGGCCCGCTTTCTCATCGTTGACCCGGCGCACCCGTTCGGTCGTGACTCCGTAAAAGATCGCCATGATCAGCAGGAGCGGGAGCCGCAAGAGCTGTCCCTCTTGTAGCGCCCCATCGGTCAATGATTCCAGATAGAGGACCACCCCATAGGACAGGCAGAGAAGCACGGAGAGCCCGATCATTTGTTTCAGCGACCTGGTGGTCGCGGCGAGCAGGACGATCAGGAAATAGGTCAGGTAGAGATCGGACACGCCGTTTCCTGAAAAATAGACCAGCGCGCTCGCGATCGCGGTATCTCCCACCACCAAAACGCTGGGAAGCCAGCCGGTCTCCAGGATCCCCTTCGGCAAGCTCAGCAGGGCTGCCACCAGCGCCAAGAGGCCCAGGATCACCCATTCCTTGGATTCGGTGGACAACAAGGCATCGGCGCTGAAGAGCAACTCGTACGACCAGACGATGGTGAAGAGGATCTGCAAGAGAACGATCTGCGAACCGGGAGAGGCCAGATCGAGTGACTCGCGGCGTCGGGGTTCGGGAAGAACGAGGCCGGGAACCGCCGATTCCAAACTTGAAGATTCGGGCATCTCGTGCTCCAGCAAGAAGCGCACACGGCGACCGAAGCGGCTCCCTCTCTATCGATAGGCCATCCTATGGAATTAGCGATGGCACGTCAAGTTGACCGCACCCGCGGAGTTCGCGGCGTATACAAGCCCTCCTCATGTAACATAGATGATCGATGCAAGTTCCTGCCCAACCATTTTTAGGCTCGATTCTGCGTTTCTCCCTGCGCTAGCAGTCCCGGAACGACGTGCGCGTCTCAGCGGGAGCGCAAGACGTTGCACTCAGAGCCAAATAATGTCGCTTTCGCTCATAAAAGGCGCGGCAGTGCCGGCCGCCGCATCATGGCTCGCGATCTGCGCGTCATGTCAAAAAACGGTGCGCGGTGGAAACCCACGGCATTACAGCCGTGGCGGCCTGCGGCGGCGGGTGAAGCGGGAGATGGGAAGAACGATATGAACGGCTGCTCCGAGGCCTACGCCGGGGACAAGAAGGCAGATGAAATCGAGCCGAGGCAGCGAACGACGTCAGGCCGCCGCCGATTTGGCGGACTGGCCGGCCCGGAGGTACTGATCCACGGCGGCCGCCATCTTACGGCCTTCGGCGATGGCCCAGACGATCAACGAGGCGCCGCGGCGCACATCCCCGCCCGCAAAGACCCCTTCCACGTTCGTCATGTAGTTCTGGTCGGTGGCCGCGTTGCCCCGGGCGTCGTAGGCGACGCCGAGACCGTCGAGAATTCCGTTCTTGACCGGGCCGGTGAAGCCCATGGCCAGCAGGACCAAATCCGCGTTGAGCTCGAACTCCGAACCGGGGACCGGGACGAACTTCCCGTTCTCGAAGGAGACCCGTTGCGCGTGGAGCTTCGTGACGTGGTCGTGGTGGCCCGAGAACTTGGTCGTCGAGACGCTCCACTGCCGGTCGCAGCCCTCTTCGTGGGCGTGGGAGGTGCGCAACTGCATCGGCCAGAGCGGCCAGGGCGTGGAACCGGCCCGCTTGGGCGGGGGCTCCGGCAACAACTCGAACTGATGCACCTCGGCGCAGCCCTGCCGGTGCGCCGTGCCCAGACAGTCCGAGCCCGTGTCGCCGCCGCCGATGATCACGACGCGTTTCCCCTTGGCCGTGATAGCCTCCGCCGTGATCGTATCGCCCGCGTTGCGCTTGTTCTGCTGGGTGAGGTAATCCATGGCCAAATGGATGCCCTTCAGTTCGCGGCCGGGGACCGGCAGCTCGCGGGGCTGCTCGGCGCCCATCGCCAGACCGACGGCATCGAACCGGCGACGCAGCTCCTCACCACTCATGTCCGTGCCGATATGGACGCCGGTTTTGAACTCGACCCCTTCGGCTTTCATTTGATCCAGCCGCCGATCTAGGACCCACTTCTCCATCTTGAAGTCCGGAATCCCGTAGCGCAGGAGCCCGCCGATGCGATCCGCCTTCTCGAACAGGGTCACCTTGTGTCCGGCGCGGGCCAGCTGCTGCGCGGCCGCGAGGCCGGCCGGCCCCGAGCCCACGATGGCCACCGTTTTTCCCGTGGACGAAGTCGGCAGGACGGGCTGGACCCAGCCTTCATCGAAACCCTTGTCGATAATGTTCCACTCGACGACGCGGATCGAGACCGGGTCTTCGTTGATGCCGAGCACGCAGGCCGACTCGCAGGGAGCCGGGCAGAGCCGTCCCGTGAACTCCGGGAAATTATTGGTCGTATGGAGCGCCTTGAGCGCATCCCTCCAGCGTCCCCTATGGACCAGGTCGTTCCACTCGGGAATCAGGTTCACGACCGGGCAGCCGTTGGTGCTCTGGCAGAAGGGCACGCCGCAGTCCATGCAACGGGAGCCCTGTGCCTTGAGCGCATCCTCCGGCATCGGATCGTAGAACTCCTTCCAGTCCTGCACGCGGAGCTCGACCGGCCTCCGTTTCGGGCCCTCCCGGGCATATTTCATGAAGCCTTTTGGATCAGCCATCTTCCTCAACCAAAATTTTGAATTTTGAATTCTAAATTCTTATGGTTCGGCAATTCAAAATTCTCAATTCACAATTCATAATTGTTTTATCTCGCCACCATTTCTTTGTGCGCCTTGTCCTTCGCCGCCGCCGCCTTGCGTTCCGCCAGCACCCGCTTGTAATCGATCGGCATGATCTTCACGAATTTCGGCAACATCGCCTGCCAGTTATCCAGCACCGACTTGGCCTTGCGGCTGCCCGTGTATTTCAGATGCGCTTCCAGCATGGACTTGAGCTGCTGTTGGTCCTCGGCCGTGGCGACTTTCTCCAATTCCACCATCCCGAGGTTGCAGCGCTGCTCGAACTTGCCGTCCTCATTCAACACGAAGGCGACGCCGCCCGACATGCCGGCGGCAAAATTCCGCCCGGTCTTGCCCAGCACGACCACGACCCCGCCGGTCATGTATTCGCAACCATGGTCGCCGGTGCCTTCGATGACCGCCTTGACCCCGCTGTTGCGCACGGCAAACCGTTCGCCCGCCATGCCGTAACAGTAAGCCTCGCCTTGGGTCGCCCCATAGAGCGAGGTGTTGCCGATGAGGATGGTCTCTTCCGGCGTAAACGTGGCGCCCTTCGGCGGCACCACGATGATTGTGCCGCCCGAGAGGCCTTTACCCAGGTAGTCGTTCGACTCCCCTTCCAGCATCAGCGTGATCCCCTTGGACAGGAATGCGCCGAAGGACTGGCCGGCCGAACCGGTGAACCGGATCGTGATCGTATCCGGCGGCAACCCCTCCAGCCCGTACTTGCGGGCGATATGGCTGGATAACATGGTGCCCGCGGTCCGGTTCACGTTTCGGATCGGCAGGTCCAGCGTCACCTTCTCGCCCCGCTCGATGGCCGGCTTGCAGAGTTCCACCAGCTTGTTGTCCAGAATGCCGGCCAGACCGTGGTCCTGTTCCTGGACGCAATGCGTCGCGACCTCCGCCCCCACCTGGGGCTTGGCGAGCAGCGCGGTCAGGTCCAGCCCCTTAGCCTTCCAATGGTCGATGGCCTTCTGCGCCTTGAGCTTGTCCACCCGGCCGACCATCTCGGCCATCGTGCGGAACCCCAGCTTGGCCATCAACTCGCGCATTTCCTCCGCGATGAAGAAAAAGTAATTGACCACGTGTTCCGGTTGACCGGCGAATTTCTTGCGCAGGACCGGGTCCTGGGTCGCCACCCCGACCGGACAGGTGTTCAGGTGGCACTTGCGCATCATGATGCAGCCTTCGACGATCAACGGCGCCGTGGAGAAACCAAACTCCTCGGCCCCCAGCAGGGCGGCAATGATCACATCGCGGCCGGTCTTCAACTGCCCGTCGGTTTCCACACGGATGCGGCCGCGCAGATCGTTGAGCACCAGGGTCTGATGGGTTTCGGCCAGACCCAGCTCCCAGGGAATGCCAGCATACTTGATGGACGACAGCGGGGAGGCTCCGGTGCCGCCGGAATCGCCGCTGATCAGCACCTTGTCCGCATGGGCCTTGGCCACGCCGGCGGCCACCGTTCCCACTCCGACTTCCGAGACGAGCTTGACTGAGATCGCCGCCTGGGGATTGGAGTTCTTCAGGTCGAAAATCAACTGGGCCAAATCTTCGATCGAATAGATGTCGTGGTGCGGAGGCGGCGAAATCAACTGCACCCCGGGCGTGGAGTACCGCAGTTTCGCGATGATCTCGTCCACCTTGTGGCCCGGCAACTGGCCGCCTTCGCCCGGCTTGGCCCCCTGGGCCATCTTGATCTGCAATTCGCGGGCGTTGACCAGATAATGGGAGGTGACCCCGAACCGGGCCGACGCGACCTGCTTGATGTAGGAGTTCTTGCTGTCCCCGTTCGGCAGCGGAGCGAATCGTTCCGGATCCTCGCCGCCTTCGCCCGTGTTGCTCTTGGCCCCGATGCGGTTCATCGCAATCGCCAGGGTCTCGTGGGCCTCTTTGCTGATCGCCCCGAAGGACATGGCGCCGGTCGTGAACCGCTTGACGATGTCCTTGGCCGGCTCGACCTCGTCGATCGGAATCGGTTCGGGGGCGAACTTGAAGTCGAGCAGCCCGCGCAGGTTCGAGCGCCGCTTGGTTTCGTCGTTGACCAGCGCGGCGAACTCCTTGAAGGTCTTCGGGTCGTTATGCTTGGTCGCGTGCTGGAGCTTGTAGATCGTCTCCGGATTCCAGTTGTGATGCTCGCCCTGGACGCGGTAATGGATTTCGCCGCCGAAATCCAACTGGCGGATCGGCGCCGGTTCGTATGCCAGGCGATGGCGGCGCAGGGTCTCCTCGCCGATCTCCCGGATGCCCATGCCCTCGACACGCGAGGGCGTCCCGGTGAAGTAGCGGTCCACGGTCTCGTGGTTGAGCCCGATGGCTTCGAAGATCTGCGCGCCGCAGTAGGACTGGACGGTGGAGATGCCCATCTTGGAGAAGATCTTGAGCAAGCCCTTGTTGATGGCCTTGATGAATTTGCCCTCGGCGGTGGCTGCGTCCAGCCCCTCGGGCAGGTACCCGTCCCGCTCCATGTCGATGAGCGACTCGAACACGAGATAGGGATTGATCGTCCCGGCCCCGTAGCCGATGAGGCAGGCGAAATGGTGTACGTCGCGCGGCTCGCCGGTTTCCAGGATCAGCCCTACCTCGGTCCTCGTGCATTCGCGCACCAGATGATGGTGCACGGCCGAGATCCCCAGCAGGCTCGGAACCGGCGCCCATTCTTCGTTCACGCCGCGGTCGCTCAGGATCAGGAACTTGTACCCGTCCTTGATCGCCTGCGACGCCTCGCGGCACAGGTTGTCCACCGCCGCCCCCAATCCCTCCGGCCCCTCCGCCACGCGGAACAGCATCCGCAACGTCTTGCTCTTGAAGTGCGGATCGGCGATCTCGCGGATCTTCTCCAGGTCCGAGTTCGTCAGGATCGGCTGCTGCACCTTGATCCGGCGGCAGGCCTCCGGGGTCTCGTCCATCACGTTGGGCTTGGGCCCGATGTTCGTGACCAACGACATCACGAGCTGCTCGCGGATCGGATCGATCGGCGGATTGGTGACCTGGGCGAAGAGCTGCTTGAAGTACTTGAACAGCAACTGCGGCCGTTCGGAGAGCACGGCCAGCGGCGTGTCGGTCCCCATCGACGAAATCGTCTCCTCGCCGGTCACCACCATCGGCGTGATGACCATCTTGAGCTCTTCCACCGTGTACCCGAACGCCTGCTGGCGCTGCCGAATCGTCGGATGGTCCGGCTGCGGCACGTTCAACGGTTCCGGCAATTCATCCAGGGAGATGCGGTATTGGGTCACCCAGGCCCGGTAGGGTTTCCGCCCCACGATGTCGGCCTTGATCTCCTCGTCGTCGATGATGCGGCCCTGCGCCGTATCCACCAAGAACATGCGCCCCGGTTGGAGGCGCCCCTTCTGTCGGATCTGCTTCGCCTCGGCCGGCAACACCCCCGCCTCGGACGCCAACACCACCAGATCGTCGGTCGTGACTTGGTACCGGCAGGGACGCAGGCCGTTCCGGTCCAGCGTTGCGCCGATCAGCTTGCCGTCGGTGAAGCAGACGGCGGCCGGACCGTCCCAGGGCTCCATCATGGCCGCGTGGTATTCGTAGAATCCGCGCCGGTCCAGGTCCATCTGCGGGTTGCCGACCCAGGGCTCCGGGATCAGCATCATCATCGCGTGCGGCAGGGACCGTCCGCCCAAGACCAGAAACTCGAGCGCATTGTCGAGACAGGCCGAGTCGCTCTGCTGATCGTGGACGATCGGGAAGAGCTTGGGGATGTCCTCCCCGAACAGGTCCGACTCCAGCCGCCCCTGGCGTGCCCGCATCCAGTTTACGTTGCCCTTGAGCGTGTTGATCTCGCCGTTGTGGCAGATATAGCGGTAGGGATGGGCCAGCGGCCAGGTTGGGAACGTATTCGTGCTGAAGCGGGAATGGACCAGGGCCAGGGCGCTGGTCACGCTGGTGTCCGTCAGGTCCTGGTAGTAGGCCGCCATCTGATGCGGAAGCAACAAGCCCTTGTAGACGATCGTGTTGCCCGACAGGCTGGGAATGTAGAAGTACTCCCGCCCTTCGATGGCGGACTGGCAGATCGCGTTCTCGATCCGCTTTCGGATCACGTAGAGCTTGCGCTCGAACTGCGCCTCGTTCAGGATGTCGCGGGCAATGAAGACCTGACGGATCGCAGGCTCGGTCCGGCGCGCCTGGACGCCGATCGCGTCGCTCTTGACCGGCACGTCGCGCCAGCCCAACAACCGGGTCTTCTCCTCCGCCACGACCTTCTCGACGAGCCCCTCGCACTGCTTGCGGGACGCCGCATCGGGCGGCAAAAACACCATCCCCACGCCGTACTCGCCTGCGCCCGGCAGCTTCACCCGCGCATCCGCCGCCGCCCGCCGCAGAAACTCGTGCGGGATCTGCAGCAGAATGCCGGCGCCGTCGCCGGTGCAAGGATCGCACCCCTGGGCGCCGCGGTGGTAAAGGTTCTCGAGGACCTGCAGTCCCTGTCGGACGATGCCGTGCGACTTGTGTCCTTTGATGCTGGCCACGAAGCCGATGCCGCAGCCGTCCTTTTCGTTCCGGGGGTCGTAGAGGCCTTGCTTGGGGGGGAGTCCTGGAATGTTCATGGGCCGTTCAATTCCTGCTGGATTGTCGGGTTGCACGATGCGTCACCGCCGGGCCGGGCGCTTGCGGGAGGGGGGGAACCGACCCGTGGCAATGACCTCGGTCAGGGCACGGAAAACATGCGCAAAATTGGAGTGTCACCATACTGGATAGAGCGTCTTTCTGTCAAGCAATCCACGGCCCCTGGTAGCCTACGTACGGCAGCCATGGGGATCGCCTTCGAGAGAATTTGCCGCCCCCACCGAGGCTTGACTAACGCCCGTCCCCTGCCCTACTATTCGCCGCATGTCGAACGGACCCATCACCTCGACAGTCCAGACGATGGCGGACGTGTGGGACGCCTATCGCGACGAGTTGGAGGGCGTCGAGGACCAGGTCCGCAAGAACCTCGACTCCTCGGTGACCCTCGTCAACACGGTCGCCGCCCACATCCTCAACAGCGGCGGGAAACGGATCCGGCCTCTGTTGCTCATTCTCTGCGCCAGGCTCTGCGGCTACCGGGCCACTGAACACCATGTGCTGGCCAGCTTGGTCGAATACATCCACACGGCCACGCTGTTGCACGACGACGTCGTGGACGACGCGGACATCCGGCGGGGCCGGCAGACCGCCCGCAAAGTCTGGGGCAACCAGATCAGCATTTTGGTGGGCGATTATCTCTACTCCAAAGCCATTTGCCACATCGTCCGCTTCCGCAGCCAAGCGATCAATGAGGTCCTCTCCGAAGCCTGCCGCAAGATGGCCGAAGGAGAAGTGTTGCAGCTTTATTACAACGGCAACCCGCAGATCATCGAGTCCGAGTACGTGCGCATCGTCGAAAACAAGACCGCGGGCCTGATTGCAGCGGCTTGCCGCATGGGGGCGATCATCGGCGGGGGCACGCCGGAGCAGCAGGCCGCGTTGTTCCAGTTCGGCGAACATATCGGCATCGCCTTTCAAGTGGCGGACGACACGCTCGACTATGCCGCCAACGGAGAGCACCTCGGCAAATCGCTGGGGCAGGACCTTCGTCAGGGCAAGGCCACCCTCCCGCTGCTCCATTTACTGCAGCATTGTTCGGAGCAGGACCGGCAGATGATCAAGGACCGGATGGAGACCCGCAGCTTGACCGACGCCGAACTCCTGCGCATCGTCACGCTCATGCAGGACTTTGGGTCCATCGCCTATGCCATGGATCGCGCCCGCCAGTTCGTCGCCGCTGCGACGAAAGACTTGTCGATCTTCGAGGACTCCTCGCCCAGGCGCGCGCTGGCGGTCGTCGCCGATTACATGGTCAACCGCGACCGGTAACCCATCATTCGCTATAGTTGGGCGCGCTTCATATGGCCATCTTAACGACACCTCCCCACGCCGGACCCATGACTCGTCACACGACGCATCCGCTGGTCAGGTTGGCAACGCAGGCGATTGCGGCGTTCCTCGCCGACCGGCAGGTGTTGGAGCCATCGGCCGATCTCTATGCGGCATGGCCGGAAGCGCTCCGCCCCGCCGGAACGTTTGTCTGCCTCAAGCATGAAGGACGTCTCCGCGGCTGCATCGGCACGACCGAGCCGTTGCACGAGACGTTGGCGATCGAAATCGTCAGGAACGCCATCGGCGCCGCCACGCGCGATCCCCGGTTCCCGCCGGTGCAGCTGTACGAACTGGCGGACCTGACCATTGCCGTCGACATCCTCGGCCCCTGCGAGCCGGCTCCCGGCCTCGAGGCGCTGGACCCCGCTCGGTATGGGATCGTTGTGCGGGCGGGCGAGAAACGGAGCGTGCTCCTGCCCTCTCTCGAGGGTATCCGGTCCGTTTCGGAACAAGTGGCGGCGGCTCGGCTCAAGGCCGGCCTGGGGCCCGACGATCCGATTGAACTCTGGCGGTTTGAAGTCCAACGGTTTCATTGACCAAACAGTGAGGCACGCGTGGCAAATCTGATTCCATTCCGTGGCGTCCTGTACGACCCTGCATCCGTGGGCGATGTGGCCAAGATGGTGGCCCCCCCGTACGACATCATCGACGCCGCCGGCCAGGCCGCCCTGTACGAGCGCCATCTCAACAACGTGATCCGCATCGAGTTGGGCCTGGACGAGCCGGGCGACGGGCCCGGACGCAATCGGTACACTCGCGCGGCAGGCCTGTTGCGCGAGTGGCTGACCAAGGGCGCGCTCATGCGCGACCCGGCGCCGGCGATCTATCCTTACCAGATCGACTACCAGGCGCCCGGCGCGGGACCCGGGGAAGGGCGACGGGTCATGAAAGGCTTTCTGTCCACGGTGGAATTGGCGGAGTTCGGCACGGGCCACATCTACCCGCATGAAAACACGCGCTCCGCGGCCAAGGCCGACCGGATGGAACTCCTGTCGGCCTGCCGCGCCAACGTGAGTCCGATTTTCTCGCTCTTCTCCGATCCGGACGGCGGGGTGCTGGCCTTGATCGACAAGTCCATCGACACGGACCGCCCCCGCTTTGATTTTCAGGACGACACGGGTTGCCGGCAGCGGCTCTGGACTATCAGCGACCCGTCGGTCCTGAAGACTTTGACCGAATCCCTCAAGCCCAAACCGCTGTTTATCGCCGACGGGCACCATCGCTATGAAACCGCGCTGGCCTACCGACGACGTCGCCGCCAGGAAGCGGGCTTGCCGGCCACCGGAGGTCTGTATCCCTTCGACAGCGTGCTCATGCTGTTGTCCAGTTTGGAAGATCCGGGGCTGACCGTGCTGCCCACCCATCGGGTCCTCACCACACCCGTGCCGCCGCTTGCGGACATCAGACGACTGCTTGGCGAGACTTGCGACATCGAGGAAATTCCCCAGCGCAGTTTTCTCCACACCCTTCGTAGCCGTGGGCAGACCGCGCCGGTCTTCGGCCTGGCGCTCCGCGGAGAGACGGCGCTCCTGTTGCTCTCGGTTAAGCCGAGCCATCGGCCGAAAGCCAGCGCCTCGGAACGGGACAAACTCGACGTGTCGCTTCTGCAAACCCTGGTCATCAACCGACTCTGCCCCAACGAGTCCGATCAGCATGCCCTGATCTATACCAAGGACGACCAAGAAGCCCTCGACCTCGTCGCCCAGAGCAAGGCCACTGCCTCGCTGCTTCTCAATCCTACAAAGGTCGGCGAAGTGCGCGCCGTCGCCACAGCCGGGGAACGGATGCCCCACAAGTCCACCTATTTTTTCCCGAAACCTCTGACCGGCTTGGTGATGAACGTCATGCAAGATTAGCCACAAACAACCTGTCCGTACGGAGGCTCTGAACAGCCTGCTATGGTAGCCCTCTGTGTGTCCGGTGATCGCCCCGTCGTGTTCTCATCGCCCCCGCGCCTATCGCATATCCCCACACCTAGGTACAACCCACCAAGCACGGAGAGTGATGCATGAAGCCGAAAGTCCTGATCGTGGACGACGACCCGGATATTGTCACGATTCTGCGCGATCGCCTGGAGTCGCAGGGCTATGAAACCTGCCTCGCCTCCGACGGCTTGCAGGGGTTGGAGCGGATCGAGCGGGACCAGCCGGACCTGATTTTGCTGGATCTGGAAATGCCGCGGCTATCCGGTCTGGAGCTGCTCAAACGGCTCTCCCAGGCTCGGCCGAGCGGCCGCGACTCCGATGCGCCGGTCATCGTCATGACCGCCCATGGCACCATCACGAAGGCCGTCGAGGCCATGAAGGAGGGGGCCTATGACTTTCTCGCCAAACCCATCGAAGTGGATCACTTGTCCGTCGTGCTCCGAAAAGTCCTGGAGCGGGATTTGCTCAAGCGGCAGGTGGCCTGCCTCAGGACCGAAGTGGACAGCCGCTACGCCAGCATCATCGGCACCAGCCAAGTGACCAAGGAGGTCATGGAACTGGCCCAGCGGGCCGCCAACTCGGATGCCAGCGTCCTGCTGCTGGGCGAGAGCGGCACCGGCAAAGAACTCTTCGCCCGTTCCATCCACCAGTGGAGCCCACGCCGCGCCACGCCGTTCGTGGTCATCAACTGTGTGGCCCTGACCGAGACCCTTCTGGAAAACGAACTGTTCGGCCACGAGCGGGGCGCCTTCACCGGCGCCGATCGCCAACAGAAAGGCAAATTGGAGATGGCCGACGGGGGCACGGTCTTTCTGGACGAGATCGGCGACATGCCGCTCTCGCTCCAAGCCAAGCTGCTGCGCTTTCTGCAGGACCATGAGTTTCACCGGGTCGGAGGCACCCGCCTCGTCCGCGTCAACATCCGGGTGATCGCCGCCACCAACAAGGACCTCAGACAAGCCGTTCGGGCCGGCACGTTCCGGGAAGACCTCTTTTTCCGCCTCAACGTCGTGACGCTCACCCTGCCCCCGCTGCGGAACCGGCCGGAGGACATTCCGCTGCTGGCGGACTTCTTCCTTGCGCGGCACGCGCGCGAAGCCAAACGGCCGCACTTGCGGCTGTCGGCTGAAGCCCTGGAGGCCATCACCCGATACGCCTGGCCGGGCAACATCCGCGAGCTGGAAAATGCCGTGGCGCGGGCCGTGGTGCTGAGTCCGCAGGAAGTGATTCCTCCCCGATACCTGGGCCTCTCCGTCTCCGACGGGCCGCCGGCATCGGACGGAGAGGGCCGGCCGGCCGACGACGACGGCCTCCCTTACCATGAATCCATGGAGCAACACAGCCGGTTCATCATCCTCCGCGCCCTCCGCCAGACCAACGGCAGCCAAACCAAGGCGGCGGAGCGGTTGAAGCTGCAGCGCACCTACCTCGCGCGCCTGATCAAACAGAAGGGCATTTCCGACTCCAAGCCGTCCACAAGGTGATTTCTACCCGCTTGACTTATCTGGTACGATACGGCCTAGTAAAAAGTTAGAAGTGAAAGGTGAGATGTGCGGCCTCTTGAATGAAGGGCGGCCACACCGAAAGCCTTTCACTTTTTACTTTTCACCTTTTACGCTTTGGAGCGAGCGAATGGCCATCGATCCCGTCTGCGGCATGACCGTGGATGAACAGACAGCGCCGGCGAAGGCCGCCCATGAGGGCACGACCTATTATTTCTGCGCGCCTGGGTGCAAGCGGACGTTCGAAGCCGATGCCAAGGCGGTGCTCGCCCGCAAGCCCAAGGAGATGGTCCCCGGCCAACTGGCCCAGCTGGTCACCTTGACGCCGCGGCGCCCCAAGCCGGAGCCGGTTTCCGACTATCAGCCGTCAGCCATCGGCCATCGGCCGGTGGAGGCCAAGGCGTCCACTCAGACCCTGACAATTCCCATCGAGGGGATGTCCTGCGCCTCCTGCGTCGCCAAGATCGAACAAGGGCTCACCGCCGTGCAAGGAGTCACGCGGGCCTCGGTCAACCTGGCCATGGAGCAGGCCACCGTGGACTACCTTCCTGCCGTCGTCGGTCCGGCCGGCATTCACCAGACGATTCGCAGCCTGGGCTACACACCGGGCACGCCGGCAGCGGCGGAGAGGCCGGAGCCGGCAGGTTCATTCGAGCGGGCCAACCGGGCCGGGCGGACCGACTCGGCGGAAGACCGCAAACAGGCGGCCTACCAAGCGCTCAAGCAGCGCTGCATCATCGCCGCCGCGCTGGCTGGACCGGTCATGCTGCTGGGCATGTCGGAACATCTCGGGCTGCCTCTTTCCCTCTCCACCTCCTTTTGGCTGCAACTGCTGCTGGCCACGCCGGTACAATTCTGGGCCGGGTGGCAGTTCTACCGAGGGGCCTTTGCGGCGGCGCGGCACGGGTCCACCGATATGAATACCTTGATCGCGGTGGGGACTTCGGCGGCCTATCTGTACAGCCTGGCCGCAACCCTCAACCCCGCATTCTTCACGGCCGGCGGCCTTACGCCTACCGTCTATTTCGACACGTCGGCCACGATCATTGTCTTGATCCTGCTCGGGCGCTTGCTGGAGATGCGGGCCAAAGGCCGCGCCTCGGAAGCCATCCGTAAGCTCGCTGGCCTCCAGCCCAGGCGGGCCAGGATCATCCGGAACGGACGCGAAGACGACATTGCCATCGAGCACGTGCAAGTCGGCGACCTGGTCGTCGTGCGGCCGGGCGAGAAGATTCCGGTGGACGGGATCGTGCGCCAGGGAGCCTCGGCCGTCGACGAATCCATGATTACCGGGGAAAGCCTGCCAGTGGACAAACAGCCGGGCGACTCCGTCGTCGGCGCCACAGTCAACCGGAGCGGCAGCCTGCGGGTGGAAGCCATTAAAGTCGGCCGGGACACGGCGCTGGCTCAAATCATCCGGATCGTGGAAGAAGCCCAGGCGGCCAAACCCCCGCTGGCCAAGCTGGCCGACCAGATCGCCGCCTTTTTCGTGCCGGCGGTCATCCTGCTGGCCGGCATTACCTTCATGCTCTGGCTCATCAGCGGGCCGCCGCCCGCCCTCACCCATGCGCTCGTCAACTTTGTCGCGGTGCTGATCGTCGCCTGTCCCTGCGCGCTGGGGCTCGCCACGCCGACCTCCATCATGGTGGGCCTGGGTAAAGGCGCCGAATTCGGCATCCTGCTGCGCGGCGGCGAGGCCTTGGAGCGGGCGCACCAACTCACCACGGTGGTGCTGGACAAGACCGGGACGCTGACACGGGGAGAACCGTCCGTCACGGCCGTGGTCCCGCTGAACGACGGCTGGACTGCCGAACAAATCATCGCCCTGGCGGCCACGGTGGAGCGCGACTCGGAGCATCCGGTCGGACAGGCTATCGTCCGCCACGCGCGCGCCAAGGGACTCGCCTTGGAAGAGGCCCTGGACTTCACCGCCGTTCCCGGACACGGGATTCGCGCCACCGTGGCCGGACCGGCCCGCCACCAGGCCCTGTCTCTGGGCAATCTGCGTCTGATGGAGACGGATGGAATTTCCGTGGGTGAAGAAGCGGAGCAGGCCTTCGACCGCTTGGCCGCCGCCGGATTGACCCCCATGTACCTCGCCGCCAGGGGCATACACGACCAGAGCCGGCCATCCGGGGCCGCACAGACGAACGAGACCGGCAAGGTCCTCGGCCTCATCGCCGTATCCGACACGCTCAAAGACAATGCCAGTCAGGCCGTGGAAGCCTTGCGCAGGATGGGCCTGGAAGTCATCATGCTGACCGGGGACAGTCAGCTTACCGCCAAATCCATCGCCTACCAGGCCGGCATCGACCGCGTACTCGCGGAGGTCCTGCCCGATCAAAAGGCCCGCGAGATCCAGAAGCTCCAATCGGCCGGCAAGGTCGTCGCGATGGTCGGAGACGGGATCAACGACGCGCCGGCCCTGGCGCAAGCCGACGTGGGAATTGCGCTCGGGACTGGCACGGACGTGGCCATGGCGGCGGCCGACGTCACCCTCGTGCGCGGGGACTTACGGGGCGTCGTTACGGCCATTGCCTTGTCTCGGGCCACGACCCGGAACATCAAACAGAACCTATTTGCCGCGTTCATCTACAATATCCTGCTGATTCCCGCCGCCGCCCTGGGCCTGCTGAGTCCCATCTGGGCGGCCGCCGCCATGGGACTCTCCTCCGTCAGCGTCGTCAGCAACGCCTTGCGGCTGCGCAAGTTCACGCCGGAGCCGTGGCTCTGACCAACCCGCCCCTGTTCGCCCCCGGCACCGCTACCGCGATACCATCTATCTGGATTCCGGCTTTTCCTTTCCTTTTCGAACTTCCCATGATAGAGAAAAGGCAATCGCAGAGCGGGTTCCGTAGGGGTCATCGCATGCCGCATGTTACGCTGCCGGGCGTCTTTCCCTACCTGCTGGCCATCCTGGGCCTCTTGCTGCTCTGGCAACTCCACGACATCCAAGTTCGCGCGGGGCGCATCAAAGCCGCCGGCGCCATCGATCGATCCGGCATCCGCTGGTTCCTGCACGTCACCCCGATGGATACCCACGCTTGTGCGGCCTGCCGGACCGCCAACGGCATGGCCTTTCTCCCGAACATCGTCGCGACGAAGAAATTTCGGCCCTCCGCCCAAACGTGCACGAGTGCAGCCGGCTGCCGATGTCTGTTGGTGGGACTCTCCGGAGCCTGGTCGGAGGCGGAGCGGGTGCTGGCTCACCTAAAAACGGGCAAGGGCAGGGTCCGGCTCTCGCCAGAACAGATGGAGAAACTCTTGGCGGAGGCTCAGGCCAAAGGCGCCGGCATCGTCGCCGATCAGGTCGCAGTCGACATGCTGGTCGCGTTCCAGGCCGAAGGCCGTCACCCCCAAGCGGCCATTGACGCCTACCGCAGGGTCCTGGACCAGGCCAAAAAAGAACGGGACATGCCGCTGCTCGTTCCCGCCTACCTTCGACTGGCTGATTTGTTGGAGCAGACGGGAATGCAGGCCGACGCCCTCGCGATCGCAGACCGATTTTTGAGCGCCTACAGCAACCAACCGGGCATGCCCCCACCGGCCCATGCGCCGACGGAGGCCCAGCGTACCTTAATGTCGCTCCGCAAGACTCGCTTGATGGCCGCGGCCAGACGCTAATCTGGCCGCCATAATTCGCGCTCTCTCAGCCGGCCCCTGGCGCGGATCGAGCCGCCAAGGAGACGGCGCCCGCTTCCACATCCCGCTGGACCTGCGCATACCGTTCCGGCGTGCCGACATCCGACCAATAACCGGTCATACGGTAGCCCAGGATGCGTTCGCCCCCGGCGATCGCCCGAACGTAGGCCTCGATGATGGAGGATTCACGGCCGACCGGCACCTCGCGCAGCAAACGGGGATGCATGACGTGTACGCCAGCAAACATCAGCATCCGCGTCGGACCGCTCCCCGTTCGGCCTCGACCGTTGATCGACAGGACCTGCTGGGCCTGATCCACTTCCACCGGCCCCCACCGCTCCGCCTCCGGGTCTTCGCGCAGCACCATGGTTGCCAGGGCCTCTCCTTCTCGATGGGCCTGCATCAGCGCGCCCAGATCCAGCTCCAACAACGTATCACCGTTCAGCACGAGGAAGGGCCGGCCTTCGAAGAAGGGCTCCGCCTGTTTGATGCCGCCGCCGGTGCCCAGAATCACCGGCTCGCGCGAATAGGTCAGGCTGAGCCCGTGCGAAGCCCCGTCGCCCAGGGCCTGCTCGATCATGGGCCCCAGGTGATGGAGATTGATGAGCACCTCGGTCACGCCATACCGGCGCAGCAGCAGTAAATTCCAGACGATCAAGGGCGTGCCGGCCACGGGTAGGAGCGGCTTGGGCATGGTCTCGGTCAAAGGCCGCAGGCGCGTCCCGAGCCCGGCCGCGAGGATCATCGCTTTCATAGAATCGCAGCAGGCAGAAGGCAAGATGCAGAAAGCAACCGCATAGTCTCCTGCCTTCTGCTCGCTGACTTGTGCCTACTGATATCCATCACTGCAGTTCCGGCACATAGGCGGCCAGTTTCTTGCGGAGCGCCGCCGTTTCCGGGTACTTGGCCAGGTTGCGGCGCACGTAGCCGAGCGTGCGGGGGATGTCGGCGAGGAATTTCGGATTGCCCTTCACCCGATCAATGTAGACGAAACGGCCGGCTGCTTTCAGATTGCGCTGGATGCTGGTCAGGTCGAACAGGCGCATGAAGGTCAGCCGGTCTAACGGGGCGCCGGCCTTGGCCCGGCCCTCCAGATACCGGATGACCAGTTCATTGATCAGCTCTTCGTCCAAGGCGACGTAGGAGTCGCGCAACAGCGAGGCCAGGTCGTAGGTGGCCGGCCCCATGAGCGCGTCCTGGAAATCGATCACCCGGAGACGTCCCTCCCGCATCATTAAGTTCCGGCTGTGGTAGTCCCGATGCGTAAAGACCTGCGGCAAGCCGGCCAATAGCCCGGCCACCTTCTGCATGTCGTTGCGGATGGCCTGGCGATCGGCTTCGGGAATGAGCCGCCCGTTCCGCTTTTCGATCCCATATTCGATGAAGTGGTCGAACTCCCACATGAGCAAGGGCACATCGAAGGCGCGCCCGAACGCGAGGCAGGCGGGATCCGGGGGAAAGGTCGCCTTGAGATGCAGGTTCACCAGCACGTCCACCGCATAGCGATAGAACCCGGGCGCCTGGGCGCCGGCTCCGTTCTCGCACGCCTGCGCAAGCGTGACGTCGCCCAGGTCCTCGAGGTACAAGAGCCCCGCCTCTTTATCGTAATGGAACAGCTGGGGTACCGGCACCTGGGCCTGGATCAAATGTCTATGCACGTTCACAAACGGCAGTTCGGTCGGAGGTGCCACGCTGCCGCTCACGGCTTCTTCCGACTGCTTAAAGGCCTCCGGCTCGGCCAGTTGCATCAGGATCAAAGAGGAAAACGAACCGGCACCGAGCTGGAGGCGGAAATAGCGCCGGTTCGAGGCGTCCCCGGCCAGCGGTGCAAGCGTCTTGAACTCAGCGCGAAAGGGCAATCGGGTGCGGACGGTTTCAGCGACCAACGCCTCGTCCGGCGGAGCCTGCGCTGGCTTGGATGGAGAAGGATCGGCGGCGGTCATGGCGGCGCATTATACCGAGGCGGCAAAAGCTTGTCACGGACGACCGGCGGACCGGGCGTAGCGACTATGGCTCGACGAATCGATTCCACAGCGACGAGACGACCGACGCGCCGGCCCCGTCGGCCAGGACGTCCCAGAGGCTGGGCTCGCGGAATGGCACGAAAGCTTGGTGGATTTCATCGGTGATCCCATAACCAATGGAAGCGAGGATCGCCAGGAGCAGCGCGGACCGGGTCGCACGCGGGCCTGATCCGAAGCGGAAGGCGCGATAACAGAGCAGACCCAAGAAGCCGAACTCGACGGCATGGGCCCCCTTGTCTCCCAATAATTCCAGCCACCATAGGGCCGGCCCGGGCGGGCGGGACTGGGAGGAGAGGTAGAAAATGAGCCCCGCATAGGCGGCCACGGGAATCCAGTACCGCCAGTACCGGCAGCTCCAACCGGCGGGACTCGCGGCTTCCGGGGAAACGGCCTCCTGATCTGCCATACACGCTCCTTGCGCCGGATCAGGCTTCTTATAGCCGATCCATGCCGATCCCGTCATCTTGTGGCTCGAGTGGTTGCAACCCCCTCCCCCCTGTGACATACTTTGCTTCTCATCACCATGAAAACCATCCAGCTCTGTTTTCTCTGGCACATGCACCAACCGTACTACACGGACCCGGTGGCGGGATCCGCCTCCATGCCTTGGGTCCGGCTCCACGCGATCAAAGCCTATTTCGACATGGCCCACCTGCTGGAGCAGTTCCCGAACATCAAGGCCACGTTCAACTTCACCCCTTCGCTGTTGGCTCAATTGCAGGAGCTGACGTCGGGTACCGTGCGGGACCTGTTTGTAGACTATGCCCAGAAACCGACGGCGGACCTCACCCAGGCGGAGCGGGCCTTTCTCGTGCGCCATTTTTTCGCCGCCAACTGGGCCACCATGGTCCGGCCCTTTCCCCGCTACCACGAATTGCTGGTCAAGCGCGGCACCCACATCCAGGGACAGGACCTCACCGGCCTGGCCCGGCAGTTCTCGATCCAGGAGCTGCGGGATCTGCAAGTCTGGCACAACCTGGCCTGGTTCGGGTTCGGCACGGTGCAACGCCACCCGCGCCTGGCGGCCTTGCGCAAAAAGGACCGTGCATTCACCGAAGAGGAGAAGCAGGAGGTGCTGGGCCTCCAGTTGCAGACCGTCGCCGAGATCATTCCCCTGTATCGGAAGCTGGCCGAGGCCGGTCAGATCGAGCTCACCACGAGCCCCTTCTACCATCCCATCCTGCCGTTGCTGATCGACACGGATCAGGCCCGGCGCGGGAGACCCGACACGGTCCTACCGCAGCGGTTCCAGGCCCCGGCCGACGCCGAAGCCCAGGTCCAACAAGCCGTGGCGCTGCATCGGAACCTGTTCGGAACGGCGCCGGCCGGCCTCTGGCCGTCCGAAGGCTCGGTCTGCCCGGAATTGATTCCCATCCTGCGGCGAGCCGGCTTGCAATGGACCGCGACGGACGAGGGCATCCTGGCCCGCTCGCTGGGCGACTGGGATCGGGCCCGGGACTTGTACCAGCCCTACCTGGCGGGAGAGGCGGGCAACGAGTTGACCTTCGTCTTCCGGGACCGCGAGATTTCGGATGCCTTTGGCTTCATCTACTCCAAAGCCGCGCCGGAAGCGGCCGTGGAAGACGTGCTGAACCGGATCAGCGGCATCGCCGAACAGGCTCCCGACGATCACCTCCTGCTGCCGATCATCCTGGACGGAGAAAATCCCTGGGAACATTATTACGACGGCGGGGAACAGTTCCTGTCCGGTCTCTACCGGGCTCTGGACAATGGGACCATCGGCCAAGCGCGCGTGACGACCGACCGGATCAGCGACGCCCTCGCGAGGCAGCGCCCGACCAGGAAACTCGACCATTTGCACTCCGGCTCCTGGATCAACGCCGACTTCGGCATCTGGCTGGGGCACCAGGAGGACAACCGGGGCTGGGACCTGATCAAGGAAACCCGCCAGCGGCTGACCGAAGTCGCCGACCGGCTCGCGCCGGACGCAGCGCGCGGCGCCTGGAACGAGCTCTATGCCGCCGAAGGCAGCGATTGGTTTTGGTGGTACGGCGACGATTTCGAAACCGACTACAAGGCCGAGTTCGACCGCCTGTTTCGGACCCATCTGCGCAACGTGTTCCTGCGAGCCGGGCTCCCCACCCCGGACTATCTGAGCCATCCCCTCTTCGGGCTGCCCGAACCCCACCCCTCACACGATCCGGTGCGCCTCCTGGAGCCGACGATCGACGGGCTGGTCACGAACTTTTTCGAATGGCGCGGGGCCGGCTCCATCGACCCATCGCCGCCGCTGGGCGCCATGTGGAAGTCCAGCCGGCTGTTCACCTACCTCGGATTCGGCTTCAGCCTGGACCGGCTCTTTCTTCGGTTGGACCAGAACGACGAGGCCCTGGACAAGCTGCACGACGCGGCCATCGAGATGCATGTTCTCACCAGATTCCACGCCTACAAGCTAATCTTTCCGCTGAGCCTGCCTGCCTCGACGACCTGCATCCTCTGGTCATCCGGCGAGGCCGGGCTCCCGGGGGTCGGATTCTCGGAAGCCGGCCCTTGCGGCGCGGCTTGCCGGCGCGCCATCATCGAGTTGGCCGTCCCCCTGAAAGCCCTGGAACTCGAGGCAGGCAACCAGTTTCGGATGAGCCTGGTCGTCACACAAGGAGGGCTCGAAATAGACCGGTACCCCCGCCACCATCCCCTGACCCTGGCCGTTCCGGATGCGGACTATGAGGCCCGCATGTGGAAAGTCTGAGAAAATAATGCTGAATGCAGTCAGAGGAACGCTGTACAATGGGATCGATCTCCGCCGTTTCACATTCCGCATGCTGCGTTCATCGTTGGATGGAGTCGCCTGATGCCTGATCTACGCCGTGATCCCATCGTCGGTCGCTGGGTGATCATTTCGACCGACCGGGCCGGCCGGCCCCACGATTTTGTCCACCATGCGCCGGTGCGGCCGACCTCGGTGGCCCTCTGCCCCTTCTGCCCCGGCCAGGAGCGTCTCACGCCCAAGGAAATCCTCGCCTACCGGCCGCAGGCCGGCGAGCCGAACCTGCCGGGCTGGACCGTGCGGGTCGTGCCCAACAAGTTCCCCGCCCTGCAGGTGGAGGGAGAGATGGGGCGGGAAGGCGTCGGCATGTACGACCGGATGAACGGCATCGGCGCCCACGAGGTCATCATCGAGACCCCGGACCACAAGGACATGCTGGCGGACTTGCCGCCCAAGCGGATCGAGGATGTGATCTGGGCCTATCGAGACCGGATCGTGGACCTCAAGCGGGACCAGCGGTTCCGGTACATCCTGGTGTTCAAAAACCACGGGCAAGCGGCCGGGGCCACGCTGGAACATACCCATTCGCAACTGATCGCGCTGCCGGTCACCCCCACCAGCGTGCTGGCGGAGATCGACGGCTGCCGCACCCATTACCAGCAGAAGGAACGGTGCATCTACTGCGACATCATCCGGCAGGAGCTCTCCGACGCGGAACGGATCGTGGCGGACAACCAGGAATTCATCTGCCTCACGCCCTTCGCGCCCCGGTTTCCGTTCGAAATGTGGATTCTGCCCAAGCGGCACGCCGCCTATTTCGAGGAAAGCCAGAAAACCCAGTTCGAGCTGCTCGCGCGCATTCTGTCGGAAGCCTTGCGACGGATGGACAAAGTTCTCACGCATCCGGCATACAATTTCGTGCTGCACACCTCCCCGCTGCACGAGAAAACCGGCGAGTTCTACCACTGGCACATCGAGCTGATTCCCAAGCTGACCCAGGTAGCAGGCTTCGAATGGGGCACCGGCTTCTACATCAACCCGGTTACGCCGGAGGAAGCGGCCAAGTTCCTGCGGGAAGCGGAACTATAGCACTGTGATAAGTGAAAGGTGAAAGGTGTAGAATAGGCATCGTCCGGTTTGCACTTTTTACTTTTTACTTTCACCAGTCACATGCGCGTCACACTCAGCCATCCCGAGCGTCAGGTTGAAATCCCGGGCCCCAAGCGCGTCAAGGATCTGCTGCGCGATCTGAATCTGGTCGTGGAAGCCCATCTGGTGATCCGCGGGGACGATCTGGTCACGGAAGACGAGTTGCTGAAAGACGAGGACCAGGTGGAGATCAGGCCGGTGATTTCCGGCGGCTGACGCCTAATGTTCAATGCTCAATGTTGAATGATCAATGGGAAGAGCCTCCCATCATTGAAAATTGAACATTCACCATTGATGTAAAGATGAACTGCAAAAAGTGCAAAATCAAAGCGGTGATCGGGCTGCCGCGCCACAATGCCGCCTTCTGCAAAGCCTGCTTCAACGAGTTCGTCCTGGAGCAAGTCACCCGCGCGATCAAAGGGGAGCGGATGTTCGGCCGCGACGACCGCATCCTGGTGGCCGTGTCCGGCGGCAAGGACAGCCTCGCCCTCTGGGACATCCTGCTCAAGCTGGGCTATAAGGCCGATGCCCTCTACGTAGACCTGGGCATTCCCGGCTACTCGACCAAGTCCCGCGAGAAAGTGCAACAATTCGCCGACAGCGTCGCCCGCACGCACGAGGCGAAACTGCTGATCCACAAGGTCGAGGAGGAGGAAGGGGCCGGCATCCGCGAGCTGGCCGACCTGATCCACCGGCCCACCTGCTCGACCTGCGGCACGATCAAGCGGTACCAGTTCAACCGGGCCGCGGTGGAGCAGCACTACGACGT
This sequence comes from Nitrospira sp., assembly GCA_016873495.1. Taxonomy (GTDB): domain Bacteria; phylum Nitrospirota; class Nitrospiria; order Nitrospirales; family Nitrospiraceae; genus SYGV01. The sequence goes on along the minus strand of VGXC01000010.1, from coordinate 52,474 downwards.
CATGGCGACCGGCCACAACCTGGACGACGAGGCCTCCCGCTTGCTGGGCAACGTGCTGCACTGGCAGGAGGAATATCTGGACAAGCAAGGGCCCAGCCTCCCCGCCTCGGTCGAGGGATTCGCCAAAAAGGTCAAGCCTCTGTACCGGCTTTCCGAACGGGAGGTCGCGGCCTATTCGGTCCTGAACCGGATCGACTACATTGTGGACGAATGCCCCATGGCCAAGGGCTCCAAGATGCTGTTGTACAAGGAAGTGCTGAACCGCCTGGAGACGGAATCGCCGGGAACCAAGCAGGCCTTCTACTGCGGCTTCCTCGAAAAGCAGGCCAGGGCCCTTCAACAGGGCTCAGGGCAGGCGCAACCGGCCCCTCCGTCGATGGCCGAAAAAGATCGGGCCACCCTCCACCCCTGTGCGACCTGCAGCCAACCCACCACCGCCGAGATCTGCTCCTATTGCAAGATGATGGCACGGGCCAAGGCCGGTTCGACCCGGTAGCTCCCTGTTCGCTCCGGCCCCTGCGCGCATTTCGCCGCCCCGCCCTTGAAAACCCCCGCACAAGGACTTAAGCTGCAAGTCAGGCGCGACGGCATGAGAAAGGTCCTTCATGGCGACTACTGAACGTGATTATTATGAGATCCTGGGCGTCGCCCGAACCGCGACCCAGGACGACATCAAGAAAGCCTACCGCAAGCTGGCCCGCCAGTATCATCCCGATCTGCACGGGGGCGCGCGGAAGGCGGAGATGGAGAAGAAGTTCAAGGAACTGAACGGAGCCCACGAGGTCCTCGGCGACCCGGAGACCAGAAAAAAATACGACCGCTACGGGCATCGCTGGCAGGAAGCGGAGGCCTACGAGAAGGCCAGGCAACAGGCTGGCGCGGGCCCGGGAATGTCCGGCAGGCCCGGCTCGACGGGGGGCGGGCAGGACTTCGGCGACATTTTCGAGTCCCTCTTCGGCCGCCGGTCGCAGCCTCGCGGCGGAGCGGGCTTCCGCGGGTTCGCCGTCCAGGGCGAGGACCTGGAAACGGACGTCCACCTGACCTTGCGCGAAGTGCTCACGGGCGTGTCGCGGCGTCTGGAGATTTCCGAGCCGACCCCCTGCGGCACGTGCAACGGCACGGGCCGGCAGAAAAGCCGTCCCTGCCAGACCTGCGGAGGGGCCGGGAGCCGCATGGAGACCAAAACCATCGAGGTGCGCATCCCCGCCGGCGTCCAGGACGGCACCCGTGTCCGGGTCGGGGGCAAGGGGCAGCAGGGCACGAACGGGGGCAAGCCCGGCGATCTCTATCTGCGCGTGCTCGTCGAGTCGGATCGGATCTTCCGCCGCCAGGGCAGCGACGTGCATGTGATCCTCCCCGTCTGGCCTTGGGAGGCGGCCATGGGCGCGGAGGTGCTGGCGCCGACGCTCACGGACCCGGTGCGGGTCAAAGTCCCGGCCGGCAGCAAGGCAGAGGGCAAGCTCCGACTCAAGGGTAAGGGGCTTCCGGCCGCATCGGGAGGGCATGGAGACCTGTTTTTCACGCTCCAGATTGTGATGCCCGGCTCGATCTCGGAGGAGGACCTCAAGCTCTACGAGCAACTTGGACGCAGACCCCACCAAGACCCGCGCGCCGACCTCTTGCGCCAGACAGGCCGGGATTGAAACGGGAGGCCGAAAGGATGGAATGACGCCGTGCTGAAGTTCATGGAATATGCCCTCTTCGCCTTCGGGTCCCTCTTCGTGATCGTGGACCCGATCGCCGCCGTGCCGGCATTCCTGGCCATGACCGCTAGGGATTCGGTGTCCCAACGGCTACACATCGCGCGCGTCGCCTGCCTGGCCGCGGTGGGGTTCCTGGGCACCTTCGCGCTGATCGGGCAGACCCTGTTCAAAGTCATGGGCATAACCCTGCCGGCCTTGCAGATCGCCGGCGCCCTGATCCTGCTCCTGATCGCGCTGGACATGTTGCGCGCCCAGCGGTCCGCCGTGCAGGAAACCGCCGAGGAGACCGCCGCCGGCGCCGACAAGGCCGACGTGGCCATCACGCCGCTGGCCATGCCGATGCTGGCCGGACCAGGCGCCATATCGACGATTATTCTCTTGGATGCCCAAACCCAGGGCTTGGGCCAGCGGATGGTTTTGCTGGCTTGCCTCGTCGGGGTCGGTCTGGCAAGCTATATCACCTTCGCGCTGGCCAGCCATGGAGCCAGGTGGCTCAGCCCGATCGCAGAAAAGATCATCACCCGCTTCATGGGCCTGTTGCTGGCGGCATTGGCCGTGCAGTTCATGATCAACGCCCTCAAGGCGGAAGGCGGACTCTTGGGCCGCTGACCTCGTTGGAACCCAACACAGGGAGGTGTCATGATGACATGCAATCTGGGCCTCATCGAGCGGACGATCCGGGTTATAGTAGGGGGCACCCTGGTGACTATTGGCTACCTGGCCGATATCTCCGCTGGCGCCGTGATTGCCGTCTACCTGGTAGGCGCCATCGCCCTGATAAGCGGAATCGCCGGGTTCTGCCCGGCCTGGAAACTGATGGGCATCGACACTTGCCGGGCCAAAGAGCCGGCGAGACATTCCTAACGCAACGAAGGAGGAACGTATGTTGCCACGCATCGTGAAAGGAATCGTGACGGTCGCGGCCCTATTGGGGGTCGGCCTGCAGCCGGCCTGGGCCGACGGCAGCTACGGGCACGGCAAAGAGTCCGGCGGGAAGCACGGCTGTTGCGAGGGGCACGGCTATGGCCACGGCATGGGCGGACACCATGCCAGCACCGGGCACCTACTTCGCGGGCTGCTCCAGTCACAGAAGGAGATGGGGCTGACGGACGAGCAGGTCGCCAAGCTGAAAGCCATCCAGCTCGACTTGGACAAGACCCGCATCAAGACAGAGGCAGACATCATGGTCGCGGAGCGGGAACTGCAGGCCTTGATCGAGGACGACAAGACGGCATTGTCCGTCATCGAGGATAAGATGAAGCAGGCCGAATTGCAGGAAGTGGCCCTTCGCATCGCGGCGATCAAAGCTCGGCGGGACGCGATGGCCCTGCTGACGCCGGAACAGAGCCAGCGGGTCAAGGCGGTCCACGAGGCGATGATGAAGAAGTACAAGGACGGGCCCAAAGAAGGGCATAAGGACGGCGGCATGATGAAAGGGCATGGCGCCGCGAAGGGAGAGAAGAAGGACACGGAAAAAACAGAGCCCAAACACTAAACACCGGATGAGGGGCAGAAGACTGCTCTCGCCCGATACCGAAGGAGGCGCGATCATGACCACGACTGGAAAATTGACGACCGGCTTGGCCCTGCTGGTCGGAGCATTGTTGGTGTATGGCGGACCGGCCTGGAGCGGCAGCAAGGACAAGAAGGAAAAGGACGAAACCAAGGAAGCGGTGGAGATGTCCAAGACCGCCAAGGTCACGATCGAGCAAGCGATCAAAACCGCCACCGAGAAGGTGCCCGGAAAAGTGATCGAAGCCGAACTGGAGCGTAAACACGACAAGACCGTCTGGGAAGTGGAGATCGCCGGGGCCGACGATAAGGTGACGGAAGTGCACATCGACGCGGACAGCGGCGCGGTGATCGACACAGAAGAGAAGGGCGCGGAGAAGAAGGAATCCAAAGGCAAGGGCAAAGCCAAGAAGGACTAGGCCCTAAGGCCGGCAGGGGCTCCATTAGAATTGGCTCCTGCCGGCCTTGTGTGCATATCAACCATGCCCCATCAGTTACATCATGCCCAGGTGGACCAAGTCAGAAACCTTACCCACGATGTCAGAGAGATCGGCCTCAGGCTGACTGACCCGGCAGAGATCCACTTTAAGGCAGGACAATTCGTTTCGTTCGACGTGCCCCATCCCAAGTTTCCACGCCCCGCCACCCGCGCATACTCCATCGCCTCCCCGCCCAGCCAGAAGGGCCGCATCACCCTACTGCTCAACTTGATCCCCGACGGCCCTGGTTCGACCTACCTGTTCGGGTTGAAAGAAGGGGACGAGACGCAGTTCAAGGGACCGGCCGGTTCGTTCTACTTGAAGGAGGACGGCCAGCGCGACCTGCTGTTCGTCGCCACCGGCACCGGCATCGCACCTTTCCGCTCCATGCTCGACCATCTCCTGGAAAGCGGCTTTGCCCGCTCGGTAACTCTCTATTGGGGACTCCGCAGCCAAAAGGACCTCTATTACCAGAAGGAATTTGAGGCCCTGGCCAAACAACGTCCCAATTTCCGCTTCATCACGACCCTCTCCCGGCCGGAGCCGGGCTGGACCGGGACGACCGGCCGCGTCACCACGCTGGTCGCGGATCGGGTTTCGTCTGTCACGAACCTGTCCGTCTACCTCTGCGGCAACAGTGGGATGATCGGTGAGATTTACGGGCTCATCAGTCAAAAAGGCCTCTGCCCGATTCGCAAAGAGAAGTGGTACGACGACGTCGGCGAGGCGGATGATTGACGGCCTGGGCCCTGCCTCGAAGCCCTGATCCGATATTGACCCTTCCCCCTCTCCTGTGCGACAGTTCCAATACCAGTTTTCAGCAGCCTTATTACCGAGGAGCTATGATGCCGATTGACCCCCGACACAAGAGCCATGACCTTTTAGACGGCCCAGGCCGGGCCCCGGCCCGCGCCATGCTGAAGGCCGTGGGCTTCACCGACGAGGACCTCACGAAACCGCTGGTGGGCATCGCCAACACCTGGATCGAGGTCATGCCCTGCAATTATCACCTGCGGCGACTGTCCGAGCGGGTGAAGGCCGGCATTCGCGCGGCGGGCGGCACACCGATCGAGTACAACACCATCGCCGTCTCCGACGGCATTTCCATGGGCACGGAAGGGATGAAGGCCTCGCTCATCAGCCGCGAGGTCATTGCCGATTCCATCGAGCTGGTCGCGCGCGGCCACCTCTTCGATGCGGTCGTGGCCCTCTCCGGCTGCGACAAGACCATCCCCGGCACGGTCATGGCCTTGGCCCGCTTGAACGTCCCCTCGCTCATGCTCTACGGCGGCTCCATCATGCCCGGCACCTTCCAGGGCCACGACGTGACGATTCAGGACGTCTTCGAAGCGGTGGGCAAACATGCCTCCGGCAAGATGAGCAATGTCGAATTGAAAGACTTAGAAGACCATGCCTGTCCCGGCCCCGGCGCCTGCGGCGGCCAGTTCACCGCCAACACCATGGCCATCGCCTTCGAATTCCTGGGCATCTCCCCCATGGGCATGAACGGGGTCCCGGCCATGGACAGCCACAAGGACGACGTCGCCTTTCGCTGCGGCCAGATGGTCATGGACCTGTTGAAACAGGACCTGCGGCCGCGCAAGATCATCACGCGCAAGTCCATCGAGAACGCCATCGCATCGGTCGCCACGACCGGCGGCTCAACCAACGCCGTCCTGCACCTGCTCGCCGTGGCGCGGGAAGCGGGCGTGAAACTCACGATCGACGATTTCGACAAGATCAACCGGAGGGTCCCGCTGCTGGCGGATCTCAAGCCGGGCGGACGCTTCACGGCCTCGGACCTCTACGCGGCCGGCGGCACCACGCTCGTGGCCAAGCGCTTGTTGGACGCAGGCCTTCTCCATCCCAACCAGCCGACCGTGACCGGCAAGACCATCGGGGAAGAGGCCAAGGGTGCGACCGAAACACCGGGGCAGCAAGTCCTGCGGCCTTTGTCCAACCCGCTCAAATCTACCGGCGGCCAGGTGATCCTGAAAGGAAACCTCGCGCCGGAAGGCTGCGTAGTGAAGGTGGCAGGCCACTCGATGCTGAAGTTCCGCGGCCCGGCCAAGGTCTATGACCGGGAGGAAGCCGCCTTCGCCGCCGTCAAAGCGGGGCGCATCAAGGCCGGCGATGTGGTCGTGATCCGCTACGAAGGGCCGGCGGGAGGACCCGGCATGCGCGAGATGCTGGGCGTGACCGCCGCCATCGTGGGCGAAGGGCTGGGGGATTCGGTCACGCTCCTGACCGACGGACGGTTCTCCGGCGCCACGCACGGCCTCATGGCCGGCCACGTGGCCCCCGAGGCGGCCAAGAAGGGGCCGATCGCCGCGGTCAAGAACGGCGACATGATCGTGTTCGATATCGCCAAGCGCCGGCTGGACGTGGAGCTGACGGCCAAGGAGATCAAGGCGCGGCTCTCCAAGTGGAAGGCGCCGGCGCCTCGCTACACGATGGGCGTGATGGCCAAGTACGCCCGCCACGTGTCGTCGGCATCCGAGGGAGCGGTTACAAGCTAGAAGCCAAAAGCCACGGCTGACGAACGGCGCGCGCATTCGGCGGCGGCATGATGCGCTGACGAAAGGCTCCTCTTTTCCGTCTTACTGTTGGCCGCTCGCCTCATCGGATTAGAAGAACGGCTCGCGGCGCCACACAGCTTGCGATGAGCAGCTTCGCGCTATGCCGCACACCTCAGCGCGCATCCGTTCCAGCCGCAGCTCTAAAAATAAAAAGTGTCCGGGGACAGGCCGCTAAAGGACCTGTTTCCGCGTTTGCTTTTCTCTCCTCACCTGCGGAGAGAATGAATGAGCGCTCCCCTCCCAGACGAAATTAGAGGCGGGTTAGAGGGCGACCTATCCCGCCCCTTTCTCCTATTTATACGCGCGATTATTTCCAGCGGGTGTGCCGAAGCGCGATCCGAATTCGCCGGAGGAGCGAACTAGCCCGGCGAGACTCTACCGGGAAGGAAAGGGGAAACTGGCCAAGACAGCAAATGCAGAATAGGTCCATCGGCGGCCTGGCCCCGGCTCGTAGATTCCTAGAATACCGCCTAATGGTGCGAGAAACACTGGAGCCGAATCAGGATGACAGGCGACGTCGGCTCAGGAAGGGTTCGCGAGTGCCTCCCGGACCTTTTGCGCGAGCGTCTCGATGCTGAAGGGCTTTTTGAGAAAGGCGACGCTGGGGTCCAACATGCCATCGCGAAAGATGGCATCATCGGCATAGCCTGACATGTAGAGAATTTTCATGGTGGGGCGTAAGGGTGCCACACGTTCGGCCAATTCGCGTCCGTTCAGGCCCGGCATGACTACATCGGTGAGCAGCAGGTGAATTGGATCCGGATGCTCCCGACAAATGCGCAGAGCATCCTGCGTGCTCTGCGCTTCCAGTATGCAATAGCCGATCGATTGAAGCTCGTCGCTCGTAAACGTCCGCACCATCTCCTCGTCTTCAACCAGGAGGATCGTTTCCGTACCTCGCAGGGTTTCGACTGCGACATGCGAGAAGGGCGCCTCCGGCAGCCCTGTCCTCACCTGGGGCAGATAGATCCGGAATGTCGTGCCGCGTCCGAGCTCACTGTCAACGGAGATGAAGCCGTCACTCTGTTTGACGATCCCGTAGACCATCGACAGTCCTAAGCCGGTTCCCCTCCCCTTTTCTTTGGTCGTGAAGAAGGGCTCAAAGATCCGGTGTCGGGTCTTCTCATCCATACCGACGCCCGTATCGCTCACTGCCAGCATCACATATTCCCCTGGAGTAACCTCCGCAGGGAGAACCGCATCGCCTCGGTCTATCGGCACATTAGCGAGGGCCAACGTCAGTCGCCCTCCTTGCGGCATCGCGTCGCGCGCATTGACACAGAGATTCATGATGACCTGTTCGATTTGTCCAGCATCCGCCTTGACCAGTCCGGCGTCCGGGCGAAGCGTCACGCTCAGCTCGATATGCTCACCTATCAGCCGACGGAGCATTGGCGTAAGGTTGTACGCCACCGCATTCAAGTCGAGCACCGTTGGCTGGAGTATCTGCTTGCGGCTGAACGCGAGGAGCTGGTGCGTCAGCGCGGCGGCGCGCTGACCGGCGTGATGGATTTGTTCGATGTTGCGCCGTTGAGGATGCTCGGCGGGCAATCGCCGTAGCGCCAGTTGGCTATTCCCCGAGATGACCGTCAGAAGATTGTTGAAATCGTGGGCCACTCCTCCAGCCAATTGGCCGATGGCTTCCATCTTTTGAGATTGCCGAAGTTGCTCCTCGAGTTGTCTGCGCTCGGTGATATCGACCGCGTAAATACGAATGAATTTGCCCTCGGAGGCACAGTATATTTGTTGCTCCCAGATGCTGTCCGTCACCGAGATTTCCCGCTGAAGGCTCCCCTTGCCCTCCCGCTCTAGCGTGTCCACGACAACAAGCAGGTTTTGCAGAATCGGGTGCCGTATTCCGAGAATGGCGAGATCGGGAAAGGTGGTTTTTGCGGCGGGATTGATGTACGTGATCGTTCCATCAAACGTACACTCGATGACCGGCTGAGGGTTCAGTTCGGGGAACGATGCAAGACGAGTCCGCTCTTCCTCCGCTTGCTTCCGCTCCGTCACGTCTCGGATGATGCCGCTATAGAATATTGCGTCGTCCGTCCTCCACGTGGCCAGCGAGAGTTCGATGGGAAACTCTCCTCCGTATTTGTTGAGTCCATGCAAGTCGATGGTTTTTCCGATCAGCTTGGACTCGCCTGTAGCCCGTGCTCGCTCCAGACCCTGTCGATGGCTCTCTCGATACCGCTCCGGCATGAGCGTCGTGAGGGGCATTCCAAGCACCTCCTCCTCCTCATAGCCGAACATGACTCTGGCCCCTCGATTCCAATACACAATATTGCCCTGGCTATCGGCCGAAATAATGGCGTCGTTAGCCGATTGGGCCACTGAGCCAAATCGTTCTTCACTCGTTCGGATGGCTTGTTCGGCTTGTTTCCGTTCTGTAATGTCCCGTGCGACGCAGACCACCGCGGCCGGTTGGCCCAGTCGATCTCGTATAACCGAAGCGGAAACCTCCAGGGACAGGGACCGCCCCTGACCATTGCGATGATACGTCTCATACCGCGGGCATGTCCCTGTCTGAAACAGGATGTTCCTCTTGTCGTGGGGATAGAACTCCCGACTGACCGCGGAGATGGGCTTCCCCAGGAGATCCGCTTCGGCATAGCCAAACAACGTACAGGCCGCCCGATTGGCTAATCGCACCATGCCCTCATGATCCAATACGAGCAGCGCCTCTGTCATCGTGTTGGTGATTTGCTCCGCGGCGAATGCCGGGGTGATGTCCACAAACTGATGCCGAAGGATGGCGACAGCCACCAGCCCAAGCCAACCGAGTACCGGGAGATAACCGAAGGGGTAGATCGGCACCCCAAACTTGGGCAAGTAATCGATGGTGGCAAGGTAGGCGAAGAGGATGGCGATCATGAACGTCTTGATCCTGCGCTTTCGGGTTCCCGGCCCTGATGCATGGTATTCGACCCAATAGTCGCGCAAGCTCGCGATCATCGTTCCAAAAAAGAAGGTCAGGAAGGGAATGCTCAACCATCCATACTGGGGGTAATAGCCCCACCAGTAGCGATATAGCCCGGCAATGAGGGCATCGGTCGACAAAATCATAGTCGTGAGCAAGGCGGAAAGAGTCCATCCACTCCAGACAAACTTCTTGCACCTCGGATATATTTGCAGAGCCACCGCTGTGAAGTGATAGATCGCCGGGCCGATGGAAGGCACGCAGAGATAGGCGGCCTTGGCCCACCAGTACGCCACGCTTTCACTCGTGGACGAATACATCCACGAGAAGGCAAACAGCCATCCACTGACTGTGAACGTGACAAGGGCAAACAATCGGCTAACGCGTGAGGCCCGCTCGTGGACGAGCACCAACAGTCCCAGGGCCAACAGAATGGCCGTCGCCGTGAAGGTCGCTACCGCGTGGACACTGAACGCATAGCTTGACCCGTCCAGTATCTGCACGATTATGCGCGGCTCACTGGACATAGGCATGGATCGCCCGATCAGAACGTAAAGAGGTATGCCGACCCTGGAAATAATAGCCAGAGTTGAGGAGGGATTGCATGAGTGCCGACAGGTGTCCTCTCACCATAGAAATCACTGCGGCTGGGTTGTACGTGTAAATAGCGGTGTGGATGAAGTGTATGCAGAGAGGTGCTCGATGTCAAATCATGCCAATGTGCCGGGCGCTTCTTGTCCGTTGTTGCCGGTAAATGCCCGTTCTTCTCCCCGTCCTATGAGAAACTAAGCGGGAACCGACCAAAACACCTCGCGAGAACCCTAACTTTATTTTACATCGGGTGAAGACCGCAGCCTCAGTATTTCCAGCAGGCTTCTGCGAGGTGAATCCAGGAAGGGTCGCGCCGGGAGGCGCGGGAGCGAACGGTAATGCCCTCTCGCCTCCGTTGATCATCAACCGAAGCCCTCCTCCCTTCCACGTTCGTCGATATTTCGGTTGACCCCCAGACCGTTTCGGGCGCAGGATGAAACAAAGTATAGTGAGCACGCTGACTGTTTGATCCATCGCGGCTCCCATTCCTTCCTGGCGCGATCGATTTCCCGGTCTCCGCAGCTCGGACATCACAACCAATCATGGGCAGGACAATGGAGGAACGAGCAATGAACAGCAAATTCATCGGACCGATGGTCACGGTCGCAGTCCTGACGCTGAGCGTGGGCTGTGCAGAAATGTCTTCTGAGGAAGTGGGACAATCTTCGGGAAAGGCAACGCCTGCCGTGGCCAGCACCGGGACCGGGTCCGGCACGATGGCGGCAGGCGCCGTCGGGGATTCGTTGAACGCCTGTCTGGCCAGAATTCCTTTCGACGCCAGCGCCGGACAACGCATGGTTGCCGAACAAAGCTGCGGACGGGATCAGGGCGATCGCAAATTGATCCAAGCAGTGCCAGGCCGCTGAGTCCTATCTCATCACCTAGCGTCAGCGCTAAGGAGCGGGGCAGGCCCTCAAAGGGCCTAGCCCCGTTTTTATGGCCCGGATAATAGGGTTAGGCAGGGAGATTTCACCATGGCGGGAGTATGGCAGAAATGACCATGGGAGCGCTGCGCGCCATTCTGCTCATCCGGCGAGGCGAGCGGTAGAGAGGGGGGTGTCGACTGCGAAGAAACCTCGACTCATCACGACTAAGCCAGGACTTCCCGCCTTTTCTCAGCCAAGCTAGCTCTGATCCGAGCGGTCCGGGAACAAGACGCCTCGAAACAGGCAATTTCTCTCTTCGCCGACGAGGCCTTGCCGCCGTTGGTGGTGATTTTAGATACAGCGACTGTCTAACTTTGACACTAGCCTGAGGCCTTCATTGCAAGACCGTAAGATCAAACGATTTTAAGACGATTCCCAAGAGACATTCTGCTTTTCGGACTCATCTTTTCCGAGCCCTAGCCGCTCGCCTTGGCCTGGCATCCTCTATGCTGTATTCACCGGCAAGCCCCGTTGGCATGTTGCAGGGAATTCACAGAGAGGTTGCCGAGCCGTGAGTCCGTCCCCTTCTTCACGGACGCCGCCGACCATCCTGGTGGTCGACGATGAGCCGCAGATTCAAGCGTTGGTCTGTAAAGCGCTTGCTCAGCTGAACTATACGGTCTTGTCTTCCCGCCATGCTGTGCAGGCGATCCAACTGTGCACCCACCGACAAGGACCGATCCATCTCCTGATTACGGACATCCTGATGCCCTCTATGCATGGCCGAGAACTCGCTTCGCAGGTGCGGGCCTTGATTCCGGACATCCGGGTTCTCTACATGACCGGCTTCGACGACGGCCATCTTCTGAATCGCGTTGCCCCCGGGGAAGAACTCGCCATGCTCCGGAAACCGTTCAAGATGGACGAGCTGCTCAAGACGGTCCAGCAAATCCTGGCGCCTTCCATCGGCGGGACGCGAGCCGGCGAGTCGTGAGCATTCCTGCTCCTCCGTTCTTGCATAATGCCGCGAAGCAGCAGGAGCCGACCCATAAGAAACGAAGCCTCATCCGGACCCTCCTCATCCCAAGCCGAGTCAGCGTCCCTACCGAGCGAGCTTCTTGGCCAGCACTCCGTCCACCGACCAGCGCCCCGCGCCCGTGATCACCAACGCGGCGCAGATCGCGATCACCAGCAGGTGATACTCATAGCCTTCGCCGGCCTGTTTCCCGAACCAGTTCATGAAGAATCCGTTCGGCAGGTGCGTGGTGACAATGGCTCCCACCATGATAACCGCCAGGCTGGCCGCCGTGAACCGGGTCAGGAAGCCGACGAGCAGGCCCAGACTACCGAAGAATTCGCCGACGATCACCAGGAAGGCAATAATCGAGGGCAGGTGCATGGTGTCGGTGAAAAATCCCATCGTGCCGCTGAAGCCGAACCCGCCGTACCATCCGAGGACCTTTTGCGCGCCGTGCGGAAACAACACCAGCCCCAGCATGACACGAAGAACCAGACTCGCCCAACTTTCATCCGTCTTGAGCAGGCACCCTAATTCCTTCATCTCGCACCTCCTCGGTTTGTCCCGACCTCGACTCCCTCACATCACGCCCCCGCCGGCGTGGAACTCTATCCGGTCAGCCGGCAGCCTCCTCGCGCACCACGAATCCCACCACATCGGGGATGTCCTTCGGCAACTCGATACGCGTGACCGGCGACATCTGAATGCCGACCGGTCGGAACTGGTCCGACCTTATGGTCGTCTCCGTGCCCCAGGGGAAGCCTGATCGTCCCTTCCATATAAAGTTCTTGTTAGTATAATACTAGATAGTAATTTGTCAAGACCAATTATTCCGGCCTGCCACGGGCGTCGTCATCCGGTTGATTCGCTGTGGGGAATGGAAGATGCGCGAGAGTTAGCGCTTGTGGTAAAACGCCTCGATCGACTCAACGACATGGCCAAGCTGCACGTCGGTGAGCTCGGCGAAGATGGGCAGGGACAGGGCCTCCGCCGCAGCCTGCTCGGAGACGGGAAAGTCGCCCTTCTTGTGGCCGAGAGACCGGTAGCAGTCCTGCACGTGCATGGGGATGGGATAATAAATTTCCGTGCCGATGCCCCGGTCCTTGAGGAAGTTTTTCAATTCATCCCGCCGCTGCGCGCGGATCGTGTACTGGTTGAAGACGTGGTAGTTGCCCGGCTGGGTGACGGGCAGGGTCACGCAGTCCAGCAACCGAGCTTCGCTGAACAACCGCTCATAGCGCTCCGCATTGCGCCGGCGCCCTTCGGTCCACTGGTCCAGGTGATTCAGTTTCACCCGCAGGATGGCCGCCTGCAAGGCGTCCAACCGGCTGTTGATCCCGATCTGCTCGTGCACATAACGGACCCGGCTCCCATGCACCCGCAGCATGGCCAGGGCATCGTGTAGCTTGGCTTCGTTCGTCGTCACCAGCCCCCCGTCCCCGAATCCGCCCAGGTTCTTGGAGGGGAAAAAGCTGAAGCAGCCCGTATCTCCGAGCACACCGGCCTTGATCCCGTTTTGCATGGCGCCGATGGCCTGGCAAGCATCCTCGATCACAGCCAATTTCCTGCGCTTGGCGATCTCGTTGATCGCGCCCATCTCGGCGCATTGCCCGAACAAGTGCACCGGGATGATGGCCTTGGTTTTGGCGGTGATCTTCCGCTCGATCTGCTGCGGGTCCATGTTGAACGTGTCCGGCCGGATGTCCACGAAGACCGGCTTGGCACCCAGGCGGGACACGGCCCCGGCCGTGGCAAAGAAGGTGAACGGCACGGTGATAACTTCATCCCCCGGTTCGACCCCCAGGGCCATCAAAGACAGAAGGAGTGCATCGCTGCCGGAGGCGACCCCCACCGCGTGGGAGGCGCCGACGTACGAAGCCAGGGCCTGCTCCAACTCCGCGACGCGGGAGCCCAGGACGAACGCCTGCTCCTCGCAGGTGGTTTCAACCGCGTCCATGACTTCTTTCTTGATCCCGCGAAACTGCGCTTTCAAGTCCAACAAAGGAACGTTCATTCAAGACTCCGGTTGCTTGTCTCCCACCGCCCGGTCACTTAATTCCCAGCTTGTGTACCACAGCCGGCCACCACTCTCAAGCGATTCCACTCAGCCGACCGCCCCAGGACACGCTCATATTCCCGCTCCTGCTGCCGGACCATCTCATGGATATCGAACTCGTCCGACAGCGCCCTGCCCGCCTGGCCCATGCGGACCGCTTCCTCCGGACGGTTCAGCAGCGACAGGACCCGCTCGGCCAGGCGCCGCACGTCACCTGGCTCCACCAAATACCCGTTCACCCCGTCCTGGACCACCTCCGCCGCTCCATCCACGCCGGTTCCGACGACCGGCACCCCGCTCGCCAGGGCCTCCAGATAGACCCGCGGCAACCCTTCCCAGCGCGACGTCAATACCAGCAGGTCCAGACAGCGCATGATCTCCGGAATGTCCCGCCGCCAGCCCGCTAGATGGACGCCCCCAGACAGGCCCAGCCCTACGATCTCCGCTTCGACGGCGCTCCGAAGCTCTCCATCCCCGACCAGCAGGAATTGCGCATCCGGCCTGGTTGCGTGCACCAGCGCCGCCATGCGCACGAAATCCAGCGGCGCCTTTTGCGGCTTGAGCGGAGCGATCATGCCGACAACCGGCCGGGCTCGGTCCAGGCCCAGTTCAAGCCGCTTGGCGCTCCGATCCACACGCGTCGTTTGAAACAGCGCCCGGTCGATCCCGCTGCGGATGACGGAACAGCGATCCGCGGAAAAGAGCCCCAGCTCTATGCCCTGCCGCCGGTTGGCCTCCGACACGGAAATAAACCCGGTCGTCACCCGCGCCGCCAACCGTTCCAACGCGATCAGGAGCCGCTGCGCAATCGGGTGATGGGAAGGCGTGAACCCGAAGCCGTGGATGGAATGGAGGATGATGGGCACCCCCGCCAGCCTGGCCGCCAGGCGACCCAGAATCCCCGCCTTGGAACTATGCGTATGGACGATCGTGGGCTTGAGCCTGGTCAAGAGGTGAGTCAGCTTGATCAGCGCCAGTAGGTCCGCGAGCGGATTGATCGGACGGACCAGCGACGGCTCCTGATAGAAGGAAACGTCGGACAATGCTGCTGCCTCCCGGTCGAGCAGCCCCGGCTCCCCGGCAATCAGAATCGGGCGGAATCGCGACCGGTCGAGGTGCTCGACGGTAAACAGCGTGTTTTGCTGCGCCCCGCCCAACTCCAGCTTGGTGATCAGGTGCGCAACGGTGATCGGCTCCTTCATGGATTGGCTCCGGCCCGGCCTAGGACCGAGGCAGCCGAGCGAGGGTGGACCAGGGCTTGTCCGTTGAGTTGCTCCGCCAGTTTTTTGCCTTGCCCGATCGCATCCTCCATGGATGTATGTTCCCAGCGGCCGTACCGGCCGATGGAATGGATGCCTCGGCGCTCCAATTCCAGAAGAATCGCCGGCAGAACCCTGGCCCTGTGCCGGTCGAAGAGGACATAGGCATACCGGATATCGCGCACCTCGGCTGCGATAATCTCATCTTTCGCCCTGAAGATATCCGCCCGCTCCAAGCCTGCTCTGACCCGCTCGAGCACATCATCCTTCGCCATGATTTCCGTCGGTTGATGCGAGATCTCCACGTACAGCGAGCTGCAGCCGGCCGGCCCCAGCCCAGGCGAGAAGTTCATCGGAAAGCCGGCCCGGTAGAAGGGGTAGTCCGGCTCCGGAAAATAGATCCAATGCATGTCGGTGACCCGCTCGCGCGCCACCCCGAGGTTGACGCTGTAAACCGACACGCAACGCAGACCTTCCGCCGCCTCCCGGATGTCTTTCGGCAGGTCCGTGCAGCGCCGGATCAATTCCGGGATCGGGATTGTGGAGACCAGCTGCTCATACTCCAGAACCTGCGAGCCGTTCTGACCCGTCCGAACGGTCGCCCGCCGGCGCTGCGTGTCGAGTTCCACCAGTTCCGTCCCATACTGAATGTCCGGCACGCGCGGCAGAAACGCCTTCGGCAGGGCGTCGATACCGCCCCGCTTCGGGTACAAGAACGTCGGGTTGTAGCCGAAGGCCTTGTCCTTGATGCCCAGCGCCCCGTTGATCACATCCTTCACCTCCGGCTTGGGAATCAGCCAGGAGACCCAGTCTGAAGTCAGCTCATCCAGCGGCACCTGCCAGAGCTTTTCATTGAACGGCACCATGAAATGCTTGGCAATTCCCTCTCCGAGGTTGTCCAGAATCCAGGCCTTGAAGGACTGGTTCTGCGGCGGACCGGCCTGGGTCTTGGCCAGCGTGGCGATGAATCCCAACAGACAGTCCCGGACGACCTCCGGCGGCAGCCCATAGGTGTTCACCTGGAACGGATATTCCGTATAGGTCCGGTGGGAATAGATGAACGACCGGCGGACGTGCCGCTCCAACTTGCCCTCCAGTAGCCCTTCCACCAGCGTCTTGATCTCCGCCTGGCGGAAGTGGAGCAGGTGGCCGGTCATGTCGAAGGTAAATCCCTTCACCTCGTAGGAGCGGCAAAGCCCTCCTGCTTCGAGGTCCCGTTCACAGATCCAGTATGGCCGGTTCAAGTGATAGGCCGTGCTGAGTCCGGCAAGTCCAGCGCCGACGACCACGATCATGACGGCACCCGCCCTTCCCGGACATCCCTGGGCACCGCCACGGCCGCTCCCGTAGCGCCGGCCGGACCCGGCACGGTCACGTCCACGCGCTTCATGACAAGGATCGTGGCGATGAACCCCAGTCCCGTCAGCCCGACCAGCGCCAAGGCCAGTTGCACTTCGACGAACAGGAGCGCCAGCCCGACGCCGCCCAGCAGGGCCGAGACGGCGTACAGAAGACTCACGACCACCGGCACCGAAAACCCGTGGCGTCTCAGGCGCAGGGCCAGATGATCGGGACTGCCCACGAAGACCGGCACGCCGCGCGACAGTCTCATGTATACGACGAAGAGCGTATCGAGGAGCGGGACGCCCAGGATAAAGGCCGGGCTCAACAGGGCCAGGGGATGGCCCCCCTGGTACTGGCCGATCATCGAGACCGCGCCCAGCATCAACCCGATGAACATGGCGCCGGCATCGCCCATATAGATCAAGGCCGGGCGGAAGTTGTAGCGCAGGAAGCCCAGCAGGCTCCCGGCCAGGGCCGTCAACATGAAAGCCAGGGTCTGGTCTCCGTTCAACAGAGCCACGGTAAGCAAACAGGCCGAACAGACAAAGCCGACGCCGGCCGCCAGGCCATCCATGATATCCAGAAGATTGAACGCATTGATGACGCCCAACATCCAAATTACGGTCAGAGCCAGGTCCATCCACTCGGGTAATGCGGCGATCTCCACCCGGATGCCGCTTTTGATCAACACGAAGACGGCCAGGAACTGCCCGATCAGTTTGACACCCGGCGAGAGCACGCCGAAATCGTCGATCAAGCCCAGCAGCAGGATCAACGTTCCGGCCAGGACGATTCCCAATACGTCGTGGCGGAACTCGAAGGTGAAGGCCAGGCTGATCAGGAAGGCCAGGTGGATCGCCAACCCACCCAAATAGGGCACCGGTTCGAGCTGAAGCTTGAGCTGCCCGTCCGGACTGTCCACGATGCCGAACTTGAGCGCCGCCTGACGGGCCAGGGGCACCCCATAGAGAGCCAGAAGAAAGGCCAGGAGGAAGGTCAAAATCAGCAGAAACATCGTCGGTCCTTATCGCCGCGCCTCAGCCGAAGCATAGGCCGGCTGCGCGCCCGATTCCCCCGCCGCCGCGTAAAGCCCTTCGAGATGCGTCAAATAGGCATCCAGACTGTGATCGCGCAGCACTCGTTCCCGTCCCCGCTCGCCGAGGATCTGTGTTCGCTCCGGATCGGCCAAGAGCCGGACCAAGGCGTCTGCTACAGAAATGGGATCAGCCTGGACTCGAAGCCCGACCGTATGATCGACTAGCTTCGCCGTCAGCCCCACGTCCGTCGCAACCACTGAGGCCCCACAGGCCATGGCTTCCAACAAAGCCTGGGACGGGTAATTGTCCATGCGCTGGAGGGAAGCGAACAGCAGCGCCGGTCCGAGAATCTCCTCTACCTCGTCCCGCCAGCCCACATCGGTGCAGGCTCCCAGCTTGTGCCGTCTGATCGATTCCTCGACCGGGCGGCGTAAGGGCCCGTCCCCCAACAGAAAGAACCGCGCCTCCGGCATCAGCCGATGGACGAGCGCACAGGCCTCCACAAATAAAATCGGATTTTTCTCCTCGACAAGACGTCCGGAAAAAACGACCCAGGGCTTCTTGGTCGAAGCTGGCCGAAAACGATTGGTGTCCACGCAACTACCGGACGAGACACGAATCCGCTCGGGAGCAACCCCCGCCGACTCCACCATGGCACCCACCGACTCCGTCAGGGCATCCACGAGAGCGGCGCGCTTGAGCGCCCGTCGGTACAGCCACAAGCCCGGTGCCGACCCGACGAGTTCCCGCAAGCTCGGACAGACGATCGACAGGATCGCCGGCGGCGCCCACCCCAACGCCTGCGCCGGCAGCGCCGCATAGGCTCCGCTCAACACCAGATGCATGACCTTGGGCTTGATTCGGAACAGCCACCAGCCGACGCTCACACAGGCGAGGGCATAGTCCATTTTGCGCAACGCATAGGCAACCTTGCCCACCCGCTCCTTCACGACCAACCCCGCCGCATCCGGATCCAACAACCTGGACCGGACAAGCCGCAGCTGCAACGATTCGTTGATCACCAGCGACACGGACACCTGACGGGCCCTGAGTCCTCGAAACACTTGAGCAAATCGCCGTTCAGTCCCCCCGATCCCGCTGTTGTTCAAAAGAATCAATGCGACGTCGGGAGCGGAGTTGGCCTCGCTGCTCTTCGCCATCTTTCCGGTCGGCTCAATCACAAAACCTCCTGAGCCACAATTCCAAGCTGACCCAACGCCAAACGGTGGAGCCAATGGAGACCTGCCCGTCGCAATAGCGCCGATAGAAGTCCTGCACGACCGAAGCCCTCCAATAGGGACGGGAGTGGAACCGGTCGGACCTAAAGACCGACTCGATCTCCGCCCGTAGATCGACGCGCAGCCATTGATCTTCCGGCGTGACGAATCCCATCTTATCGCGGCGCAGGCGGACCTCCTCCGGCAGCAGGCCGGCCATGGCTTCGCGCAACACGACTTTGGTCATACCTCCGTTGAGTTTAATCTCCGGCGGCAGACCGGCCAGCCATTCGACCAAGCGATGATCCAGAAAGGGCACCCGCGCTTCGAGGGAAAAGGCCATTGCGTTCCGGTCTTCATAGTGAAGCAAGGCGGGCAAGTCTTGGGTTACCGCCCGTTCCATGTGTCTGTCCAGCAGGGTTCGCCCTTTCACAACCAGCCCGTCTTCCTTCTTCGATCGCCAGGACCGGGTAAAGGCCGGAGCCAGCCACCGGTCATCCCCCCGGATAAAGGTCCTGAGGCTTGCGGCCATGGCGTCCGGGAGCAACCCTCGTCCCAAGCTTGCGAGCAGGGTCGGCTGGAACCCTCCATGAACCCTGCGCCAATCCCGGCCGGCCCGAATACCAGACCACCAGTGGCCGGCGGTCACCAGGTCGGCCAGGTGAGAACCCATGAACCCTGGATAGCCGAACAGCAGTTCGTCTGCCCCCTGCCCATCCAGCAGCACTTTCATGCCGGCTCCCCTAGCCGCGTTCATCACCGCCCACTGCGCCAAGATGCTGGTGCCCGCGAAGGGTTCGTCCTGGTGCCACAGCACCCTCGGAAGCTCCGCAAACAGTTGCTTGGCATCGGAGAACACTTGTTTATTGGCCGCCCCGGTCCGCTCCAGTACCGGGCGGATGTAGCGCCGTTCGTCGAACCGTTCGTCCTGATGGCAGGAGGAGAAAGTCCGGATGGCCGTTTTCTCGCCGAGAAGCCGGCTCATCAGACAAACGATGGTCGACGAATCCAGTCCCCCACTGAGGCAGCTTCCGATAGGTACATCGGCCCGCAACTCCAGCCTGATACTGTCTTCCAGCAGCTCCCTGGTGCGGACCGCCGCGTCGGCGAGGGACACCGCATGTTTCCCCTCCGAAAACCGCCACCAACGTGCATGGTCGATCCGCGCAGATCCGTCCTTCCCACCACCCCAGCCAAGCCGCAGCGTCAGCCGTTCGCCCGGCGCCAGTTGGTGAATGCCTTGAAAAAACGTCTCCGTGCTGTGGTCTTGCCGCGAAAGAGTCAGGTAGTCGTAGACTAGACGGTCATTGGGCAAGACCCGATGGGAAGGATCCTGCAACAGGGCCTTGATTTCGGAGGCAAAACAGAATCGGTCCCCGTCCCAGCGATAGTAGAAGGGCTTGATCCCGAACCGATCGCGCGCACAGAACAGCGTCTGCTCCCGCGCATCCCACAGGGCAAAGGCAAACATGCCGTTGAGTTGCCGAAGACAATCCTCGCCCCATTCTTTGTAGGCATAGAGGAGCACTTCGGCGTCGCCCATGGAGCGGAAGCTCCAACCTCGCTGCTGCAATATCTGCCTGATCTCCAGATAGTTGTAGATCTCTCCGTTATAGGTGAGCCACAAGTCTCCCCGGTCGCAGGACATAGGCTGATGGCCGAGCGGTGAGCGGTCCAGGATGGCCAGGCGCCGGTGGCCGAACCCGACGGAATATTCGCGCGGGACGGACCGCAAGGAATCCGACAGCGGGCCGGTCGCCGCGATCGGCTTGCCGGCTCCTCCCCGGGCCAGCAAGACGTAGCCTTCCCCGTCCGGCCCCCGGTGGGCGAGCGAACTGGTCAGGGCTTCCAGCACCGCCGCGTCCACCGGCTGCGCGTTCACCTGCACAATGCCAGCTATGCCACACATTATCCGCGATAGGCTGCGATGGTGCGTTGCGCAATCTTCATCGGGTCATGGACATCCAGCACGAACTGCCGCCCTGCCAGGCCCAGAACCTGCCTGCGTGTCGATGACTGGAGCAGAGCGCGCAAGTCTTGCACGAGCGTCCCCTTCGTCGTTCCGACAATGGGAATCCGTTCATGGAAGGAGACAAAGCGCTTCAGATCGTCGTCGCGAAGATAGCAGAGCACCGGCTTCCCCATCGCCATCGCCTCGACCGCTAGCGCGCCGTACCAGCCGATCAGCAACTGGTCGACCACCACGTCTGCCCGGGCGATTAACTCCTTTACCTGCCAATGGGGTACGCCCTCCACTAGCATCAAGTCGACGGGCAGGCCTGCGGCCCTCAATTGCGTGCAGGCCTGTTCCACGTATTTCGTCCCTTTGATGCTTCGATTCGTGGGCATGTGCAACACCCGGAACGGTTTCGCAGGGGCCGCCGGCGAAGCAGACGCCACGCCGGCTATCCATTCGTGCGGGTTTACGCTGGCATAAGGAAGAAACTCCGCTCCCGGCAGATAGTGCAGAAGGTCGGGATTCACGGCGAACACATGATCGGCATAAGCACAGACCTTTTGAATCCGTTTCTGCCTGAGTTGATCCATCGCTGGCGTACACCACGCCACGTCGCATTCAGCGCAGGCTGAGGTGCTCAACCGCTCCCGGCTCAGTATCTTCATGCGGGCGTCGCAGCCCTGAAACGTGACGATGATTCGTTTGCCGAGCCGTTTGAGCAGCGGGAAATCCCAGTGGTGGACATGCCACGCGCGATGATCCAGGAGCGACATGCCCCAATTGAAATGGAAGACATCGTACCTGCGGACCGCGTGGGAAAAGAACCAGCCGAGCCGGAGCAGGCCGGCCGGCAGGGACCGGTCACGAAGCCGGAGGTCCACATCGCACGGGAACTCCAGCCAGCTCGAGTGCCGGACCATCACGTCGCTCTGCACGCCCAGCGCGCGCTCGGCCCGCGACAGCCCCCAGGCATGGCCCCCCGTCTCTGTCGGGCAGTGCAGTACCTTCACGGTGTCATTTCCCGATTTTCCCCGTAAGATCGTTCACCAGTCTGGAGACGCCTTCCCTGAGCGAAACCTCCGGCACCAAGGCAAGCGCGAGTTTCATTTTCTCGATATTGGCCACCATCTTCATCGGTCCCTTTTCCGGCTCGTGCTGACAGACCGGTTGCCGGCCCGTCAGCTGGCCGATCAGATCGGCCAACGCCAGAATCGTGGTGATCTCGGCACCGGCCACGTTGATTGTCGTCTGGCTCTGAAGATCCAGCGAACGGATGATGGCCTCGACGGCGTCGGAGACATATACTGGATTCATCATGAGGCCGGCCTTGCCGGAGACGAGCACGGGCTCCCCCTTCAGCACCCGCTCGACCAGACCCGGCATGAACATGCCGCGCTGCCCCTCGCCATAGACGAAAAAGTACCGGAGGATCACTGCAGTGAAATGATCGCTGTACGCGTTGACCAGACATTCTGACGCATACTTGGAGGCAAGGTAAAAATTACTCAGCTCGGGGGAATCCGTCTCCACAATAGGCCTCGGCTGGTACCCACACACGCCGCCAGACGAGGCAAAGATGAACGTGCGCACCTTGGCGCGCCGACCGTAGTCCAGCAACTGCGCCGTCGAATCCACATTGACCTTGAAAATATCCTGCGCCTGCTCCGGAAATTTCCTGAACTGTCGCGATTGCGCCAGGTGGATGATCGCATCAAGCGTGGCCGGCAAACGGGTCGACTCGAGCGGAGCGGCGAGGTCCTGAAGAATGGAATGCACGTGCGGATGATCCGGCAGATCGCCGTCTTTCCGAACCAGACAGAACAGCTCATGATCGGGCATGAGCCTCCGCACCAGTGCGCTGCCCACGAACCCTGCCCCCCCGGTCACCAGAATCCTCATGACGCACCCTCTCCCACCGGCACGCTGTGATCCCACAATTCCCGGTACGCACGATCCATCCGCGCACCGACCTGTTCCAGCGAAAACACCTGTTCGACATACCGCCGGCCCCTGATGCCCAGTTCGACCCGTAGCGCGGGATTTTCGATGAGCCGTATGAGCGCCGCCTTCAGCGTGTCGGGATCGGCGCTGACTATGGGGCAGTCTGCCCCGCAGGGCAGATACACATCCGGCTTACGAATATAGGCAACGACAGGTTTGCCGAGCGCCATCGCCTCCACGGCGAAGTTGCCGTGCCAGCCGATCAGGAACTGATCAGCCACAATATCCGCTTGTTTGTATAACTCCATAGCTTCATCATTAGTCATCCGCTGCACCAACACCAGCTCGACGGCATAGCCCTCTTCTCGCAATTGCGCCACGCAATCGACAAGAAATCGCGTGCCCTTAAACTGCGGGTGGTTCGGCGCATGGACCACCTTGACCGGACGGCTGATCGGAGAGGCCCCGACATACGGCCATTTCTTCAAATCAATCGCCCAGTAATAGACGTCGTTTCTGCTACCGGGCGTGTACTCGACCATGTCCCCCATGGATAACGTAAGATCCGCATAGCGATGCACATGGGCTAGGTTTCGCTTGGCCTTGGCGTCGTCGCAAATGCAAGCAGCAAGCCGCTGGGTACAGTCCATACAGCAATTATAGGCACCCAGAGCCCGCGTGGTTGCTTCGACGCGAACGTCGGCTCCATAGGCCGACACGATGACGATCTTCCCGAGCATTTTCAGGAGTGGCAACTCCAGCCGCTTGCCGACGGTGCGGTTGAGAAATCCGCCGTCGAAGTAGAACTGGAAAATATCGTACCGCAGAACGGCCCAGAGAAAGACCGCCCAGGGAATGACCAGCGCCAGCGGCTTGATCCGCCACCAGCGCTCGAGGTTATAGGTAAACTCCTTCGTAACATAGTACGGCCGGTAGACGAGCGTCTCGCTCCGGTATCCATACCGGCGGTCGGCGGCGGCGTTTGTGCTGATGTTGATGATCGGCGTGGGGCCCCAGATAATCCGCGGCTTCGCCGGCCGCTGCCCCAGAACCCTCCGAAGCGTCAGCCAGGGCAGGCAGATGCCGAACACCAGCAGGAGAAAGAACGGCAGCAGGGCGCACTCCCCCCCAGCCTTCAGCCCTCGTTTCACGCGCGCCATCATCGCTGAAGCAGCTCCCGATAGATCGCGATCTGGCGATCGGCGACCAGCTCCCATCCGTGATGCTTGATCACCCATTCGCGCGATGTCTGCCCGACGGCGGCCCGCCGAGCCGGATCGTCGGTCAGCTCCACGAGACGAGTGAATATCTCGTCCTCCGTCCCGGCCGGCACAACTGGCGGCATCTCGGCAAAACACCATTCGTGTGCGCGCCGGTCGAAATGCATCACGACCGGCTTACCGCAAGCCATGGCCTCTGGCGTCACCGTGCCGAACACGCCCAGCGTGAATTGATCAAGTACGACGTCCGCCGCGTTGTAGTACGCGATCAGTTTCATTTTGTTCTGCGGCGGCGTCCAGAGTATAGACGCGCCGATTCCGAGGGATTCGATCAGCGCCCGAGAGCGATCCACCTCTTGGCCCCAATCGGAGAGGATCAGGATCGGCCGATGGCGAGACGCCTGCCGAGTGAATCGCGCGAACGCCTTGAGCAGCAGATCGTTCCCCTTCAGGGCCCAGTTGTGGCGCGACGGCGCGAACAGGATCAGGTCGGTCTGGTGCCGGTTCATTAGCTCGCCCCGTAGCGGCGACGAACAGGGACGGTACTTGGATTCATCTACCGGATGCGGGATGAACTGAAAGTTGGTGAGCCCGAGGCGTTGGGCAGCCGCGAGCACGTCCGGATTGGTGATCAACACCCTATTGGCCTTCCGGTAAGCCAACGCCAAAAGCCGGCCTGTGGTACTGGCCTCAAAAGGAATCTCGCGCATCGTCCCGTGCTCGAACGCCACATACGGCTGCCCTGTCGCGAACAGCATGGCATGGATCGGCTCGGTGGCATAAGATTGGATGAGGTCATATCCCTCGAACCACTGCTGAAACCACTTCCGGGCCGGATAGATTTTAAAGAAATCCACTGCATGCGGATGGGGCTCGGTGCCGGAAAGCATACTTTCAAGGCGATACTTAATAAACACATGGAGCCAGCGTACTGGATCGCGCACCAACCGTTCCAAACGAAATTGGCCCTTGAACCGTTGTTCCCGGCGGCCCGGCACGTGAGACGCCAGCTCCTCCTGCAAAAACCAGGCTGGACGCCGGAAACCTTTCAGATCGACCTGTTCCCACCTAGGGTTAAATTCGTCTGGATCGCCTTCAAACTCCGCATCTTCCCATTCAGGCTGGCCCATGACGTGGGTGTAGTCATAACACAGGACATCGGCCTCGACGCCCTTACGCCTTAGGAATTTGGCGTTGTTGTATGCGTTGTTGGCAATGTTGCCGATATGCAGCACCCTCACGTCCGCACTCCTCTGATATTGACGGAGCCGCCGCACTCACCGTTACGAAGCACGTCTTCCTTCTCCGTGAAGCGGACGGGGTTGGTTAACATCATTTGAGTGAATTTGTGTTCCTCAAACCAGGTCAACACCTCCTGCCGCGTATGCAAATGGTTGAAGGTGGGCGCATACGCATCATAGAGCCCCAACTGAATGGTCGAGAGTTCAAGAGGATCGGCGGAGACCGGATACCCCGCACAAATGATCCGATTTGCCAAAAAGGCATGGAGTCTCGGCGGTTTAATGATGAACCATTTACAGAGATGGTACCGTTGCTCCTCGGGAAACAGCCGCAGGAGGCGCCGAATCAGGTCGGTCCACATAAACTTCCAGGGGTTATGCTTCTCATAGACCATCACGTAGAGAGTGCCGCCTCTCTTAACGAGAGGAGCAATCCGGTCAAAAGCGGCTTTCGTGTCCGGTGTATGGTGCAGCACCCCCCAGCTGACGACCAGATCGAAACTCTCGGGACGGAACGGAAGATGAAAGACGCTGGCTTGCAGGACCGCCACATTCTCGAGTTGCGCCGTCGCACGATGCGTGATCTCGACGCCGGCATCCGTCAGATCGATGGCCACCACCGTAGCGCCCAATTGGGCCATGGCGTGGGTCCACCGGCCTGACCCACACCCGGCATCCAGCACCAGCTTCCCTTTGAACCAATCCGCCGGCAGCTGGATTTCCTCGAGCCACTGCTGGACCAGCTTGGGCGTGAAATGCAAATAGTGCGAATCCAGGTAGCGCGAGTGTTCCAGGTCGAAGCTGCTTTTGACCTGCCGCTCCCCGCCCGATAAATCGGGCAGGAACCGGGGAATACCGCCTTGAACGGGGTATGACTTGTTGCAACTCAGGCACTCATACAACTCCTCTCTTTCTTGCATCTTCCCCTGGCAGAGTGGACAGATAAGAAGACCGGCGAGAATGGCTCGTTTTTTTATCCTGTGGGGATTCATATTTGCTAAAAGACAGACTTCCCTGATTTGGACCGGACCCGTTCGTACAGTTCGTAGATCCTGCCCGCCACAATGAGGGGCAGGAGGCCCGCGAGAAACAGCCATGACAGTCGTTGGTCCGGATCGGCTCGCAAGGTGTCGAGATATTGAAAATAGTTTTTCAACAGGTTGCGGTGCCCCACTTCTGTCTTGCTGCAGACGATGTGAAAGACCGAACCCTCATTGTGATGCAGGCACCGGTCCATGGCCAGGACCAAACGGGCCATGCGAGGACTGCGTAGCTTTGAAAAGAGACAGGAAAACGCAAACCGAGACCAGAAATCGAGAATAAAGAACTGGTCCGAGAATAGCTTGACCAATTCCTGCCTCGTAAAGGCCCGATGGTATTCATGAATCGACGGCTCGCTCACCGGCACATAGCGCTCGATGCGATAGAGGTAGTGCATCAAGGCCATGCTGATTCCGCTCGCCTGGGCGGATCGTGGCGTGCTGAAATAATGGTCCCGGCTGGGCTCCTGCGCGACCACGACGCCGTAGGGAGCCAGCGCCCGCTTGATCTCGCCGAGCATGCGGTCGGGAAACGGCAGGTGATGGAGAACCGACGAGCAGACGATGGTCCGGAACGCCTCGCCTTTGAACGGGAGATGCTCTCCGTCACAGACAATCGTGGCCAGCTGGGGCATCTTTTTTTTCGCCTCCCGCAGCATGGCCAGCGATAGATCCACGGCAACGATGCGGCGGTGTCCCCGCTTTAACAACTGCTCCGAGACAGCGCCGGTGCCGCCGCCGATGTCCAGCACGAATTGGTCTGGGACAACGTACCGTTGGACGAGGATGAAAAACTCGCGCAGATGCGCCCGGGAGATGGGCGAGCTGTAATAATGGAAGTCATAGCTTCCAGCCATCGTGTTTTCGAAGGCCATTTCCGCCTGCTTCCACGATTCCATGGTCAGTCTTCCGCTTGTTCACTCATACACCGGCCGGTCCTAACTGGATGCCTTCACGATCCCCATCCCTGAACGCCGGCGGCCGTCTCCGTCACCAACTTGTCCTGTCGCGCAAGTCAAACTCCCTCGAAGGCAGATAAAAGATTTGCTCGTCGTTCCATTCTCTTACTTGGGTTACGATCGTGAGATACCGGCCCAGGTTCAGGAGTGTCTCTTGAGGAACGCTGGTGTCTTCGATGATCATGGTCGTCCCTGAAACGGCAAACATGCAGCCCACTGGAATCTGTCTGTAACTCCAGCCGCGCGACCGTTCATTGATGATCACGCGGTACAAGAGGCGCATCTCCTTGTCCGGACAATAGGGACGCTCCCAGCAGAAATCGCCTTGCCTGGCGTCCAACCTCGTGACTTGCCCAGGCCGTTGCCGAGAAAGGGAAGCCGGCCCTTCCATTGTGTCGCATTGATAGCCGAGGAACCATCCGAAATTCTCGTCTGCATTCCATTCCGTAGGAGAACCCTGCTTCCTGAGCCGCTGAATATGGCCGGGGGGCCTTCCAGGAAAATACTCCGCTCCAAAGAACGCGGCAGAAGGAAGCAGCGGCGCTCGAAGATAGCGATCGAGGGCCGAGGTGGTTTCGGGATAGGCCTTCAGGAAAGCTTCGACGTACTCGTGGTGATAGTTGATGTAGGACTGGCAGCGATCCAGCAACTCGGGAGACCGCGCCGCCTGTTCAATCCCCACGGGATTGCCGGAATCGTCCACCGGAGAGACTCCGGGAGGAAACAGGCTTGCATCCGCGAGGATCCAGCGTGCCTGCCACAGCACTTCGGCTGAGGTATGGCAGCCGCCCGTCAAGAGACGTGCTGGAAACCCGTTGCATTCAAAGAGGTCCACGAGGAAGCGAGCCACATTGCCGCATCGGCCGGACCGCAGAATCAGCGCGGCGAGCGGATCGAGGACGGGGATGTTCTCGGCTTGCATCGGTTGGCCGGCAAAATGATGGAAAAAGTGCATTTGGGCGAACGTCACGCACGCTCGAATCTGCTCGATCTGAGACCGGCAGCCCTCCGTAATCTTTTGAAAGACCAGTTGCAGTTGCTCGACCCTGCGCAGAGATCTCGACAAAGCCAAGGCCTCATGGACTAGGGGCCGGAAGCAGTTATTCACAAGATCGTCGGCCGGCCGTGGCTGGGGTAGTTCAGGGAGAGGAGTGATGTACTCATAGGTATTTCTGGCGAGTGTACGTTCCACGAGGCGATGGATCAGCGCCGCGGCTTCGTCACGGCACCGCTCGTTCTGCATCGCATGATGGGCGGAATTCACCGCATTCGCCGCCTTCTTTCTTGCAAGAAATTCGATCACCGAATCCAACCCAAGGAATGTCCCTCGGTAGGCGGGCTCGGGATTGGCGCCGTTGGAAAATCGAGACAGCGTCCCCTCGTACCCGACCTGAAGCACGTCCCACTCCTCCGGGGGCAAGACGTCAGCGACACCACCCCTGTTCGTATAGTTCGGGAGACCGCCTTTGTTGC
Organism: Nitrospira sp.; assembly: GCA_016873495.1. Classification (GTDB taxonomy): domain Bacteria; phylum Nitrospirota; class Nitrospiria; order Nitrospirales; family Nitrospiraceae; genus SYGV01. The sequence continues at coordinate 24,059 of VGXC01000010.1, read as the reverse complement.
CACCGGTCATTGCACGATAGGCCGCCTGCCGGACCTGCCGGTCGCTAAACCAGTGCTTCAGCCACAGTTGCAACCACCAGCCGAACGCGTTGGTGCAGATGTAGATTTCGCCGTCCGGTTTGAGAATCCTGGCAAACTCCGCCACGGCCCTTCGCCGGTCCAAAAACATGAAGACGCCGTAGCAAAACAATGCATCAAAGGTTTCGTCCTCGCGATCCAGAACGGAAAGCGCGTCCCCAAGCACAAACTCCACATTGGTAATTCCGGATCGCCTGGCCAACTCACGCGCGATCGAGAGACGGGCCAGGTTCTGCTCGAGCGCCACAACTTTGTGGTTCAGCAAGGCCAGCGCCGTGGTCCACTGGCCAAATCCGCATCCCACATCGATGACGCACTGCCTGCCGACAAACCCGATACGCTTCACCCGTTCGACATAGTACGAAAATGGAAACTTGCAGATGAACCGGGCGTACCCCTCATCGTGATGCTCCTTCGCCATATCCAGCACCAGCGTCAGATCAACCTGGGGTTCAACCTCTACCATTGGAAGGCCTCAAGTTTCTTCCAGGGAACGCCGATGCAGGGCTGCCCCGTCTCCGATTCCCTGAACACTCTGGACGGAAGCGCATGCGTGGCCCCGTCTTTGGCACGCCACGTGAGCCGCATCCGCTCCGGATCAGGCGCGTAAAAGGTCACACCCGCCAGGTCCTGCGGGCCGATTCCAACGCTTGCTGACGACACCATGATCTCGTTGTTCGAAACCGTGAACGCAACGGCATCTCTGGCCTCCAGATAACGCAGCAGCCGTCCGACGGTGGCGACCAAACATTTTCCTTCCCGAGAAATCTCCGCCAGGCGCTCGAGAACCCGCATCCCCTCCGGCGAGAAATATGGCGGCTGATTGGCTTCAAACATTCCCTCCGAAGTTTTCTGCCAACATCCGAAATGCTGATAGACGATGCATGCCCGTCCATTTGCCACGATGGAATCAATGTCGCTCAAGAGCACCTGCTCAGGCAGCCGGCTGGCGGTGGGGGCTGACTGCCCCACGAGGCCTCGATAGCGCCTGAACAGAATCAAGCCCCTCCCATCCCGCGCCTCCTCGTGGTACAGAATCGGCGTCTCGTCGCCGGGCTTCGGAGTGTACCCGTCATCCACCCAGTGGTAGCAAACCCCCATGCCTTTCAAAAGATCCAGGTGATAACAAGGGTGATCGGGGTTGTCTCCTTGCTGGTACTGAGTCAAGCGGCGATGGCCCAGATTCTGAAAGTTCCGGTCCGATCCATGATTGGACCAGGCAACCAGGGCCAGCCCCATCCGCTGGCACTCGTCGGCGATGCGCTCCGCGTAGCGCCGTTGAAATGTCCCGTCATCAAAATCTCCGTAGGCATGCACGGTGTCGATGTAGCCCGCGCGGATCATTTCCCTGAGCACCGGCGCATACGCCGTCGGAACATCGGAGGTGCCCTGGAAATAGCTGAACGTGGAGTGGCACAGCGAATTCGTCACGAAAAAGAAGAGACTATTGGAGATCTCCAGTCCCAGCCCGTTTTTTCCGCTCAGAGAGCGATACAGGCTCAGCTGGGTTTCCCATGACGTAAATTCACAATCGTTGGAGATGGCGATCGCCGACCGATAGGGATACGGATAATCCCTCAGTCGAACGCGGGTCGAAGCGTGTGCCGTCTGCGTCGTCAGCATCTACCGGCTCCGGAGGGACCAAGTTGAAGGTGAATCGCACATCTTGTTCAAGACGAGGCTGTCCTGTCGGACGATCGAAAACTTCCGGCACCTGGGGAAATAATCATGGTAGTCGCCCACCGTGGCGATGTTCGAAACGGGCTCAATGCCGACATCAAGACCGTAGCTGCCTGCATTCAGCGGGCACTGCGCGATCCGCAAACTGATGCAGCTCCGTCCCGGCTTGATATGGAACGGCGTCGAGATCGGCTGATACCGCTCGTCCAGGTGTTGATAATTGGTGGCGGTCCAGGCACAGAGGCCGTCGGCCCGGTGAACCGCGAGGTAGAAACAGGCCGTTTCGCTTTCGATGGACGCCTCGATTTCAATGTGCACGATCAAATCGGTTCCATGGAGAAACACCTGATCCTGCACCTGTTGACCTTCGATCCTGACGTTCAGAATGCGTATCTTCTGATCCCCCAGGCGAGCTTCGTCGCTGAAGGCCCGCTCGTCGTTCGCCTGACGATACATGCTGAGTTCGTACTGTTTGGCTACGGTTTCCGACGCATCGTCGGCCAGGAGCTTGCCCTGATCAAGCCAGATCGCCCGTTTAGTCAATCGTGTGATCAAATTCATATTGTGGCTGACCAGCAGCACGGTGCGCCCGGACTGGATGATCCGTTCGATCCGTCGGATACATTTCTCCACAAAGGCGAGATCGCCGGTGGCCAGCGCTTCATCCACCACCATGATCTCCGGGTCAACGCTGATGGCGGTGGAGAACGTCAGCCGGGCTTGCATTCCGCTGGAATAGGTCTTAATCGGCAGGTCAATGAAGTCATGCAACTCGCTGAACTCAATGATGGACTCGATCTTGCGCTCGATCTCGTCCAGGGTCATGCCCAGGCATGCGCCACCGATGTAGATATTTTCTCGGCCGCTGTAATCAGGATAAAAGCCTGTGCCTAACTCCAGGATCGACGCCAAGCTCCCGTACGCTTCGACGGTCCCGTGATCGCAGTCCATAATACCGGCGATAATCTTCAACAGCGTGCTTTTCCCGGCGCCGTTGCGCCCGATGACTCCGATCACCTCGCCACGCTTGATCGTGAACGACACGTCGCACAGCGCCTGGATCGTACGATGACGGACGCGCCGGGTTATCAGCTCGACGATCCGGTCCGACGGCCTCGGGTACACGCTGAACGTTTTCGACACATGCAAGACACGGAGCGCCACTCCGTGATCCGTTGTCACGCTCATCCGTGCGCCTCACTGTTTGATGACATGTCGTCCAAAGAATCCTCAGAGACACTCCGCGATTGTTCCCCGCAGCCGGTCAAAGATCCAACACCCGGCCAGAAACGTCCCCACCGCTACGAGACCGATCACGCCACACTGGTGGATCGTTGGCGGTTGATTGGCCAGGAGTATCGCCCGATAGCTGTCGAGGAAGTACGCCATCGGATTCAACGCAAACGCGCGCGCGAGGGGTTCCGGCACCATTTCCGCCGTGTAGACCACGGGACTTAAAAACAGCCACCCGGTCATCGCCAGTGGCAGAATCTGGCTGACATCCCGCACGACCACGTTGAACGCCGAGAGCGTCCAGGCCAAGCCGAGCGTGAACAGCAGTTGCGCCGCGAGCAGCAGCGGCAGCAGCAGCAGAGCCCCCCCGAACGGTTTCAGGACAGCCAGGGCCAGCAGGAACAGACACAGTCCCACCAGTCCTGACAGCGTGGACGCCAACACGGTCGCGATCGGAAGGATTTCAATGGGGAACCGCACCTTGGTCGCCAGACCGCCCTTAGACGCTACAGAACCCGTCGCGGCCGTCAGAGACTCCGCGAAAATCAGCCACGGAAGCAGTCCCGCAAGCAGCACCAGCGCATACTCCATGGGAGCGTGTGCCGGGCCGACCCGCGCACGAAACACCACCCCGAAGAGCACGATGTAGACGCTGACCACCAGCAATGGTTTCACCACGAGCCAGAGGGCTCCCAGCATAGACCCGACGTAATGGCGCCGGAGTTCGTCGGCGGCCAGCAGCCTGATCAACTGCGCGTGCGGCGGGATCCCGATCAGGACATTCCAGAACGAACGCTTCGGCCTGACTTCCATTGCGGTTCGAAGCTCCGTCACGCCGGTCTTGTTCTCCGCATCGCTCGTATTGTGAAGAGACGCCATTGATGCCACGCACACCGTCTTCCTCATGGCTAGAAAACCCGCGCGTCCGCTCCAATCGGGTCTCCGTCCATGAAGAGACGATTCCAGAACTCGAAGCTGAGGAGGCTCCAGATCAGCAGCCGGTGATTGACCGCGCCGCCCAGATGTTCCTCCAGCACCCGCCGCACAAATGCCTCCTGAAAAAATCCACGCGACAGGGTTTTGCGGTCGAGCAAAATCGTTTTGACATAGTTCATCAGCGGGCCCTGGTACCACGATTGTTCTGGCGCGCTGAACCCCTGTTTGCGCTTGAGGAGAATCCGGTCCGGCAGGATGCCTTCCATGGCGCGCCGGAACAGATATTTCCCGGCAAGATTCTCGTCGCCGGATGGATTTTTATCCCACTGATGGTTGATCAGGTACCGCGTCGGAAGTGTCGTCACGAAATCCACCAGCGCGTGGTCAAGCAGTGGAACGCGGGACTCCAGAGAATGGGCCATACTGAGCTTGTCCTCGATGACCAGCAATCCATGCAGAAACGTCTTCGCCTCGAAGTAGAGCGCGCGCCGGATCGGATCCCGGATGGAGCGCGCGGGCTCGGCCAGGCGGCGGAAGGAATCGTACGGATCGTGCCCGTCGGATTCGCGTAACACTTGGGGGGAGAAAAATTTCGCCCGCTGGTCCGCCGGGACGAGCCGGTTCCAGTACCGGTAGTAGCAAGCCATAAAATCTTGTTCCGATCGGGCGCCTTCCGCCATGCGGTACCGCCAAGGATAGCCGGCGAAGATTTCATCTCCGCCGGTTCCTCCCAGCACCACCTTGACGAAGCGGCTGGCCAGCCGCGCGGTGTAGTAGTAGGGGTAGCACATCCCCACCCGAAGATCTTCGATCGCCCAGATGACCCGCGGCAGGGCCCACTCGAGGTCGCCGGCATGAAAGACCATCTGGTAATGCTCGCTCCCGAACAGCGCCGAGAGGACCTCAGCGTCCTGGCGCTCATCGAACCCGGCCTCGAACCCGGAAACGTTCGTGAGATCGAATCCCCCCGTGAACGTCATGAGCCGCGGGGTACTGGCTGCGGCCATCGCCGTGATGGACCCGGAATCCATGCCGCCGCTCAAGTAGGCTCCGACAGGAACATCACTGATCAACTGTCGCTTGATCGTGTCCTCGAGCACGCACCGGAGGCGCTCCCGGCAGCGCTCCTCGCTTGCTTCCTCCGTCGGCTCAAAATTGAAATCCCAATAGCGCCGGCACTCGACGTGACCGGCCTTGACCGTCATCAGATGGCCGGGTTCAAGCATCCGAACGCCCTTGAATAACGTAGCGTCGCCGAAGGTGTTCTGGAAGGTGAAATAGTCTGCCAGCGCCGGCAAATTGACTTCCCGCCGAAAGTCCTGCACGGTCAGAAGGGCCTTCACTTCTGAGGCAAACACCAGCTTGTGGCCGATCTCGGCGTAATACAGCGGCTTGATACCATAACGGTCCCTGGCCAGCAGCAACGTTTCGCTCCGATCATCCCAGAGCGCGAACGCAAACATGCCGTTTAATTGTTCGACACAGGCCGGTCCATATTCTTCATACAGATGCAAGAGCACTTCCGTATCGGAGCCGGAGACGAACCGGTGCCCCTTACCCGCCAGTTCCTTTTTGAGGTCAAGATAGTTGTAAATCTCGCCGTTGTAAGTTAGCCACACCGTCTTGGCCCGATTCGCCATCGGTTGGTGGCCAGCCATGGACAGGTCGAGGATGGACAGCCGGCGATGACCGAGCGCCAGGCGGTAGGATCCCTGCGCCAAGGAACCGGCCGTCTGGACGAGTTCATGCGGATCCTGCAGGTCAGGTATCGCGCGCGAGCGATCCCGCGCCGTCACCTCCTGCCAGCGATGTTCCTTCGACCGGCCGAGCGGAGCCAGCAACACGCAGCCCGCGTCGTCAGGCCCCCGATGCACCTGCGCTTCGCACATGCGCGTGATCTCAAACGGCTCAATCGCCCGATCGGCCAGACTGTAGAGGCCCGCAATCCCGCACATCAGCCGTTTATCCCCTGGCTAATTCTTCTAGACCCAGCCGCAACGGAATCGCCGCTTCAAATCCCAGTAAGCGTTTCGCTTTCTCGCTGCTACCGACACGCCGGCTCATCGGCACCAGCCCGTCGGTCTTATAGACAGGCTGCAGGGACGAGCCCGTAAGCTCTAGGAGAGCCGCCACCACCTGTTTGACGGTGGCCTCGGTCCCACTGCCGACGTTGAAGGCTTCGGCCGTGACCTCGCTCTCCATCGCCAGGATCGTACACCGCGCCACATCCCGCACATGGATGAAATCAAAGGAGGCTGAGCCGTCGCCGTTGATGACGGGCGGCTGGCCGGCCCGAATTTTCCCCAACACGATCGGAATCAGCCCCCCCACCTGGTGGGGTCCGTAGACGTTCATATACCGCACGATGGCGTAGGGCAGCTTGGTCCGGAACGGCCTGAGCAGGAATTCGCCACAGAGCTTCGACACGCCGTACATGGTCCACGGATTGAACGGATGCTGCTCATCCATGACCTCCAGCGTATCCCCATAGACCGAGGAGGCCGAAGAATAGACGAGTTTCCCCACTCCGGCCTGCACCGCTGCCTGGATGACCTGGAACGTGCCCCGGATATTGATTTCGAACGCCCGCGCCGGATCGCTCTCGCAGGGACCCAGCGGCAGGACGGCCATGTGAAAGACCCCATGAACGCCAGTCATTGCATGAAGCAGTTCCTCGAGTTGCAGCACATCCCCTTGAACCACTTCCACCCGCCGATCGCGGCTCAGCCGCGCGTGATCCTCCGCGCAAATCGTCTGATCAAACACCACGACCCGCTCGGCTCCTTGCTGAAGCAGCCCTTCGATCACATGCGATCCGATAAATCCGTTTCCACCCGTAATCATAAATCTGTGCCCGGCAATCTTCATTGTTTAGTCTCTCCCACTGTATTCCGGTAACGACCAGGTCGCTTCATCCGTTATTCCCCTACCCCTTCGATTAATTTCGACCCAGCACCTCGGTACGTAGCCTTGCAAACCCGGCAGGCAACCCGCCGACGACCGGCCTGCACCGGCAACAAGAGCTTGACGCCGCAGCGACACACCCATCCCTGTTGCCGACCTGGATTGCCGGTGATCAACGCGAAGTCCGATACGTCGCGGGTCACGACCGCCCCCGCTCCGATGAAGGCAAATCGCCCGATGGTCAGCCCGCACAGGATCGTTGCGTTGGCGCCCAGCGTCGCCCCCTGCCGAATCAAAGTCGCCCGGTACTCTTGCTTGCGAGAGATGTGACTGCGGGGGTTGATGACGTTGGTGAAGACCATCGACGGCCCGCAGAACACGTGATCCTCCAGCGTAACGCGGTCATAGACCGAGACATTGTTTTGAATCTTGACTCCGTCCCCGACAACCGCCCCGGCCCCGATGAACACGTTCTGCCCGATCGAACAGTCCTTGCCGACGACCGCCCCCTTCATAATGTGGGCGAAATGCCAGACCCTGGTCCGCTCCCCGACCCCGGCCGGATCATCGACGCAAGCGGTCTCATGCGCCCAAAAGAGGGCCTGATGTTCCATGGTTATCCCTTGACCGGGACAGGGGCTCCATCCAGGTCGAGCGACCGTTGGGCCGCGGCCAGGACCCGGATGACCTGTAAGCCCTGCCTGCCGTCGCTCATCGGTCTATTGCCGGTCCGGACACAATCGAGAAAATGCTGACACTCGACGCGGAGAGGTTCGCTCGAGCCGATGTGGGGAATCAGCACGTCCCCGAATCGGACGTGGAGGTAGTCTTCGTAGGCCACAGCTTGGGGCTTGATATCCACTCCCTTGTCGTAAATGCGGACCTTGTCGGTCGGTTCCATATCATCGAACACCACCATCTTCTTGCTCCCCACAATGGTCGTCCGCCTGGTTTTGTGAGGGTCCAGCCAGCTCAAGTGAATATGGGCCAACTTCCGTTCGGGGAAATGCAAGGTCACGAAGACCACGTCCACGATCCCCTTCTGAAGGAACGCTTCTCCCTTGGCCGTGACCGTCTCCGGCTCGTCCCCGAAGAGATGGACGGCGACCGCCACGTCATGCGGCCCGAAGCTCCAAAGGGCGTTTTCATCCTTCCGAACGCGACCCAGATTGAGACGCTGACTGTAGAGATAGAAGAGATCGCCGATCTCCCGACCGTCCACCAGAGCCTTCATCTTGGCCACGGCCGGGTGATACAGCAGCAGGTGCCCCACCATGAGGCAGTAGCCGGCCCGATCGGCCAGGCGGACCAGCTCGTCCGCCTCCTCCGGCCCGAGGGTCATGGGCTTCTCGACCAGCACGTGCTTCTTCGCTTCCAGCGCGAGACATGCCTGCTCGAAATGCTGGGAAGCGAAGGAGGCGATGATCACGGCTTCGACCGAAGCGTCCTGCAGAATGTCTGCGTAACGGGACGTCGTGGTCACGCCGGGATATTCGGTGCGGACCGCTGCGAGCTTGTCTGGGTCCAGGTCGCAGACCGTCGCCAAGGTCGCACCTCTGAGACGGGCAAAAGTCCGGACATGGTTCTTCCCCCATTCTCCGGCGCCGATCACAGCAACCCGTACCGTTCTACTTGGATCTGGCTTCATAGATACATTCGTTCACGCACCCGCCTACATTAGAGCAGCACCACGTTGTTCTTCTTGCCCTTGACGTTCCTCGTGCCATTCCTGGTGTCGAAGACCACCGGGGCGAGCTTAACGATTCGTTCATAGTCGAAGGCCGAATGAGCCGTCAGGATGACGGCGCAGGCGCAGCGGCGGAGCTGTTCATCCGTGACCTCCACAGCCGCATACGACCGTCCTTCAATCTCGACCGACGGCGTGAAGGGGTCCGCATAGACCAGTTTCGCCTTCTCCCGTTGCAAGAGTTCCATGACCTTGATGGCCGGCGTTTCACGCCAATCGGCCACATCCGCTTTGTAGGTCACGCCCAGGATCAAGACCTCCGATCCATTGAGGCAATGGCCGTGCTGGTTGAGCAGCCGCTGGATCTTGGCCAGCACGTAGTAGGGCATCCCCTCGTTGATCTCGCCGGCCAGCTCGATGAACCGGGCATGGACGTCGTATTCCTTGGATTTCCAGGCGAGATAATAGGGATCCAGGGGAATGCAGTGGCCACCTACGCCGGGCCCGGGGTAAAAGGGCATGAACCCGAAGTTCTTGGTGGCTGCCGCGTCGATCACCTCGTAGACGTTGAGGCCCATCCGGTCGCAGAGGATGGCGAGTTCGTTCACCAGCGCGATATTGACGGACCGGAAGACGTTTTCGAACACCTTCGTCATCTCGGCCACCCGAGGAGAGGAGACGGGGAAAATCTTGACGATGGACTGTTCGTAGAACGTCCGTGCGGCGGTCAGGCAGGCCGGCGTCACCCCTCCGACCAGCTTGAAGGTGTTGTGCGTCTTGAACGACCGGTTGCCCGGGTCCACGCGCTCGGGCGAGAAGGCGACAAAGATATCCTGGCCGACTTTCAAGCCGCCTCCGGTCAGGATCGGAAGCATCACCTCTTCGGTCGTCCCCGGATAGGTCGTGCTCTCCAGCACCACGAGCATGTCGGAATGCACGTGCTTGGCCAGTTGCTTGGTGACCGACACAACCGCGCTGATGTCCGGCTCCTTGTTCTTGGTCAACGGGGTCGGAACGCAGATCATGACGATGTCGCAACCCTGCAAGGCCGCAAAATCGCTCGTAGCCGAAAGCTTCCCGGTCTTCACCGCCTCCTTGAGCTCGGCACTATCCACGTCCGAGATATAGTTGTCGCCGCGGGAAACTCGTGTCACCTTCTCGGCGACCTCATCCACTCCGATCACGCGATAACCAGTCTTGGCCTGCAACACTGCCAGGGGCAACCCGACATACCCCAGCCCCACCACGCCGACCACGGCCGAGCGATTTTTGATCTTGTCCAACAAACTCATCCCAGGCCTCCTCTGCCTTTACCTTGACTGTTGCCTCACTAAAAATCTCGATGGCGAAAGACCGCGCAGGCGGCTGTCAGCAGCAGCGCGGCATACAGCAGCCCGTACATCGACGCCACCGCCACATAGGACATGTCCACGATCCCGTTGGCGGACGCTTGTCCCTTCACGTTCAGCACGTCCAGATTGGGACAGAGGTAATACAACCACGTGACCACGCTCTGCACGGCGGCATTCTGGCTGTTCTCCCCAAGCCCCTTCAAGTCCGTCGTCAGATGCCCGATGACATAGAACCCTAAAGTCATGATGGCGCTCAAGGTGGTCGTGCTGAATGTCGAAAAAAACAGGGCAATCGCCGTCACCAGCAACAGTTCTATGAAGATCAACCCCACGGCCTGAAAGAGCGCCGCATGGAAAGGGGTCCTATACATCCACAGCGTCACAATGAAGACGGCCAGCATGACCGTTACATTGACGAGCAGGGTCAGCACCAACCCGAGGTATTTGCCGATGATGAATTGCGTCCGGGTGATCGGCCGGGCCAAAATTGTATAGACGGTGCGCCGTTCGATTTCTTTGCCGACCAGGCCGATTCCCACGAAGGCGGCAATGATCACCCCGACGAGATTCATGGTGGCCAAGCCCATATCCGTCACGATCCGCCGATGCTCCATGATCGTGAGATCCGCCAACAAGACGGACCCGCCCATCAACAACAAGGCAAAAAAGAGGAGATTATAGAGAATCTTGTCCCGGAGATTCTCCCGGAACGTATTCAAGGCAATGACGGTAATACGTCGCATGGTCACTCCGACGATCCGCCGACGGTCGCCGGCCATCCCGCGCCGGTGGGCGTCGCGCCCGTTTGCTTCATGAACAGTTCCTCCAGTGACCCCTTCTGCGGCGCGACCGAGACCAGTTTCCCGCCCTGGGTCCTGATCGCCGAGAGCACCGGCTCCACTTGCTCCGGACCGGGCAAAACCACCAGCGAATGCTCCCCTCGCTGCAGGACACGGGTGGCGACCGCCGCGATGGCCGCCACCTCTCCGGCCTTGATGCCCTCACAGACGACTTCAACGGATTGCGCATGGCCGGGATTGACTAACTCGTCCACACGGCCTTCCGCCAGCAATTTCCCTTTGACGACGATCGCGACCCGATCGCAGATCATCTCCACATCGGGGATGATGTGCGTGCTGAAGAACACCGTTTTCCCCTGATCCCGCAGGCTCAGGATCAAGTCGCGCACCTGCTTGCGGCCGACCGGGTCCAATCCGGACATCGGCTCATCCAAGACGATCAAATCCGGATCGTGGATCAACGCCTGGGCCAGGCCTATGCGCTGCAGCATGCCTTTTGAAAACTTCCGGAGCTGCCGCGTCCTGGCCTCGGCCAGCCCCACCAGGTCCAGCAATTGCGTGATCTTCCAGCCAAGCACAGCCCGCTCCAGCCCCGCCAAGTGTCCGTAGAACGTCAGGAACTCTTCCGCGGTCAAATATTCATAAAAATATGGGGACTCCGGCAAAAAACCGATGCGGTGGAGGACCTGCACATCACCGAGCGGTTTGCCCAGAATCTCGGCCCCCCCGCTCGTGGCCTGCATCAGCCCCATCAGAATTTTCAGCGTCGTGGTTTTCCCGGAGCCGTTCGGACCAAGAAAACCATAGATTTCGCCCTGTTGAACAGAAAGAGACAGGCCATCCAAGGCCGGCATCGGGGCCCGGCCGAACCAGGAGGATCGGTACACTTTCGTCAAACGGTCAATGACGATGGCGTTCACCTCGCGCGTCCTCTCCTCAAGCCTTGCGACAATTTCAGAATGATGAAGCGGAACCAACGAGAATGCAAGCACCGCCTGAGAACGAGCCCCTCACATGCCCGGGTGTCGATGCACCATCATCCGCTCGGATAGGCTGGTGCTGCTGACCGTGCCATCAGCCTGATTCAGACGATATGAACCGCCGAGTGGCTCTGGAGGGATACGATTGACAATTCCACCTGCCGCCAAGTCCTCGAGCGTCTTCGGCAAGGCGCCGTACCGAGCCCGATAGCGGCGCACCCCCTCCTCTAATAAGCGAAGGTCCCGCTCGACCACAACCTCCTTCATGCGCTTCAGCAAGCCTGCCCGAATGCGCTCGTCCTGCGCCTGCATGGACAGCCGCTGCAGAAACTCCAACGCCGCATCCGGATCGCCCGCTTCGACCGTCATCCTGGCGGCCAGCTTCCCCAGATACTCAGGCGCGCCTGGCAACACCGCCGCCATGCGAAAATAGCGTGCCGCGGCGCGCACATCATGGAGTTCGTAAAAGTAGTCGTAGCCAACCACCAGCGGCAGCTGCCAAACATCCGGGTAAACGCGCATCCCCTTGGTCGAGATCGCAATGCTCTCCTGCGGCAGCCCGGCCCACACCCCCAGTATCGTTCCGGCGGCCTGATACGCGAAGGCAAAGGCCGGGTCCACGTCGGTCACCACATCCACCGCATGGTAGGCCCAGCGATAGCCGGCTCCAGTCTGCTTTAACTCGCCGAGGTGCTGCACGGCCTCGAGCCAGATCAAGTCCGCGGCCATCTGGTGATAGCCCAACGCCGCGACTCTGATGTACTCGCCCTTCGGCAAATACGACAACTCCGCCGCCCTGACTTCCGGGGGACGTTGCCGCTCCAGCGTGGTCAACGCCCCGACGGCCCCCACCCCCAGCAGCGCTATCAAGCCGCCGACGCGCAGGCGCTCTCTCAATACCCCTATGCCAGTCGACATGGTCATCCCCGCGACCTGAGGCGATCGAGTGCGACCGTCAGCCCTTGGACATCGGCCGTGAGATACCGCTTTTCGAGTTCATCCTTGGGAACTCCGGCATACTGCCGTTGGCGTTCAACGATTTCCCGATATTCACGCTCCGCCTCGTCCCGACGCTCTGATTCCATCGCGCGCCTCGCCAGCCACTCGCGCCCGGGAAGGAAATTCGGCTCCAGTTCCACAGCCCGACGAACCCAGGTCTCGGCCCGCTCGCGTTCGCCCAGCGCCAGATACAGCTGCCCGAGCTCCAAGTCATGGGAAGGCACGAACGGTTCCAGTTCCGCCGCCCGCTCATAGGCCGCCACAGCCGCCCGCATCCAGGCGATCCGCTGGTCGGGAGACGCCTGCGACGGAGCACGAGACTTGGCGAACGAGGCATAGACGTAACCGAGCAATCCTTGCAGCCGTCCGTCCAAGGGATTTAGCGCAATGGCGGTCTGCAGTTCTTGCACTGCAATCTGCGCCGCTTTTGTATCGTGCATCTGCGCAAACACCTGAAAATGCGCGGCGGCCATCGAACTATGGTACAGAGATTTTCCTGCATCCAAGTTCACTGCGGACCGAAAATCAGCAATGGCTGAGGTAAACTCCCGTTTCGTCAGCGCCTGCGACCCGGACTCGTGGAAGAGCCAGGCGACTCCGAGCCGGACCACATGGACCGTCAGGGCACCAATCAATACCACGGCAACCCCCGCCCAGAGCCACCGATGTGCGACAACGACCACTCTCATCGGCACAGCCTGCGCACCTAACCGCCGCGCGGCCAGGACCATCCCCACGCAGAGCGTCAAGAGAATCGCGATGGCCGGCTCATGTAAGTTGGAGTCCACCGCCGCATGGGTGAGCGTTCCTACTATGCCACCACTGAGCCCCACGACGAGGCCTCGTTGCCACCGTCTGAGACGTTGTTTCAATACCTCTCTCGCCTCCCAGGCAACCAGCGCCACGCCCCAGACAAAGACAAGGACTCCACCCCAACCGAGTTCAACCCCCATCTGCAGATATTCGCTATGTGGCGTCTGGGCAACCTTGCCATACCGAGCGACCTGCCCCTCAACCGGAAACGCATACCGTGGATAAAAATACTGGTACAGACCGAGTCCGACCCCAAACGGGTGCTCGACCATCTCGCGGGCTGCGCTTTGCCACATCTGCCAACGGGCATAGCTGACAGGGCTCGCGTGCTCAGCCTGTACCCGTTCACGAAAGGGGTTCGGTGTCACCAGGCATACCAGGAGTCCCAGGAAGAGCACGGCCAGCCCCTTGCGGCCGAATCGCAGACCGACCACCAACGACGAACCAACCGTCAGAGCCAACATCCCCCCACGAGACCCAGTCCATACAATAGCAAGCAATAGCAGGACCAGGACGGCAGCCATACCAGCCCAGACAAGCCAGCGATATAGGCCTCCCCAATGAGGCCTCCCATGGCCAATGGGGCTGTAGCAGAGAGAGCCTAGGACAATGGACCAGACGACGGCGAGATACCCAGCCAAGAAATTCGGGTTGAAAAAGGTCCCCGTCGGACGCGTGGCGCCAAACCATCCAGCCTGCGCCAAGGCCCAGCCGGCTTCGAATAGCCCCATGCTCACCAGGACCAAGGACAACAGCACGACTTGGTCCCATGATGTGGCGAAGCATCCCAACCAATAGAGCAATGCCGCATAGCCGAGCAACACAGTCAGCCACTGCAGGCTTTGATGAGTATAGGGCGAGGTCACGGTAGAAATGACGGCTAAGCCAAGATACGCCAAGATCGTTGGGCCAATCCGAAAATTTGGAATCTGAACGATTCCGGCTCTGACCCAGACAGTTAGAGAGATCCCCAACAAAGCCAGCAACAGAAGTCGGATAACCATCGTTGCGACATGAGTTGTGCCGCCGTCGAGCAAGGGGGAAAATGCCAATAGCCCGATCAGGATGAACAACGCAGCGGACGAGATAACAGAGGGACTCTTCTTTGGAGGATCAGAAGGCCAAGAATAAGGGAGTGTTTGATGCTGCGATTCGCATGGGAAAAGTCTGTTCTTGCTCACATCCGTACACAGACAACCGGGTCACAAGGCGCATACGTCAGGAGTGCCACGGGAGCAACGAGGTATCATGCCCTCGTTGCCCCCGGCATCATTATATCTTAGACATCATTCTGGTCAGGGACCTGGAGATTCTGCTTGATGTCGTTCACATGCCAATCGTCTGTCACAGCATCCCCGTCGATATTTCCGATCGCATTGGCGGTAAAGGCTGCATTGGTACCAGCAGCACCAACAGTCCCTCCAGTGGCGACCACGGCTCCAGGCCCAGCCACATGGTCCTGGCAGGTTCCACCCGCCGCCGAACTACCAGCGAGCGAGCAGTACATGTCAATTCCTTGTGCCGCAGCACTTCCAGCGGCTCCACCAACTGCGGGGCTCCGATACGTGTACCGGTTGGTGCTTCCCGCGAGTTGAAACCCGACCTCACTAAAGGACCCATATCGAGAATTTTCGCCAACGAAGGCCGTTTCCGAGACAAAGACACCGCCCAAATTGGTCTTGGCCTCGGACTGGCGCGCCTTGGCTTGATACTGCAGGAAGTTGGGGATCGCGATGGCGGCCAGGATGCCGATGATGGCCACCACGATCATCAACTCGATGAGCGTGAAACCTTTTTGATCTCGGATTGTCTTCAACATGCGAAATCCTCCTTGTTGTCCACGGTTACTGATTGCGTGCTTGGCAGTCGGCATACATACTCGTAATTCCGTGTTTATCCCTGAAAATTTCAAGTGCCCGATGCAAATATGCACCTTCTATGCCGATACACCAGACATGAAAAATCGCCACTAGCTTCAATATTTCCAATATATTGCGTGTTAATCACAGGCAAGAGATCGCCTGGTCGCCAAAAAAAGTCCGTTTTTCGGCTCTACACGCAAAAAATTGTTCCTGGTGATAGCCAGAGCTGGCGGGTTAAGAGGTGATGTCGTTATTGTCGGGCGTGGTTAACCCCCGCTTCACATCGTCGACATGCCACTGGTCGATTGTGGCGTCCTCGTCGAGATTGGCGGTGGCGGTGGCAGTGAACTGTTGCAAGTTGGAACGGGCCGGGACGATCGTATTGTCCGGCGTCACGGGACCGATGGCGGCACTGATCACCTGAACGGCTCCAGTGGCCAAACCAGCTGAGGTGGTTTGTTCGGCGCGATAGGTGAACCGATTGCTCGCCGCCGCAAGGCTGAAGCCGGCTTCGGTGAAGTTGCTATAGCGGGCGGCCTCGCCGAAGAAGGCCGTCTCGGTCACGAAAATAGCCCCGAGGTTCGTCGCTGCCTCGGCCTGCCTCGCTTTGGCCTGGTACCGCATGTATGTGGGGATGGCGAGGCCGGCCAGCAGCCCCAAGATCGCCATCGCGATCATGAGTTCTATGAGGGTATATCCCTGTTGCTTGTCCAGACTCTTCAAGAGAACCCTGCCTTCCGATGGGGACCTGGCAATGAGAGCACGTTTCATACCATGAGACGCTGCGCTCGGGGGAAGGCACGGGTATTGGGAAGGTGGCTGCGCAGGAGCTTGTTACGGCACCGCCTTGGGTGTGTCTGCACGTTCCGCTGACACGCGCCGCTTAGCCTGTCGGACGCGTTCGTCAGAAGTGGCATCGCCCAGCCCCTGTGCGCGGAACCGCTCGATCAACTTCAGGTTAGTGGGGTCCAATTCAAGCGAGTGCAGCCAGGCCTCGCGGGCCTCCGCCATCTGATTCTGCTTGAGAAAAATCTCTCCCAGGTGTTCGTAAATGACCGGATCGTCGTGAACGAGCGATGCGGCCCGCTTCATTTCCGCCAGCGCATGGTCAACTTGGCCGAGCTTGAAAAACGCCCAGCCGAGACTATCCACGTAGTAGCCGTTGTTGGGCTTCAGCGACACCGCGCGCTTGATGAGCGACAGGGCCTCTTCGATTTTCATGCCCCGCTCGGTGTAGCTGTATCCCAAATAGTTCAGCGCATCGGCATGGTGCGGGTCGAGACGCAACGTCGCTTCCATCGCTTTCACGACCTCGTCGAAGCGATCCAATTTATCGTAGGCGGTGCCCAGGTTAAAGTGCAGATCCGGGTTGCCGGGGTTATAGCGGATGCCTTCCTCGAGGACCTGTGAAGCTTTGACGTATTGCTCGGTTTGCAGGTAGGTCAACCCCAAGAGAAGGTGGACATCCGGCTGTCGGGGATTGAGCTTCACCGCTTCCGAGAAATGGGCCACGGCTTCCGGATAGTGCTTCAGCCGATACTGTAAGAAACCCATGTGCATGTGGCCATCGATGTAGGCCGGCTGCAAAGTCAGGTTGTGCTCATACGCGGCGATGGCACGCGGATAGTCCTTGGTCTCTTCGTACATCAACCCCAGATAGTCCCGCACTCGAAGTTCGCCCGGGCGCACCGCCAGTATTTTGTTCAGCTGAGCGATCGCTCTGGGATAATCTTTGAGCTCCCCATAGATCAAACCGACCCGCAACTGCGCATCCAGGTCGTCCGGGTCTTGGGCGAGTGCGATATCCAATTCCGCCAGCGCCTCCGCATAGGCCTTATCCGTGATATAGAGTCGGATCAAATGCTGCCGCACATCTCGGTTGTTCGGGTTCACGACGCTCAGGTACTTGCGATAGACCCCAACGGCATTGCCGTGCTGTTGCTGCAATTCATATACTGCCGCCAATGCAATATAGGCCGGCTCAAACGACTGGTTGATCGCCATGGCTCGCTCGAAGCTGCTGATAGCTTGTTCGTAATGCTTGGCTTCGACCGCCACCCGACCCAAATAATAGTAACCCAGCGGTGAGTCCTTGGCTTGCCCCATGCCCTTCTTAAACGAAGCCTCCGCTTCATCCAGACGCTTCAGGTTCACCAGGAGCAAGCCTTTCGAGAAATAGGCGTCGGTACCGGTCGGTTGTTGGGCAATGGCTCGGTCATACAACACGAGGGCCTTGTCGGTCTGCCCGGCCCCCGCAAAAATCCCGGCCATTTGCACCAACGTGGCCGCATCCTGCACCTCGGATTCGGACACCCGGTCGGCAAACCTGACGGCCTTCACCACCTCGCCGATTGAAAAATAGAGGGAGGCCAGCCGTGCCTTGAGCACGGTCGAGCCAGGATCGCCGCGCAGGGCGGTCGAATACTCGTGGATGGCCCGCTCCGTATCCTTCTCGATCTCGGCCTGGTATCCCAGGATGAAATGGTAATAGGCCCGCGGGTCGGTGGCGTGCACCAAATGAGCCGGCGTGGAAGGAATCCCGGGGGGCTTGTCCGGCAACGCAACAGTGCCGGTTCCTCCCTGGGAACCAGTACTGCAAGAGGCCATGAACAGCGCAACGACCGCAAGGCGGATGACCGTCCGGACACACCGGACAGGGCCGGGTCGCGCGGGCGTAGAGACCGACACGTGGAGGCGCTGCGTCACGATCGAGTCCTCGCTTGGAGATGGGGGCGGCACACGCGGCGGCGGATAAGCCGACACACATTCAGTGAATTATACGGAGTCGCTCGAAAGGGTGTCAAACGCTCTCTCGGTTCTCCAGGCTCTCGAACTTGGCAAATTTGTCGTGAAAAAACAGCTTCACGTCTCCGATCGGCCCGTTGCGATGTTTCCGAACCAAAATCTCCGCGATCCCTTTTTTTTCGGACGCCTGATCGTAGACATCCTCCCGGTAGATGAAGATCACCACGTCCGCATCCTGCTCGATCGCCCCGCTCTCCCGCAAATCTGCCAGCATCGGGATGGGAGGCTTCCTGGCTTCCACGGCCCGGCTCAACTGGGACAAGGCCAGCACCGGAACATTTAACTCCTTGGCCAAGGCTTTGAGCGACCGCGAGATATCGGAAATCTCCTGTTGGCGCGACTCGGAGTCGCGTCCTTGCATAAGCTGCAGATAGTCCACGATCAACAAGTCCAGTTTGTTTTTGTTCTCCATTTTCAACCGGCGGGCCTTGCCCCGCATCTGCTGCACGGTCAGCGCCCCCGTGTCGTCGATGAAGATCGGCGCCTGCTCGAGCCGGCCCGTGGCCTCCGCCAACCGCCACCAATCTTCTTTTTGCAGCCGGCCGGTTCGCAACGCATGCGAATCCACGTGGGCTTCGGAACTCAACATGCGCAAGACCAGCTGCGCCTTGGACATTTCCAGGCTGAAGACCCCGACCACCTTGCCGTGGTGGACGGCCGCATGCTGCGCCATCCCCAACGCCAAACTGGTTTTCCCCATGCTGGGCCGTCCCGCGATCACGATGAGATCGGAGGCTTGCAGACCGGCCAGTAGATCGTCCAGGTCGTAGAACCCGGTGGGAACGCCGGTGACTTTTTCCTTGCGCTTGGAGAGTTGCTCGACGAGGTCCAGGCTATCCTTAATGACATGCTTGATCTCGGTGAAGGACCGGCCCAGCTTGCCTTCCGACAAGCGGAAGACGGATTCTTCCGCATAGTCCAGCAGCTTGTCCACCGGGGTCATCCCGTCGTAGCCCCGGGCAATCACTTCGGTGGCGGCGCCGATCAGACCCCTAGAAAGGGCTTTCTCCTGCACGATCTTGCAATGGTATTTAATGTTGGCCGCGGTCGGGACCACCTGGACCAACTCGGCCAAGTACGCCGATCCGCCGACGGACTCAAGTTCGCCCTTGGTCTTCAGGTGCTCGGAAAGCGTGATTTGATCGATCTCCTCGCCCCGCTCCGAGAGCTCCAACATCGCGCGATAGATTTTCTGATGGGCCGTGCGGTAAAACGCTTCCTCGGCAATCAGCTCCTCGGCCTTTGCCATCGCCGCTTTCTCGAGCAGGATCGCCCCCAACACACATTGCTCGGCTTCGAGGTTCTGTGGCGGAAGCCGGGGCGCCGAGAGATCTGAAGGAGTCATGATCGATCAACTCGTGGCACGGTCGGGATGATTCATGTCGGACAGCTAGCGAACACTCTGGGAAAGAAGCCCGGCCAACTCTTTAAGCGCGACTCGCCGACGTTGAACCGGTCGAGCGCCGGTGAGTCCGGTCAACACCAGGACTTCGTCCGGCGGTCGGCCGGAAAGTCCGATGAGGACCGCCGACGCAACCCCGAGACGGCGCCCCTCCGCCACCACCGACCGGGGGTGGTTCTGGGATTTCGCGCGGAAAGAGCCTTGTACGACGATCAGGCCCGCTTCCCTCAGCCGGCCGGATACCTGGAACAACCGGCGTGCCTGGTTGGCCGGCGCTGACACCAGGACCGTCTCATGGGCAGGGGGAGCGCCGTTGCCCCGCCGCTCCAGCGCCTGAAAGAGACGGTCCACATCGAAGGCAAACCCCGTGGAAGGGAGATCCCGACCGAATCGTCCGATCAAGTTATTGTATCGCCCCCCGCCCCCCAGTTCGCAGCCGACCCCATCGGCAAAGACATCGAACACCACCCCGTCATAATAGTCAAACCCCCGGAACTCTCCCAAGTCCAGCACGAGCCGGTCCTTGAAGCCGGCATCAGCCAGGAGTCGATAGACCTGCGTCAAGCGATCCAGCGCCGCACGCGATTGTGGGTCCCGGCCGGCCAATGCGCCGCCCCGATCGAGCACCTCGTCCCGCCCATACAGGCGCGGCGCCTCCAGAATGCCTCGCGCCGCCTTGGCCGAAATCCGCTCGCGGGCGAGGATTTCTTCGAGCCGCGGCAGATCCTTCTTGGCCGCCGCGTGCTCGGCTCGTTTCCGGCCTTCCTGGGACAGCCCGGCGCGGGCCACCAACGCCTTGAAAAACCCCACATGGCCCAGCGAGATGGTAAAGTCCGACAGTCCCAGCTTCCCGAGGCAATCCCCCATCAACGCCACGATCTCTCCGTCCATCGCCGCGTCGTCGACCCCGATCAGCTCGGCACCCACCTGAAAAATTTCCCGGTCGCGCCCCGCATGCTCCGGCTCATACCGGAAGACAGTCGTACGGTACGACAGTCGGAGCGGCAGCCGTTCGTCCACCATGCCCATGGCGACGATGCGGGCGATCTGCGCGGTGACATCCGGCCTCAGCAGCAGAATACGCCCTGTCGTCCGATCGGCGAACTTGTAGCAGGCCTCGATGACCTCCGGTTCGAGTCCCGGCGTCAGCACATCGAGATATTCGAAGGTGGGCGGAATGATCTCCTGGTATCCCCATCCGACGAGGGTCGTCAGCAGGACCTCTTCCAGGTGGCGCACCTGCGTCACGGTTTCCGGCAGGATCGTGGACATCCCGACCGGGATCAACGAGCGGTCGTGCCGGTTCGGGACAACCGCCTGCGCGCGGGCAGAGCCGAGGGTGCGTGGAGATGGTCGACGGCGGGACATATCTGCGGGGGTCTGCTAGAGCCCCTTTGAAAGATCGACGAGCTTGACGGACAGGATATTGGGACCTTGCTTGATCGTCTGCAGTATACCGCTCGGCAGCGGCGCGTCCAAGCCGATGATCAACAGGGCGTTGCCGCCGCGCGCCTCGCGGGAGCACTGCATGCGGGCGATGTTCACATTGTGCTGGCCAAGGGTCGAGGTAACCGTGCCGATGACACCGGGTCGGTCCATGTTCTGAAGCAGCAACATGTGTCCCTCGGGCACCATCTCGACCTGGAAGTTGTCGATCTCGACGATGCGCGGATCCTTGCGACTATACAGCGTCCCCGCCATCCGGTGCGTCTTTTTCCCCGCCTCCACGCGGACCCGGATCATGCTGGCAAAGTCGCCTGTGTCGCCCCCCTTCACTTCTTTGACCTCGATGCCCCGATCCTTGGCGATCACCGGCGCATTCACATAGTTGACCGCGTCTTCCAAAATCGGCGTCAATAAACCTTTCAAGACTGCAATCGTCAGCGGCGCCACCAACAGCGACGCCACCTCGCCGTTGTATTCCACGGTCACCCGTTCGATGCCACCCTCGCAGAGCTGCGACTGGAGCGACCCGATTTTCTCCGCCAACGCGAGGTAGGGCTGGAGCTGCGGCAACAACTCCGGCGGCACCGACGGGACGTTCACCGCCCCGCGGGCCACCCCCTTGGTGAAGTAATCGACGATCTGTTCGGCGATCCCGATCGCCACATTTTCCTGGGCCTCAGACGTCGACGCCCCGATGTGCGGGGTGCAGATGAAATTATCCAACGTCAGTAGAGCATTGTCGGGCTTGACGGGCTCCTCCTCGAAGACATCGAAGGCCGCCGCAGCCACTCGCTTGGCCGTGAGCGCCTCGACGAGATCCGGTTCGTTGATGATCCCGCCGCGGGCGCAATTCACCAACATGACCCCGGGCTTCATCTGCGCGATAGTGGCGGCGTTGATCAGGGACTTGGTTTCGGCCGTGAGCGGGGTGTGCACGCTGATGATATCCGCGCGCCGGAAGATGTCGGTCAGCGCCACGACTTCGATCCCCATCTTCTGCGCCTTTTCCGGCGCCAGATACGGATCATAGGCGATGACGGTCATCGAGAACCCCTGGGCCAGCTTGGACAGGTACCCGCCGATCTGGCCGAAGCCCACGATGCCCAGTGTCTTCCCGTACAACTCCACGCCCATGAACTTTTCCTTCTCCCATTTGCCGGCCTTCATGGAACCGGTGGCCTGCGGGATGCGGCGGGCCATGGAGCAGATCATGGACATGGTGTGCTCGGCGGTCGTGACGGTGTTGCCGCCGGGCGTGTTCATCACGACGATGCCGCGCTTGGTGGCGGCCGTCTGATCTACGTTGTCGAGCCCGGACCCTGCCCGCCCCACCACCTTCAGCCGGTCGGCCGCTGCGACCACGTCGGCGGTGACTTTCGTCGCTGATCGGATGATCAGGCCATCATACTGCTTGATCTCTTTGAGCAGCTCGTCTTTCGTGAGTTTGGTCTTGAGGTCCACCTGAAAGCCGGCCTTTTGGAGTATCTCCACGCCGTGCTTCGACAGGCTGTCGCTGACGAGAATCTTGATCTGGGCTCCCATGAATCGCGTCGTCCCCTATTTCCCCGGCCTTACTTGGCCATCAACAATTCCTGCGCCTTCGCCACACCCTTGCCGAGCGAAATCGGATGACCCAGCCCCTTGAGCACCATCTCAGTCGCAGCCAGGGCCAAGATCACGTCGAACCGGTCCAAATATCCCATGTGGGAGATTCGGAAGATTTTGCCTTTGAGGTGGTCCTGTCCTCCCGCGGCGGTGATACCGTATTGCACACGAAGGTTCTTATAGATGGCCTGGCCATCCACCCCCGCCGGCGCATTGATGGCGGTCACCGCGTCACTGGGCGTACCTTTGGCGAAGATTTCCATCCCCGCGGCCTTTACGCCCTCGCGCAGCGCATGGGCCATCTGAGTCTGCCGGGCAAACACGCTTTCCAAGCCCTCAGCCTTTAACATCTTGAGCACTTCCTGCAACCCCAGGATCATGGAGACTGCCGGAGTGAAGGCCGTCTGGTTCTTTTGCTGGTTATCCTTCTCACGTTTGAAATTAAAATAGAAAGAGGTGTTCTTGGCCTTCTCTGCGAGCTGCCAGGCCTTCTCGCTGACGCTCACAAAAGCCAGCCCCGGCGGCAGCATGAGGGCCTTTTGCGAACCGGTGATCACAACGTCCAGCCCCCACTCATCGGTCTTGAGGTCGAACACGCCGAGTGCCGTGATGGCGTCCACGACAAGGATGGTCTCCGGAGCGCCCTTTACGATCTGCCCCAGTGCCTTCACATCGTGGGTCACAGCGGTGGAGGTCTCACTCGCCTGGACATAGACCGCCTTGATCGCCGGATCCTTTTTCAGGGCGTCCGCCACCTGCTTGGGGTCCACGGAGTGGCCCCATTCCACCTTGATTTCCTGGACTTGGGCGCCGAACGTCTTGCAGAGCTTGCCCCAACGCTCGCCGAACTTTCCGCCATTAATCACCAGGGCCTTGTCGCCGGGCGACAGGAAATTGGACACGGCCCCTTCCATCCCGCCCGTGCCGGAAGACGCCAGGATCAGCACGTCGTTCCTGGTCTGGAAGAGCCATTTCAGGCCTTCCCGAACTTCCTGAAAAATCGGATCGAACTCGGGGGCGCGGTGATGGATCATCGGCCTTGCCATGGCCAGCAAGACCTCGGGAGGAACCGGCGTCGGCCCTGGAGCCAGTAAATACCGTTTCAGCATGGTGCCATTCTCCTCACAAAACGATGAGTCTTTTTCTCGGGCAAGAAGGGGGGTACGCTATCACTCCGCCCCCCAAACTGTCAAGGTAAGGAGACGGCGTCAGAGAGCCAATTTCCAGCCTGAAATCAAAGGTTCGCACAGGTGCAGTGGTGCCACCCGCGCGAGAAATAACAAAATCTTGAGCCCCAGCCGAACCAAAAGAAGTAGCAGGTGACTTCCGGCCTCACAACCGGGATCAGTCTGTAATCCCAACATGAGAATGTCCGCTTTCGCCAAGATAGAAATGTCCTCTTCATTGCTAGACTGTCGGCTTTCACCAGGAGGGCCGGATGGTCGGAGAGGACAGAGTCACGATGAGTGGGAAGGAA
>VGXC01000009.1 GCA_016873495.1 Nitrospira sp. | reverse complement strand
AATGCCCGGAGTTGTCGGGTCGACAAATGAGTCCTGGGCAACAAGGAAGAGGCCATGCTTCAGCATAAAAAGACTTCCAAAACTAGACAAGCTCCATCTGGAAATAGGGATGTTCCGTTCCCTTGCCTGTGGAAATTGACTTGCTCGGGGGTTTCTTTGAAGGGACGGTGGGTGTTCAAGCCTTGTTATAAGATCGAAATTCTCCAAGAGTTTGCCGATAATTGCACAACAACGACGCACCCGAAGAAAGAACCACCCCCCGTGCATTCCCACACCATAGGCCAGCAGACAGTCGTGTGATTCCTCAGGGGCAAGTCGTTCACCTCAGGTCGCAAGGTTATGTGGATTCCCGTGGCCTATGGCCTAGGGAATCGCAGCACAGTTAATTCAAGCCCTTCATTGGCGAAGGGCTGTCTGTTGGTCAGGCCCACGCAGGCAGCATGTATTCTCCGCTCCTATTGAGCGGAGAATGGAGGTTGCCGGTTTTTTTCCTTACTGTAAGTGAGAGGGCGAAGCTGTGCCTGAGACAGAGGATCGCCCGCAGTGGTATGCACTCCGGACGCGATCACGGCATGAGAAACAAGTTCGGGATTGGCTTGCCAAACAGGAAATCGAGCGGCTCCTTCCATCGCTGGTACGGATTAGCCAATGGAAGGATCGTAAGAAGGCTATTGAGGTGCCCCTCTTCCCTGGCTATTGCTTTGCCCAGTTTCGCTGGCAGAAGAGGCTGGCCGTGCTCAAGATCCCCGGCGTTGTGCAGATCGTGGGCGGTGGAAGCTCTCCTGAGCCAGTCCCGGACGAGGAAATCGAGGCGCTCAAAAAACTCATGATCAGCACCCTGTCCTATGACGCGCACCCGTACTTGCGCGAAGGCATGGCGGTCGAGGTTATTCGCGGCCCTCTGGAGGGTGTCAGGGGAATCCTTCTTCGAAAAGAGAAGCGGTATCGGCTCGTGATTGCAGTGCATCTCATCAAGCAAGCGGCGGCGGTGGCGATTGATGCCGCCGACGTCATGCCGATATAGCGTAGATGACATCGTTCGAAACTTTAAAGCAGCAACTCCCCCCGGCCCCCCGCCGGTGGTTGATTACTGGCGTGGCCGGCTTCATCGGCTCCAATCTTCTGGAATTTCTCTTGGAGAGCGGGCAACTAGTCGTTGGGCTGGATAATTTTTCGACCGGGCATCGGCGTAACCTGGAAGATGTTCAGCGTTGCGTGGGTGCCGACCGCTGGGCCAGGTTCACATTTATCGAAGGGGATATTGCCAATCCAGCCGATTGCGCCAAAGCTTGTGTCGACGTAGAGTATGTATTGCATGAAGCGGCACTCGGGTCAGTTCCCCGCTCGATTGCTGATCCGCAGAGTACCAACCGGTCGAACGTCGATGGCTTCCTCAATATGCTTGTGGCAGCGCGGGACGCCAAGGTCAAGCGATTCGTCTATGCCTCCTCAAGCTCCGTCTACGGAGACCACCCTGGGCTACCGAAAGTCGAAGATGTGATCGGACGGCCTCTCTCGCCCTACGCAGTTACGAAATACCTCAATGAACTCTACGCTGAGGTATTTGCTAGGACGTATGCAATCGCATGCATAGGCCTGCGCTACTTCAACGTCTTTGGGCCCCGCCAAAACCAGGATGGTCCCTATGCCGCTGTCATCCCGGCTTGGGTCACGAATCTTGTCAAGGATAGACCCTGCGTCATCAACGGTGATGGCGAGACCAGTCGGGATTTCTGCTACATCGATAATGTTCTACAGGCGAACATTTTGGCGGCCACAACCGAGAACGCCAACGCGTTAAATCGGGTCTACAATATTGCGATAGGGAAGCGTACGAGATTGATCGACCTGTTCTTAATGATCCGCGACAGGGTTGCTACTATTCGGCCGGCTGTCAAAGACGTTGGGCCGCAGTTTGGGCCGTTTCGACCGGGAGACGTCCGCCATTCCCTGGCGAATATCGATCTAGCCAAACGCGAACTCCGATATGAGCCGACGAGCTCTGTGACGCAGGGCCTGGCCGAGGCCGTTCCTTGGTATGTGACGGACTTCGGCGGCTGACCTCCCACATTGTCTGCAGGGCGCACGCAGCCGAAGATCCTGAGGGCCCCATGGCAATTCATCCGACTGCGCGTATCCACGAAAAGGCCTTGGTAGACGATTGCGAGATCGGACCGGACACGAGAGTTTGGGCCTTTGCGCATGTCTTGCCTAGGGCCAAGGTGGGAGCGCGCTGCAATCTTGGAGAGAGTGTTTTTGTCGAGAGCGGGGCGGTGATCGGGGACGAGTGCATAATTAAGAACGGCGTGGCGATCTGGGAAGGTGTGGAGCTAGGGCACAAAGTCTTTATTGGCCCGAACGCGGTCTTCACCAACATCGGACGGCCCCGCGCGGCCCGCAAAGATCTCTATCGTGCAAGATTCTCCAAGACCTATGTGGCCGAAGGCGTCACGATCGGTGCGAATGCTACGATTGTGTGCGGGATCTCTGTCGGGCGGTACGCGTTCATCGGGGCGGGGACGGTCGTTCTGCGTGATGTGCCGGCGTATGGGTTGATCGTGGGGAATCCGGGGAGGCTCAAGGGATGGGTCTGTCGTTGCGCCGTGCGACTGAACGACAACCTCGAATGTCTGGAGTGCGGGCAACGGTATCAGAAAGAACGGGATGGACTGGTCGAGCTCTGATGGCGTGGCTGGGCGAATGGACGCAGGGAGCTGGTCGGCGCGGTGGCCGCTCCTATTGCTAGGTGCCTGGCTTGGATGCTTGGCCGTGTACCGGCTTTGGGTGGGACAGACCGGCCAGCTCTATTGGCCTGATGAATACCGGTATCTCCACGCCCTCCACGTGCTCGACGAACTCCGCAAGGGGGACCTGAGGGAGGCGCTGCACTGGATCTTTGGCGTCGAGGCGGGAGTGGCCAGTCGGCCATCGTATATCCTCCTGTCGTTGTTGCCGGCAGTTGGCCAGGGGGTGGCCAATATCGTGTTTGATCTGCCGCCAACCCATCCATCATTTTACACGATTCCAGTAATCTTTAACGTCATGGTGAGCGTAGCATTGGCGATGACGATCTATGCCTTGTTGGACCTGGTGGTGGAAGATCATTGGCTGGCGGCAGGGGGGGCGGCCCTCCACGGGATGCTCGCAAACACTAACTTGTATGTGCGGCACTTGTTTCCCTATGACCTGTCGCTGCTGCTGTTCCTGCTTTCGCTCGTGGTCCTGCTCGGCCGCTCGGAGGGCAGACATCTGACGTCAGGCTGTTGCCTTATAGCCGGAATACTGACCGGGGCTGCCGCCACGACCTACCCTGGGTATAACCTGTTTGTCCTGATCCCCATGGGAGTTCTTGCGGCGGCACGTCCTTTCGCATGGCGGCCGATGGCGACATTTATCGTCACGGCGTTCGGGGTGGTGGCTTTCTGGGAAGCCATCGCTCGGGTGGGTGGCTACTCGTTTATCGGCGCCTCGAAGCGGTTTTCTACTACGTTCACTCCGGAGACGCTGACAGGTGTCCAGGGTGCATATGACGAAGGTTTTCGGTTCCTGCCGCTCTACTTGATCGAGGTGGAAGGCTTGGCGGGGATTCTCCTCGCACTGCTTCTGGTTGTGTTTCTGGTATTGGCCATTTGGGGGCGGTTTGAGCGACTGGTCATCGCCATAGTCGGGACCGCACTGGTTGCCTACCTGGTCTATGCGATTGCGGTGCAAGTGTTGCACTGGGTCGTATTCTATGGCCGACTGGTTCACATGTACCTACCGTTCGTTGTGCTGGCCGCAACATTGGTGATGCGTGAATTGAAGAATCCAAGCTTACGCTACGGAGCGACAGCGATACTTCTCGTAGCGGTGTTCGCGTCCTTTGCGCCTACCGCCGTCAGCGCCATGGCCATTCGCTTTCCAAAAGATGTGGAACGGATCCTGGCCGGGGGGGCGGGGCAGAGCTGGAAGATTTGCAAGGCTGGCCAGCCCGCAGGCGGGCGGGAAGCACCATTGAACGGTTGTGATGTCGTGCTCGTCAACGCACAGCACCTCTACCCACTGCCAGAACAATGGAAGTCGAGCGCGCCTGCCGGCTTTTCGTTGGCCGGCCAGTTCGCGCACCCGATGCAGTTTCGTCCTTACTGGTTTGAGGGGTACACGCCCCAGGAGCGCGCCAGGCTTCAGGCAGATCCTCCGATGATCAATGTGTTTAGCCGATCGGGGCGTCTGTTCAGTTGGGCAGTGGATGCCGTGAGCAAGTTGGGCCTGCGGTGGGCAGCGGCTACATGAGGAGCGGGGGTGATGGGAACGCGTAGTATCACGATAGGCATTCTGGGTGCGGGCTATTGGGGCCCCAATTTGATTCGCAGCTTTGCCGAGACGCCGGGGTGTGAAGTCCGCTATGTGTGCGATCTGCGCCAGGATCTCCTCGCGAAAATCGCCAAGCGCTTTCAGCAAGTGAATGTGACCACCCGGTTTGACGACCTTTTGAACGATCCGGAGGTGGACGGCATTGTCATCGCGACGCCCGCTGCCACGCATGCGGATCTGGCAGCCCGCGCCCTGAATGCCGGTAAGCATGTCCTGGTGGAGAAGCCGCTGGCACACGAAGTAGAAGCCGGCGAAAAACTGGTGCGTCTTGCTGAAGCCCAGAAGCGGATCCTCATGGTCGGACACACGTTCGAATTCAACCCGGCGGTGCGCAAGCTCAAAGACATCATCCGCGATCCGGCGTTCGGAGACGTCGTCTATCTCTACTCGCGTCGAGTGAACCTGGGCGTCCTCCGGCAGGATGTGAATTCATTGTGGAATCTGGCGCCGCACGACGTCTCAATCATCCTCTTTCTCTTTGAAGAATATCCTCGGTCAGTGATCGCCCATGGTCTTGCGCACATTCGGAAGGGCGTCGAAGATGTGGCGTTCATGTATCTTGAATTTCCGTCTGGCAAGATCGCCCACGTGCATGTGAGTTGGCTCGATCCATCGAAGGTCCGCACGATGACGGTCATCGGATCTCGTCGGATGGTCGTCTATGACGATGTTGATCCTGAGACACGCCTCAAGATTTACGATCGCGGGTTCGAGATCGAATCGACGATGTCGGGCATCGACCACTCGGATCCGTCGTCCTACACTTATCGCGTCCGCTCGGGCGATATCATAGCGCCGCACATTGAATGGAAGGAGCCGCTGGCGCTTGAATGCCGGCACTTTGTAGAAACGGTCCGCGAAGGAGGCGTGCCGCTGACGGACGGCCACAACGGGCTACGGGTTGTGCGCGTGCTGGCTGCGGCGACCGCTTCCATGCACCAGAATGGGCGTCGGATCGAGGTTCCGGCGCCGGTCAAGAGTTAACAACCGAGGACAAAGAGTCATGGGCAATGATGCACACGCATCCAAGAAAGGGAGTCCAAGCGGGGCCATGCGGGTCCCGTTTCTTGACCTGGGCGCCCAGTATCATTCGATTCGCGAGGAAATCGATTCGGCCATCGCGGAGGTCATCCGGACCAGCCGTTTTATCATCGGCTCGGACGAAACGAAGTTCGAACGGGCCTTTGCCGACAGCCATCGAGCGCCGTATGCTGTGGGCTGCTCCTGCGGTACCAGTGCCATCTATATCGCCCTGCAGGCGTTGCGCGTGCCGAAAGGCGCGGAAGTCCTCGTTCCGAGTATGACCTACATTGCGACGGCTGAAGCGGTTTCGGTGGCGGGTGCGACACCCGTGTTCGTGGACTCGGAACCGGATACAGGCTTAATAGATTTCGACGCGATGAAGCGGGCGGTCACCCCGCGCACGTGGGGTGTGATCCCGGTCCATCTGTACGGGCAGATGGTCGAGATGCCGAAGTTTGCCGCTTTTGCCAAGGAGCGCAGGCTTCGGCTGATTGAGGATGCGGCTCAAGCTCATGTGGCTGAATGTCATGGGCAGCGTCCCGGCGCGCTTAGCGACGCAGCGACATTCTCGTTTTTTCCGGGTAAAAACCTCGGCGCCTACGGGGATGCCGGCGCGATCGTCACGCGGGACCAGGCGATGGCCCACTGGATGAGGCAGTACAGGAATCACGGCCGGCTGGATAAGTACAGACATGAGTTCGTTGGGTTTGGGTTCCGGTTGGATGGCATTCAGGCGGCGATATTGCAGGCGAAGTTGCCGCATCTCGAGCGGTGGACCGAGCGACGTCGCACCGTTGCCGTTCGGTATCGAACAGCGTTGACGGCCGCGGGCGTCCGCTGTTTGATCGAACGGCCATACAATCGCCATGTCTATCACCTGTTCGTGATCCGACATCCGGACCGCGAACGGCTACGGAAGGTCTTGGGCGAGGCCGGCATCGAGACGGGTATCCATTACCCCATCCCGCTCCACCTTCAGCCTGCCTACGCCTCGGCCGGCCACGGGCCGGGATCCTTTCCGGAGTCGGAGGCCCTGGCCCGCGAAGGGTTGTCTCTGCCGATTGATCCGGAGATGACCGACGAACAGGTGGACTATGTGATTCAACAGGTCTGTGCCCATGTCTGAGGCGATCGACGAGTTCATTCGCGGCGAATCGGTGTTTCTGACCGGGGGACGCGGATTCATTGGAACCCACCTGACCAGACGCCTCCTGGCGCGGGGGAACCGGGTGACGATTTACGACAACGGCCATCGGGATTCGTTACGGTACAGCGGGCTTGATGGAGCAAAGGGGCTGACGGTGGTGTCGGGCGATGTGCTCGACCGACCGGCCTTGGAGCAGGCTCTCGGCTCGCCGTCCTATGTACTGCATCTCGCGGCGATTGCCGGCGTTTCATCGTACTTTAAGAAGCCGCTTCGCACGATGGAGGTCAACTTCGGCGGAACCCAAAACATGCTGTCCTGTCTCAAGGACAAGCCAGGTCTGCGCCTCTTCGTGGGATTTTCCACAAGTGAGATCTATGGGCCTGAGGCGCATGGGGTGCGTGAAGAAGACCCGACGAGTCAGGGGAACATTGCGGATCGGCGTTGGGTCTATGCCATTTCCAAGTTGGCGTCAGAAAAGCTGGGGTATGCATACTTTTGGGAATATGGGCTTCCCACCTGTTACGTACGGCCCTTTAACGTCTATGGCCCCGGGCAGGTCGGCGAGGGGGCCGTCAGCTTGTTCATCTACCGGGCGTTGCGCGGTCTTCCGCTCCGCGTGACCGGTGACGGATCGCAGGTCAGGGCCTTTTGCTACATTGAGGATTTTTGCGATGCCGTGGAAACGTGTCTCGTCCGGGCCGAGTTCGTGCAGGGCACCAGTTTCAACCTCGGAAATCCCGCTGAGCCGGTGACGATGCGGGACTTGGCCGAGAGAATCATCAAGCTGACCGGCAGTCAGTCCGCGATCCAATTTGTCCCGCATGCCGGAGAAGATGTCCGGTACCGGAGTCCCTCTATCGAGCGCGCCGCGCGCGAGTTGAAATTCAAGCCCGGCTGGTCGCTAGACGATGGCTTGAAGGCCACCATCGAGTGGTTTCACAAGGTCGATCCGGCTGCGCCCGAATGAGCATGGACGGAACGGACCAGGCAGGATATACGGGGCGGCCGCGAGGGACTACGGGGCGGCGCATCGTCATTTTGGGAGGCGGGGGGACGGCGGTGGATTTCGCCGAAGCCGCGTTTGCGGCCGGGAACGAGGTGCTCGGGTTCCTCAAGGATAGCGATGGGGAGGAGCCGCTGCCGGTGCTCGGGACCATGGCGGAATGGAGTCGCCTCCCCGGCGATGTGCTGTTCTTCTGCGGGTTCGGCTCGACAAAATCTCATAAGACCCGCCTGGACGTGCTTCTGCGTCTTGCCATTCCGGAGGGTCGCTACGCGACGATCATCCATCCCCAGGCGGCCGTTTCGCCTGGCGCGGTCATTGAGCCAGGTGTCGGTATTTTGGCCTTTGCATCGGTAGGAGCCCGGGTTCGAGTGGGCACCCACGTCGAGGTGTTGCAGTCCTGCATCGTCGGGCATGACAGCCGGTTGGAGGACGGAGCGCTGCTGGCCGCCGGCGTCAACCTGGCGAGCGACGTGCAAGTCGGACGCGGCGCCTACATCGGGGCCGGTGCCTGTCTGCGTAACGGAGTCCGGGTGGGGGCCGGGGCGCTGGTTGGCATGAACGCGACGGTGCTTGACGATGTGGGGGCGGATGCCATTGTCGCCGGCACGCCGGCTGCACCGATTGCCGGGCGAGCCCGCTCGTGAGCGTCACGACGAACGCGGCACCGCTCAAGATCGCCGAACCCTGGTTCGACGAAGTCGAAACCAAAGGCGTGGCGGATGTGCTGGCATCAGGCCAGTTGATCCAGGCACAGCGGGTTCTTGAACTGGAGCGGGCTTTCGCGGAAGAAACCGGCTTGGCTCAAGCGGTGATGGTGTCCTCTGGGACCGCGGCTCTGCATCTGGCGATGCTGGCCTGCGACATCGGGCCTGGCGACGCGGTGGCGGTGCCCGACTACACCTTCGTCGCCACGGCGAATGCGGTCGCGTGTGCCGGCGCCACGCCGGTCTTTGTGGATGTCGCTCCCGACACCTACAATATGGACCCCGCCGCCTTGCGGTCGCTGATCGAATGGATGCCGGCGCAGGGAGGGGGATTCCGGCTCAGGATGATCATGCCGGTGCATCAGTTCGGGCTGCCCGCCGAGATGGACGCCATTGCGGCGCTGGCCCTTGAGCACGGACTTGTCCTGGTCGAAGACGCGGCCTGTGCGTTGGGCTCTCGATACCGCGGCGGTAAGATCGGCGCCTGGGGACGTGCCGCCTGTTTCAGCTTTCATCCTCGAAAAGTGATTACGACTGGCGAAGGTGGCGCGGTGGTGACGAACGACGTCGCGCTGGCCGATCGGCTGCGCGCCCTGCGCGCCCATGGATTTGCCGTGCCGCCGCACCGTCCGGAGCTGGTCGAGCCGGGGTTGAATTACCGGATGACTGAGATGCAGGCGGCGCTCGGTCTCGGGCAGATGGCCAAACTCCCGGCGATCCTCGATCGGCGGCGGCGGCTGGCCAGTCTCATGACCCGCGCCCTGGCCGGACTGAGCTGGTTCGCTCCGCCGCAGGCGCCGCCTCATCTGTCGCCCAACTGGCAATCCTACGTCGGTCTCTTGGCCGAGCGCGTTGACCGGACGAAGGTCATCGCGCACATGGCTTCGCGGGGGATCGAGACGCGGCCCGGTGCCACGGCCAATCACCTGTTGAAAGCCTACCGGGACTGCCCACCGGCCATGACGCCGGCCTGTCCGGTTTCGGCAATGTTGGATGCGCGGACTCTGGCGTTGCCGCTCCATCCGCTTATGCAACCAGCCGACGTCGAGCGGGTGGCCGACGCGCTGCGTGCCTATCAGGCTGAATAACCGGAGCCGCTGACTGAAAGGCCGGATCATGCGCAAAGTTTCCAAGCTCTCGGTCATCATCCCTTGCTACAACGAAAAACAGACGATCGCCACGGTTCTGGACCGGGTGCGCAGCGTCGGCCTTCCGGTCGAAATCATCGTCGTGGACGATGGCTCGACGGATGGGACGCGCGAACTTCTGCAGGAACTCCGGCCGAAGATCGAGCAGTTGATCCTGATGGAGCGGAACGGCGGGAAGGGGGCTGCGCTCAAAGCGGGGTTCGCCGCGGCCACCGGCGACGTGCTCGTCATTCAGGACGCCGATCTGGAATACGATCCGCAGGATTACCTCGAGATGCTCAAACCGATCCAGTCGGCGGGAGCGGATCTCGTGCTTGGCTCGCGGATGAATGGGGCCAAGCCGCAGCGCGCCTACTACTTCTGGCACTACGTCGGCAATCAAATCATCACCTTTGTCGCGCGGGTGCTCTACAACACGACGCTGAGCGATATCTATACCTGCTACAAGATGTTCCGGCGGGAACAGCTTCAGGGGCTTGAGGTGAAGAGCAACGGGTTTGAGTTCGACGCCGAGCTCCTGGCCAAGCTGCTCAAACGAGACCTCGTCGTCTACGAAGTGCCGATCGCCTACTATGGGCGTTCTTATGCCGAAGGCAAGAAGATCCACTGGTACCACGCCGCCAACGTGATCTGGCAGTTACTTAAGTATCGTCTGGCCGGTTAACGGCGTTTCCATGCACGTCTCGCTGTATGCCAATGCGCTGAACCTGGCGTTCCTCCTCGGCGTCTTTTTGCGCCGCAAAGGGCACCAGGTGCGAGTCTTCACGGACCAAGCTGCGGCCGATCACGATCGGCCCGAATGGGAGTGTGTGGACGCAGGGGAATTGGCCGCGGTGCCGAGGGTGGCGGTCGATGTCGATGTGAAGCGGTGGCTTCTCGGCGGGGTTCGGGAGCGGCGGTTTCGGGCGCAACTCGCCGAAGCCGACGTGGTGCAGACCTTCGGAGAAGGCGTTATCTGGTCGGGTGGCTGCGGGGCGCCCGACACGGTGCTGTCGATCGGCGACGACCTCGATATTTTGCCGTTCCGGATGGACTCTTTGCGGATTCGGGTCTATGCACAGGTGCTGCGGCGCGCGCAGCGGCGGTGTCGGGCCGTCTGCTACACCATGCCCCCGCAGGAAGACTCTTGCCGGCTCCTCGGCCTGACGAATGCCCGCTTTCTGCCCTGCGCGATCCCGATCGACACGGCCGCATACCGGCCGTTGAGCAGTGCGGAGCGCGCCACGGTCCGCGCGAGGCTCGGCCTCCCCTCCGATGCGTTCGTCGTGTTCCAGCCGTCTCGGCAGGAATGGACCTGCCCGGAACGGCCGGGATCCAACCACAAAGGTAACGATCGCTTTCTTCGCGCCTTCGCGCGGTTTGTGAAAGGATGGGGGAAGGAGGCCTGGCTGCTCGCCGTGATGAAAGGGCGGGATGTGGAGCGGAGCCAGGCGCTTGCGCAGGCGCTCGACGTGGACGACCGCGTCCGTTGGATTCCGCAGCAGAACAAAACCGGCCTACGCGAATGTCTGGGGGCCAGCGACGTCGTGGCCGACCAATTCACCTATGGGTTTTACGGGATTTCCACGCTGGAGGCCATGGCCGTCGGCCGGCCGATCTTGGCGCATATGGACGGCACAGCCCTGGAAGCCTTTGGCGTGGAGGCGCCGCCCGTGGTGTCGGTGCGTTCCGAAGAAGAAATCTACGGGGCCCTTTGCCGCTTGGCCGAGCGGCGGGAAGGCGCCGAAGAGATCGGCGCGGCGGCTCGAGGCTGGATGATTCGCCATCATGGGTGGGAGACGGTGGTCGAACGGTACCTTGCCCTTTATAAGGAATTACTATGAAAAAGGCGTTGGTGACGGGTATTACGGGACAGGACGGTTCTTATCTGGCCGAACTCTTGCTGGCCAAAGACTACGAAGTGCATGGCATGATTCGACGCGCCAGCACGTTCAATACCGGACGGATCGATCACCTTTATCGCGATCCGCATGATCCGGCGGCCCGTCTGTTCCTGCATTACGGGGATCTGGCGAACTCGGAGCAGCTGACGAATCTCATCTACAACATCCGCCCCGACGAAATTTACCACTTGGGAGCGCAAAGCCACGTCAAAGTCAGTTTTGACGTGCCCGAGTATACGGGGGATATTACCGGCTTGGGGACGGCCAGGTTGGTTGAGGCGATCCGTCGCAGCGGAATCCCGACGCGTTTTTACCAGGCGTCGAGCAGCGAGATGTTCGGAGTGGCGCCGGCGCCTCAAAACGAACAGACCTCGTTTCAGCCGAGAAGCCCCTACGCGGCGGCCAAGGTGTACGCCTACTGGATGGCCGTGAACTATCGCGAAGGCGCCAACCTCTTTGCTTGCAACGGCATTTTGTTCAACCATGAGAGCCCACGCCGGGGTGAGACGTTTGTCACGCGCAAGATTACCCGCGCCATCGCACGCATCGTCGCCGGGCAACAACAGAAACTCTATCTCGGCAACCTGGATGCTCGGCGTGACTGGGGCTATGCGCCGGAATATGTGGAGGCCATGTGGTTGATGCTCCAGCAAGACCGGCCCGATGATTATGTCATCGGCACGGGAGAGTCCCGATCGGTCCGGGAGTTCGTCGAACGGGCGTTTGCGTATGCGGGGCTCGATTGGAAGGAGCTGGTGGAGGTCGATCCCCGCTATTTCCGCCCCACTGAGGTGGAGTCCTTGCGGGCCGATGCCGCCAAGGCCAGGCGGGTGCTTGGCTGGGAGCCCAAGGTGAGCTTTGAGGATTTGGTCGCCATCATGGTGGATGCGGACATGGCCAGCTTCGGATTGGCGCCGATCGGGAAAGGGCGGCAAATCGTGGCCGAGAAGTTTCGCGGATGGCACCAGTGGGGGGGTCCGTCGCAGTCTCCTGGCCGGGCCCGAAGCGCCGAATTCTAGGCATGCCGAGATGAATACGTTCTGGCCCTCAATGCGTGTGATGGTGACCGGCGGAGCCGGATTTCTTGGCTCCGTGGTCGTCAGCAAGTTGAGGCAGCGGGGTTGCCGGGACATTTTTGTCCCGCGCAGCAAAGACTATGATTTGCGCGACCTGGATGCGATTCGGCGGGCGATCAAGGACTCGCGCGCCAACCTGATCTTGCACCTGGCCGCGCGCGTGGGCGGGATTGGGGCCAACCGGGTGCACCAGGCGGATTTTTTCTACGATAACCTGGTCATGGGAGTCCAGTTGTTGCACGAGGCGTGGCGGGCGGGGGTCCCCAAATTCGTCGCCATCGGAACGATTTGCGCTTATCCCAAGTTCGCCTCGGTTCCGTTTCGCGAAGAAGATCTGTGGAACGGCTACCCCGAGGAAACGAATGCGCCCTATGGATTGGCCAAGAAAATGATGGCGGTCCAGAGCCAGGCCTATCGGGACCAATACGGCTATAACAGTATCTTTTTATTGCCGGTGAACCTCTACGGACCGGGCGACAATTTCGATCCGGACAGTTCGCACGTCATTCCCGCGCTCATCCGCAAATGCGTGGAGGCCAAGGAGGCCGGTGCGGACCATATCGAGGTCTGGGGAGATGGCTCGGCAACGCGCGAGTTTCTCTTTGCCGACGATGCCGCTGAGGGGATCTTGCTTGCGGCGGAGCGGTATAACGACAGCGCTCCGGTCAACCTCGGGTGCGGCGTCGAGATCAGCATCAAGGATCTTGTCGGAACGATTACGCGGCTGACGGGTTTCACGGGAGCGATCAAGTGGGACACCACCAAGCCGAACGGCCAGCCCCGCCGACGGTTGGACACCGATCGAGCCGCGGCACAATTCGGCTTCCGGGCCACCGTGGACTTCGAGGAGGGGCTGCGCCGGACGATCCGATGGTACGAGTCGCATCAGCGCCAGGTGGCAATAGGATCATGACCCAGGCGGCGGTCGAGCAGCTCGGAATGACGGCCCGGCGCTATCAACAGCAGCGCATGGCCCATTGGGATCGCGTGGCCGAAGCATTTCCTGCCGACACGCTGGGCGGTCGGTTTTATCACCGGGAGCTGGTGCACTATTACCGTCTGTTGATTCCTCCCGGCTTGCGAGTGCTGGAGCTCGGCTGCGGGCAGGGCGATCTCCTGGCGGCGCTGCAGCCGGCCGTGGGCGTGGGGATCGATTTTTCCGCCACGATGATCAAGCAAGCGGCCGAGCGGCATCCCCAGCTTCGCTTCATGCACGCCGATGCGCACGGAGTGGCTTTCAACGAGACATTCGACGCCATCGTTTTGTCGGACTTGGTCAACGACTTGTGGGATGTCCAGGTGGCCTTGGAGCATCTGGCCCGCGCGGCGGGGCCACAGACCAGGCTCGTGTTGAACATGTACAGCCGAGTCTGGCAAGCCCCCTTGAGCGTCGCCCAGCGAATGGGATGGCGCAAGCCGACGATGGCCCAGAACTGGCTGACGCAGGAAGATATCGTCAACTTGCTGAGCCTGACCGGATTCGAGGTGGTGCAGCAATCCCGCGAGACGCTGTTGCCCTTGTACCTCCCGCTGTTGTCGACGCTGGCTAATCGCGGCCTCGTCAAGCTGTGGCCCTTTTCCTGGTTCGCTTTGACCAATTTCATCGTGGCCCGTCCGGCGGCGCAACCAAGCCGAACGAAGGACGGCAAGGCTCCGGTTGTATCGGTGGTTGTCCCGGCGCGTAACGAGGCCGGCAACATTGAGGGGATATTGGCCAGGACTCCCGAGATGGGCGGGGGTACCGAGTTCGTGTTCGTAGAAGGGCATTCTAAAGATGAGACCTATGCGGCGATCGAACGAGCCATAGCGGCTCATCCCGAACGCCGGTGCACGCTATTGCGACAAACTGGCAAGGGCAAGGGCGACGCCGTCAGGCTGGGCTTTGCCCATGCCCGCGGTGAGGTCTTGATGATCCTGGACGCTGACCTCACGGTCCTGCCGGAAAACCTGCCGCGCTTTTATGAGGCCCTGGTTTCGGGTCGGGGCGAATTCATCAACGGCGTGCGGCTGGT
This sequence comes from Nitrospira sp., assembly GCA_016873495.1. Lineage (GTDB taxonomy): Bacteria > Nitrospirota > Nitrospiria > Nitrospirales > Nitrospiraceae > SYGV01. The sequence continues at coordinate 76,980 of VGXC01000009.1, read as the reverse complement.
TTATCCCATGGAAGCCCAGGCGATGCGGTTTTTCAACTTGTTGGGCAACAAGTTTTTCAGTCTGGCGTTTACCTGGCTGCTCGGGCAATCGGTGAAAGACACGCTCTGCGGGACCAAGGTGCTGTGGAAGCGCGAATATGATCTGATCGCCGCCAATCGGTCCTATTTCGGCGACTTCGACCCCTTCGGAGATTTCGATCTCCTGTTCGGAGCGGCCAGACTGAGCCTCAAGATCGTGGATCTCCCCATCCGGTATCACGAGCGCACCTATGGGGAAACGAACATCAATCGGTGGAGGCATGGTTGGCTGCTTCTCCGGATGGTCATATTTGCCGCCAGGCGCGTCAAGTTTACCTGACACAGAAAGACGGCGGTAGCGAGCGTGGCCATCGACAATGGAACAGACGTGGGCGGTTCGAACTACCCTACGATCCGGAGGGCGCAGGTCTTCCTGGGCAATCTGCTTCTGGTGGTGATCCTGTGCGCAGCTGCATTCGCGGCGCTTGAAATCGGCAGTCGAATGTTTTTTTCGAGTCGGTCCTCGTTTGAACGCAAGTTTCCGGTCCAGATCTATCGAAAGCCGTATCCGTACGTCATGTTCAAGGGAGACCCTGCCGGCACTGACTACTATCCCTTCGAGCACAAGGTTCTGAACGAATTGGGGTATCCCGGTCCCGTGCCGACGAAGGAGAAAAAGCCGGGCGAGTTTCGCATTGTTTTTCTGGGCGGATCAACGTTGGTCGAAGGGGCCCCGTCGATTTCCCAACTGGTCGAAGAGGAATTGCGCGCGACCCACGATCAGCGAGTGCGCGTCTATAACTTCGGGGTGATTTCATCGGTCTCGTCCATGGAGTTGGCCCGGCTGGTCTTCGAGGTCGTTGCGTATGAGCCGGATTTCATCGTGATGTACAATGGGGCCAACGATATGTCCCACCCATACTGGGGAGATCCGCGGCCAGGCTATCCGTTCAATTTCATTGTGTACGAGGCGAATCCGTTGCTGGAAAGCGACGTCAGCTCCTATCCCGGCCTCGCCCTGTTCGCCTATGAAAGCAATGTCCTGAGAATTCTCGGTCGGCAGTATTTCGAGGGCGCGTTTGCCGATCTGGAGGGCAAGCGACAAGCGGCCGGGTTCGGCAGCGACCAATGGCGAGATGCGATTGCGAGAACGTACGTCGATAATTTGGTGAGGGCTCAGCGTGTCGCTTCTGCGTTCCACAGCGGATTTCTCGCGTGTTTTCAGCCCATGGTGTATTACAAGAACCTCCGCACGCCTGAAGAAGAACGGCTGTTCCAGCAGCATGATCTCGCGCATCACGAGGCGCTGAGAACGTTGATTTTGTCCCAGGCGAAGCCGCTTCGAGACCGGGGCGAGCTGAAGCTGGCCGATCTCTCCGATGTCTACGATCACGTCGCCGACAGCATGTTCACCGACAATGTGCATACACATCAGGCGGCCAAACCGATCGTCGCCAAGGCGATCGCAACAGCCGTCATGCACGAGATGCCTGCGCTGGCGCATTGAACGGAACGATCAGGAGGCCTGTCTGTGAACTGGTTCAGCATGGCGCGGAGGTTTTTCGTCGGGTCGTATCGAATCGTCAAGCAAAGCGGGTTCTTATCCTTCGGGCTGGGCCAGACGCTATATTCGAAGGCCTATTTCTTCTACAAGCGATGCAGCGAGGCGCGGCAGACAGAGATCGTCCGACGCCTGGCCTGGCCGGGTACGGTCGCAGTCGACGTGGGAGCCAATATCGGGTACTTCACCACGGTCATGGCCAGGGCCGTCGGTCCGACGGGCGCCGTCCTCGCGTTCGAGCCGGAAGAAGCGAATGTCCGGCTCCTGCGGGCGGCGGTCCGCCGAACGGGATTACACAATACGGTCCTGGTTTCCGCGGCGCTCGGCGCTCGGAATGGTCGGGCGGCGCTCTGTCTGAATCTCGACAATCCCGCCGACCATCGCGTCTATCCGACCAAGGGTCAGACGCACGTTAGCGAGGTTGAGATGATAACCCTGGACCACTATCTCGACACGTGCGGGAACACGCGCCCCGTGTCACTCATCAAGGTCGACGTGCAGGGGGCGGAGCTTCACGTGCTTCGTGGCATGCACGCTACGCTTGCCCGGCACCCGCAGGCGCACTTGCTGCTCGAGTTCGATCCGGCAATGCTGCGCGAAGGGGGAACTGATCCCGAGGATGTCATCGCCTTTTTGCGCGAGCGGGGCTTTGCGCCGTTTCTCCTGGAACGGGCCAACACCCTCCAACCGAGTTCGTGGGAAGCGGTGGAGACTCGTGTGACAACGGAAGGGTACGTCGATGTGCTCCTCTCTCGGGAACCCATTCCGGAAATGACGTCAGCCTGAACTCGCGCCGTTGCCTCCGCCGTGTAAGCGTACCGACGTGCCGTTCTTGATCACAACCAGCGTTCTCTGGCGGCCGAGCGTGGCGATACTGCTCGTGGTGGCGGTAGCGGTGTCCCTGCGGCTTCCGGCGGCGCAACGCGGACTGTTCCACTGGGACGAGGCCCAGTACCTGTTTGCAGTCCAGCCGGGGGTTTTGAAGCTACGGGACGCGTTGGGAATCCAATCCTGGCCGAGGCTGTTCCCTGAGCGGGCGCCGTTCGACCGGGAACCGGTGCCCTACTGGGCCTTCAGCACCAAGCCGGGATATGACTTGTTGGTCATGCCGTATGGCGCTGTCGCGGGGTTGACGCCGGATTCCGTCGGGTTCTTGTCGTTGGGCTTCGGGATCGGGACCGTGGCGGTCTTGTATCGCTTGGTTCGGGAGCGATTCGATGAACGGGCCGCGGTGGTGGCGGCGGCCGTGCTGGCGGTGTCGAGCTATCATGCCTTTTATTCCGGGTCTCAGAGCTCCGTCGGCATGGCTTCGTTTTTCTTGTTGCTCGGCGTCTGGCTGTATGTTCGGACGTTCGATCGCCCTACACCGGGGCGATTCGCCCTCGCCGGCGCCACGCTCGCTTACGCCTACGGGTGTCATTACAACATTCTTCCATACCTCGGCCTTATCGGCGCCCTGCAGCTCGCGCGGCTGAAGTGGCGGCCGCAGGACGGCGGGATGCGGAACGTGTTGGCGCTGGGCCTTGCGTTTTTCGGTGTCATCGCGGCGTTCGAACTTTTCTATCGGATTGTCATTCCGCTGGCCTATGCGCATGTGCCCGACGTCCGGGGGGCGTATATGGCTCAGCTTCGCTATACGTTCGGCTTCTTCCGGTGGGTGATCCCGTCGGGTGTTGAACGGTTTCCCACCCTGCTGCTCGACTCAGAAGGGTGGCTGGTGCTGGGTATGGCGGCGATCGGCTGGGCGCTTGCGGTTCGCGGCACGCTCCAGGATTGGCCCCGCGTCCTCCTGTTGGCGCTACCGGCTGTGCATGTCGTGTCGGCCGTCTACGCAGGCTTCTCGGGGTCAGCCGTTTTTTCCCGGATGATCGTGACGGTCCTTCCCTTCGTTGCCTTGTGGGCCGGGGTTGGCCTCGTGAAGCTGGCGAGGGCCGCGGAACAGCGGTGGCCGGACCGCCGTGTGGCTCCTATGGCGGTGCTGGCGGGGATTGCGCTTATCGCTGCGGTCGGGCTGCCTCGGGCGTGGGCCGTTGCGCACCTTCATGCCGGATACCAAGAGGCCGCCGAGTATGTGCGAGAACACGGGGGAGGCCGTCAGGTGAGTTTAGGGCTGCCGGTCGACCAATACTATCTCGGCTCGTTTCAGGGGACATACTCCCTTCCTACGACGGTCGAAGCGCTGCGGCAATTGAGAAACGCTACCGGCGTCCACCTGTTGGTGCTCGATCATCGCGTCGATATCCTCGAGGAGTGGGGCAATCCCCTCGGTCCCAGCTTGCGGGAGTTCGAGCAAGGACACCGCCCCCTTGCGGTCATCCCCAATCCGCTCGCAACCACGTTGCTGATCGCGGCTGAGAATGCCATGAGCCGGACGTCCTTGGCCCGCACGCTGAATGATCCGAGGTCGGGAGAAATCAGAATATACGACGTCGACGCATTCCTTAACGCCGGGTGATCATGACCAAGTACAGCGAATCGGCCGATAGGCAGGCAACTGCGACGGATCGCGTCCATCGCGAGCGAGCGCACTTCGACCAGTTGGCCGACGACCTGGGAAACGTGTGGTGGGGCCACAAGACGCTGGCAGGCCAAGCGCGACTCGATCATCGGCGCGAGCTGGCGCAGAAATGGGGCAAGCTGGGGCCGGGTCAACTGGTCTTGGAGCCGGGGGCCGGGGCCGGAGAATTCACCGGGCGGCTGGCCATGAGCGGGGCCCACGTCGTGGCGGTGGAACTCTCGCCCAAACAGGCACGGATGGGGCGTGAGCGGTTGAGCGAGCTGTCCAATCTCCACTATTGCGTCGGAGACGTAACCAGGCTGCCCTATGCGGACAGCGTCTTCGACGCCGTCGCCGGATGCAGCGTCTTGCATCACTTTCACATGCCGTCGGCTATGACGGAATTCCGGCGGGTGCTCAAACCGGGCGGGCGGTTTTTCTTCAGCGAGCCCAACATGCTGAATCCCCAAATCGCGGCAGAGAAGAACATCCACGCCATCGGGAAGCGGCTCGGCAATTCGCCGGATGAAACCGCATTCTTTCGATGGCAGCTCGCGAGCCTGCTGCGGGAGTATGGCTTCATCGAAGTCCGGGTGGAGCCCTTCGACTTTCTCCATCCCGGCACGCCCGACAAGTGGATCGGCGTCGCGCACCGGCTGTCTTGCCTGCTGGAGCGGATCCCCGTGGTCCGGGAATTTGCCGGATCGTTGCGCATCTCTGCCGTCCTGAACAAACCGTCGTAGGACGGGCTACTTTCCACGTCTCGTTGCGGAGCAAGAACTCATGAAATTGTCGATGGTGCAATGGTTGCAATGTCCCGCCTGCGCGGGGTCGCTGACCTGTCAGGTCGGCACGCAGGAGGGGCAAGAAGTGCGCGAGGGAGCGCTGGTCTGCGGCGGATGTCGGGCCCGGTATCCTATTGTGCGGTCGGTGCCCAGGTTTGTCCCCGGCGACGGCTACGTCGGCAATTTCAGCTTCGAGTGGACCGTGCATCGCACCACCCAAGTGGATAGCCAAAGCGGCCGTAGCGACTCGGAAGACCGGTTTGCCCAGTCGCTCCCGTTCCCGTTGCAGTATCTCAAAGGTAAACTCGTGCTGGATGTCGGCTGCGGCACGGGGCGGTTTGCGGAAGTGGTGCTGAAACACGGCGGGACCGTGATGGGGGTGGATCTGAGCTTCGCTGTGGACTCGGCCTTTGCCAACATGGGCGGGCATCCCAACATGCACATCGCCCAGGCCGATATTTTCAAGCTCCCCCTAAAACGGGACTGCTTCGATCTCATTTACAGCCTCGGTGTGCTGCACCATACGCCCGATTGCCGGAGGGCCTTCGAACAGCTGCCGAAACACCTCAAGCCAGGCGGCACCGTGGCCATTACCGTCTATACGAATCAAAACAAGTTCTATGTCATGTCCACGAACTTCTGGCGGACCGTTACTCCAAAGTTCCCCAAACGGCTGTTGTACGTCCTCTGTCACGCCGCCATTCCCCTTTACTATTTCAACAAAATTCCCATGCTGCGGCACATCGGACTCGGCCTCTTTCCGATCAGCATGGATCCGGACTGGCGCTGGCGTGTGCTGGACACCTATGACTGTTATTCGCCCGTGTACCAATCCTACCATTCCTATCCCGAGGTGTTTGCCTGGTTCGAAGCGCAGGAGCTGACGCGTATTCGCGTGGTGGAGCCGACGGTGACGGTGATGGGTGAGCGTCCGAGGATTGAGGCCCGGCATGGCGCCGATTGATGCGCGACAGCCTCCACAAGATGCCCCAGTTGCTCCGCCATTTCCTAGCAATCAGTCTGGGGAATTATGGGGCGCTCGCGGCGTCGTTCCTCATCAGCATCGTTGTGACTCGGCGGCTGGGCGTGGAGCAGTTCGGGCGGCTATCGCTGTTTCTGATGGTCTCCCAAGTCCTGATGCTCGTGGTAGCCAATTGGACGCAGGTCGGACTGATCCGGGACGGCTCGCAAGAATTCTCGACGGACGGCTCGATTGCGCGGACTTTTTGGGCGCGGCTATCGATCGTTGCCCCGCTTCTCACCGTATCGGCGGCGGTCTTCTTCTCGGCCAGGGGGCCATTGGCTGTCTATCTGGAAATTCCGGAAGGAGCGCTGGCGCTTGTCTACGGACATTTCCTGCTGGCGTTCGTTCTCGCCAGCCTGAGCGCCGTTCTGCAAGCGCGTCAACAGATGGCCACATACGGGGCAGTCATGTTTTCCGAGAAGGCCGTGAGCTTGCTCCTTGTGACGGTTCTCCCTGCGTCCGTGCTGAACAATCCGTTGGCGGTCGTGGGATGTTACGCGACCAGCGCGTGTTTGATCTCGGCGGGGACTGTGGGGGTGCTCGGTTGGCGGACTTTCCTGCCCATCAGGATCGATTCTGCGGCGTCCCATGCGCTCCTGCGTTTCTCGCTCCCGTTTACGCTGACGTCTTGGGCCGGGCTGTTTGGGACGAGTTGGCTCGACTTCGTCGTTCTGAAATGGTCGCGGTCGGTGGCGGACGTGGGGTTGTACGCTCTGGCCAGCCAACTGGCTGGAGTCATCCAGCAGGTGACGATCACGTTTTCGACGTTGCTGCTGCCGCATTTCTCGGCGTTGGTCGGCAGCGGGGACGAAGCACGGATCAAGGTTTTTGTCGACAAGTGGCTGCCGTACTGGTTTCTGGGGACCTCTGCAACGTTTGGGCTGGCCCTCGTGGTGGCCGGCCCTGCGGTGCCCACCGTCTTCGGCCAGCACTTTGCGGAGAGCGTGCCGCCGCTGGCCATTCTTATGGTTGCGACCACAGCCCTGGCGCTCTACAACGCCTTCGATCCGTTGCTCAGTGCATATGGGGCGACGTGGGCGTTGGTCAAGATCACGCTCGGTTCCGTCGTGATCAAGCTCGCGCTCGCGCCGGTGCTCATTCCGCCGCTGGGCGTCGCCGGGGCGGCGATCAGCACCGTGGCCTCCTATTGGTTTTCTGCGTTCTGCGTGCTGGCGCTGGCGCAGTCTCGGCTGAAGGTACCGGTCGTGCAACTCGCCTGGCTGGGCTTGCCCGTTGGCGTGGCTTGCGCAGGGCTGTTACTGTTCGAGGGACGGGATTTTTATGCGGTGGCGACGGCAGGCGTCTTCGTCAGCGTGGCCTTGTTGGCCGTCCGGTTTCGCCTCTTCCAAAAAGAGGACCGCATGCTGCTGCAAGAACTGCGGGGGCGGGCCGTTGCTCGGAACGGAGCGCATCCGGCTGGCTCACGGTCGAGAGCGGTCAGGTTGGAAGACGTGGAGGGGCGGGGATAACACAAGCCGATGGAGATCGGACCGACCATCCGCCCTCCCTGCTGATGAGCGGGAGAGGAGCCCGGCGAAGAATACCTTTAAGGCCGGATCATCTCACAGCAATGGGGAGGGTCAGCCATGCGATTTAGACTTCATTCGGGCAACTTCGAAGCCATTCTGGATCACTTCCAACGGGAGGGGTTCGTCGTGCTGACCGACGTCGATCCCCGCATCGCGGCCGCGTTCCGGACGTTGATCACCGCCTTCACCGGGTGGTCTGACAAAGACATCCGGGAAAGCTTTGAGGGGCAAACGGCCTCACTTACCCGCGAAGCACGGGCCGCCTTGGCTCGGCCCGAGACGACACCGGAGCTTCGGGCATTGCTGCTGGCGGAGTTGGGTGAGCTCATGGTTCATCTGTTGGGTCCGATTATCCATATCAGCCATACCTTCCATCCGCAGATCAAGACCGGTGCGGAACGGGGCTACATCCTGGAAGGCTACTCGGGCACTGGATTGGAAGTGGAGGCGCAGTACGGTTTCCACCAGGATTTCACCGCGGGGCGTGTGCTGACCAGTCCGAGCGCGATCGTCTGCTGGGTTCCATTGAACACCTGCGAGCGCAATGCGCTTCGGTTGTATCGCAAGAGCCACACGAAAGGCATTCTCGCGAACGGCTGGCTTCCACCGGATGCGCAAGGGATGGATCGGCTGGGCGAGTGGGTCGATATCACCGCACAGGAAGGCCAATTGCTCCTCTTCAATTTTCTCGTCCTCCACGGAGGCGTTCATCCCGGGCCAAAGTTGCGCGTCAGTTGTGATGTGCGGTTCTTCCCGTTTATGGGGAACTTGGGCTCGACCCCGATGATCTTGCGCCAACAGCCGCTCGAATGGATTCGTAAACGATTGTTGTCTATTCGGGCGGAAACGCTGGGCGCCCCGCTCTGTGAAGCGAGCGCGTTTCTGGGAGAACCCGTGAACTGGCCGAACCCGTCGGCCCATTCGGTTGTGCATTGGGCGCGCTACATCGAAGGGGCTGTGGCTGGGGACCCAGGCCGTATGCGCGAGGCGATCACACGCTTCGCAAACCCGGAAGAGGGCTTCGACCAACTTTCGACGTATCTTGAACGATTCGCGCGACTGCCGTTCGAACAGGAGCCCTATCGCGCGGTGTTGCCCCATTTAGCGGCGGAGGAGCGACGCCGTTGCGAGGGAGTGCTGGCCCGCGCGGGGCTCGCCGCCTAGCGGCGCGGACTGGCCCAAGGGAGACATCGGATGGGTGAGCCGCTCGTCACGGTTCTCTTGACGTCGTACAACCAAGGGCGATGGCTTCGGGAATCCATTGAGAGTGTGATGGTCCAGACCATGCCGGAATGGGAACTGATTCTGTTGGACAACGGGTCCACGGATGACTCGCCCGCTATCATTGAAGCCTATCGCAAGCACCCCAGGGTGGTGGTGATCCGGCATGAACGTAATTCGACCCTCACCGTCATTTGTAACGAAGCGATTCGCCGTGCACGCGGCCGGTATTTTTCGCTTTTGCACTCCGACGATTATTATCTTCCCCAGAAACTCGAACACCAGCTGGCGGCGTTCGAATCGCTCCCCGTGGAGTACGGGGTGGTGTACTCGACCGGCTACCGTCTTATGCCAGACGGTGCGTTGCACCTCGTTCCGTGCGGCACGCACCGCGGCGACATTCTGAGAGCGCTATTGACGGAACCGCAGTTTTTTCTGCCCATCGCGCCGCTTGTTCGGATGGAATGCCTCCGAACCTATCCCTTCAATGAGGCTATCTTCTGGGAAGGGGAGGGGATCTACGGCAAGATCGCCATGCGGTATCCATTTCATCCCCTGCCCGAGCCGTTGGTCGTCATGAGGGATCACGAGAACAACATGGGGAAGGAGATCGCCTCCAATCTGGGCCGAAACGTCATGATGTATGAGGCCCTCTTCTCTCATCCGGATTTCCCTCAAGAGTTGAAGTCGTTGCGGGGCCAGGCGCTTGGCGGAACCTATCGCATCGGGGGCTGGGAGATGGTCCGGCGGGAACGGAACTATGCCAAAGGCGGAGCATGGCTGCGCAAGGCGGTGGAGAACCATCCCGCCCTCGCCAAAGATCTGCGCGTGCGGCTGGGGTTGATCTTGTCTCGATTGCCGCGTCCTGTGGCGGATTGCGCGAACTTGGCGCTGAATCTGGTTGTCGACGCGCCGGCGCCGCCGGTGGCGGCGCCTCCGACTCCGGTCGAAGGTATCTCTCCGAAGCGCGGCGCGCATCTGGTCCGCGGATCGCAGGTGTCCGGCGGACGGTCGTGATGGCCCAGCTGGCTCTTGAGGAGGCGCGGACCCGGGTTCTGGCGCGGCCACGAAACCTGGAGTTTCTTCTCCGGAGGAGGACCGCGTTTCTTCGGAAGCATCTGCGCAAGGATGATCGCGTGCTGGAGGTGGGGGCGGGGCTGGGGTTCGTCGAACTGTATCTGGATGGGGTCCGCCTGACTGCCACGGATGTTCACCAGGGGCCCTGGCTGCACACCGCGGCAGATGCAATGCAGTTGCCGTTTCGTGCCCAGGCGTTTGACGCCGTCGTGTGCCTGAATGTGCTCCATCACCTGTCCCATCCGCGAGAGGGCATTCGGGAAATGATTCGAGTCCTTCGCCCGGGAGGGCTGCTGCTTGTCACGGAGCCGCATGCCAGCGTGGTGATGCGGATGGCGCTCAGGTTTACGGGACATGAATATGTGGATCCCCGGGTGGACCCCTTCGGCTCCGCCTCGTGTCAGACGGCCGGCGATCCGCGTGTGAACGGAAACAACGCGGTCGGTGATCTGCTGTTCACAAACCGTGATCGGTTTCAGCGCGCCTTTCCTCAGCTCCGGGTCGAAGCGTACCGCCTGGTCGAGTGTCTCGCCTTTTTGAATTCGGGGGGCGTCGGGTTCGAGGCCCCCTGCATCCCGTTGCCGCAGATTGCGCTGGAGTGGACCGGCGCGCTGGACGATTGGCTGGTCCGGTTTCCGGCCTTGTTCCCGCTCTGTCACGAAGTCGTGCTGCGGAAGGCTGTTGCGTGAATCGCGTTCCGGCCGACCGGCGGTAGAGCGAAGAATTTCTCATGGAGCGAGAGGTCGCAGATGAACGCGCTACCGCCCACGAGCGAATCGGAATATCCTGGGCCCTTGTCGCGGTGCTGCTCGGCGCTGTGGCGCTTCGGGTTCCGATGTTTACCGGGACGTTGCCGGACCTTTACTGGCACGACGAGTTGAATTTCATCGAAGGGGCGTTGAGAATCGGGGCGGGGGAAATTCGGGGTGCGTCCTTCGGCGGGTATGCGCACGGGACGCTCACATTTTTCCTCCTGTTCGGCGCGTTTGCGTTCTGGTTCGTGCTGGGTCGGGCGGTCGGCCTCTTTGCCGGCGTGAATGATTTCGTGCTGGCGTATGCGAGCGATCCCACGCCGTTCATTCTCGTCGTGCGGGCGATCACGCTGGCGGCGAGCGTGGGAACGGTGGGGTTGACCTACGTCGTTGGCCGGTGGCTGTTCGGCGCGCGGGCGGGTCTGTTTGCCGCTCTGTTATTCGCGGGGTCCTTTCAATCCATCCACATGACGTATGGCAAGGAAGACAGCCTATTCGCCCTGTTGATGCTGGCGGCGTACCTGTCCGCCGTCTGCGCGATGGAGGCCCCCCAGAAGCCATGGCGGTTCGTAGCGGCTGGCGCGGCCGTTGCCGCTGCTTCGGCGGTCAAGTACTTTGGTCTGGCCGGGTTCGGCCTCTTGGCGGTCGCGGCCTTATTGGGGTCTTGGCCGAATTTGCGCGCGGCTGCCCGGAATGCAGGTTGGGCGGTAGCCGGTTTCGTGGTGGCGTTTGTCTGCTTTATGCCCGCGGTCTTGCTCGACACGAGCAGGCTCGTCGGATCATTTCTCAATCTGCGAGAAGGCAACGCGGGTATTCTCGTGGAAGCGCCGTCGGGCGGAGGCGCATGGTACGGCTATCTCTGGACGACTTATGCGGTGGCGGGAGGGGTGGTTCTTACCGCGCTCTTCTACGCCGGCGCGGCGGTGCTGTTGCGCGAACGCAATCGCGCAGGCGTGCTGCTGTTGGTCTATCCCGCCGGGCTGATCACGGCGCTGACCACCGTTCTTCTATTCGGCAAGGGCGTGGAAGTGCCGTACTATCAGCTGTCCACGGTGCCGTTTCTCTGTCTGGCCGCCGGGAGGCTGTTGGACCGAATGACGGCGGGCGGGACGCCGCTCCGCGTCGCCGCATATGGACTGGCCGCGCTCGCCGTCGCGGGCAACGTGTCCGACGCCATCCGCTTCCAGCGGCTGATTCACGCCGAGGATTCGCGGACGTCTGCGCGCAAATGGATCGAAACCCACGTGCCGAGCGGCGCATCGATCCTGATGGAAGGGGCCGTCTTTACGTTCGTCCTGGAAGCGCCGCAGCTGAAGGAAACTCCCGCGGCGCTTACACGGGATCTGAAGCGGAATCTGGAACAGGGTGGATCCGGGCGGATGGCTCAAGCCAAACTGCGAGCCGTCGAGGAAAGTGGACGGGCGGGGCCGCGCTATGATCTGCACAAGGTCTACAATCTGACGGCGGAGGACATCGAACGGTATCCGCACGAGTATGTCGTCGCGAGGAGCGAGGCCGGGCGGCGGGTTATCGAAGCCTCGACCCGCCCGCATCAAATGGTGTTCTCGGTCCAGCCGCCGCATCCCCGACTGTTCCAGATCGTTCCCCTGCTTTCGATCGCGGACATTCGGACGCTGCAGGCCGCTCCGCTGCTGTCGGAGGCCGAGCCGCATCTCACCATGGGCCCGTCGATCTGGGTGTTTCGGACCCCCGCGCCGGCGCCGATGATCCGGGGGTAAGCTGGCTTCTATGCCGCGTACAGGTGTCCCCATCAAAACGCTGTCGATCGTGACCCCGGTGTTCAACGAACAGGAATGCCTGCCCGAGTTTTATCGGCGGCTGACGGCGGCCCTGGCCAATTGCGGGTTGGAGGCCTATGAGATCATCCTGGTGGACGACGGGAGCTTGGATAGGACTCCGGCAATTCTGGCCGAGCTGGTCGAGAAGGATGCGCGCATCAAGGTCCTGACGCTCTCGCGGAATTTTGGGCATCATCCGGCGGTTTTCGCCGGGTTGGCCGTTGCAGTCGGCGAGGCCGTCGTCATCGTGGACGCGGACCTGCAGGACCCGCCGGAGCTGGTTCCGCGGCTGCTGGCCGAACGCAACAACGGGTACGAACTCGTGTTTGCCCGCCGGCGTGTGTCGGAAGGAGAACCTATTCTGTTGCGGTTTCTCAAGCGGCGCTTCCGCGTGCTGATGAAACGCCTTTCGAACATCGATTTTCCCGACGATGTTGGCGTGTTCAGCGTAATGGACCGACCCCTCAAAGAGTTGTTGCTTACGATGCCGGAGCGGGAGCGGTACCTCGTTGCGATGCAGATGTATCTGGGTTACCGGGTCGGATTCGTGGATTACGATCGGGCGCCGCGCCAGGGCGGGACGCCGAAACAGACGTTGCGGCGGCTGTTCCGCCTGGGAATGAACTCCATCTTTTCATACTCCAGCCTGCCCCTCCAGTTCTCCATGATTGCCTCCTGTGCCTGTCTGGTATTGGCGGCGGCCGGCATCTCGTACGTGCTCTACGCCAAATTCATTTCGAACGTGGCGATCGTCGGCTGGGCCTCCGTGATGACCGCTATCCTCGGCATGGGCGCGGTCCAACTGTTTTCGCTGTGGATCGTGTGCGAGTATGTGGATCGGATCTTCGAAAACGTGAAGGGCCGTCCCTATTACGTCGTGCGGTCCCAGCAGGGTGTCCAGGGAATGGACCGGTGCACGGAGGGGGACGTCCGTCGCGGGGCGTGATCAGACAACGATGAGCAAAATCACGAAACAAGGGGCCTCGGGTGTACCGCCGGTCGTCATTCTGTGCGGCGGCATGGGGAGCCGGTTGAGGGAAGAAACGGACATCCGCCCCAAGCCGATGGTTGAGATCGGCGGCCAGCCCATTCTCTGGCACATCATGAATATTTATGCGGCGTCGGGCGCCAAACGGTTCTTGCTTGCCCTCGGCTACAAGGCGGAGTTCATCAAGGAGTATTTCTTGAATTTCCATCCCCACACGAGCGATCTCACCGTCCACCTGGCCACGGGCAAGATTGACTACCACAGCAACAAGGCGCCGGATTGGCATGTGACGCTCGTCGACACGGGGCTTCAGACGGCGACGGGCGGACGAGTCAGGCGGCTACGCCCGTGGACGGAGCATCGTACGTTCATGCTGACCTACGGAGACGGCGTCGGCAACATCGACATCGGCGCGCTGCTGGCCTTTCACCGGGCGCACGGCAAACTGGCGACGGTCACGGCGGTCCGCCCGCCCGCCCGCTTCGGCAATCTGGTGTTCGAACGGGACCGGGTGGTGGAGTTCGAGGAAAAACCGCAGGCCGAAGCCGGATGGATCAACGGCGGCTTCTTCGTGCTCGAGGCGGGCATTTTCGACTATCTGGGCGACGATGCCATGCCCTGGGAAGGCGACCCCTTGCGGAATCTGGCCAAGGACGGCCAACTGATGGCCTTTCGCCATGAGGGATTCTGGGCGCCGATGGACACGATCCGCGAGAAGCATCGGCTGCAAGAACTCTGGGATTCCGGCAAGGCCCCCTGGAAGGTGTGGTAGCGAGCGTGACGAGACGGGTGCCACACAGTCGGACGAGCACAGGGCAGGGCACGTGAGCCGCTCGGTCGTCGTCCAAGAGGATCTGCGCGCCATCGCCGATATCATCAGATCGCGCGCGCAGCGGTTGGCCGGCAAGAATCTTCTCGTCACCGGCGGCACGGGATTCCTGGGCACCTACCTCCTGGAAACCGTGGCCTATCTGAACGAGACCGTCCTGGCCGAACCGTGCCGACTCTATGCGATCACGCGGGACCCGCGTCGGTTCGCCGAACGGGTCCCCCATGTGGCGGCCCGCCCGGAGATCACGCTGGTGGAAGGGGACGTGCGGCATCTGTCGCTCCCGCCGGTCCCCTGGCATTTTATCGTCCATGCCGCCGCGTCGTCGGACGCCCGGCAATTTCTCCAAGATCCCGTGGGTACGGCGGAAACGATCGTGCAAGGCACACGGGCCGTCTTGGACGCGGCGAGGGGAAGCTGCACGGAAGCGGTCCTCTTCGTGAGTACGGGAGCGGTCTACGGCGAGCAGCCGCCGGAGTGTCTGTGGCTGAGCGAGCAGGGCTGCGGGGGTCCCGATATTCGAGATCCTCGCTCCTGTTATGCCGAAGCCAAGCGCTATGCCGAACTGCTGTGCCGGCTCTATCGGACGCAACACGGCGTCCCATCCACCATCGCCAGGGTGTTTGCCTTGGTCGGGCCCTATCAAGATTTGAATTCGACCTCGGCGATCGTCGATTTCATTCGTCAGGCCTTGGATGGAGACACGATCCGCATCCGCGACGACGGGCGGGCGGTGCGCTCCTATTGCTACATTGCGGACGCCGTCGCGGCCCTGTGGCGCCTGCTGTTGCGCGACGGGGCGGGCGAAGTGGCCAACGTCGGCTCCGATCGGGAAGCCGTGTCCTTCGTGGACCTGGCCGAGCGGATCGGACGGTGTCTGGGCAAGTCGGTGACGGTCACGACAGCCGGCGCGCCGCCTGCCGGCGTGTTGGGTCGGCGCTATGCCCCGGACGTCAGCTACCTCGCGACGCTCGAGGGCTTCCGCCCCGCCACGTCCCTCGACGACGCGCTCGGCCGCACCATCGCTTGGTTCAAGGAACGCCACGCGGTCGGACCGGCACCGGCCTACCCGCGCTAAGGAAGGAGCCTCATGAGCACAGCACGCACGTTCTGGCGGGATCGGCCGGTCTTCGTGACCGGCGCAACCGGTCTCGTCGGCACCTGGGTCGTCAAACACCTGATAGAGAGCGGCGCCGTCGTGACCTGCTTGACGCGCGACTGGGTGCCGCAGTCCGAATTCGTGCGGTCGGGCCTAGCGACCCGGTGCAACATGGTGCAGGGGGACCTCTGCGACATGGCCTTGATGGAGCGGACGTTGGGCGAATATGAAATCCGCACGGTGCTGCACCTGGCCGCGCAGACGCAAGTGGGTGTCGCCAACCGCAATCCCGTCGGGACCTTCGAAACGAACGTCGCGGGCACCTGGCGCCTGCTTGAAGCCTGCCGGCGGACGCCGACGATCGCGCAGATCGTCGTCGCGTCGTCCGACAAGGCCTACGGCGAGCAAGAGGTCTTGCCCTACGACGAGAACGGACGCCTGGAAGGACGCAATCCCTACGACGTGAGCAAATCCTGCGCCGCCTTGCTGGCGTACTCCTACTGGCATACCTACCGGCTGCCGGTCTGCGTCACCTATTGCGGCAATTTTTACGGGCCGGGCGACGTGAATTGGAGCCGTCTGGTTCCGGGGACGGTCCGGTCTGTCTTTCGGGGCGAACGGCCTATCATTCGGTCCGACGGACTGTACACCCGAGACTATTTTTTCGTGAAAGACGGCGCGGCGGCCAATTGCCTGCTGGCGGAAAAGATGGAAGAACTTCCGCAAATCGTGGGGCAAGGCTTCAACTTCTCCAACGAGCGCCAAGACACGGTGCTGGATCTGGTGCGCGTCATGCTCCGACTGATGGGGCGGGACGATCTCCAGCCGGTGATCCAGAATCAGGCGACACATGAAATCCGCCACCAGCGGTTGTCGGCGAAAAAAGCGCGGGAACTCTTGGGGTGGCGGCCCCTCTGGGATCTCGAAGCGGCGCTCAAAGAGACCATTGCATGGTACGAAACTCTGCTCAAGAACGGCTGAGACGGCTGAAGCCACGCGGAGACCACAGATGCGCGTGACGGCCTGCCGTGTGTGCGCTGCCGCCCCGTTGGCCGACGTGTTGGATTTCGGGACGGTCGCGCTCGCCAACTCTTACTTGCCGGACGCCGCGGCCGCGGCAATGGAGCCTCGTTATCCGATGGCGCTGTGTCTGTGTCAGGCCTGCGGGCATCTCCAAATCAACGAAGAAGTCCCGCCGGCCGATCTGTTTCGCAACTATCTCTATGTGACCGGCACGTCCGATGCGGTCCACCAGCATGGCCGGCTGCTGAACGCATCCCTTAGCGCCGTGCTGCCGTCCGGGCGGCAGGCGGCTCCCTTCATCGTGGAGGCGGCCAGCAACGACGGCACGATTCTCGCGCTGTTCAAGAAAGCCGGCTGGCGCGTCTTGGGTGTGGATCCGGCCGAGAATATCGCCGACATGGCCAATGCGCGGGGCGTCGAGACTTGGCCTACGTTTTTCTCGCGTCAGACAGCGGGCGAGATCGTGGCACGACACGGACGAGCCGATGTGTTTCTGGGGCGGCACGTCCTGGCCCATGTCGCGGGCTTGCACGATTTTCTCGACGGGGTGCGCGCCGTTCTGCGAGACGACGGCGCCGCCGTGGTCGAATGTCCCCACGTGTTGCCGATGTTCACGGAGTTGCAGTACGACCAGGTCTATCACGAGCATTTGGGATTTTTTTCCGTGACGGTCCTCCGCCGCCTGTTCGCGATGCACGGGCTGGAGTTGTTCGCCGTGCGCGAGGTCGGCATGCACGGCGGCTCGCTGCTGGCCTTCGCCCAGCCTGCCGGTGCGGGGCGGCCGGAGGAAGCATCCGTGTCCCGGATCATGCAACGAGAAGCCGAGGTCGGCGTCGGTACGCTCGAAGCCTGGCGAGGTTTCGCCGATCGAGTCATCCGTCAACGGGAGGCGTTGGTCGCGGAATTGACGACGTTGCGCCGGCAGGGGAAACGAGTGGCGGCCTATGGCGCGGCGGCCAAAGGCCAAGTCATGCTCCAATGGTGCGGCATCGGCCCGGACCTGGTCGAGTTTATCGTGGACAAGAGCGAGCTGAAACAGGGCCGGTTGACGCCCGGGACGCACATTCCCATCTTGGCGCCGCAAGCCTTGCTCGACCGCCAGCCCGACGTCGTGCTGCTCTGCGCCTGGAATTTTGCAGACGAAATACTCCGCCAGCAGAAAGCCTATCTGGATCGGGGAGGGCGGTTTCTGCACCCGATCCCTCTGCCGCACTATCTGTGAGTCGGACACGTTAACGTGACGCCGGTGCGCACCCTCTTCGTCTCTTACAACGGCTTGCTGGATTCCCTGGGGCAGAGCCAAGTGCTGCCCTACCTGAAGGAGTTGCGCAAGGACGGGCATGAGGTGGCCGTGTTGTCCTTCGAGCGCGGCAACGAGTTGCAGCCGGAGCGTATTCGCGCGTTGCGTGGCGAGCTCGATCGCGCGGGGATCCGCTGGACCTGGCTGCGGTATCACAAGAAGCCCCCGGTCCTGTCCACCTGCTGGGACGTGGCGGTGGGGAACGTCGTCAGTTGGTGGCTGGCCCTGCGGCATCGCGCTGAGGTTTTACATGCGCGGTCGCAAATCTCCGCGGCCATGGCCTGGCCGGTCGCCAAACTTCTGGGCCGCCGGTTCATCTTCGACCTGCGCGGCCAGATGGCCTATGAGTATGTGGACGGGGGACTGTGGGCGCCCGATGGACTGCTCTTTCGGCTGGTGAAGCGATCGGAAGCCAAGTTGGTGAAGGACGCGGATGCGTTGGTGGTCCTCACGCGGACGCTTGCGGGCGACGTGACTCCCGATGCCGCCGTCGTGCCGACGGTCATTCCGACCTGCGTAGATTTGGATCGCTTCCCGCGTCCGGCGCCGCAGTTCCCAGCCGGCGCGCCGACCATGGTCTATTGCGGGTCGCTGGGCGCCCGCTACGCCTTGCACCTCTTGGTGCGATGCTACGTCGAGGCGCGGAAGCTGCTCCCCGATCTTGCACTGCTTGTCGTGACCCACACCGATCCCGCCGCCTTGCGCGAGGCGCTGTGCGCGGCGGGCGAAGACCTCGCGTACGTGGAGATTACCCGCGCCGAACACCGGTCGATTCCCGAGGTGCTGGCTCGCGGACGCTTCGGCGTGCTGCTGCTGCAAGGTCGCCGATCCCTGCGCGGGGCGAGTCCGACCAAGGTCGGGGAATATTTGTCCTGCGGGCTCCCCGTGTTGGCCAGTCCGGGCATCGGCGATTGCCTGGAACAGTTGGAAGGCAATCGTGTCGGCGTCGTGCTGGCCGATCATGAGCCGGCGTCGTTTCGGGCGGGATTGCACCGCCTCCTCGAGCTGCTGGCCGAAGGCCCGGCGCTCCGCGAGCGGTGTCGGCTCGTCGCCGAGAAAGAATTTTCCCTCTCCGGCGTCGGCGGGCCCTCGTACCGTAGTCTGTACCGGACCTTGGCCGAGACCCGCGCGGCGTCCTGACGCAAGGCCTATGCGCTATTCGTTACTCGATCATGTGGTCGATCCTGAGTCCCGACGTCCGATGCGGGTGATCGAATCGGTGCGGACGAACTCGGCTGCGCCGGACGGCTGGACCCGCTGCCGGCGCTGGTGCGGCCGCTTCGGCACGGTGGCCGAAGGCATCGACGCAGACACCTGCCGCCGTTGTCTCTCCGAGGATGTGCTGGAAGGGACGATCCAGGCGGAGGGCGGGCCGGCACATCCGGTCATACGCGGCGTCCCCCGCATTTTGGACGATGCCTGCCTATCGTTGGTAGCCGATTTGCCGGAAAGCTGGATCACGTCGCATGGACGGACAATCAAACCGGATGCGACGGCCTTCACGGAACAGCAGCGCCGGACGGCCCAAGCGTTCGGAGAGGAATGGCTCTATTTTTCCGAGACACTCCCGGATTACGAGCCCATCGCGCGTGCCTATTTCGATATGCTCGCGGACTCCCATTTTTCCGGCCTCACGCTCGACGCCGGCTGCGGCATGGGTCGGTGGGCCCGTTACGCCGCGGCGCGGGGCGGGACGTTGATCGCCCTCGACCTCTCGGCTTCGGTCGATGTGGCGGTCCGGTCGCTCGACGGGCTGCCGAACAGCCACGTGGTGCAGGCCGATGTCCACCGGCCGCCGTTCCTCCCCGCGACGTTCGATCTCATCTATTCGCTGGGCGTCCTGCATCATCTACCGGATCCGAAAGTCGGATTGGTCGAAGTCGCCCGGCATCTCAAGCCCGGGGGAACGTTCTTGGGCTACTTTTATTACGCCCTGGATAATCGGCCGGCCTTCTATCGTGCCTTGCTGCCTCTCGTATCGGGCGTGAGGCGGGTGATCGCTCGGCTGCCACATTGGTTTGCCCGCTGGCTCTGCTTCGTCCTCGCGGTGACCGTCTACTGGCCGTTGATTCTGCTCGGCACCCTGTTGCGGGCGATCGGCTTGCCGCAGGTCGCTAGACAGGTGCCCCTCTATGAATTTTATGGAGGGAAGTCCTTTCGCATCCTCTTCAACGACAGTGTCGATCGGTTCGCGACGGCGGTGGAGTTTCGGTACAGCCGTGCCGAGTTGGAGGCGATGCTCGCCGCCGCCGATCTCGAATCCGTCCGGTTTTCCGATACGACGCCCTACTGGAAAGTATCGGGTGTGCGAGCCGCTGCGGCGCCGTCCGAGGGTTCTGGGCGTGATCGGGCGCGTGCGGTTTCCCCCGGTGGCGCAGGTCCGATGATGACCCACGGAGCACGAGGGAGCTGTCAGCGCTCCCGGACGTAGTCATTTAGCAACCGGCGTTCCGGTCCCGCTGGCAGGGATCGGAGGGAGACCGGGGATGAGGGAAAGACGCGGAACATGAAAATCTTGGTGACCGGCGGAGCGGGGTTTGTGGGGTCGCATACGGTGGATCTCTTGTTGGAACAGGGCCACGAGGTCGTCGTCGTGGACAACTTGGATCCGCAGGTTCACGGCACCGTGAGCGGGTCCCCGCCGAATTTGGCGGCCCACGAGCGGAACGCCCGCTTACGCTTCATCCGGGGCGATGTCCGCGATGCGGCGGTGTTGACGCCGGCCATGGCCGGCGTCGAGGCCGTGCTGCATTTGGCCGCGGCGGTAGGCGTGGGGCAGTCCATGTATCAGCCCTATCATTATTGTTCGGTCAACGAAGTCGGGACCGCGCAGGTCTTGGACGTGCTGGTCAACACGAAGACGGCCGTCCGCAAACTCGTCGTCGCTTCGTCCATGAGCATTTACGGCGAAGGGACCTATGCCTGCCGGACCTGCGGGGAGGTCTATCCGCAAACGCGGCAGGCCGAAGACCTGTCGGCCGGCAAGTGGGAGATCCGCTGCACGCGCTGTGCGGCCTTCGTGACGCCGCTCCCGACCGGCGAAACGAAGCCGCTGGTCCCGACCTCCATCTATGCGATCGGCAAGAAAACGCAGGAGGAATTGGTGCTCTGCTTCGGCAAGGCCTACCAATTGCCGAGCG
The DNA here is from genome assembly GCA_016873495.1 of Nitrospira sp. GTDB lineage: Bacteria > Nitrospirota > Nitrospiria > Nitrospirales > Nitrospiraceae > SYGV01. Next base: position 56,338 of record VGXC01000009.1, on the reverse strand, counting down.
TCGCGCTGCGCTATTTCAACATCTACGGGCCTCGGCAGTCGTTGAACAATCCCTATACGGGCGTCGGAGCCATCTTCATGTCGCGGCTGATGAACGGGAAGCCGCCGATCATCTTCGAAGACGGCGGGCAAAGCCGGGACTTCATCCACGTGCGGGACATCGCGCGAGCCAACGTCCTGGCGCTGACGACGCCGGGCGGGGACTATCAGGCGATGAACGTCGGGTGCGGACGGTCCGTGTCGGTGTTGCAGGTCTACCAGATGCTCGCCGGCATTTTGAACGTGTCCATCGCGCCGACCATCGCGGGGAAGTTTCGGGCCGGCGATATTCGGCACTGCTACTCCGACCCGTCCCTGGCCACGCGTTTGCTGGGGTGGGAGCCGCAGGTCAAGCTGGAGGAAGGACTGCGCGATCTGGTCCGCTGGTCGGTCGAGTCGGGAGTCAAGCCGGTCGATCGTGTCGAACAATGTTACCAGGAGTTGTCGGAGAAGAAGCTGATCGTATGAACGTCTTGGTGTTGATGCCCTATCTGTACGATACGGTGCCGGGACAGCGGTTCCGGATCGAGCAATGGGTGCGTGAGCTTGAGCCGCAAGGCCATCGCTTCGACTATGCCGTGTTCGAGTCGCCCGAGCTCAAGCGCGTGATGTACGCCAAAGGCGCCTACGGCCGGAAGATCCTCGCGCTGCTGTCGTGCATCGGACGGCAGATCCGGTTTGTCAAGACTTTGCGGCCGTCGCACGATGCGGTGTTCTTGTTCCGGCAATTGCTCCCGATCGGCCCGCCGTTCTTGGAACGGGCGCTCGCCCGGCGCGGGATTCCGTTCGTGTACGACTTCGACGATTCGATTTTTCTGCCCGACGTCAGCGACGCCAATAAACATGTGGCCTGGCTGAAGTGGCCGCAGAAGACGGCGGAAATTTGCCGGTTGAGCGCGCACGTGACGGTGGGCAATCCCTACTTGGCCGCCTGGGCGCATCGCCACACGCCCCGCGTCTCCGTCGTCCCCACCACGATCGACACGAAGCAGTATCGGCCCAAAGAGTCGATGCGGATCGCGGGGCGTCCCGTGATCGGGTGGAGCGGCAGCCTGACCACGGCCAAGCACCTGAAGACCTTGGCCGGTCCGTTGCAGGCGCTCGCCAAGACCATGGACTTCCGGTTGCAGGTCGTCGGCGCGCCCGACACGACGATCGAGGGCGTCGACGTGACTGCTCGACCATGGAGCGCCAAGACGGAAACGGACGACATCAAGACCTTCGACGTCGGGATCATGCCCTTGCCCGACGACGACTGGTCCAAGGGCAAGTGTGGCTTGAAAGCGCTGCAATACATGGCGCTGGGCGTGCCGACCATCGCGTCGCCCGTCGGGGTGAACGGAGACATCATTCAAGACGGACACAACGGCTTTTTAGCGTCGACCCCGGAGGAATGGGTGGATAAATTGACGCGACTGATCCGCGACGAATCGTTGCGCGCCCGGTTTGCCAAGGAAGGACGGCGGACGGTCGAAGCGCGCTATTCGGCGGAGGTCCAGGCGCCTCGCCTGGTGGAGATTTTGCGGATGACGGAGAGGGATCGCGCGGCATGTGCGGCATAGCCGGCATCGTCCGATTGGACGGGGCGGCCGCCTCGCCGCAGCTCATCCGTACGATGACGCGAGCTTTGCGTCATCGCGGGCCCGACGCGTCAGGGTTCCATGCGGACGGGCCGGTGGCCTTGGGCCATCAACGGTTGAAGATCATCGATCTATCCGAAGCCGCCGCGCAGCCGATGGCGAACCACGACGGCTCGATCTGGATCGTGTTCAACGGCGAGATCTACAACTACCGCGAATTGCGGCCGGAGTTGGAAGGCCGCGGCTATCGGTTCCGGTCCCAATCGGACACGGAAGCGCTCCTGCATCTGTACGAAGCGATGGGGGAACGGTGCGTGGAGCGGTTGGACGGCATGTTCGCCTTCGCGATCTGGGACCAGCCCCGGCAGCGCCTCTTCTTGGCGCGGGATCGCGCCGGCAAAAAGCCGCTGTACTACGCACGCGTCGACGACGCCTTTGTGTTTGCCTCGGAAGTCAAGGCGCTCTTGCGTCATCCTGAGATGGAGGGCGCGCCGGCGGCCGAGGTCATCCCACACTACTTCATGTTCGGGTATGCGCCCCAAGGCACGACATTCTATCGGGGTATTGCCCAATTGCCTCCCGCGCATACGATGACGGTGGAAGCCGGGAGGCCTATGCCGCCTCGCCGGTACTGGGACTTGTCGTTTACGCCGCCGGCTGGCGCCGCGCCGACCGAAGCGGACGCGCGGGAACGGGTCCGGTCGCTTGTGACCGATGCCGTCCGTAAACGCTTGATGGCCGACGTGCCGCTCGGCGCGTTCCTCAGCGGAGGCATCGACTCCAGTATCGTGGTCGGCGTCATGAGCCGCCTGTTGAATCGACCGGTCAAGACGTTCAGCATCGGGTTCACCGGCGATCCGTCGTTGGACGAAACGCCCTTTGCCCGGGTCGTCGCGAAGCATTTTCAGACGGATCATCACGAATTCGTCGTCGAGCCCAAGGCCATCGACTTGATCGAAACGCTGGTTTGGCACCACGACGGTCCCTTCGGCGACGCGTCGGCCATTCCGACCTCCATCGTGTCACGGCTCACCCGCGAGCATGTGACGGTGGCACTGAACGGCGACGGCGGCGACGAAGTCTTCGCCGGCTATCTCCGTTTCCAAGCGTGCCTGGCGGCCGAGCGGCTGCCGCGTGGATTGGTGCAGGCCCTGGACGGGGCGTTGCGCGCGCTGCCCGAGCCGAAAACCTACCACCATTGGCTGCGGCGCGCGCAGCGCTTCTTCCGGGTGGCTGCCAACCCGCTGTTCACCCGTCTGCGGGGATGGATCTCCATCTTCGATCGAGATCTCGATCGGCTGCTCCGTCCCGAGATCATGCAAGGGATCGCGGTGCAGCCCGCGGACTATCCCGCCGAGTTGCTGGCGCGCACCGATGCGTACTCGGCCCTGGCGAAGGTGCTGTATGTGAACTTCATGACGTACCTGCCGGACGATCTGCTGGTGAAGGCCGATCGATGCGCAATGGCGCACAGCCTGGAAGGGCGATCGCCGTTTTTGGACCACCATCTCGCGGAATATGTCGCCGGGTTGCCCGATACCTACAAGGTTCGAGGCCGGACGACGAAATATCTTCTCAAGGCCGCCTTTGCCGATCTGTTGCCGCCCGAAATCTTGACACGCGGGAAGAAGGGGTTCGGCGTCCCGCTGGGCGCGTGGTTCCGGACGGATCTCCGGGACTATCTGCGCGATCATCTCTTGTCGTCCCAGGCCTTATGTCACGACTATTGCCAGCCTTCCTATGTGGAAGGCTTGGTGCAGGAACATGTCGCCGGTCTGCGAGATCACGGGTTGCGGCTGTGGACCCTGCTGACGTTCGAAGTGTGGCTGCGCCTCATGCGTCGTCAGGCCGCTGAAGCCGCCGCCGCGAACCTGGCCGTGCATGCCTAAGGGATTCCGATGAAGTATCGGCTCGTCGAATTGTTGCGTTGCGTGCGGTGCGAGGGAGGGCTTGCGGTGACCGTGCAGGAGACCCGCCCCGCGCCGCTGATCGGCGATCGCCGATTCGTCTGCCGGGAGCGGTGCGCCCGGATGGGAACGGCGCTCGGCGCCGACACGGCGGCCTGCGAGGAGTGCGCCGGTGTGGAGATCATCTCGGGCTCCTTGACCTGCGCGGACTGTCACGCGACCTATCCGATTTTGGGCGGCGTGCCCTGGTTGTTCGCCCAGGCCCCGGATGCCGACGAGCGGACGGCGGCCACGGTCCAGGTCTACAGCCACCTCTGGAACCAGTTGTATCCGGCATCTGACTCCGGCCTGAACCACCTCGATCCCATGGAGCGGGCCCTCAAGGCTCCTGTCGTGCGGGGCGCGATCGGACTCGAAGCCGGTTCAGGGACCGGTGCGGACACCGCACGGATGGCCGGACGGCATCCCGATGTCGAGTTGATCAGTTTGGACCTGAGCGAAGGCGTGTATCAGACCTACAAACGGACAGAAGGGCTGCCGAACGTGCACGTGATAAGAGGATCGGTGCTGGCCGTGCCTCTGCGAGACGGGTCGTGCGACTTCGTCTACTCCTTCGGCGTCCTGCACCATACCACCGATCCGGATCAGGGGCTGCGCGAGTTGGTCCGCGTCCTGAAACCGAACGGCCGGCTCTCGCTCTACCTTTATGAAGATCACGAGGACAATCCGTGGAAGCGCTGGCCCTTGAAGCCGGTCACGGCCGTCCGTCGGCTGACGATCAAACTCCCGACGACCCTGTTGAGCGGCCTCTGCTGGCTCCTCTCGCCTCTCGTGGTGCTGCTGTTTTCGTGGCCCGCGCATGCGATGAGTCGGTTCCGCGCGACCCGGCCCATCGCCGACGCGATGCCCTTCAACTTCGGCACCTCGCCCTTTTCCGTCCACGGCGATTTGTTGGATCGTCTCGGTGCGCCCATCGAAGTGCGGTACAGCCGGCAAGGCGTAATCGAGATGTTGAAGCAAGGCGATCTGACGGACATCGACATCACCAAACTCCACGCCGCGGCCGGCTGGGTGGCGCAGGCAAACAGGCCGGCGGCCTAAGCGGTGTGACGGGGGCGAGAACGGAAGGGAGGACAATGGACTTTAGCAGCTTTCGAATCGGCTTCGATCCCTCGGACACAAAACGGGTCCACGCATATTGGGATGAGATCTTTGCGAGCCAGAAGTGGGCGGAAGGGAAATTCACGCAGCAGTTCGAGGAAAGGTGGGAAGCCTGGAATGGGACCCCCGGCGTCGCCATGTCGAGCTGGGCCGGCGCGGCCATGGCCTGCCTCGAGTATTTCCACATTCGCGGTCGTAAGGTGCTGTGCCCGACCAACACGTTCATGGCCACGCCGCTGTCCGTCGTGAAGGCTGGCGGGGAAGTGATCTTCGGCGATTGCAATCGCGAAGATTTGTGTCTGAGCTATGACGCCGTCGTGTCGGCGGCGGCCCAGCATGACCTGGCGGCGGTCTGGCTGGTGCATATCGGGGGGCACATCGCGTTCGATACGCTCAAGATCGCCGAATTCTGCCGTGCGAAGGGCATCGTGTTGCTCGAAGACTGTGCGCATGCGCATGGCGCATCGTGGAACGGGCGCAAGCCCGGCACGTTCGGCGACGCGGGGGCGTATTCTTTTTACGCGACGAAGTCCGTCTCGACCGGCGAAGGCGGGATGCTGGTCTCGCAGCGGCCCGATCTGATCGCCTTTGCCAAGAAATACCGCAACTATGGAAAATTCGAGCACGAGGTGGACGGCTTGAACTACCGGATGTCGGAATTTACGGCGGCGCTGGGCCTCGTCCAAGCCGAGCGGTTGGAGACGATCACGGCGTGGAAAAACGAAATCGCCGAGAAGCATCTGAATCCCAAGCATCCCAAGCGGTTGCGGATGCCCGACGGCATGGTGTCGGGCCTGTACAAGTACATCGTCTTCGAGCCGATCGAGAAGTCGACCGGAAAGGTGTACGACAAATTGTGTCATGCCATCATGAAGCGGCCGGGGACATTCCCGCATGCCGAATGGATCTCGCAACACCATTGGTGCGTGCCGCTGTACTACAACCCTGAAGGCGGTCGATAGGCAGAAAGGACAGAAGCAACCATGAAAGTGTTGGTCACGGGCGGTTCGGGTTTCATCGGCTCACATGTGGTCGATATCCTCAGGGCCAAGGGCATCGAGGTGCGCGTGTACGATATGGTCATGCCGACGTATCGCAAGGACATCGAATACTATCAGGGCAGTCTGCTCGATCTCGAGGCGCTCCGCATGGCGTTCAGCGGGATCACCGACGTCTTCCATCTCGGCGCCGTGGCGGACGTCAAAGACGTGTTCGAAGACCCCCATGCGTCCGAAGCCATCAACGTGCGGGGAACCATCAATGTCCTGGAAGCGGTCCGGCGGTCCCGGGGCGCGGTGAAGCGGGTCATCTACGGGAGCACCACCTGGGTTTATAGCGAGGTGACCGAGCAGTATGTGGACGAACAAACCCCGCTGCATCCGCCCGCGCACCTCTATACCGCGACCAAGATCGCGTCCGAGTATTACTGCCAATCCTATAGCAAGCTGTACAACGTGCCGGTGACGATTCTTCGGTACGGCATTCCCTACGGCCCGCGCGCGCGCGACGGCGCGGTCGTCCCGATCTTCGTCCAGAAGGCGCTCAGGGGGGAGCCGCTCACCATCGCCGGAGACGGATCGCAATTCAGAAAATTCGTGTACGTCGAGGATTTGGCCGAAGGCAACGTCCTGGCGTTGAAAACGGTCGCGCAGAACAAGATTTATAACTTGGACGGCACGGAGAAGGTAACGATCAAGCAGATCGCCGAAACCGTCCAAAAGGTCATCGGCAACGTGAAGATCGAATATGTTCCGGCGCGGCCCGGCGATTTCGGCGGCAAGGAAGTGGCCAGCCAGTTGGCGAAAAACGAGCTGGGCTGGGAGCCGAAGGTCTCGTTCGAAGAAGGCGTGCGGCGCTATGTCGAATGGTACAAGGCCAAGGTCGCGACGGCCGACGCGGAGTGGGCCCGCGTGGATCAGAGTCTGAAATAGGCCTCCCGTGGTGCAGATCAACAAGGATCAAATTCACCTCTCCCGTTGGAAGCGGTTCCAGTTCAATTGGCACCGCGGCCACGGGCACAGACTGGCCTATCTGGCGAACCGCTTCAAATGGTACGTCTATCCCCAGCTTCGCCACACCAGCCGGTTCCCCGACCATGTGGACGTGGAACTCTCCGCCGCCTGCGACATGACCTGCCCCATGTGCTACACGATCACCGAGGAGTTCGACCGGAGCGTCACGAAAAAACTCATGTCCTTCGACCTCTTCAAAAAGATCGTGGACGAATGCGCGCGGTACGGATGTTATTCGATCCGTCTGAGTCTGCGCGGCGAACCCTTCCTCAACAAGCACATCGTCGAGATGGTCGCCTATGCCAAGCGCGCCGGGATCAAAGAAGTCTCGACCCTGACCAACGGCTTGCGGTTGAACCCGGCGATGTTTCGCGAACTGATGGCGGTGGGGCTGGACTGGATCACGATCTCGTTCGACGGCATGGGCAAGACCTATGAAGAGATTCGCGCGCCGGCGAAATTCGAAGAGGCGGTCGAGAAGATCAAAACGTACAAACGGATCAAAGATGACGCCGGCTCCGTCAAACCCGTCATCAAGATTCAACCCGTGTGGCCCTCTATCAAAGAATGCGCGCGAGAATTTTACGAGCTGTTCGAGCCGTATGTGGACCATATCGCGTCCAATCCATTGGTCGACTATCTGCGCAAAGACGAGAATATCGAGTATTGGGAGAACTTCACCTGCCCCGTCCTGTATCAACGGCTGGTCATCGGCTCGGACGGCAAGATCCTGCTCTGCTCCAACGACGAAATGGGCCTGCATCCGCTGGGCGATGCCAACCATGAATCGCTCTACGAGGTGTGGCATGGGCCCAAAATGGAGGAAGCCCGGGCCGTTCATCGGCGCCATCAAGGGGTCGCGTCCTTGGAGCCGTGTAAACACTGCTATTTGCCGCGCAAGACCCAGCGGGTCATCGAACGCATGGGCGACGCCTACATACCCGTGGACAAGCTGATCAACCGTCCAGATGTCGTGGGCCGTTGAGCGCCCTTCGGGAGCCCGAGCCGGTTCTTCCGTGATCGTGACCATCCATCAGCCGGAACATCTGCCGTGGTTGGGTTTCCTGCACAAGGCCGCTCAAGCAGACGTCTTGGTCTTGCTCGATCAGGTGCAGTTTCGGAAGAATTATTTTCAGAACCGCAATCGCTTGCGCGGACCGCAAGGAGCCGTGTGGGTCACCGTTCCGGTTCTCACGAAGGGCCGCGCCGAGCAACCGATCCGCACCGTCGAGATCAACAATATCGGCAGTCCTCGCTGGGCCGGCAAGTACTGGCACAGTCTGGAAACCCTGTATCGCAAAGCGCCCTTTTGGGACACGCACGCCGGGTTTTTTGAAGACGTGTGCCGGACTTCATGGTCGCGCCTCAGCGAGCTGAACGAGCGGATCATCGGCTACCTGTTGGAAGCCTTCGACATCTCGATTCGCATCCTTCGCGCCTCGGACCTGCACGTCTCGGGGCAACGGAGCGAGTTGTTGCTGAATCTCTGCCAGGCGGTCGGGGCGCAGACCTACCTGTCCGGAATCTCCGGGCGCACGTACTTGGACGAGGCGGCCTTTTCCCGATCCGGCATCGGCGTGCGTTACCAGGAATTTCATCACCCCATCTATCGGCAACTCCACGAGCCGTTCCTGCCCTGTATGGCCGCCGTCGATGTGCTGTTCAATCATGGGCCGGTCGGCGGGGATATCCTCCGCGGGATCGGCGTCCCCACCATGGAGCAGGTCTTTGAGTGACCGTGGGATGGGCAAGCCGATTCGCGTCGGCGATCGATTGATCGGCGGGGGGCAGCCGGTTTTCGTGATCGCGGAAATCGGCTATAACTTCCGCACCCTCGAAGAAGGCAAGGCCTCGATCGATGCCGCCGTCGAGTCCGGTGCTGACGCCGTCAAGTTCCAGACGTTCAAAGCCGCCACCGTCACGTCGCGCCGGACGAACTTTCCTGCCGAAGCCGGCGCCACGAATCAATTCGACGAGTTTCGGCAATACGAAATCTCCGAGGAAGCGCATCGGCTCCTCTTCGAGCATGCGCGGACACGCGGGATTTCGGCCTTCTCCACGCCCAGCTATTATGACGACGTCGACCTGCTCGAACGATTGAACGTCCCCCTCCACAAGATCGGGTCCGACGATCTGACGAACCTGCCCTTTCTCGCCTACGTGGGGGAGCGCAAAAAACCCGTTATCTTTTCGACCGGCATGGGCACGATGGCGGAGGTGGCGGAGGCCGTCGCCTGCTTGCAGGCGACGGGGAACGAGCAACTCGTCGTCTTGCAGTGCGTGTCGAATTACCCCGTGCGAGACCTCGGCGCGGTCAATCTCCGCGTCATCGAGAGTTATCGACGGGCGTTCGGCATTCCGGTCGGCTTTTCCGATCATACGCTGTCGTCCAGCGCGTCGCTGGGCGCGGTGGCCCTCGGCGCCTGCGTCATCGAAAAGCATTTCACGCTGGATAAGCGCTTGCCGGTTCCCGATGCGCCCTTCTCCGCCGACCCGGCAGAATTGGCGGCGCTGGTCAGGGAGATACGCGAACTCGAAGCCGCGTTGGGCGACGGAGTGAAACGTCCAGTCCCCTCGGAGCGCGATATGCGCCAGGAGACGCGCAAGAGCGCGATTGCCCGGCGGGCCTTGCGCGCGGGTGAACGGTTGAGGCCGGACGATCTCATCGTCAAGCGTCCCGGCACCGGCGTGCCCCCGAAGCTCGTCGAGCTTCTTGCGGGTCGTCGGGCGAAACGCGATATTGCGGAAGACGAAGTCATTACCTGGGATATGGTCGATTGATGCGCATCGCCTTTCGGACGGAAGGGAACCATCAGCAGGGGATGGGCGACGTCTGGGGCGCCGTGGCCTTGGCGGACGAGTTCGCTCGCTGTGGCGACGAGACGCGATTCTTGTTGTCCGGCGGCGACGAAGCCTGTGCGGTCATTGCCGGCCGCGGCTATCGATCCGCTCTTGTGCCCGATCTTGATGCCGAGGTGGCCGCGCTTCGCGCGTTTCGTCCCGATGTGATCGTCGTCAACAAACTGCGGAACGATCCGTCGTACCTGCGGCGGATCAGGGATTGCTGTGGGCTGCTGGTAACGATGGACGACGACGGCGACGGGGCGTCATGCGCCGATCTCGCCATCAACGTCCTGTATCCCGTCGCCGGGGCCGTCATGGACCCAGAGTACATCGCATTGCGCGAGGAGTTTCAGGCGCTGCACCGCTTGCCGCGCCCGGTGAATCCGCGAGTCGAGGCATTGCTGGTGACGCAAGGCGGCAGCGACACCTACGGCTTTACGCCGAAGATTGTCAGGAGCCTCACCCATCTTCGCGCCCGGCCGCATGTCACCGTCGTGCTCGGCCCGGCCTTTCGCCACGACGAGAATCTGCGCGAAGCCGCTGCCGGTTGCCCGGTTCCTCTGACGATCGTCCGCAATGCCCCGAACATGGGGGCATTGATGGTTCGAGCCGATCTGGCGATCACCGCCGGCGGGTTGACCCTGTTCGAACTCGCCTGTGCGGGGACACCGGCCGTCGTCGTGTGCGGCGAGCGATTTGAAGTCGGTACGGCTCATCGCCTGGCACAGGCCGGCGCAGCGGTGAATCTAGGATTCGGCGGGGACGTACACGAGCCTCAGATCGCCCAGGCGGTCGACGCGCTGGCTGCCGATCCGGCGAGGCGCGAGGCCCTGTCGTTGCGCGGCCGCGCGCTGGTCGATGGGTGTGGATCCAGCAGGGTGGCGGCGCTGATTAAAGAACGATGGGCTCGTCTCGGGGTGGCACGAGTATGAAGGTTCTGGTCATCTCCGCACATATGGATGACGAAGTGCTGGGGGTCGGCGGGACCATCGCCAAGCACGTGGCGGCGGGCGATCAGGTGACGGCCTGCATCGTCTGCAAGCGGGCCTACAATCACCAGTTCGATCCGCGGGTGGTGGAAGAAGAAAAGTCGGCGGCGCGCCGCGCGGCGGAGATTTTGGGTTATCAGGATCTGCGGTTTCTCGATCTGCGCGACGAATTGCTGGACGAGCGCCTCCTCGACATCATCGTCCCGCTCGAAGCCTGCGTGCTCTCGCTGAAACCTGACCTGGTCTATACCCATCACCGAGGCGATTCCAATCAGGACCATCGCGCGGTCTTTCAGGCATCGATGGTCGCCTGTCGCGTGATCGCGTCGCACAAGGTCCCGAGGCTGCTGAGTTACGAAGTGCCGTCCTCCACCGATCAGGCGCCGCCCTTTCCGGAGTATGCCTTCCAGCCGAATCATTATGTCAATATCGACGGGTTCCTGGCCAAGAAGATCGAGGCGCTGCAAGCCTACAGCCGCGAGTTGCGCGCCTTCCCGCATCCGCGGTCCGCGAAGGGCCTCGAAGTGACGGCCTGGAAGCGCGGCATGGAAATCGGATTCTCCGCCGCCGAGGCCTTTGCCGTCATTCGCGATCAGTGGGCATGACCGGCCATGATCCTCGGCATCACTCCGGCGCGGGGCGGCAGCAAGGGGATTCCAAGGAAAAACTTGCGGGAGATGCACGGCAAGCCGCTGATCGCCTGGACGATCGAATCCGCCAAGTCGTCAAAATTGCTGGATCGGTTCGTCGTCTCGACGGAAGATGCCGAAATTGCGGCCATGGCGCGCCGCTACGGCGCCGAGGTGCTCGATCGCCCCAAGGACCTGGCGACGGATGAAGCCACGACCCTCAGCGTCTTGCAGCAAGTCCTCACGCACATTCCGGCCGATGTCGTCGTGCTCCTGCAAGCCACCTCGCCGATTCGGGATGCTGATTTGATCGACCGGTGCATCGCCCGTTTTCTCGAGACTCGGGCCGATTCGCTGGCCACGGGCTTCGTCTGCAAGTTCACCGAGTACGGGAGGAACGAGTTGCGCCGTCAGGACATTCCCGGCTTCTTCTACGACGACGGCAATATCTACGTGGTGAAGGCGGAGTTGCTGCGCCAAGGTGATCGCTACGGGACACACATTGAACGGATGGAACTCGACCGCGAACAGAACGTCGAGATCGACGACGAGTTCGACTTCTGGCTGGCCGAACAGGTGCTGATGAAACGGCACTCGCCATGAAAATCGTCATCTGCACGACACCAATTCGTCCGACGCCGACCGACTACCCTCCGTTTGGCTCACTGGCGGTACTTCAAGCATTGAGGGAGGCGGGATACGATCCGGTCTTTCTGGATATCGACGGGTTACGGCCATCGTTCGCTCAAGTCCTGGACCGATTGCAGGCCGAAGCTCCTGATGTGATCGGCATCAGCGCGGTCGTGTCCACGGCATACGGGTATGTGAAGAAGTTTTGCCAGGCAGTCAGAGCGGTCCTCCCCTCGACGAAACTTGTTCTTGGAGGCAATCTGGCGGCGAGCGCGGAGATTTTGCATCGGCTGTGCCACATCGATGTCTGTGTCATCGGAGAGGGCGAACGAATCATCGTTAATCTGGCCCGTTACTATCGAGAGCATGTGGGGCATGATGACTTTTCTCAGTTGGAGAAGATCAAGGGCATCACCTATCTTGATCCGAAGGGGGAGATGATCTTCACCGGCTATGAGGCCGCAATCCCCGCCCATGAATTGCTCGATCCGGATTTCTCCATCCTGGAGACCCATTCCAACATTCGTAATTTTATTGCCGATCCGTTTGCACGCGAAAGTTTCGCGGCCGACCCGCGAAGCCACGAGCCGCATCGCAAAGGCCAGAAGATGGCGACGGTCGTCTCGGCGAAAGGCTGCGTGGCTCGCTGCACATTCTGTCATCGGTGGGACAAGGGGTTTCGTCAAGTTCCACCGGGCAAAGTCGTCGAACGGATCAACTATCTCAAAAACCGCTATAACGTCGGCTTCATCCAGTTCGGAGATGAAAACTTTGGATCGGACCGAAAGGCCACGGAGGAATTGATCCGCCTCATCAAGCCACTCGATATACTGTGGCATGTCGGAGGGGTCCGAGTATGCAGTGTGGATCGGGATTTGCTCCGGCGCATGAAAGACGCCGGGTGCGTGTCCCTGTACTTCGGATTTGAAACCGGCAGTCCCGATATCCTCGAGGTCATGGAGAAGAAGCTCGACCTCGAAGACAATGACAATGCCGCGCGATGGATGCACGAAACGGGACTCTCGACCATCTATCAACTGGTCCTAGGCATGCCCGGGGAGAATCGACGAACGCTGGAAGAGACCATAGAGATGGTCAAACGAATCACGGAGTTTTTGCCCGAGCCGCCGGCCAAGTACTTGAGCGTCAATTATATTCAGGCATTGCCGGGCACTCCCGTTTATGAATATGCGAGAGCCAAAGGCATGATCGGGATTAGTTTGCAGGAAGAGGAAGCGTATTTGCTCGAAATCTCCGACATTGACGCGGGCGATGATACAAAATTCATCAATTTTACAGAGTATCCGTATCTCGCAGTGCAAAGTTGGAGAACAAGATTACTATTTGAGACGACGGTGCACTGGCATCATGCCGTACACCGCCGTGCCTCGCAACCTCCTAACGGAACAGTTCGCGAGTTGGAAGCCGACTACGAAAAGGGCGGCTACTTCAATCGTCAAACCGTAGCCCACCACCCGTTGCTGCTACAGGCGTTGTATCCGATCCGAGGATTGGCTATTTGGACCAGGACCCTATGGTCTCAATATCGCCGTGCCCCCACGCGGGTGTTCTTCATTCACTTGTGGGAGCTTGTGACGTGGCCGTTCAAGTCCCGTCAAATCCATAGAGACTACCGATCGTTGCGGCATGTGATGCGCGATGTGGCCCCGAAACCGAAGACGAATACAGAGGCAATGATGATGCCATTAAGATTGGGGCGGTAATGTTCATACAGTGCTGCGAGCGAGTGACAGTTTTTCGGAGTTGATGAAGAAATGTTTCTGGCCACTACCGCCCTCCCTGAATTTTGGGACAAAAAACAGGAAATCCTCTTCCTCGGACCCTGGTGTCTCCGAGCCGATCGAGAAGCGGAATGGCGGGGATTGAAGTACCAGGTCATGCCCAATCCATGGGATGATCGCGAGCGCTATGCCGAGGCCGCCCGCTATCTCGATGAGTTGGGGGAGCGGTGGCTGGCGTGTCTTGCGGAGTATCTCAATACGATGCATCGGGTCTCGTACCGGCAGAGATTCTGGCGCATCTTGGTCGGGCCGTGGCTGATGCACTATCTGCACATTATGTACGACCGATACGCACACCTCAGCGAGGCGTTCAGACGGTACGACCATCTCGACACATTCGTCCTCGCTCCGTCAGCCTACCGCGTCCCCAACACGACGATCGAATTCATCGAACAAGCCCTTGACGATCCGTTCAACCAGCAGCTCTTCTCCCAATTGCTGTGCGAGCTCGGACGAACGTTTCCGGAAAAAGACTTCGATGCCTTGGAGGCGAAACCGGGGGACGCAAAGAGGGAACGGGCTGCCCTATCGGTCTGGCGCAAAGCTGCCATGCGAGGAGGCGAGTTCGTCCAAGCACGTGTTCGGGACGTCCTTAATAAAGGACGTGTCGCGCTCTGCGACACCCATCTGAGTCGGTCGGCACGATGGTCGCTTGCGGAGAGAAGCGGATTCGAGGTGCTGCCGATGAAAATATTTATGCCGGAGGAGGCATTGAAAAGCGTACCGCTCTCGTTCAACAACGAGCGGCGGGGTCTCTGCGCGATGCCGAGCGTGTCGGAGTTTGAGCGAGTGTGCGCGCAAATCCTTTCGAGAAATTTCCCCTCGCTCTACCTTGAAGGGTTCGACCTATTGCATCAGGCTGCTGCGCGCAGCATGTCCGGCGTGCCCTCCGTCGTCGTGTCGTCGTTCGGATGGTACTTTGACGAACGATTCAAGTATCAAGCAGCGGTGGCATCGGAGCAGGGCGCTCGGATGGTGGCTGTCCAATATGGCGGAGGCTATGGACTCTATCGTACGTTAGCCTGTGAGCAGCATGAGGCGCGCCTGGCGGATTCGTATTATACGTGGGGATGGGGCAAGGGAAACGGATCGGGCGTGCAATCCCTTCCCGATCCGACCCTCTCCGCGCTCTTGCATCGTTACGCGAATCCCTCCGAATCGTCCGCTCCTGCGGAAATTCTCTTTGTCTCGACCGCACTCCCACGGTACCTCTACCGCTTTAGTTCTTGGCCGGTCGGCAGCCAAGTTGCCGACTATCTCGAAGATGCCATGAAGTTTCTCGATGTGCTCCCCGCACACGTGTTGGGCGTGGTGCGATTTCGACCATATGTGCATGAGTACGGACATGACATTCGGCGGCGCGTCGTAGTCCGCTTTCCGACGATCAAGTGGGACGAACGTGCCCAAGCCTTTCCCGACGCCTTAGGACAATGCCGGCTGGTGGTCGTGGATCATTGCGGAACGAGTTTCCTGGAAGCCTTGGTTGCCAATAAGCCGACCATCACGTTTTGGAATCCCACACAATGGGAAACCAGAACAGACGCGAAAGAATCCCTCGATCTTCTCAGAATGGCCGGGATGCTCTTCGACTCTCCCCGGCAGGCCGCGGCAAAAGTCTGCGAGACCTACGACGAGGTGTCTCGTTGGTGGGGGAGCGCCGTGGTGCAAGACGCTCGCCGGCGATTCATCGATCGCTATGCGTTGGCCCGTGAAGATTGGCTCGACCGCTGGACTGAAACGTTGGAAGAAGAGTTGGCCACCAGTAAAGGGCTGGCACCGGCTGGATAATCCTGCAGACGCCATGCCGATTCGCATCATCCCGCGCCTCGATATCAAGGGGCCCAGCCTCGTCAAGGGCATTCACCTGGAAGGGCTGCGAGCCTTGGGCCGTCCGGAGCACTTCGCCCGCCACTACTACGAGCAGGGCGCCGACGAGCTGCTGTACATGGATATCGTGGCGAGCTTGTATCAACGGAACAGTCTGTTGGACATCGTGAGGCGGACCGCCGACGAAATCTTCATTCCCTTGACGGTAGGCGGAGGGTTGCGGTCGTTGGAAGACATTCAGGCCGCGTTGCAAGCCGGGGCCGACCGAGTCGCGTTGAATACGGCGGCGGTGCAGCGCCCGGCCTTGATTACGGAGGCGGCCACGCGGTTCGGCTCCTCGACGATCGTGGTGTCCATCGAAGCGATCAAGCAGCCTGACGGACGTTACGCGGCTTACACGGACAATGGGCGGCAGGCGACGGGGCTCGACGCCGTCGAGTGGGCTGTCCGGGCCGCCGAGCTCGGTGCGGGCGAACTCTTGATCACCTCGGTGGATCGCGAAGGGACCGGGAGGGGATTCGACGTGTCGCTCACAAGCGCCATCGCGCGTCGCGTCAGCGTGCCGGTCATCGCCTGTGGCGGCGCCGGAACGCTCGATCATGTCCATGCGGTGTTGACGGAAGGACAGGCCGACGCGGTCTGTCTGGGAGCGATACTTCATTATCATGTCGCGAAGGTACTGGGAGCGGGGGGGCCGGACATGGTCGAAGGCAACACGGAATTTCTTCGCCGGCCGCGGTCCGTCGGCCGGATCGCCGACACTACCCTTCCGACCATCAAGGACTTTCTCCAGCAGCGTCAGGTGCGCTGCCGCCCGGCATCAACCTGTGCCGCGGGCGCCTAATGCGTAGGGACCTGTCGCACACGATGCAGAGGAGCGCACGATGAACGGAGGCGCCGTGTTTCATATCGGCCTGCAGTGCCGGGCCGTCTGCGGAGCCGGCGCTGCAGAAGCCCTTCCGGCGAAGTTGGCGGAACTCAAGATGTCGCGCATCGGCGTCATCGTGGACGAAGTCGTGCTGCAACAAGATCCGATTCAGGTCATGCTCGCCGGTTGGCGCAAGCAAGGTTTGTCCCCGGTCACCGTGATGCCGACGCGGACGGGCATCGAGCCGGACTATGAGTATTTGGACCAGGTCGCGGCGACGTTCAGACCTCTTGAGGTGGACCTCATCATTGGCGTCGGCGGCGGCAGCACGATGGATTTGGCCAAGGGCGTGGGCATCCTCATGCGCAATCCCGGCCGAGGCATCGCCTATCGAGGCATGAATTTGGTGCCGACCCCCGGCGTGCCGGTCGTGGTCATCCCGACGGTGGCCGGGTCCGGCTCGGAAGTCAGCGCAACCGCTTCGTTCATCGACGTGGCTTCGCAAACGAAGCTGGGGATCAACGGTACGCACGTGGGGTGTTTCTTGGCCGTGCTGGACCCGCAATTGCTCACCACTTGCCCCGCAGGCGCGACGATCGGATCCGGGCTCGATGCGCTCGTCCATGCCACCGAAGCTTGCACAGCCAAGACGGCCAATCCCGTCAGCCTCTTGTTCGGGGCAGAAGCCGTTCGGTTGCTCTTCCGGTCGTTACCCAAGGCCGTCGAAGCGCCGGCCGATCTGGAGGCGCGCCAAGACCTGTTGCTCGCCAGTTTTTTGGCCGGAACCGCGATGGGCCATGCGGCCGGTGGACCGACGAGCGGCATTTCGTATCCCCTGGGCGTGCACTATCGAGTGCCGCACGGCTACGCCGGCGGCATCCTGCTGCCCTTTGTCATTGCGGCGAATGTGGAGAAGGGCTATGCGGGGGGCTATGCCGCGCTGTTCGAGAAGGTCGCGCCGGTGGACGCCGCAGGCCTGTCTTCGCCGAACCGGCACGCGGCGGGATTTCGCGATGCCGTTTGGCGGCTCTATGCCCAGGTGCAGGCCCCGAAAAATTTTCGCCGCTGGCAGGTCGGCCCTTCGGCGGTCGATGGGCTCACCGACCTGACTGTCGCGCAGCGGCAAGGCAATCTGGACCTAAACCCCGTTCCCTTTGGCCGCGAGGATGTCGCGGCGGTCGTCCGAGCGGCCTGCGCGTAGGAAGCACGATATGCCCGGCTACGAATTGATCGGTCCGGAAGAGCGCCAGGCGATTCTCGAGTGGTTCGATGCCAGCAACGGCGTGCTCTTCGCGCACGGGTTCGGGCCGCGCCGCAACGGCGTCTTCAAGGTGCGTGAGTTCGAGCGTGAGATCGCCCGCACGGTCGGTGTGGCGCATGCCCAGGTGGTCTCGTCCGGCACGGCGGCGCTGCTGGTCGCCCTCCGCGCGCTCGGCGTCGGACCCGGAGACGAGGTCATCACCCAATCGTTTACCTTTGTCGCGACGGTCGAAGCGATTCTCGAAGCGGGGGCGACGCCGGTGATCGTCGAACTGGACCGCAGCTTGAACCTGCACCCCGAGTACTTCCGCAAGGCCATCACGCCGAAGACCAAGGCCGTCATTCCCGTGCACATGGCCGGCGCCGCAGCCGACATGGAGGCGATCCTGCGAATCGCCCGCGAGCATCGTCTAGCGGTGCTGGAGGACGCGGCCCAGGGATTCGGCGGGTCGTATCAGGGGAAACCGCTCGGCACGCTCGGCGACATCGGCATCTACAGTTTCGATTTCGCGAAGAACATTACGACGGGCGAGGGCGGCGCCGTCGTGACGAACGATCCGACCCTGTATGAACGGGCGCGCGCACTCCATGATCATGGTCACGATTACAATCCGACCGTTCCGCGTGGGAAAGATACGCGGAGACAAGCCGGGTTCAATTTTCGGATGACCGAGGTGCAAGCGGCAGTGGGACTGGCGCAGTTGCAGAAGCTCCCCGTGATTCTGGAACGGCAGCGTGCCAACAAGGCGGCGCTCAAACGCGGGCTGGACGGGTGCGGCCTGGAGTTTCGTCTTCTGCATGACGAACAGGGTGACGTCGCGGACACACTGATCTTTTTTCTGGATTCCGAGCAACAGGCGCTGGCCGTGGCCGAAGAATTGGGGCGGAGAAACGTCGGCACGAAAAACCTGCCCGATGCGCTGGACTGGCACTTCGCCGGCACCTGGCGGCACATGATGGGAGCCTTTGCCGGTACGCGGCAGGCAGGAGCCGCCGCAAATTGCGCCTGCCACGGCATCGTGCCCTCCTGCGCCTGTGCGTCGCTGCTGAGGCGGGCCATCGCGCTCCCCGTCAACGTGATGATGACTCAGGAAAACATCGTGTCCATTGCTCAGGCTGTTCGGGAGTCCATCAAGGCCGCTCGTGGCGTATGAAGCTTTTGGCGATCAACTGGGGCACCAATTCGACAGCCGCCGCGATGGTGGACGGAGCGATCGTGGCCTGCGCGAGCCAAGAGCGCTTCTCGCGCATCAAGAACGACGATCGGTATCCCTTGCAGGCCATTGACGCGGTACTGCGAATGGCCGGCCTGCGCGCCGAGCAATTGGATGCGGTGGTCTTTGCCGACTTTCGATTCGACGCCAAGTCGGTGCTGGTCCACAAGTATTCGGGGTTCTCCGTGGGCGATCGGCTGCGCGAGCAGCGGGAGTTTTGGTCCCCGCGGTTGCGTGAAGGTAAAAGGCCGGCCTACCTGGAGGTGTTTCGCGACAAGGTGGACACCGCGCAGTTCGGCGGCGACTGGGCTGCCCTGCTCAAGGGTTTGGATGAAACGGGGGCCGAAGTCCACGACGCCGTCGGGCAGGAATTCCGCCGGCAAGCCGTCTCGTCGCACTTGGGGATCGATCCGGCCAAAGTGACGTTCGTCAATCACCACCGAGCCCACGGCTACCATGCCTACTACGGGAGCCCGCTCAAGAAAGACCGTACGCTCATTCTGACCGCCGACGCCTGGGGAGGGGACTGCAACGCCACGGTCAGTCTGGCCGAGGGAGGGCGGATTACCCGACTCAGCGTCTCCACCGATCTGCTCGTGGCGCGCCTCTATCGTTCCCTCACTTTGATGCTGGGCATGAAGCCGGACGAACACGAGTACAAACTGATGGGGTTGGCGCCCTACGCGAAGGCGGACTATATCCAAGGGCCCTTGCGCGTCTTCCGAAATACGCAATTCGTGGACGGACTTAAGTTTGGGTTCCACGAAACGCCGACCGACCAGTTCTATTATTTCAAAGACCGTCTCGAGGGGTTTCGCTTCGATGCAATCGCCGGCGCGCTCCAAGCCTATACGGAAGACATCTTGGTGCAGTGGGCGGTGAACGGCCTGAAAGAAACCGGCGCCCGCGACATGGTCTTCGGCGGCGGCGCGGCCATGAACGTCAAGGCCATGATGCGGATCGCCGAACGGTCGGAAGTGGGGGATTTGTTCGTCTGTCCCTGTCCCTCCGACGAATCTTTGGCCATCGGCGCCGCCTATGTGTTCATGCACGACCGACTGTCGGCGGACGGTATCGATCCGCGGACCGTCCTTCAGCCCTTGCCGCATGCCTATCTGGGCCCATCCTGCGAACGGGCCGAGGCCGAACGGGCCGTCGAACCGTTTCACGGAAACCCGGCCTATCGCGTCCAAGAAGATCTCTCGGCACAAGACATCGCGAGCTTGTTGGCCGCCGGCCATGTCCTGGGTCGGTGCGTGGGCGGAAGCGAATTCGGCGCGCGGGCACTCGGCAATCGGTCCATTCTGGCCGATCCCCGCAAGGCCGAAGTGGTCCGGACCATCAACGACAAGATCAAGAGCCGGGACTTCTGGATGCCCTTTGCCCCGACGATTCTGGCTAGCCGGGCCGGAGACTATCTCGTGAATCCAAAGAGGCTGTGCGCGCCCTACATGACCGTGGGATTTGCCACGAGCGAAGAAGGGAAGCGAGCCCTGGCGGCCGGCATTCATCCGGCCGATGGAACCTGCCGTCCGCAAATCCTCGAGCGGGAGCAGAATCCTTCCTATTACGATCTTATCGCCGCATTCGAAGCCCAAACTGGCGTGGGCGCGCTGCTGAACACCTCGTTCAATCTGCACGGCGAGCCGATCGTGCAAACGGCCGCGGACGCCGTCAGAGTCTTCACCCTGAGCGGGCTCGATGGCCTGATCGTGGATCGTTGGCTGGTCACCAAATCGGGGCCGTCGGCGTGACGAGATGACGCCGATGATGCACATCGGACCACGCCGGATCGGCCCGGGGCAGCCCGTGTATATCGTGGCCGAGGCCTGCGACAATCATCTGGGCGATCTGGCCGTCGCCAAGGAGATGGTGCGGACGGCCAAGTTGGCGGGTGCGGACGCGATCAAATTCCAACATCATCTGCCCGATGAAGAAATGCTGCCCGACATTCCCATGTCGGACAATTTTCAGGAACCGCTCTACGAGTTTCTGAAGAAACATGCGCTGCGATTGGCGGACCACGAAGCGCTGATGCGGACATGCGAAGCCGCCGGGATTCAATATCTCTGCACGCCCTTCAGTTACAAGGCGGCGGCGGAGTTGAACGAGCTGGGGGTGCCAGCCTTCAAGATCGGATCGGGCGAGATGACGGACATCCCCTCGTTGCGCAAGATCGCGCGATTCAAGAAACCGATGATCCTGTCGACCGGCATGTGCACCTTGGAGGAAATCGACGATACGGCGGCTGCGCTGCGGCAGGAAGGAGCCTCCGTCGCGCTGCTTAACTGCGTCTCCGAATATCCTCCGGTCTACGAAGACATCAATCTGGGCGTGATCCGCACGATGCAGACGCGGTATCCCGATCTGGCGATCGGCCATTCCGACCACACGCCGGACCTCTATACCTGCTATGCCGCGGTGACGTTGGGCGCCTGCATCATCGAGAAGCATGTGATTCTCGACAAGCTCCAGCCGGGCCCCGATCAGTCGGTGTCCATCGACATGGCGGAACTGCACGAATTGGTCTGCGGAATTCGAAAGATCGAGAAAGCGATGGGGAGCGAGAAGCGCGTCCACTCGCGCGAGGGGCAAATTCGCGAGTGGGCCTTCCGCAGCGTGGTGGCGCTCACGGCCATCGAGGCCGGGCAGACGATCACGCCGGACATGGTATGGACCAAGCGGCCCGGCACGGGCATTCCGTCGAAGCGTCTCCCCGACGTGATCGGCAAAACGGCTCGGAAGCGGATCGCGCCCAACACGTTGCTGCGGTGGGAGGACTTGCAGTGAGCGCGACACGAAAGATTCTGGTGGTCACCGGTTCGCGCGGCGAGTGGGGTTACATCCGTCCGGTCCTGGCGCGCATCGACCGGCATCCTCGTTTGGACTATGTGTTGGTGGCGACCAACATGCACCTGCTGCCCGAATTCGGATCCAGCCTCAGAGAAATCGTCGCGGACGGCTTTCGAGTCGATCAGAAAATCTTCATGGCCTTGGACGGCTATACCAACGCCACCATGGCCAAGTCGCTCGGCATTTTTCTCTCCTCCTTCGTGGATACCCTGGAGCGCGTGCAGCCGGACATCATTCTGCTGGCGGGGGATCGGGGCGAGCAGCTCATGGCCGCCATTGCCGGCGCGCACGGCAATATCCCGGTGGCGCATATTCAAGCCGGCGAGGTCTCGGGCAATATCGACGGCCAGACGCGGCATGCGATCGCGCGGTACGCGCACATCCATTTTGCCGCCAACGACGATGCCGTCGAGCGGCTTCGCCGATCGGGAGAAGAGGCCTTTCGCGTGCACAATGTCGGCGCTCCGCAGCTCGACGAACTGTTGGGCGCCGACTATGAGTCAGCCAAGGACGTGGCGAAGCATCTGCGATTTTCGCTCGATCGGCCGATTATTTTAATGGTGCAACATCCGGTCACGGAGCAGGCCAGGTCGGCGGCCGAGCAAATCGAAATGACGTTGAGCGTGCTGGCGGAATTGAAGGAACAAACGGTCATCATCTATCCCAACAACGATGCGGGCAGCACGGTGGTGCGCGAAAAGATTGACGCGTTTCGCGGCCCTTGGCTCCGCGTCGAGCGCAACGTCCCCCGGCGGCTGTACGCCGGCTTGATGCGGGTGGCATCCGTCATCGTGGGGAATTCGTCCAGCGGATTGCTGGAAGCGCCGTCCTTCGAATTGCCCTGCGTCAACATCGGCCGTCGGCAGCAGGGGCGGCTCCAAGGGCGGAACGTCATCAACGTGGAGCACGATCGCCGAGAGATCCTGCGCGCCCTGCGCCGGGCCATGTCTCCGGAGTTCAAAAAATCGCTCGTCGGCATGAAAAATCCGTACGGAGACGGGAAGGCCAGCGACCGCATCGTGGACATTCTGGCCACCTGTGCGATCGACGAGCGACTGCTCGTGAAATCGCTCACCTATTAGTAGGCTACGCATGATCTTGGGGAAAGAGGAAAAGGGGGCTGCATGAAGCGCGCGCGCGGACGCACGTCAACACCCTCGGCCAAGCGACCGGCCAAGACAAGGCCGGTGGCGAGTTCTCTATCGAAACTCGTCGTCAGTGACACCGATACCATCCAGGCTGCAATGATGGCGATCGAGAATAACGACCATCGAAGCGTCGTCGTCGTGAATGCGCACGGTGTCGCGGTGGGCACGGTCAGCGACGGCGACATCCGCAAGTCCCTGCTGGATGGTCGGCTGCTGGCCACGCCCGTGCATCGCGTGATGAACATGGATTTTATTGCGTTGACGGATTCGGAGCGGAGCCGCGCTCCTGGAATCTTTCAGGAAAAACATATCTTCCTTATTCCCCTGATCGATGAGCGGGGGAAATTGCTGGATGTCCTGACGGCGTATTGAATCGTGCGCGGCTCGACGGGCTGCCACAGCATAAAGGAGCGTCGCATGACCACGGGACAGACGATGGCGCCGGGAGAATGGGCGACGGCGGCCGACGCCTATCGTGAAGATGGCGTCACAATACTGAGAAACGTCATCGACCCCGATGCCATCCGGGCGATTCGCGATGATCTTGCCGGTGTCGTCGAGGAGGCATGCGGGACAAAGATGGAACGGAGTTTGTCGGGCGAGCCGTTCGCCAAACGGACCACGGAAGTCCTCTGGGAGGCTGTTTGCCGAGAACCGAAAACCCGCAATCTTCTCTATACCTACGCCCAGCGCGTGCCGACGCTCTACTCGTTGGCCAATGCGGCCGCTCTTCGGCAACTGGCCCGGTCCGTTTCCATGTCCAAGCCCAGCGTGCGGGAGGCCAAAGTCCAGATATTTTTACCCTGGGAGAAATTGTTTTTTCAGGATTGTCACCAAGACATCAATTCGCTAGATTCGGTCAACAGTGTCACGTTCTGGATTCCTCTCCATCCCCTTACGGAAAAGACGGCTGTGCGCTACTGGGTGGGATCGCATCGCGAAGGCCCGGTCCGCCATGAGGAAATCGTCGACGAAGCTGAGGCAATATACCTGGAGCGTGTGCCGAAATCCTTGCAGGACAAATACCCGAATGTGCGCACCGCCGTCGCATCAGAGGGAGATGTGATCGCCATCAACCGGCTGGTTTTCCATCAGTCGCCGGATTTCGAGGATCAATTCTATGCCCGATGGTCGGTCGTCGTCCGCTATGACGACATCGCCGGGCAAGGGCTCTTCAGCGGGACCACGAAGTTCGCCGATCTCGCCCCGAACTCCGTGGATAAAATGAAAGAGCGACTCGAGCACATTCGTGCCTTTTTGGCCCAGAAGCCGAGGATCGATTGGCGTGAAAAACTTCTGCGCGCGAGACGAGCTACGACGTAATGGACGGGAAGGGCAGTTCCGGGCTCCTGCGCGGGCACCGTCTGCGCGGGACGATTCTCACGATTCCTCGTTCTCGTGTGTTGGAGTGGGAAACGCTGCTGCGACGTGCATTTCTTGCTCGGTGGGGAGGAAGTTACGGTCGCGCAGGATATTTTTCTGATTACCTCGCCCATGATCCGCACCACCGCGCAGGCCGGCTTGTCGGACTCTTTGTCGGCGACACGCTCGTCAGCACCTATCAAATTTTCAGCCGTTCGGTCAGGCTCTCGGAACGCGTCTACCGCCTTGAAGGGATCGGCAACGTGGCGACGGCACCCGAGCATCAACGTCAGGGCTACGGGCGCGCGCTGATGCGGTCTTTTTTGCAAGCCCCGCGGTCTCGCAGAGACTTGGCGATGGTGTATGCCAGGGACGGCGCCTTCTACCGAAAGTTGGGATGGCGTCCTTTCTCGAGAGGGGTGATCCGTATCCCGCTCCGCGGCATCACGCCGGCAACGCTCGGCGCACCTGTTCTCCATCGTCGCATGAACCAAGCGGACCTTCCTGCCGTCAGCCGAATCTATGCCCGTTTCAATCGCGCGGAAGATTTGTTGCACGTGGTCCGGACGCCCCGGTATTGGAATGAGTGGGTGTGGGAGTGGAAACGCCGGGTCTATCGATTGCGGGCGGAGGTTTTTACCGATGCGCGGCGGCGCCCGATCGGCTATGCCGTTTCGCGTCTCGTCGGCGATCAGTTTCGGATTGAAGAATATGGCGCGTTGCCGTCGCAACACGACCAGGTCTACAGGGGTTTGATGCAACTCGCTGTGCAACAGAACCGCTGTCGGTTCGCATTGGCAATGCGGCCGGTGCCCTCGCTGCGTCGATGGCTGGCGTCAATGAGCTTGAGCAATGCCGTGGAAGACGGTCCCGATGAACTCGGACATGTCCGGTTCTTTCATCCGTCCATCCGCCGGCGGTTCTCGTCGGTCGCGCTCTGGCACATCGATCATTTTTAGCAATGGGTCTATCGCACGTCCAGGATCGATATCATGTCCGGTGAAAACGCGGCACAGTGGGGGCTCCCCTGCGAGGTCACGTTTTGCCGGCGGTGTGTCTTGTCCAACCAGAAACCGCTCTCAGTCAACGAATACGAACATCGACCGGACTCGAGAAAAGACACGCTGCCCATCGATGCCGAGGGCATCTGCCTGGCTTGCCGTCAAATGGACAAGGTGAACCGCGAGATTGACTGGGCACAACGGGAAAAAGAATTGCTCGTGTTGCTCGATCGCTACCGCCGGCGCGACGGAGGCTACGATGTGCTGGTGCCCGGCAGCGGCGGCAAAGACAGCGGCATGGCGGCCCATCTACTCAAATATAAGTACGGGATGAATCCCTTGACCGTCACCTGGGCGCCGCATCTCTACACGGAGATCGGCTGGAAGAATCTCCAGAACTGGATTCACGTCGGCGGGTTCGACAATTGCCTCTTCACGCCGAATGGGCGAGTGCATCGCCTGTTGACGCGGCTGGCTTTCGAAAACCTGTTGCATCCCTTCCAGCCCTTCATTCTCGGGCAAAAGACCTTTGCGCCGAAGATGGCCTTGAAGCACGGGATCAAATTGGTGTTTTACGGTGAATCGCCAGGCCAGTACGGCCAGCGTGTGCCCGTGGATCGGCAGAGCGGCTTCACGGACAGCGACGACGCGCCGGGATTCCGGCTGCGGTATGACGCGACGCGGTTCCACCTCGGCGGCGTGCCGATCGAGCACATTCTGGCCGAACACAAGCTCTCGATGGCGGATCTCGCGACCTATCTGCCGGCCGACGGCAAGGCCTTGGCCGAGGCCAAACTGGAGTTTCATTTTCTGGGGTACTACATCAAATGGATTCCCCAGGAGGCCTACTATTATGCCGTCGAACACACGGGCTTCCAGGCCAACCCGGAGCGGTCGGAAGGCACCTACAGCAAGTACAGCAGCCTCGACGACAAGATCGACGGTTTCAACTATTGGACGGCCTTCGTCAAGTTCGGGCTGGGCCGGGCCACGTACGACGCCTGTCAGGAAATCCATCACGGACATATCACCCGCGAAGAAGGCGTCGCGTTGGTGCGGCGGTTCGACGGGGAGTTTCCCAGGAAATACTTCGCGGAAATCCTCGACTATCTCGGTTTGACGAAAGATCGGTTCTTTCAGATCGTCGACCGGTTTCGGTCTCCTCATTTATGGGAACAGCAGGCGGGGGAATGGCGACTCAAACACCAGGTCCTCTGAACCAACGCGGCACGATGGTGATCGTGGAACGATTGGAACTTCTGTCCCTGCCGCTATGGCTCTGGTATGCCTGGCGACAAGGAGGAGGGTATTTTTTGGGGTGGTCGAAGGCCTTCCGCGCGCAGCGCGTGAGACGATGGGTCGAGCTCCTCGCGGGTTTGCGGCCGTTGCAATACGAAGAGTTTCCGGGATCGTACTACGAGGTTCACCGGACAGCATGTCAGGGAGCCAACGATGCCTTCTGCGACGAAGCCAAAACCAGCCACGCCGCGCCCGCGCTAGCTTTTTTACGTCGCTTTCATGACCATGCCCTCATCGAAGCCGCTCTGCGTCGACAGACGCAGGATGCCTACACGGTTCTCCGGCTGAAATTGTTGGTGTTCCTGCGCGCTCTTTTGCAGAACCAGGCCGCGATCCTGCTAATTCCGCAAGACAATATCGATTCGCGACCGTGGGCTCCGACTCCATTGGGAGCCGCGTTCGAAGCCGTCTACATCCCACGGCCTGTGCGTGTCGTCAACAGGATCAAGGCGAGCCTGGAACCGCTCGGGCAGGTCGTCGTGGCATGGCTGATGGTCGGCGTACTCCTGTGGAAGCGGGGAATGGTGCTTGCGGCGGGGCCGCCGAGCCGATGGCGCGTGGGACTGCAGATATTCGACGAGGTTCTTCGATGGCGGCCGTACCGCCGGACCTTTCTCTATGACGAAGCGGACTTGGCCCCGGAAAAAATCTTGCACGTGGTCCCGCACGGCAGCGAAGCCATTCGTCGATATTTTCAAACCAACGGCTATCCTTTGGTCGAAACAGAACGCCTTCCGGTCCCTGTCGGGTACTTCGCGGGCCGTGTGCTCCCTACATTTCTCGGGGGAGTCATCCGGCTCGCTGTGGACCAAATTCGATGCGGCGGCGGGGGAGGATTCGCGTGGAGCGCCTTGACCGTCGCATACCAGGTACTGAAGGCCGAACTGCTCGATCTGTATCATCAAATAGACGTGTTCGTCGGGCGCGATGAAACCACCTTCGCGCATTTGCTGCGCACCGTCGTGTATGACCGACGCGGCGGAGTCACGGTTGGATTTAGTCAGGGTGATGAGACGTATTATGACGTGGCGAGCAGCTACCTGGGAGCCCATCATTTTTGCTTCTGGGGTGAATTTCAGCGAGATTTGTTGAGGCACAACGCGCGCTTCTGCAGAAGCACGCACATCATCGGGGCAGGCATTTACGGTCTCGATGAAACCTACAAGCGCATAGTCAGCGGGACGATCATGGAGCCCTACCTGACGCTTCGTCGGCGAGCACGACTGATCGGGGCCTTCACCACGTCGTTCGGCGAAGACTTCATCATGAATCGCGCCATGGCACTGGAATGGTGCGAGGCGGTTGTTGCGCTTGCGCACCGTTACCCGGATATCGTCGTCGTATTCAAACCCAAAGGCGATGAACTGGATAGCCCGGAGTTCCGGGACGTGTTAAGCCGCGGCGGTGAGAAGGTCGTCATGGAAAAAACCATGTGTACCTATGATTTGTTGCCGGCACTGGATCTGGTGATCGGCCTCGGAGCCTCTTCCAGCGGACTCGATGGGCTGATGGCGGGCAAGCACGTCGTGTATTTTGACACCACCGGTTTGGCCGAACATCCGTACGCATCCTATGCTGCGGGGCTCGTCGCGCGGTCGGCGGCGGAGTTGTATGCCGCGGCCGATCGGATCATGCGGCACGGAATCTCTATCGAACCGTCCGTCCTCGAACACATCCAGCATCGTCACGGATTGGCGTTCGACGGCCGCGTAACGGCGCGATTCCGAGCCGTGGTCTATGCGGCGCTGGAGGGGACTGATTCGCGTGCGAAGAAGGCCATGCCACGTCAATCGGCAGCGGGATATGCCAGCACATTCGCGACATACGGGACCGATTGGCAAAATCAGGGGGTAGCGTGAAAATCATCGGGTTTCATTGGGATCATCTGTCCAGTGTCGCTTTGTTGCAGGGAAGAGAGATTACCGCGTGTGTGGCGGAAGAGCGGTTCTCCGGCGTCAAGAACGACTGTTGCTTCCCCTGGCATGCGGCGAACTATTGCGTGGAGCTTGCGGGAGGCGTTGACGCGATCGATGGCGTCGCCATCGCCACGCTGGAGCGCACCTATGAGCTCTACCTGCTGAAGTATTACAACAATTTCACCGTGGCTGATTTCGTGAAAGAACAGCACGAGTACTCGAAGCCGTGGTTCTTCGAGGGGCGGCGAGACATCCGGCGGTGGAATATCTTCCCGGACTACGTCAATCGGACCCAGTATCCCCAAGATTACTGGTCCGTAATCGGGAATGATGAGCGCAGGATGAACTCGTTCAAGACGGATGCGGAAGTCCTGGTCGGCAAGCACTTCGGACTTCCTCCGGAGAAAGTCCGGCGCTTCGACCACCATTCGTGCCATGCGCGCTATTCTTTACACGCATCGGATTTCCAGGATGGGCCTGTGTTGGTGTTGACGGTTGATGGGCAGGGAGACGGGGCCAATGCCACAGCGTTTTTAGGCGACGGCGCCGGACTGCGCAAAATGTACAGTACCCCAGACTGCACGTTGGGCCGATATTACCGATTTATCACGTTGCTGCTGGGCATGCGGCCGCTCGAACACGAGTACAAGGTTATGGGATTGGCGCCCTACGGGAAGGGACGGGATGTGGATCGCGTGCTGAGCATTTTGCAGGGGACGCTCACCGTGGATGGAATCAAGTTTCTTCCTGGTCCGAACAAACCCCTGGAGAGCTATTTCTCGTTTCGAGACCTTTTCGAAGGAATCCGGATGGACCACGTTGCCGCCGGGCTTCAGTTATGGGTTGAGCTCACGTTGGAGCAATGGATCGGGAATGTAGTGAAGCACTTTGATGTCGATTCCGTAGTCGTTGGCGGCGGCGTGTCGATGAACGTCAAGGCGATGGGCCGGATCGCACAGCAGCCGTGGATTCGGCGGTTCTTTGTCGCGGGGAGCAGTTCGGACGAATCGAATGCCATGGGCGCAGCGCTGTGTTTGGCCGCCGAGCAGGGTACGCATCTTGGCAAGGCCGTGACGTCATTGTACCTGGGACCTCCGGCGGGTGCGCGGGACGCGATTCTCGCCCGTGCGCGAGCCGAAGGGCATACGGTCGTCCTTGATCCTTCAGATGCCGTGATCGTGAGCCTGCTCCTGGCCGGGGCCGTGGTGGGGCGGTGTGTTGGGCGGATGGAGTTTGGACAACGTGCGCTTGGCAACCGCTCGATTTTAGCCGATCCCATCAATCCCGAGATCATTCCGAGGATCAACGCGATGATCAAAAATCGCGATTTCTGGATGCCGTTCGCCCCGGTGATTCTGGATTCGTGCGCCGGTCGATATCTTAAAAATCACAATGGCATCGACTCTCCGCACATGACCATCGGCTTTGAAACGACGCCGGAGGGATACGCCGATCTCAAAGCTGCCTGCCATCCCGCTGATCGAACCACGCGTGCGCAAATTCTTCGCAGAGAACAGAACCCGCCGTTGTACGGGCTCTTGGAGGAATTCCAGCGTCGAACGGGGCGTGGCGGGCTTTTAAACACGTCCTTCAATCTGCACGGTTCCCCGATCGTCAGAACTGTCGAACAGGCCTACGACGTGTTTGTGAAGTCCGGAATGGACGCGGTGCTCACCGACACCCTTTTGATCGTCAAGGCGTCGTCGCCGACGAGGGACATCCTGAGCTGCCAGAGCTAGGCCGTTGACTATGGCAAACAGCCCATCCAACCCGACCACCCGAGACTTCGGGGTGACGCTGACCAACCCGGCGGTCAAAGAAGATATCAATCAACGGTTGTACGCGATCCTGTCGAAACAATCGCCGGCGCGCGCGGCACGCTTCAAAGCCTATCGGGCGACGTTCGATCGCACGGCATCGTTGGATGTGGACCTGCCGTTCCCCCTCCATCTTATCGTCGAGACGATGTATGCCTGTAACTATCAATGCCCCATGTGCTACCTGGGCATCCCGGAGTACAAACGGCAGTTCGGACGCCAAGGCATCATGTCCATGGAGGCGTTCCGTCGAATCGTCGACGAGGCCGAACGATACGACACGCCGTCTATGTTGCTCAACGGGGTCAACGAACCACTCCTCGACGAACAGCTGATCGAGCGGATACGCTACGCGCACGAACATGGGTTCGTCGATATTCACCTCCACACCAACGGCGAATTGCTGACCGAGGAACTCAGTCACCAGTTGATCGATTCGGGCTGTACGAGGCTGATGGTCAGCCTGGATGCGTTCAGCGCTGACACGTTTGCTCAAATCCGTGTCGGCGGGCACTATGAAACGGTCGTCGAGAACTGCAATCGATTCCTGGAAATTCGCCGTCAGCGGAATGCGGACCTGCCACTGTTTCGCACAAGTTTCGTCCGTCAGAAACTCAACGAACATGAAATCCAGGCGTTCGTGGACTACTGGACGCCTCGAGCCGACTACGTGCATCTGCAAACCTACATGGAGCTCATCGACACGAGAGGGTACAATTATTATTCGGATACCGACGCAACCATTCCAGGCAAGTTCCGTTGCGAACAGCCGTGGTATGCGATGTTCATTCGCCCCAAAGGCGATGTCCATCCTTGTTGTTCGTTCATGAACTATTATTTGCCCATGGGGAATAGCGCGTCTGCCTCGTTGTACGAGATTTGGCATGGACGTCCGTACACGGAACTCCGGCAATTGCACAAGCGCGGTGAGTATGCCACCAACGATGCGTGTAATAAGTGCGTCAAGGGCATGTACGCCTCTCGCTAGCTCCCGGACCTCCTCGCAACGTATCCGCGCCGCGGATTCATGAGACCCGATCGATGAATCAAGAAAGCGTTGTCGCCGGAGGGCATCGTCAGGTGCGTTCCCTTCTTCGTCAGCCTGGAATGGGAAGACGGGCTGGCGTCTTGGCCGCGCTCGCGATCCTCGGTGGATTGCTGGACGGGATGGGCATGGGGTTATTGCTACCGGTCATCAGCGGACTCGAAGGGCGTCGCAATCCCTCAGAAGAGACGAATCACGCCGCCGCCGCGATCGACCATGTGTTTACCCTCTTGGCCTTGCCGCAGACCCTCTGGGCTGCGTTGGGGGTCGCGCTGGCTGTCTTGATCGGGCAGGCCGTTTGCACCTACTGGCGACAGCGCATGACCGGCTTGTGGGAAAATCAACTTGTTTTCGCGATGCGGTCGGAAGCCTTCGACTATCT
Source organism: Nitrospira sp. (assembly GCA_016873495.1). Taxonomy (GTDB): domain Bacteria; phylum Nitrospirota; class Nitrospiria; order Nitrospirales; family Nitrospiraceae; genus SYGV01. Next base: position 24,754 of record VGXC01000009.1, on the reverse strand, counting down.
TCTCCGGAGTGATCTTGCCTATATCCAACGCGCACGGACCGGAGAACTGGTCAATACGTTGGTGACCGAGGCCTATCGAGCGGGGTATGCCTTCCGGGCAATGATCGAGATGACCTCGGCGGGATGCGTGTTCTTCGCCTACGCGGTTGTGGAATTGGCGATCTCCTGGAAATTGACGCTGTTGACATTTCCCGTCCTCGGCATCGTCTCAGTCCTGTTGAAGCCGCGCGAGTCGTATCAGCTGGGGCTTCGGTACACCAACGAAAACGATGCGCTCATGACCAGTGCCACCGAAAGCCTTGGAGGAATCAGGGAGATCAAAGCGTTGAGCATCCTCCCCAAGATTCGGGCGCAATATGACCGTGCCGCCCGGGCGATCGCAGAAGTGGATTTTCAATTGCTGGAACGCGGCGCCCGATTCGCGTTGGCTTATCAAGGCACCGTGGTCGTGTTGGTTGCGGGAATCATCCTGATCGCATCGAGGTGGGAGGCTTTTGCACTCGGCCCATTGCTCGTTTTCTTGATCGTGTTGCAACGGTTGGCGCCGCGTGTCGGCACGTTTACCGAGCAGCGCCATGTCTGGCTGGGATCAGCAGGCGCGATGGATAAAGTGCAGTCACTGTTGGCGGAGGCGAAGCACGCTGGGCATCGGTCTTCGGAAGGGACCGAGGAGTTTGAGCGGCTCACGCAGGGAATCGAATTTTGCCACGTCGGCTTTCGGCATGCAGGACAATCCTTCGACACCGTTTGCGATGTGACGTTCGCTCTACCGGTTGGCGGTAGTGTGGCGATCATCGGGCGGTCCGGATCGGGCAAATCGACGCTCGTCGATCTGTTGGCCCGATTCTATGAACCGGACAGCGGCGAGATTCGCGCCGATGGGAAAAATATCCGCGAGTTTCGGATGGAGTCTTGGCGCAGAGGACTCGGCCTGGTCAGCCAGGAGACGTTTCTCTTTAACGACACGGTAGAAAACAACATTCGATGCGGCATGGTGGGAGCCTCCGAGGAGCAAGTGCGGCAGGCTGCAACACTCGCCCATGCGCACGAGTTCATCGTGACCCTTCCGGACGCGTATCAAACGTTCGTCGGCGACCGGGGAGGTCGCCTCTCGGGCGGCCAACGACAACGGCTGGCCCTTGCAAGAGCGCTGTTGAGAAATCCGCAGATTCTCCTCTTAGATGAAGCCACCAGTCAGCTCGATGTGGAGTCTGAGCGGGCCATTCAACAGGCGTTGCGCGACATTCGAGCCCAATGCACCGTGTTGATGGCCGCCCACCGCCTGTCGGCAGTCAAAGACGTCGATCACATCCTGGTGCTGGAGGCCGGCCGGATCGTGGAAAGCGGCGCTCCGGCCGCGTTGCTCGCTTCAGGCGGCCGCTATGCAGAGTTCATGAAGGCGCAAGACGCCGCACCGTCGTCGGTTGTTGCGTAATGTGGCTCGTTGGACGTGGGTGACTCACCCGACCGATAGGGCAGTATGCTTCGGGCTTGGCTGAGAGTGGTGATCCCTGAACCGGCAAAGATTTTGTATCGTTCGATCAGACGCGCGGGGCGGCGTCTTGCCCGCTTGTTGCGTGGCGTCAAGACCTGTCAGGTCCGTGGCTTGACGATCAAAGTTGGCGTGGCGTCGGAGGTGGAGCAGTATCGGGCGGATAGCTACGCCAGCAAAGAGCCGGAAACCCTCGATTGGCTCGATCAAAATTTGCACGAAGGCGATGTGTTCGTCGATATCGGCGCAAATATTGGCCTCTATTCGCTCTATGCGGCCAAACGCCGACCGACCTCGAAAATATTCGCCATCGAGCCGGAATCGCAAAATTTTTCCCGTCTGTGCCGCAACATTGTTTTGAATGAGTGTTCCAACATCGTTCCCTGCAATTTTCCGATGGCTGAGCGGCACGAGTTCAATCTGTTTTATGTGAGCACATTCGAAGAGGGCGCGGCGCTCCACTCCTTCGGAGGGGTGAGTCGATTCCAAGCCGATTCCAGTCCGGCCGTCTTGACGCAGGGGGCGGTCTCGCTGAGTTTGGATCTGTTGATCGAGGAATACGGATGGCCGTATCCCGCACTGATCAAGATCGATGTCGACGGGCTGGAGGCAAAAATTTTGGCCGGCGCGCGGCGAGTCTTGGAGTCAGGCCAGGTCAGGACGGTTCTGATCGAGTTCAATTACGGCGATGCTGTATCGATTGACGAGTTGGAGCGGGAATTCGCTCGCCGTGGGTTTACCTTGTCGCAACAGGGCAGTGCCGTGTGGGAGTTGCGGGGAGATAAAGCACAGAATGTCATTTTTCATCGGACGAATCCCCGGCCAGGCTCGGTACGCACCGCCGTTTGATGTTGAAAGGGGAAAGAAGCCGGTGCCTGATCGAGGAGGAGAGCGGGTACGCGTCAATTCCGTTGAGAAAATAGATGGATTTCAGTGCGTCAGGATGGAAAGCGATCGAATACGCGTCGACCTGCTGCCGGAGCTCGGCGGGAAAATCTGGAACCTCTGTGATGCGCGGCGCGACATTCAATGGCTGTGGCATAATCCCGCTGTCGGACTTCGGCGCGTCGCATTAGGGGCATCCTACGACGATCATTGGGCCGGGGGATGGGAAGAGTTGTTCCCCAACGATGCGCCGGGCGTCTTTGATGGCCGTGACTTGCCGGACCATGGGGAATGGTGGAGCCAGCCGTGGCGGTGGGAGATCGCTCGTGACGGTCCTGACCGTGCGACGGTGGTCATGCGGCTGGATGGCCCGACAACCGGGACCGCGTGTGAGAAAACGGTCACTGTACACCAGGGAAAACCGGAGGTGGCCGTTCACTACCGCATTACGAACAGCCGCGCCGAGCCGCTGCATTTTCTCTTCAAGCAACATCTTGCGGTGGCCGTCACGCCCGGTCACCGGGTGGAACTGCCTGGTGGAAGCGCGACGCCGGTTGATCTCGGTTTCAGCACGCGGGTCGGTCGCGCCGAACCGTTTTCGTGGCCCGTTGCCACGGATCGCGACGGGCGGCAGGTAGATTTAAGCTGTCTGCCGCCCCCAGCCGAGGGGCACCGGGAGTTCGTCTACGTGCGCGATATGCCGGAAGGCTGGTGCCGCGTGCGCGAGGTCTCAACCGGCGCATCCTTGCGGCTGTTCTTTCCACCTGAAGTCTTTCCGTTCACCTGGCTGTTTATGAGTTTCGGGGGGTGGCGAGGGCTGTACACGGTCGTCTTGGAGCCCTGCACGAACATGCCGAAGGATCTCCATGAAGCCTTCCGGTCCGGGCGCTGTGCCGTGCTCACGGGGCACGCGACGTTGGAGTGCGAAGTCCGCGTCGCCCTGTCCTGATTAGCTGACTGCCATGCAGACGATCGGCATCATTCCGGCTCGCATGAACTCCTCGCGGTTTCCGGGGAAGCCCCTTGCCCTTCTTTGCGGACGGTCCATGCTCGAACATGTGTACCGGCGGACCTCGCTGTGCGCCCAATTGGATGCCGTCTACGTGGCTACCTGTGACGAGGAAATTAGGCGCGCCGTGAAGGGCTTTGGAGGGCGCGTCCTGATGACGTCTTCTCGTCACGAGCGGGCCACCGATCGGATCGCGGAAGCCGCCCGTTCCTTGGACGGCGACATCATTTTGATGGTGCAGGGCGATGAGCCCATGATTACCCCCGAAATGATCGACGCCAGTCTGGCGCCCTTCCGGCAGGATGCGTCCGTAGTATGCGTGAACCTGGCGGCGCGCATCGAGACGATCGAAGACTTTCGAGACCGCAACACCATCAAGGTCGTCATCGCGGACAATGACGATGCGCTGTACATGTCTCGGTCTCCCATCCCGTCAATGGCGCGTGTGCCGTTCGGTCAGACCCCGGCCTACAAGCAGGTCTGCGTGATTCCTTTCCGGAGGGACTTTCTCTTGCGGTTCGCGACCTTGCCGCCCACCCCGCTGGAGCAAGCCGAGTCTATCGATATGCTGCGAGCGTTGGAGCATGGCTATCGAGTGCGCATGGTGCGGACGGCTCGGGCGACGCAGGCGGTGGATACGCCGGAAGACCTGGCGCGCGTGGAAGGGCTCATGCGCGAAGACGCGCTTATCGGGGCCTACGGAGCGGCGACGTGACGGCCGGCCGGTGGCGCGTATTGGTCTCCGCTCCCTATGCGATGGGGGTGCTCGACCGGTATCGCCGGGAGTTGGAGGCGGCCGGCTGTGAGATGATCGTGGCGACGGTGCACGAGCGATTGAGCGAAGAAGAGCTGTTGCCGCTGGTCCGAGACGTGGACGGAATCATTTGCGGCGACGATCGTCTCACCGAGCGCGTGCTGAGCGCGTCGCCCCGCCTGAAGGTTATTTCCAAATGGGGGACCGGCATCGATTCCATCGACCGGGACGCAGCGGCTCGGCGCGGCATCGTGGTGCGAAACACGCCCGATGCGTTCAGCGACCCGGTGGCGGACACGGTGATGGGCTATGTGCTGCTCTTCGCGCGGCAGCTGCACGCCATGCATCAGGATATCCGCGCCGGACGATGGGTGAAGCCGCCGCTCGTGGCGTTGCGTGAAACCACGCTCGGCGTCGTCGGCGTGGGCAACTGCGGGAAGGCCGTCGTTCGGCGGGCCGTGGCGTTCGGGATGCGGGTGGTGGGCACCGATCCGGTCGCCATGCCCGACGCTTTTGTGGCCGGCACGGGCCTCCGCATGCTCCCGCTGGACGAGCTGTTGGCCACGGCGGACTTCGTGACGCTCAATCCGGACTTGAATCCCACGTCGTTTCACTTGATGAACGATCGGGCCTTCGCACGGATGAAGCCGTCCGCCTATCTCATCAATGCGTCGCGCGGTCCCGTGGTCGAGGAGGCGGCGCTGGTGCGCGCGCTGGAGCGGCGCCTGATCGCGGGGGCGGCGCTCGATGTGTTCGAACAAGAGCCCTTGCCGCCGGCGAGTCCGTTGCGCCGATTCGACAATTGCTGGCTCGCGCCGCATAACGCCAACAGCAGCCCAGCCGCGGCGGAGGCGGTGCATGCCAACACCATCCGCCATCTCGTGGAATCGCTGCGGCTCCACAGCGTCAAGGCGGGCTGATCGATGCCGCACGTCTCCATCATCATTCGCGCCTTCAACGAGGAGCGGTTTCTGCCGTCGCTGCTGGACGGCATCGAGCATCAACGGTACCGCGATTATGAAACCATCGTCGTGGATTCCGGCTCTTATGATCGGACCCGGCGGATCGCTGAAGAGCGCGCCGATCGGCTGGTGCGCCTGCCGCCCGAAGATTTTACGTTCGGCCATTCGCTGAACGTGGGAATTCGTGCCAGCTCGGGAGCGCTGCTGGTGATCGTGTCCGCCCATACCGAGCCCACCTCGGCCGACTGGCTGGCCCACCTTGTCGAGGCGCTGCGCGATCCGCACGTCGCCATGGTTTATGGACGGCAGGTCGGTCATGCAACCTCGAAGTTCAGCGAGGCGCAGGATTTTCGGCGGACCTTCGGTCTCGAGCGGTGCGTCATGGCTCCTCCACGGTGGTTTGCCAACAATGCCAATGCCGCTATCCGTCGTTCGTTGTGGATCGACCATCCGTTCGATGAAACGCTGCCGGGCCTGGAGGACATCGAATGGGCCAAACATTGGATGGAGCGCGGCTACCGCGTGCTCTATGTCCCTGAAGCCGGGGTGTCCCACATCCACCAGGAAACCTGGACGCAGGTCCGGCGTCGGTATTATCGGGAAGGGCAGGCGGCTAAATGGATCGGGATCAGCGGCCGCCGGGATGTGCCGCGCGAAGTCATCCAGGCGTTGAGGCACGGGGCGGGCGACTTCATGGCCGCGCTGCGCGAGCGGCGCCTGAGGCAAACGGCTGGGGAAATCCTGCGATTCCGATGGGAAAAGCTGCTGGGGCATGTTCGTGGGATTTGGGATGGGGCGCTCATGGAGAACCCATTGACGAAACAACAACTGCTCTTCGATCGCACCTACCAGGCGGTCGTCATTGAAGGCCCTGGCCGTGCGACCTTACGGCTCGTGGAACGGCCGCCGCTCCGTCCGAGCGAGGTCTTAGTGCGGGTGGCATTTCAGGGAGTGTGTGCCACGGACCTGGAAGTACTGGATGGCTCGCTGGGCTATTACAAGACAGGACTCGCGCGCTATCCTATCGTCCCGGGCCATGAATTTTCCGGGACCGTCGCCGCCGTGGGGGGCCGTGTGACGGATCTGAAAGAGGGCGATCCGGTCGTGGTCGAATGTATTCAAGGGTGCGGAGAATGCGATGAGTGTCGAAGGGGAAACGCCATTGGCTGTCGGGAGCGCTGCGAGGTCGGCGTGATGGGACGGGACGGGGGGTATGCGGAATACGTGGTGGCCGCGCGTCGGTTCCTGCACGTGCTGCCTCCCTCTATCGAGTTGCGGGCGGCCTGTCTCTGCGAGCCTCTGGCCGTGGTGTTGAAGGGGTTGCGCCGGTTGGATCGGATAGGAAGTGCGCCGACCGTTATGCGCCAGTGCGTGGTGATGGGAGGCGGTCCCATCGGGCAGTTGGTCGCGCGACTGCTGGTGTTGCAGGGACATCGGGTGACGGTGATCGATTCGCGTCCGGATCGTCTGGCGCTGTTCGAGGGAACGGCGGTGTCGACGGGCGATCCGACCGTATCGCTCCGACCCTTCGATACCGTGATCGAGGCGACCGGCAACCCCGACGCGCTGCACCGAGTCCTGCAGGAGTCCGGCGCGGGCGCCACGATCGTGTTGCTCGGATTCCCCTATGCGGAGCGGCCGTTCAATTTCGAAACGATCGTGGGCTATGACAAGACCGTCATCGGATCCGTCGGCAGCACGGCGGAAGATTTTCACGCGGCGCTCGCGGTCCTGCCTCGGCTGGATCTGTCCCCGCTGCTTCGCACGGTCCTGCCGCTCAAGGATTTCGCGGAAGCCTGGCGCCTGACGCGCAACCGGACGCATCTCAAGGTACTGCTGGAAGTCGCCGACCCGCCCGCGCAGGGGCTCTCGGCGCATGGGTGAATCCGAACTCGATCGGCCGCTATGGGTGTGTTGGGCATGGCCGTCTCGTCCTTTCCCCATTCCTTCGACGGTCCTCAGTTTCCTTCCGCCCGACCAAGAAGCCGAGCTTGAAGGCCTCGAATCGATCACGGTGATTCGGGCGCGCGAACTTTCTTTGAAGGTTCGCGAGGCTGCGAGGCGCGCGTATCTGGACCTTGTTGCCCGAATCGGAACGGTGCCGAATCGCGAAGGAGTCACGCTTCGGCAAGCCCTCGGATCTCCCGGACGGGCCAGCCGCTGGTGGTATCATCCTCTCTCCTTCAAGGACGCCGAACGGGATCCGCTCTTTCAATCGATCGTCGCGCTCTTCACGGTGAAAGCGGCGACAGAGACTCGTCGCGCCAGCCGATTGATTCTCGTCGGATGTCCCGATCCGATCGCGCGGGTGTTACGGCAAGCGTTTGCCGTCGACACGCAAGCCGTGCCACAGGCCGACTCGATGGGAACGCGGCTCGTTCGAGGGCTCGTCGCCAGGATGCGATGTCTCTTCACCCTGGTGCGTATTCGGTGGGTCGTCGGGTCCTCGTCGGGATGGCCGTCCTGTTCTGTCGATGTCTTGTTGCAGGGATTTTGGGATTGGAGCGTGTGGTGGGATGAACAACGCGGAGGACTGTACGACCGTTACTTTCAAGCCGTGCCTCAACTCCTGGCGCAGCCGCGAGGCGAGTCGGTAGGCTGGATGCTGTGGGTGGAACCGGACTTTGAACCGGGCAAACGCGGGCGGGTGTTATCGAACGTCGTGGCATCGTTGCGACGCAGTCGCAACACTCTCGTCCTCCAATCCTATCTCCGGTGGCGAGATATTTTCCGTGCCGTGGCAGACCTGGGGCCATTGCTGACCTGCTGGGCGTCATCCCGTCGCGAGGCGTTTCAACGCGCATGCCAGCATGAGAATTGGGACTTCGCCCCTCTTGTTGCCGGGGGGATGCTGGAAGGATTGGCTAGCCCTGACCTTGCCCTCGGGGAATTGATGGCCTTGGCCGTCGAGCGGGCTGTGCGCGAAGCCAATCCCGCATCCATCGGCTGCTTTCTCGAGCATTTCCCTCGGTCCCGCGCTGTCTACGAGGGGAGCCGGCGTGCGAAGCCGCGGATTCTGTGTTGGACCATCCAACATGCCAGCTATAGTCATGAGAAGACATTTCTTGTGTTATCCCCGGAGCGGGAATTCAACGGGACTCCGGACGGATGCGCGGTGCCTCATCCGGATGTCGTCTTTGCCATGGGCGAGTATGGGCGGTCCCTGTTTCTCGAATGCGGCTATGCCGATGATCGGGTGGTGGCGACCGGCTCGCCACGATTCGACCATGTGCGGATGCGCGGGGTACATGTTAGGCAGTCTGGGCTTGGAGCGCCTCAAGGCGGGATGCGGATCTTGTTGGTGGCGTCTCAGGCCGTCGAGTATGAGTTGGACATGATTGCCGCAGTCACAGCCGCGACGAAGGACGACGAGAGCTGTGAGCTGATCGTGACCTCCCATCCTTTCAGCCCCGTCGAAGCGCATTCCGGCTTCCTGCCGTTCCGCGGTCGCGTTTCTGTGACCCGGCAGCCGTGGGCCGAGGCAATACGGACGACCGATCTGGTGCTCTTTACCTATTCCACCGTGGCCGAGGAAGCGTTTCTGCTCGGCATGCCGGTCTGGCAGTGGCTGCCGTGGCAGTTCCATGGGTCCGCGCTGGGAGAAGTCTTGCCCATCCCGCGCTTTGCCTCAGTCCCGGCCTTGCGGCAGGCACTGAAGGCGTTTCGCGCCGATCCGGCTCGCTTTTATCCGACGGCCGAGCAGCAGGCGATCGTGGAGGAGCGGCTGTTCTATCGAGCCGATGGCCGAGGAGCCGAACGTGTCACCACGGCGTTGCGCGCGTTTTCCTCGACGCGGGAGGCGATCGGCCTTGCCTAGGACGATGCCGACCGCACCCGCCTCGTGGTCCGTGTGCATGACCGGGGGCACAGGGCTCTTGGGCAAGGGTATGGAAGAAACGGCCCCTGCGGATTGCCGCATCGTCAGCCTCCATCTCCGGGACTATCCCGTCGACGATCCGTGGGCTACCCACATTCGTGCGGACGTGCGGGATGCACGGGCCGTTGAGTCTGTCTTTCGGGCCGAGCGGTTCGATGCCGTCGTGCATGCCGCCGGGATCGGGAGCGTCGATTATGCCGAAAGTCACTATGCCGAGGCGTACACGTCGAACATCGAGGGAACGCGGAATGTGGCCCTGCAGTGCCGCGAAGCGGGGAGCCACTTGGTCTATATTTCGACCAACGCAGTATTCGACGGTCGGCGGGCGCCCTATCGCGAGGATGCTCCGGTCTGTCCCGTGAACAAATACGGCGAGATGAAGGCGCAGTGCGAGGCGTTGGTCCGGGAGATTGTGCCTTCCGCGACGATCGTCCGCCCGATCTTGATGTACGGGTGGAATCATTTGATCTGCCGACAGAATCCCGTCACGTGGATGCTCGGCAAGCTCATGCGTGGCGAGGTCGTGCATGTCGTCAACGACGTGAGGGAGAACCCCCTCTATAACCGGCAGTGCGGCCTGGCGATCTGGGAGATCCTGCGTCGACGGGCAGAGGGCACGTTTCATATCGCCGGGAGGGACGTCGTGACGCGCGATCAATTCGCATTGCTGGTGGCGAAAGTCTTCGATCAGGACCCTGCGCTCGTCCGTCCGGTATCGAGCGCGTTTTTCCCCTCCATTGCTCCGCGGCCGCCAGACACGACATTCGTCACGGAGCGTATGCAACAGGATCTCGGCATCGAACCGCTCGGCCTCGAAGCGGGGTTGCGTGACATGAAACAGCGTATGCAAGTCCGCGTGTAATCCCATGTCGTCGCCTCCGGTCTCTGTGGTGATTCCGGCGTATAACGCCGCGGCATTTATCGAACAGACCTTGGACTCCGTCCGGGAGCAAGACTTTCGGGACTATGAGTTGGTGGTCGTAGATGACGGATCGCAGGACGACACCCACGCCATTGTCAGCCGGTATCTGGCACGCCATGCCCTCACAGGGCGGTGCGTTCGCCAGGAGAATCGGGGTATTGCCGGAGCGAGAAATGTCGGTATGCGGGAATCGCGAGGCACCTATGTCGCGCTCTTAGACCATGACGACCTCTGGTATCCCTCAAAATTGCGCGTCGTCATGGAGGTCTTGCACCGGGATCCCGCGTGCGACCTGGTCTGCCATAACGAGCATATCGTACGTGCGGGCACGATCGTGCGGACGTCTCGAAACGGGCCGCTCGTCTCCCGGATGTACGAGCGATTGTTGTTCCAGGGCAATGCCCTTTCTCCCTCCGCGACGGTGTTTCGACGCGAGGTGGCGTTGGCCTTGGGGGGCTTTCGAGAAGCGAAACAGTTCGATACGGCCGAGGACTACGACTTTTGGATGCGGTTCAGCCGGGTCGGACGCCTCGTGTTTGTGGATCAGGTGCTGGGCGCCTACCAACTCGTCGAGCGCCGTGCCTCCAGAAAAATTCACTATCACTATTCCAACATGGAACATGTCGTCAGAGATCATTTCGCCACCAGCTTTGGCACGCGCGCGAGGCTCTGGGATCGGATTCGTTTGGCGCGACGCCTCGCGACGCTCTATCGGGCCGCGGCCGGCGAACTGATGGGGTACGACGAGTCTCCCGAAATCCAACGAACCTATATTCGGCGCATGATGGGGACCTTTCCGGTCGATCCCAAAAATCTTGCGCGAGCCGGTCAATGGCTATTCAGACAATTCTTTCCCAGGACCTCGACGACCGCGCGCGCCGCGTGACGGATTCACTCGATCCGGCGGCGTGGCATCGTGCCACCGAGCAGGTCTTGGCTTGCCCGGACTGTCACGGAAGACTGTCGGCCGAGACATTCCCCGAGAGTCTCGTCTGCCGTTCATGTCGCCGGACCTTTCCGATCCAAGACGGGGTGCTCGATTGTGCGGGGGGAGAACCGATTGCTCAGGCTGGAGAAATACAAGGGCGCGATGCGCTGGCCGGTGCGTGTGTGGGGAAGCCCAAACAGGAGGTCCTGAATCTCATTGCCCGGCATCACTGTCCGCCGGTCATGAAGGCTCGCCTGGCCGAATTCCTCGCGCCGTTTTCACACGACGATTGGATCCTCGACATGGGTGTGGGGTATGGCTGGCATTGGGAGACCCATCGAGACGGTCCCTTTGTGGTTGGGATCGATTTGTCGCTTGCGAGCCTGCGCGTGGCGCACTTCCTCGTGGGCGGCGTCCATCCACGCCTGATCCTCGTTCGAGCCGATGCGAAGCGATTGCCGATTCGCGCGCGCGCCGTGGCCGGCGTCTGGAGCGTGCAAATGCTGCAGCATGTGCCCCAAGCAAGCCGCGCGGCCGTCGTCGCGGAGGTCGATCGCATTGTGCGTGACGGCGGGGCCGTTGAAATTTGGAATCTCAACCCAGCCATGATTCTTCGAGGGCTCTACTGGTTCTTGCGCAAGAATTTTGTGCGGCACGGCTTGGTCGGCGCTATGGAATTGCACCGGCTGTCGTCGGAAGAGTGGCGGGGCGTTTGGGCAGGATTTAGGCCCGGCCTTGCGCAATGGACCTCCCTCTATTCAGAGCTGTTTTTTCACCCGGATCTTCACTTGACGCCGAGGCGCTACCCGCTATGGCTCGAACAGATGATCGAGCGGTACGTTCCCGGCGTGGCAAGCGGGCTGGCGCGGCAGGCCGGACTGCGATTTCGGTCTGTCCAGAATCGGGTGTAAGGTGGCGGCGAGCGGGCATGGTATCGGTCGATCGGGCACTGCTCAATATTTTCACCACGCAATGTCGGGGGGGCGACGGGGCCGGCCTGGAGCCCGTCCTGCCGGCGGCACGGACGACGTTTTATGCCTATGGCCGCCAAGCGTTGGCCGAGGGGCTCCATCGCGTGGGTGTCAAACCTGGCGATGGCGTCTTGCTCCCCGGATTTATTTGCGGTGAGGTGCTGAGCAGTCTGGCATTGATCGGGGCCCAGCCTCGCTACTATGCGGTCGCGCCGGATCTTCGGGCTGCGGGAGGGTCGGTGGAGGCCCAATTGGCGATGGGGGTCGGCGCGATTGTGGCGGTGAACTACTTTGGCTTTCCCCAGGACCTGACGGAGTTTACAGCCTGGAGCCGGACACACGGCGTGCCGTTGATCGAAGACAATGCCCACGGGTTCTTGAGCGCGGATGGCCGCACGTTTCTGGGGAGACGCGGCGATCTCGGCTTGTTCAGTCTTCGAAAAACCCTGTCGCTCCCCAATGGAGCGGCGCTCGTCGATAATCGGCTGCGGCCCGAAGGACAAGCAACATGGCGGTTCACCGGCTCCTGTCGCGCGGCGGAACGCCGCTATCGCCTGCGCAGCGCCTTGAAGGCCGTCATGCGGCATGGGTCCTGTGCCGCCGCGCAGGCGGTGGTGTCGGTCATTCGCTCCCTCAAGTCTTTCGAAAGCCGGCACGGGCACGAGCAGCACGCCGAAACGGCCATGCCTCGCGAGGCGTTCTCGTCAGTGACGGCGCAGTTGCTGGCACAGTGCAACGTCGCGGCAGAAATGGAACGGCGGCGCAGTTTGTACCGATACTGTGCTGAGGTGTTTGCGGGCGAGGTCGACGTGCACCCGCTCTTTGATCATCTGCCGGAAGGCGTCGTACCCCAGGGGTTTCCCTTTCGCTATCGCGGTCCGGATCCCCAGTCCTTTCAAACCCGATGGTGGCGTCGCGGGTTTTCGATCGTGAACTGGCCCGATTCGCTCCCGGCTGCCGTGGCGTCCGCCGCGCCGGCTCATTACCGCACTACGATGCTCGTCCAGTTCCTGTGGTGATGGAGTGGGCGGAATGGTCCGATGAGGAAGCCGCGGCACGGTGGAATGCCGCGCTCATGACCTTCCCACACTACAATCTCTATCAATCGTATGAGTGGGGCGAATTCAAGCGGCAGACAGGATGGCAGGTGCTCCGTGGGAGCATCACGGTCGATGGCCGCCCCGGCACTCTTCTGCAAACGCTCTACCGGACGTGGCCTCTCGCCCGCGGACTTTTCGTGTGGGTGCCGGGAGGGGCAGCGGGAAACATGGCGGAAGGCTTTAACGCGGGGATGCGTCTGCGGCAACGGTTTGAAGCGCGATTCGTCTTTCTTCGAATGAACATCTTACGCGAGCTGAATGAGGCCGATACCACGGAGCTGGCCCATGCCGGGTGGAATCCGGCAACTGTGCCGGTGGGATACCCAGGTACGTTTCACATCGATTTGGCAGGCGATGAGACAACCAGACGAGGAGTTCTCACTTCAAACTGGCGACACAATTTGAAGCGTGGGGAGGAGCGCGGAGGACGGATCGAGATTTGGGATCCGCACCGTCCTCTGGCCCCTGTGTATGCCGTGTATCAGGAGATGTGTCGGCTGCAAAGAATTTCTCCTGCCATGAGCCTTGCGGCGCTCGACGCGCTGCGGTGCTCGCTGGGGGACGCCATGACCATGGCTGTGGCGTTGAACGAACATGGAGCAGTGACAGCCGTACGGGCCTTTGGGCGTATCGGCGAGCGGGCACACGACTTGCTGGCGGCAGTGACGGCAGAGGGGCGGCGGATCTACGCCAACTATCCGTTGATGTGGAAGATGCTGACATGGGCGAAGGAACAGGGCGCTCGTATCTATGACCTAAGCGGCGCCGACCCGCACGGTGCAACCGGCGTCTTTCATTTCAAAAAAGGGTTGGGCGGCCGGATGGTCACCCATGCGGGGGAATGGGACTGGGCCAGCCATGATTGGCTACGAAGACTCGTCAGTGTACCCCTGCGCGTGAGACGGAGGGCTCTCTCGAGGCAGCCTCGTGCGCTCAGATGAGGTGACGAGATATGTCGATCAGGAGGTCTGTAGGAAGATGGATGGCGCGGATGAGCGGATTATGCAACGGCCTCAGGGCGGCAGGAGGGTTACGCGTGCTGCTCTACCATGCCATTGGGACGCCGCTGGCGGCCGCACCTTACAGTCTGACTGTTTCGGTCAAACAGTTCGAAGAGCAAATGAGATGGCTGCGCGACCAACCGGACATCGAAGGAGTCTCGCTTGAAGCTGGCGTGCAGCTCCTTTCGGCGAATCCGTCTCGACGCCTCGTTGCGGTGACCTTCGATGACGGCTACCTCGACAACCTCACTGTGGCCGCTCCTCTTCTGAGTAAGCTCGGTCTCCCGTGCACGGTGTTTGTGACCGCGTCCTATCTTACTCGACAGCCGTCATCGCGCCCTTTGTTTCTGTCGATCGACGATCTCCGAGTATTATCCGAGATCGCTGGGGTGAGTATTGGGGCGCATGGATACTCCCATCGCCCCCTGACGCGCCTGAGTCAGTTCGAATTAAACACGGAGTTAGGGGAGGCCAAAGCTCTGTTGGAAGGGGTAATACGGCGTCGGGTAGCCACATTGAGCTATCCCCATGGTGCGGTCAATGCGCAAGTGATAGAAGCGGCCAAGGCCTGCGGATATGACTACGGGGCGACCAGCTTTATCGGTCTCAATAGGCGCGGGCGCTCTCCCTGGTTGCTCTCTCGAACAGAAATTACCGGCAAAGACAATTTGGAGGATTTTTGCCGGAAAGTGCGCGGCGATTATGATTGGTATGGACTTAAACAACGACTCTATTGGCCTATCCCTCAAGGATAAGGCTTCGCACGCATCGCGTCGGTACAGACTCTTGATAGGCATGGTGTGCCTTGGCCTTGGTCTCAGGCTGATCGTCTTGCTCGTGTATTTGGCCGCACATGGAGGGCGGGGCGAGATATGGGAGTACGAAGCAATTGCGAAGAATTTGCTGGCGGGGAAGGGATTCACGTACGAATTCAACGGAACGACATACCAATCCTACGCAGTGCCGGTGTTTCCTCTTGTATGCGCACTGCTGCACGTTGTCGGTGGCGACGGTTTGGGATTGTACTATGTCTTCCACTTGGCCGTTTCCGCTGGAATTATGGTATTGACCTACGCGATTGCCACGTCATTTTTCGGGGAGCGCGTAGGCCTCCTTTCAGCCCTCCTCGTTGCAGTCGAGCCAGGTCTGGTGATTTATCAATCTTATAAGGTCGACGTGATGGCTTTGGCCGGAGCCTTGTTGTTGCTGGGTATGCTATTATTCCGCCGGCTAACTGACTCGCTCGATGGCCGATGGGCGGTCGCGCTAGGCGTCGTGCTGGGTGTCGGTATTCTGACCAGGCCCGATCTGGTGGCATTGGGCGGGTTGTTGCTTCTGTGGCTTGCCCGAGATCGCTGGCGGGCAGGCCATATTTTGCGTGTGTCTGCCATAGCGATAGTTGTGGCCATGCTCATCGTCATGCCCTGGAGCATCAGAAATTATCGTGTCCATGGCCAGGTTGTCTTGCTCACGACGGTGACAGGGGAATGGTTTTGGCGAGGCAACAATCCCAATGCAACGGGAACCAGCTTGACCGAGGACGGGCGCTCTCAACTCGAAGCCGCTCCGGCAGGATTTCGCGAGAGGCTCTTTGCCGCAAGCGAATTGCAACAGAATGCGCTGCTGACCGAGGAAGCGGTCCGATTCATTAAAGCGGATCCGGCGGGATTTCTGACAAGGGCTGCCAAGCGTGCCTATTATTTTTGGTGGTTCACTCCGACATTCGGCATGTCGACGTATGAATGGGTTTCTGATTGGGGCCGGATGGCCTACAAGTTGGGGTATGCCGTTGTGTTGGGGCTTGCCGGATTAGGAGCGATGTCGGCCAGAGGTGCCAAGGGTCCACAGGCGGGCCATGACGGCGTCTATCTGCTCGTTGTGCCGGTCTGCCTTGCGCTGGTGCACAGCATCAACTATGTGGAAGGGCGCCACCGCGTATTGGTCATGCCGTTGCTTCTGATACTGGCGGCACAAGGGATTGCGGCGGGTCTTGATCGGGTCAGGGGTGTAAGCGTGATGCCGTCGATGCCCCAGGCAGGGGAGGATCCATCGGCCCATCTCCGAAGCCCTCGCGCTCCATGACAATGTATAGAGGTCGACCTTTAATTTCTTCGTAAATTCTTTCCACGTATTGTCCCATGACCCCAAGGACCGTTAGCTGGACCGAGCCGATGAATACGGTGATGGCGACCAAAGACGTCCAGCCCTTGACGGGCGTCCCGAGCATGATCTTGACGGCCAGAATATACGAGAGATAAGCCAGGCAAACGACGATGCCGGTAAACCCCACCCATGTGGCAATGCGAAGGGGGAGATCGGAAAAGGCCAGAATCGCATCGAGCGCGAGCTTTACCATCTTGCGCACAGGGTATCGAGTTTCGCCGGTGAATCTCGCGGCACGATGGTAGTGGACGGGTGCCTGAGGGTATCCGATCCAGCTCACCAGCCCGCGCATAAAGCGCGAGCGCTCGCGGAGTTGATTCAACATATTCATGGCTTGCCGACTGAGCAATTTGAAGTCGCCCGAATCAAGCGGGATGTTCGTTCTCGTCAGGGCTCGAAGCATCCGATAAAACGCCGCTGACGAAGATCTTTTAAACCACGATTCTCCGGCTCGGGAGAGACGGACGCCGTAGACGATGTCGAACCCTTCGCCCCATTTCTTGACGAAATCGGGAATGATTTCCGGAGGGTCTTGTAAATCGGCATCCATGACCAGCACGGCCTCGCCTCGGGCATGATCGAAGCCAGCTGTAATAGCGAACTGATGGCCAAAATTCCTCGACAGGAACAACGCTTTGACCCGTGAGTCTTTTGCTGAGAGCGTTCGGAGGATTTCCCGGGAATGATCCTGGCTGCCATCGTCGACGAAGATGATCTCATAGGCGTGAAGCGAGATGCTGGCCAGGGTTGCGTGGATGCGGCCCGCCAATTCTTCGAGGCACGCCGGTTCATTAAAGTTGGGCACAATGATCGAAAGTTCTAGAGGGGATGAAGACATCGAAAGACTCATGCTTGCGTAGGCACGGGCGTCGTGAGTTGCTGCCCGGTCACCATGTATTGAGCACCCAGCGGGCACCAGGTTAGCCGTGGCTCCATCCAGTTGAGCCATTGCAGCGGGGCTGGGGAAAACATCACATATGTCCTGCGGACTACCGAGAAGGCTTCCTGCAGATACGAGACGGCTTCGTGAGGCTTCAGCAAGAGGGCGTTCTTGTCGAGCGCGCTGTGCTGAACCACCCAGCGTGTGAGCGGATTGATGGGGTTATGTTCAAAGATGATGAAATGGCCATTGGCGCGTACGCGTCGGGCGAGTCGAGACACGAGAGGCTGCCGTTCCTCTCGCGGGACATGATGGAGGACATTGGCCATGACCACAAGGTCGTAAGCAGGGGCAAGGTCTGCTTCCGCGGATGTGAAAAGCTCGCCGTTGCGCGTAGCTGGGCCGATCACGCGCAGGCTCTCCACCGATGGATCGAAGCCATGGATCATTGCGCACGGCAGTCTCTTACGCAGACACGAAACTAAGAGACCGATGCCACATCCGTAATCCAGTGCGGTGCCGCTAAATTCGTGTCCGATAGTCTCAGCAATAAGCCGTGCCTTATGGTCGGCGAAGAACGTGCCCTCGCTCCCCGAAAATGAGATGCTCTGGTCGAGCAAATGTTTGTACTGAGACGCCAGGGGATCAAATTCGTGCATAAGGTCCACAGAACCGCCGCTGCGCGATCGGCGTGGTGTCCATCACAGATCGCGCAGCATAGAAGATAGTCCGAAAATGCCAATGATGCAAGAAGTCATCTAAGGACAGAAGGGTACGAGTTCGTGGAACACGATAAGCAAAACATCGTCTGTATTTCGACGATCGATTGGGACTTTGTCTGGCAAGGGCACCAGGAAATCATGTCTACGCTTGCTCGGCAAGGCCACCGAGTCTTGTTCATCGAGAATACGGGAGTACGCCGAGCTTCGTTCAAGGACTTTCCCAGGTTACGCGGCCGTTTGAAGAACTGGAGAAAAGGAATCGGTGGTATCCGTAAGGTGATGGACAATGTCTACGTCTATGCTCCGCTCGTGCTTCCGTTTCCCTATTCCCGTGTCGCCCAGCTCATCAATCGCTGGCTTGTTCGATGGACGCTCCGGAAATGGATGAAACCTATGCGATTCGATAGCCCGATTGTCTGGACATGGCTTCCCACCCCCATGGCATTGGACCTCATAGCGTTTTTTGATCCTCAATTGACCATTTATTATTGCTGCGACAACTTTGCCGCCACTTCAGCGACCAGCCGATGGGTGCGAGAATCCGAAGAGAGGCTGTTGCGAGAAGCCGATATGGTCTTTGCCCATTCGAAGTCCCTCTATGATCGCTGTGCGCAGATTGCGAAAGAGGTTCACGTCTTTCAATATGGGTTTAACCAGGGTGTGTTTGGCAAGGTGGATACTGCCGAGCCAGCCGATCTTGCCGGGATTCCTCGCCCGATTCTTGGTTATGTCGGAGGCCTCCATAAGCATGTGGACTTGGCCCTGCTCAAACAGGTGGCGGAAGTCCATCCGGCCTATTCGCTGGTCTGTATTGGGCCGCTCCAGGAATCGGTTGGCACGGTCTCGGTGCTCCCGAACGTACATTTTTTAGGACAAAAGCGGTATGAAGAATTGCCCTCCTATATCAGCCGATTCGATGTCGGGCTGATTCCCTATCAACTCAATGACTACACGCGCAGTGTGTACCCCAACAAGCTCAACGAATATCTGGTACTTGGTAAGCCAGTGGTATCCACCAAGTTGCCGGAAGTCGAGTATTTCAATTGCTGCCATCATGGCATCGTGACGGTTGCCGAAAACTCCCAAGACTTTGTCCGAGCCGTGAAAGACGTTATCGATGGTGACACGGCCGATCTGCGAATCAAGCGGACCGAAGAAGTTCGCGCGAATGCGTGGGGGCAGAAGATCGAGAGCATGCAACGGCTCATCGCGGCGAAACTCGAGGAGAAAGCGAAATCTCGCGAAATCAATTGGCAGGAAACGTTAGTTGGCGTGTACCGTCAAACGAGACGAAAAGTCCTGGCGCTTGCCGGCGGATGCGCGCTGCTGTACACCTTCTTCTTTCATACCCCCTTCGTGTGGGTATTGGCGCAACCGTTGCGAACTGCCGAGTCCCCACAGCTGGCTGATGCGATCGTTGTCCTCGCCGGTGGGGTGGGAGAATCGGGTGAAGCCAGCGACGCATATCAAGAGAAAGTCCAGTACGGCGTTGAGCTGTATCGGCAAGGCTATGCCGATACGCTGGTCTTTTCCTCAGGCGCGCACTATGTCTTCAAAGAAGCGCAGGTGATGCGGGCGCTGGCCATCAATCTAGGAGTGCCGCAAGACCGAATTGTGCTCGATGAAATCGGAGGTGGGAGTTATGCTAGTCTCAGGAATATTAAGCAGATGGCCGGTGCCCGGGGCTGGAGATCTCTCCTGATTGTGACGTCGCGATACAATACGACTCGAACCGCACTTGTCGCTCAAGCCAACCTCAGCGGCATTAATGAGGTTGTGGTATCCCCTCCCCAAAGCATGTTTTTTGGAGAGGGCCATGAAGTGCTAGGAAGGCACCTGCACGCGATCGTCCATGAATATGTCGCCATTGTCTACTATAAAATAATGCGGTATGTGTGAGAACCCGCCATTCGCAAAGGTAGGCCGGTTGGTTTGATGATGCTCTCGAGAAAATCCTTGACGGAAGAAGAGGTGGCGAGGTGGGGCTTTTCCTGGCCCACCGTGGCCCTTATGGCTCTGCCATTCCTGCTGTTTGCCTCGTGGATCGGGCGAAACATTTTTTCTCTGAGCTTCCGGATTCTCGAACATCAACAAAACCTCGGCCTGGATTATGCCATGGGGGTATTGTGGTGGTGCATTCTTGCACTCGGAATCTTAGCCTTTGGAGGTGAAAATAGAGGGCTATTAAGTGTTGGTTGGTGCGCCAAATTCCTCGTTGTGTTGCTGGGCATGTTGTTTTATGAACAACACTATCCACTCGATGCTTACTGGTATTATGGCGTGACAGTTAATGGGACAGTGCCCATGTGGCCTGAACTTGGCGATCTTCGAAAAGAATTTATCCCCTCCTTTAAGGCACTTCGTGACAATGCGGATGTGTTTGAAAAGAGCCCGGTCAGCATAGAGAACTGGCTACGGGCTGTTATGCTAGTTGGCCACCTCGCCGGCCCTTATTATCATGCACAAAAAGTCTTGTATGCCTTTTCAGGACTCATGGGGTCCTGGTTGTTCTATCGTGCCATCACGACCGCATTGGGGCGAGAATATCATCCGGCTTTCTACTTGATGGCGTGTTTCCCATCTGTTATCTTCTGGTCATCCATTTTGGGCAAGGACCCTCTTCAATTTTTCTTTCTTGGCTTCTATGCGTACGGATCAGTCATGTGGCTTGTTGAAGGGCGATTGCTGTCGGTTCTCTACCTCGGGGTGGGTATGTATGGTTCCTTCTTGTTTCGTCCCTGGACTGCCATGCTGGAAGGGGTAGTGTTGGTTTTGGCTACGGTATTGGGCCGCTGCCGTCGTTGGCAGCGACTTGCGTTCCTCTGTGCGGGTTTGGCGATGGCGGGCACTGCCGGAGGGCTCGACCCGGCAACACTCGAGCAACTGCTGCATTTGGATCAGAATAAAGCGTTCATGCTCAAATCGGATCCAACAATGGTCTTTGACCTCTTGGAGGAGCGAGCAAAGGGCATGGTAACGGACACGCAAGCGACTATCGGAGGAGGGAGCGGCGGAGATTTCACGCATGGGTCCGTCGATTTGCTCGATGCGTTTCTGGCCGGTCTCTACCGCCCGTTGCCATTTGAGGCCAAAAATGTCATGGTGTTGCTCACTGCATTGGACAATACCTTGTTGCTGATTCTTTCCTTATGGGCCCTAGTAAAAGTTCGGCTTGTGTATTTTCGTGATGCATTGGTGCTTTGGACGGGCTTTTACACGTGCGGCTGGTCATTGATGTATGGCTTCATCGTGCTGGGAAACTTCGGTTCTGGTGCGCGTTATAAACTTCAGATGATTCCGTTTTTTCTGATGTTTCTGCTGCTCATCATCCATAAGGAGGGACGGGGCTTGTTGGAAGCGAGGCTTTTCTCTTACCAGAAAGCTCTCGCCACTTCAGTTGGCGGGCGTCAGTAGCGAGCTGCGACTTATTGAGTCCCATAATCCTACCGGTTAGGGTGAGCCAATTACATTCTCGCTATAAGTGCAAAATGCGGCAATTCTTGCACAATCTTTTCAATCCGGTGTAAACTCACGCCCTCCCTGCGGGCTTTGTGATGCCGCCCGCGCCTATGCGCTTTGGCAAGGTTGAGATGAGGAAAACATGATTACGCGAATATGTCTGATAACCCCCCCATCGATTTTCTTGCTCGATGAACGGGTATTTATGACTCTCGGCATCCTCAAAGTCGCCGCAGTGCTTGAGCGGGCCGGAGTGGAAGTTGAAATGCTGGATCTCTCAGGCGTGGAGAATTATGAAGAAGTAGTAAGGGATCATGCTCGGGCCACATCGGCCCCGTGTTTTGGTCTGACGGCGACGACTCCCCAAATGCCTGCCGCGACGAAGGTGTTCAGGACCATCAGGGCTGTCCGCCCTGACGCCCGCATCATTATCGGGGGCCCGCACGTCACGCTTGTTCACGCTGCCTACAAGATGGAGCAGAGGCGAGGCGTACGAGGGCGAGCTACGACTGCGTTTCGCCAGTTAGAAGCAATGTTCGACGTGATCGTGGTTGGAGACGGAGAGATATCGGTCTTTCATGCGCTGAAGGACATGTCGCCTAAGCTGGTCGATGGAGACGATCCCAAAACCGATCTCTTCCTGACCAATCAAACTTATACGGAGCTTCCGTTCCCCGCTCGTCATTTGATCGATGTGGCTAGCTACAACTATTTTATCGATGGATTTCGAGCCGTTTCTATGATCGCGCAACTGGGCTGTCCGTTCGGCTGTGGTTTTTGCGGTGGAAGAATGAGCCCCTTCCTCAGGCGCATCCGCATGCGGACCTCCGAAAACATCGTCAAGGAAATGGTGAGACTGTATGAGGCTTACGGGTTCCAGGGGTTCATGCTCTACGACGACGAACTGAATGTCAATCCGAAGATCGTGGAGCTAATGAATTTGATTGCGGATACGCAAAATCGACTGGGGGTAGAGTTCCGCCTGCGGGGGTTCATCAAGGCGGAGCTGTTCACCGATGAGCAGGCCGAAGCCATGCGTCGTGCCGGATTCCGATGGATACTTGTGGGGTTTGAGGCCGGCCACGAACGTATTCTTGCCAACATTCAGAAGAAATCCAGTAAGGCCGATAACACTCGGTGTATGGAAATTGCCAAACGGCATGATCTTAAGGTGAAAGCGCTTATGTCACTAGGCCATCCAGGCGAATCGGAAGAGACCATTCTGGCCACTCGAGATTGGCTCTTGGCCGTGAAGCCTGATGACTTTGACGCAACGGTCATTACAACATATCCAGGCACCCCCTACTTTGACGAAGCTGTTGAGACGAAGCCAGGTGTTTGGACCTATACCTATGCTAAGACAGGAGATCGCCTGCATAGCATTGAAGTCGACTATCAGGAGGTGGCAGAGTATTACAAGGGGGTGCCAGGCGAGTATACCTCATATACGTACACCGATCACTTGAGCCCTGAAGAACTCGTGCGGCTTCGGGATCGGCTGGAAGCTGATGTGCGGGGAGCCATGGGAATCCCGTATAATACGGCGGCGCCTGCAGTTCGATACGAGCATTCTATGGGCCAGGGAACCATCCCCTCCAATATTTTGAAGATGACCGCCGCTCAGCGTGTCAAGGCCACTTGACTCGGCTCTTCTTAAGAAGAGCCGGGATGCACGATAGGCCAGATAGGGTTGCCTAAGAGCAATTCCGAGAGTATTTTCGGCCACGCTTTTTTGTTCTTTCTGCTCCTCCCACTCTGCCCTTCAAAGCCTTCCTGCGCGTCCCTTCGCGAAACATCTCTTTTAGCCTATCCGATCAAGCTTTTTCGAGGGATTTGCGCAGGCCTTCACAGTGATGAGGCTGAGTGTTCGTCTGGGATTTTGCTTTGACATTATGGGGCGGGTGATGCTATAAGTAGAAGATTTTTAAGGGCATTTATTGGTGGAGTTGAACCTCGCAAGGGGCGACCCTTGATCAGAGAGGTGTGCAAGGCATGATGAAAAATCAGCAACAGCTTCAGGGGATCGCGCTGATCCTAGCAATGGTGCTCTTCTGTGAACCGAGCTATATGGCTTGGGCTCAGTCAAAGCAAGGCAAAGGCGGGGGCCAGTCAGCTGCAGGGGCAGGCCAGTCTCAGCCGCGAAAATCTAGAGGCAGGAACGTTCATGATCCCCCCAATCTTCGTGGAGCCGAGGGCACTATCTCACTCTCATCGACGGAAGAAATTCTTCCGGGCGGGCAAGCGCTGTCACGTGCAGTAGTTCCTGATCAATACCTTCTCGGGCCGGGCGATGGCCTGACGATTAACCTCTGGGGAGAGTATGAGGAAGCCTATGACGTCAAGGTGAGCCCTGATGGGAGGGTCAATCTCCCGACGATCGGGACCTTAAAGGTCAAAGGGCTCAGTTTAACCCAGGCAGAAGCGTTAGTTGAGACGGAGGTTAGAAAATACTACAGAAACGTCAAGAGCGGACTCACTCTCGCCTCACTTCGAGTGTTTCAAGTATTGGTGCTTGGGGCGGTTCAACTTCCGGGATCATACTTGGCTACTCCCGTAAAACGAGTGTCGGATATTGTCGGACAAGCCGGCGGGGTTGTGTCGGGCGGGAGTTGGCGCAACATTCAAGTCCAGCGTGAGGGGCAAGTGGTGGCAATTGCGGATCTGACGGCGTTTCTTCGTCACGGAGATCAAGCAGCAAATCCGTACCTGCAAGATGGTGATGCAGTCTACATACCTCCAATGAGGCATCTGATCGTCTCGGTCATCACGACCGATGTAGCTATTACACCGACAGGGCTGGTTTCAGAAAGTACCACTCCGAGCAACATCGAGTTGAAACCGGGAGAGAAGATTGCCGATCTGCTGGCCGAATTAGGATCCGTGAGTCCGTGGTGGAACCTAGAAGGTGTCTATGTTTTAAGGGAAATAAAGGCTCCTGAAGGCACGATGAAGCTTCCAGTGGATGCACGACGGCTTCTCTTTGATAAGGACGAGAGCCAGAATTTTGAGTTGCAACATGGCGATCAGGTGTTTATTTCCTCGAATGTCCGGCGAGTGTTTGTAAACGGAGTCGTCCGTACGGGAGGGGCCTTCACCTATGTGCCTAATCGCACAGCCGAGGAGTACATTGGGTTGGCGGGAGGTGTGAGCTTGCAAGCGAGCCTAGAGCGTTCGACGATCCGCCGGGCAGATGGAACGGTGGAGCCGTTCAGTGCGGGCACAATTTTGCGTAGTGGAGATGCAATTCAAATTGAGCAAAAATACTTCGCCTCGCCTTCAGACTATGTCGGCATCATCGGAGGAGTCACTGGCCTTGTGTTCTCCATGTTCGCGTTTCTGAGCACCTTAAAATGAGCGCACACTCTCGGGCCCCTCAACTCCCAATGACGATATTTGACTACTGGAGGGTCTTGGTCCGATATCGTATACTGATCGCTTGCCTCGTGGCGGGGGCGACCGTATTGACGGGCATCCACGGAAAGTTTTTCGCCACCAAGCTTTATGAAGCCAAGGCCACGATTATGCCTGCTCGTGAAGAATCGATGGGAGGAGGGATCTCGTTCGGGAGTTCTGGGGGGGGGGGGGGGGAAGGGGGGGGGAGGTGGGGGGGGGGGGGCGAGGTGGGGGGG
>VGXC01000008.1 GCA_016873495.1 Nitrospira sp. | reverse complement strand
GATCACATAGACGATCTGCTCCTCGGAGAATTTCGACCGCTTCATGGGTCCCTCCTTTCGCACAGGACCGTCGAAGCCGTCAGTCTACTCTAGTTTTGAGTTGCCGTCGTTTTCCGGGGAGACGTCAGGGGAAACCAAGCGGCAGGGGTGTGCGTGACGGTAAAGCGCAAGGTTGGGGTAACCCCTATGGGGTCATCGACCTGTAAAATTGGCAGAGGGATTGCGTCCGAACCGTAATCTCTGCGAACCGTCGGTTGCGAATGGTTAAGAGAGGAGTTGAACTGGCGGGGATTGATTTTTTAGAAGAATGCCATGGAGGCGTATGTCACCGTCGAATTGTACTGGTCAGTGATGCCCCGGTCGTAGCGCAGCACCGTGCCCTTTTCCGCCTGGATCAGCCGCAGGAGCGTGTAGATCGTGGCGAAGCCGGAGATGCGGCGCTGGTCCCCCTCCTTCTGGATGAACGAGGCGAAGGACGCAGGATTCAATTCCTCCACGGGCTTGAGCATCTCCAAGTCCGTCTGCATGCAGCGGTGGAAGGAGAAGTCCGTCGGCGGGGACGGGTCTCCATACCTCATGCCGAGGTGGGCCAGCTCCGCGCTGCCGATCAGGCAGTAATCCCGTCCCGACTCGGTCAGTGCCTGCTTCAGGATGCCGACGAAGGTTTCGACCTGTGCGGCCAGGTCCTTCATGTCCGGGTCCACCATGCAGGTGGGTGGGAAGGAGCAGAGCACCGGCAGGATCGTGAACGGGGGTTTGCCTGCCATGACCTGCTGGAGGAACGGGAGTTGGAACTCGATCGTATGTTCGTTGCGGTGACTGAGGTCTTCGTCGAAGAAGGACTCCCCGCCCAGCTTCTTGAATCGCGCTACCAGGTCCCGATCCACCGGCACGACTCCGAGCGGCGTCTCGAAGTCCTTGTCGGTCACGGCAAAGGGACGGTTCAGGCCGGCGGTACTGGTGCCCAGGATGACGAAGAGGCTGGGCGCTTCCGCCTCTTGCAGCTCCTTGTAGGCCCAGGCGTAGATCGGGCCTGCCTGGCGCAGCTCATAATGGGGGGCTACCAGGCCCTTGATCTTCTTGTCCTTGTTTTCGGACGGCTTGAAGTCCGGCCCTTCTTTGGACGTAAAAAATCCATCAAGCTGTACTTTGAGTTTTGCTCCGTCAGCCTCGTAACTCTTACCGGAAAACCTAGCCTGCCTGACCGGGGCATTGCGATAGTCCGCCTGGGCCTTCTGTTTGGCCGCCTCGACCCTCTCCCCTTCCAGAAAGAGCTTCTCGTCCAGGTCCGCTATGAGCCGCTGCAGCCGGTCCGGCATGAAGAATTCGCCGAAGCGCTTGAGGTAGGCGGCCCCGATCTGTTCGAGGGTATGTTCTCCGTCGAGGTGCTGGATGATGAAAAAGTAATGGACCGGCAGTACCAGCTTTTCCTGGCTGAGCCCGGTTGGGTCCCAGAGGACCATATACTGCTCTTCTTTCTCCTTGATCGGCGAGAACTGGAGGTTCCGCAAGAGCGGGAACTTGGTTGGGTCTCTTATGGCCTCGGTCATCGCGCTGGGTATCCTTTTTATGGGCCGTACGTTGGTGGATGGTACCTGAGGCTGGGCGCTCTCTGCAACCGTTTAGGAACGGTCTATTCCTCCGTTGGCTCTGCCTGCGGTCTGCGCTTCATGCTCCACAGGACCAGGCCGATGACCGTGACGGCGGCCAGCCAGAGGGAGGGCCGGCCGTAGCGCGGCTCTGCATATTCGATGAGGTCGGTCAGCCGGCCGATGAGCAACGACATGCGGGCCATGACCGTATAGCCGAAGGCCGCGCCGAAGGCGATCATCAAAAAGAGGATGCCGGTTCTGGCCGCGACTTGCACCGGGCCCTTGTGCTCGATCGAAAAGAAGAAATAAAAGAGCACGGAGACCATCCCGATCAGCAGGATGATGGCGTTCAGGTTACTGCCTGGATCGGTCAGGCTGTAGGTGAAGGTCGGGCTTCCCTGGACCATGGAGGCCAGCGGGCGCACCGTGTCCTCGATCTGTTTCAAGATAAAGGACGAAACGACCCGTGGAATGGCCAGGCCCGAGCCGACCCCGACGATGAAGGCGAAGGCGATGCGGGACATCCAGGTGGCCTTGGGCACGTACCGGGCCAGCATGAGCATGCCGATAGCCAGGGGGATCAGCAGCGACCAGTCGCCCTGTTTGACCATGGGCTCGTAGATCAGGCGGATAATCACCGTATCGTAGGTTTTGACGATGGCGTAGCCGACGGAGATGCCCACGTAGAGGTGCTCCGCCAGCTTGAACAGAGGATTGTCCTCGTAGAGGAAGGTGAAGATGAAGAGGGTCAGGCCCGTGGCGACCCAGGCACCTAGCAGTAATTCAAACGACATTGGGATGGCTCCCATGACCCTGGCCTTGTTTCGCCTTCCGGATGGAGAGATAGAAGACGTTACAGAGGATCACCAGGACGATGATCGCAAAGTGCGTGACGGACTGGGCGTCCATGCCGGCAACGGCCCGGCCCTTTTGGCCGATCAGGACTTCATACTCGGCCGCGCCGCGCAGGCCGCCGATCAGGCCGTTGATCTGGCCGCTGCGCAGGAGCGGATAGAGCCCCGGCGCGATCACGCCGGTGCACCCGCCTCCCAGCTCGAACTTGTACTTGTCTTTGCCGAACACGTACCAGGTCTCAATCCCCGTCGTGCCTGCCGCCAGGCTCACCACATAACTCACGTCGCGGAGATTCTGGACGCCGGTCAAGACCGCCAGCCCCTTGGTCGGCTGGTTGCCGTAATCGGTCGGAAACGCTTTGTAGAGGTCCTGCCCCATATTGATGATGACGGAGCTGCCGCCGGGGCTCCAGCCCAGGAACACATAGTCCTTGCCGTTGACCTTGCCCTGTTCCTCCGCAATCCTCGTGATGACCTCGTTGGCCATGCCCGTGCCGGGTAGCCACAGGGTCATGCCGATCACGCGCAGGTTATGCTTGAACGCATGGCGAAGCAGGGCCACGGCCTGGGGGTAGAGCTCCGGCTTGGAGGCCGGGTCGAAGTCCAGCGACAGGAGAAAGACCGAGCCTTCCGGCAGAGATTCGATGTAGCCGTGCACGGCCTTCACTTCCGGGGAAATCCGGATGGCCAACCCCACCGGGTAGAGCAGCGGCAAGATGGTGCAGAGCCCGATCACGGCAAAGATGATCCGGCGGTCGATTTTCAACATGCGTTCAGCGAAGGTCACTGCGTGGCCTCGCAATGAAAAATGCTAAGTGCAATATGAGCGACCGGGTTTTTAATTTTACCTTTTTCATTTTGCATTACTCTTTGCCCCCGCCCAGATACGCCCGCTCGACCCCGAAGATGATCTTGAGCGATAGAGCGACGGCGCCCAGGCTGACTCCGATCAGAATCGCGCGCCGCACCGAGGCGTTGAGCACGTTCAAAATCCATTGCGTGATGTCCCCGCTGATCGGCACCAGATACTCCCCCAGCGGAACCCGGCCCATCATCACGATGATGGCGGCGATCAAGAGGACCGCCGCCTCTCGGCTCCTCGCCCTGAACGACCGATAGGCGGCTGAGGCGATGAAAAAGGCCAGGATGGCGAACATGGTGCCCTGGAGCGGAACCATCATAAAGTTGTAAATCCAGCCGAAGGCGGTCATGGTGCCGTTGATTGTTTCCTTCCCTTCCAGCCACAGCCCAATCGCGATGGTGCCGAGCATGGCCGCATAAAGGACGAAGCTGTAGCCCCAGCCCGGTTCCTTGCGGCGGATCTTGACCGCATGGATGTGGAAGAGGCTGGTCACGCCCAGCACGAGCGCGAAGCCGCCGATGATCTGGAGCCACTTGGTGACGGTGGTCAGCATCTCCTCGGAGGCCGGATGCGGGACGTAGTACTGGGCCGCGAAAACGATGCCCGTCACGAGCGTGATAAGCAGGGGCAGTTGGCGGCGGAAGAAGATCATTTCACGTCCCTGAAGAAATCGAGAAACAGCGTTTGAAACTCCGTGCCGAACAGGATGCCGCTCGTGGCCAGGATCGTCCCGATCCCCAGCACGCAGAGGATGATGCCCTTACCGATGTCCTGCCCGCGCAACGTGCCCACCTGGACCGGTTCACGCGACAGGTAGGCGCTGGCCGCGTAGAGCTCCTCCCCGATCAACGTGTAGTCGCAGGTCGTCACGAAGAAGGGCAACTGATGGTCGGAGTCGGTGCCGGCGATCTGGATCGCGCCGGTGCTGGCTCCGGTTTCGGTTAGCAGCAGCGACTCGGCGAAATAGGAGCCCATGAAGAAGTTGGCGGCCGGCTTGCGGCGCAACATGATCCCGTCCACGGCGGCCGTGTAGCTGAACTGGTCGGTCGTGATGAAGAAGTTGGAATCTTCCTTGAAGGCATCCGGCTTGCCGGCCTCCAGATAGGATTGTTTGGTGATCTCCTGACAGACGGCCATGACGATCGGGTCCCGGTGCGGCACCATGAGGTCCGTTTCGTAGGCGGCGACGCGTTTGGCCACGCGGCCAAGGATCACGGCGGCGGCGATCGTGGAGGGTTCGCTCATGTCGCCGGCGCCGGTCAGGTAGAGGATCGGCTTGCCCAGCTCCGTGGCCCGTCCGATGGCCTCGTCCACCGCATCCAGCCCGGCGATTCGCCGGAGGAAGATCTCCCGTTTCTTGGCCGCCTGGATCGAGGCGAAGAGCACTGAACCGAACAGCAGGACAAGGAGCAAGTTGTTAGCCTGGTTCCAGTTGATCCAATTGGGCCCCGGCGTGGCCGGCGCGGCCTGCGTCTCGGCGCGCTCCTCCCCGTTGGTCATGGCGAGGGTCACGACGTAGGCAGTCCCGTCCTTGAGTTCGACGCCCTTGCCGGTCTTGATGTCGTATTGGTGATAGGTCTTGGGGACCGGGCGGGTCCACCAGGGGCTCTTGATCTCCTTCGCATAGTGGCTGTTGGCAGGAAATTCAGCCAGTTGCTTAACCGCAGCCCCGTCTTTGGCTTCCGCAAGAAGAATCTGGTAATGAGTCGCAGGCCCCTCCCCAGGCTCAAGCGCCCAGGCCACCGTGAGGCCGCCGCCTCCGTCGTTCGGGGTGTCGAAAACCCGGACTTCGCGCGGGGCCGCAACTCCGGCCGCCCACAGGCATGCGGGCCAGGCTATGACAAGGGAGATCACTAGTATCAGCTTGCGTGGCCATCCTGTCATGTCGAATACCGTGTTCATCGTCAGCCTTCGATGAGTTCCACGTTGGCCCTGGGAATCACGGTCGAGCTTCCGTCCGCGAATCCGACTTCGAGCACCCGGACATGGCTTTCGGTTTCAATCAGCCGCAAATCCGGCGGCAGCGACTTCACGTTGCCGATCCGGCCGAACAGCGGATCGCGGATGACCCGGACCTGATCGCCGGCCTGGATGCCGGCCCGCTCCTCTGCTTCTGTGCCGGACGGCTGAGCCGTGGCGGACTTGGAAGGCTTCGGAATGATGATCTCGGGCCGGATGACGCCGGCCCTGATTTGCGTGGCGCCTGAAATTGACGCCTTTTGACCTTCATGGGCGGCCAGCAAGGCGAAGGTCTTGGCCGCCATGGGAATCACGCCGAACCCTTCCGTGATGACCAGGGTGAACCCGACCCGTTCCGTTCCGGTGATCGCCACGCCCAGATCATAGCCCAATAGCTCGCGCAAATCCTTATCGTGGATGCCCCCGACGACCAGAGCCGCCACCCCGGTCTCCCTGGCCTTGGCCATCGTGTCGGCCCCCAGGAACGAGCCGCCGACCACGATCTTGCCTTTCATCGCGGGTTGGAGATGGTCCGGCGCGAGCCGTTCATCCGGCGACCGGACCGCCATGGCCAGTTCCCCCCAGGTCTCTCCCCCGATGCCGAAGATGCCCTGCACGAGGCTGGCGGTACATTCCACCATGACCCCCTGACTTGGCAGTTCCTCGACGACGATCCCGTCCACATAGGCCAGGAGTTCCAGGGCCTTGGGCGGCTCGCGTAGGAGGACTTGTCCCGTGATCAGTGAAACGGACTCCAGCTTGCCTGCAATGGGCGACCGGATCTCGGTTCGGAACCACTTGATCAAGGGTTTGCTCTCGGCGATCACTTCATCGCGGGCCACCGACTCCCCTTCCTTCTTGGTCAGGTAGTCTCTGATCTCGTCCGGCGCCGCGCCGAGCAGGTTGGCCACGTTCACCACGTGGACCTTGCCGGCCAGTTCAGTTCGCGCGACCACCGTATCGGCCTGGACCGGCGCGCCGGTCTTCACCGTGACTGTGCCGGGAATGGGCAGGAGCCGCCGTTTCCGCAGCACCGATGTCTCGGTGACCGTCAGCCCTGGTGTGTAGGAATGAGCCATAAAGTCTAAGAGCCTATGGCTGATGGCTTAAGGCACAAGCCAAGAGCGGCAGCCTAACTTTCTTGCTATATGCCATCAGCTATCAGCTCTTTTCTGGATATAAGTCCACCGCATGGTACCACTTCGTGAGCGCCTTGAGTCTGGCTTGGTTGTCGCTCGGCAACTGGAGCGGGCGGCCCCGGCCGTCGAGCAGCAGCCCCACGGCTCCTCCCCTCACTTCACGGGTGACCGGCGTGCCTTTCCCCGAGCCCATGTCCACGCTCTTGGCCGGGCGCAACTCCACCGTCGCCCGTTCCTCCGTGCCGAGGGGCAGGAGCGTCAGGTCGCCGAAGGCCAGGGTACCGGTCTCAAGGGGGCGGTTCCCGCCGAAGGTGATCGTATAGTCGGCGCAACGTTCCCCGTCCTTCCCCTGCCCGATCGGCGCGACACAGGTGCCCAGGTAGACCATACAGTCGCGGACGAATACGTCCGTCGCCGCCTGTTCGTTGACCGTGGAGAGGACGCCCAGGTGCGGCATCATGAAGATGCTGTCCACGGAGAGGACCGTGAAGCCGAGCGGCTCGTAGGCGTCCACCATCATCAGCATGGATTGGATGCGGCGCGGCGCGTGGGACAGGATGCCGCCGCTGCCGACGATCAGGTCCAGCTTCAACATGTCGATCAGCGTCTTGCCCGAGGCCTGCTGCTCGAAGATGTCCGAGATTGTCCGTTCCTGCTGGACACCCTTCAAGCCGGTAGCCAGGGACTTGTGATGGATGAGGGCCAGCCGCAGGGCTTCGCGCGAGATGGCCTGCTCTATCTGGAGCTCGTCCAGAGTTTGGGGAATGGTCGTCGGCCGGATCATCTTGTTCTTGATCCGGTTGCGCAGGGTCTGCTCCTCGAGCGTAAAGGGCACCCAGCGCATGATGTTCGCCAGGCCCGCCTCGGCCAGGACGTTGGAGATGCTGTAGGACATGCCCAGGTTGGCGCTGACGGTGCGGTTGAAGGTCTCCCCGAAGACGGAGAAGACGTCCGTGGTCGCGCCGCCGATATCCACGCCGATCAGGTTCAAGTTCTCCCGCTTGGCGATGGTCTGCATGATGAGCCCCACCGCCGCGGGGGTCGGCATAATCGGGGCCCCGGCCCAGTCGATCAATTTCTTGTAGCCGGGCGCCTGGGCCATGACGTGCTCCAGGAACAGATCGTGGATCTTGTTCCGGGCCGGAGCCAGGTTTTCCCGCTCCGTCGTGGGGCGAAGATTCTCGGTGAGGGTCAGAGCAGTCTTGTGCCCCAGGATGTCCTTGATGCGCGGCTGCGCGTCCTTGTTGCCGGCATAGATGAGCGGGAGCGAATAGCTCATGCCGAGCCTGGGCCGAGGCTCGGCCGCCGCGATGTACTCGGCCATCTCCACCACGTGGGTGACGGTGCCGCCGTCCGTTCCGCCGGAGAGGAGGATCATGTCCGGCCGCAGCCTCCTGATCCGCTCGATCTTCTCGTGCGGTAAGCGGCCGTCGTTGCTGGCCAGGACGTCCATGACGATCGCGCCGGCTCCCAGGGCGCAGCGTTGCGCGCTCTCCCCGCTGATGTTTTGGACGACCCCGGCCACCATCATCTGCAAGCCGCCCCCGGCGCTGCTCGTGGAGACGTAGATGTCCACGCCGACCTTAGCCCCCTGTTCCTCACGGGCCGGCGTGATGATGCGCTCCCCGTCCAGAATCTTGCGGCCAGACAGTTCTTCGACTTCGGCAAAGGCGTTCAGAACGCCTCGGGTGACGTCTTCAAAGGGGGCTTCCACCGTGGTGGGCGCTTCGCCTCGGAAGGTCTGTCTGTATTCGTTGCCGACTTTCTCGATCAGGATGGCCTTGGTCGTGGTGCTGCCGCAGTCGGTGGCGATTATCACAGAGAGCGGGTGATCTCCCTGCTGGCTTGTCGACGAGGCGGACGAGGGCGTCATTGAGGCGCAGCCGTCCCGGGAGTGCTGAAGGCGTCAATCATGGCGATGAGGCGGGAAATGGCGTCGCGCCTTTCAAGCAGGTGAGCCGCCAACTCAACCTCTCGCGCGTCGCAGGCCAGGTCGAGGATGGGGGCCAGGAAGTGCAAGGCCTGGCTGCCGAGGAAATTCATCGGCCCGGCCGACTCCAGAAACAGCAGCGCCGGGCCGGACATCTTCCGCCGGACGATGGTCTTTGCCACTTTCTCCAGCAGCGCCGTCTCCTCGGCGGTGAGCGGCTTGTCGGGTGAGCCGAGGGCAAAAGCATGTCTAAAGCTGGCTTTCAGCCGGTCAAGCTTCCGGTCCAGTTGCGTTTTGGCCTGTGGGTTCATCGGGAAGAAAATCCAGGAAATGCAGCAATGACAGCATTATAGGGAGGGGTCGGAAGAGAGTCAATGAACGTCGGGCCGCTGTCGCTTAGGGGCAGAGCCTTGTTGGTGCGCCGTAAGCCTCGCCTCTGCTTGGCTGCGGAACTTGTCCCGTCCCGAGCGTTGCTCGAACGGGACTTCATACAGTCCTCGCCACCCGTCTCCGACGGGCCGCGTCGGCTTGCAACGGCGAAGCACTACAGGGCTCCGATGCCGCTCCAGCGGTCCGACCTTCATTGAGAAGAGGGAGGGGCAAGGCAACGGGAGGATTGCGGCAGTTTTGTTCCGCCCTATCCGGCGATAAGCGGCAAACCGCCTGCCTGAGACTCCTCAATGGAGGGCGTGACATTGCTGCTTGATAGCTCTTAAATATTGGCCGATGATTATTGAAGTTGGATCGAGAAATATTCCGCTGAGGCCGGTACAGTACACTCATTAGTTAGGTGGCCTGACCAGTACCTGGGCTGAAATACCGAAAAGGTTCCAACTGTCCGATACTCGGAGTGAGAAATGGCAAACGAGCAGGATGATAAATTAAATAGTCTGCTCGGTCCCCGAGGATCGATTGCTGAACGAGCCAAGATAGCCAAGGAACTTGATGACGATAGGTTGCACATGGGGCCTGAGCGAACGTCCGCCGGAGCGGCATGGTCCCCGCCCGGCGTCAGGAGAAGGGAAGCTGGAACTGACCACCGCACCGTGGTCGCAGACCACGGCGACGGGAATTCCAGAAGGCTTCCGCTCCTGACACCGTGGACGGGGTGCCGCGAGAGGCGCGGAAGCGAGAGGACTCATGCCTCCGCTCCCCGCCCTTCGTCAGCCGAGTCAGCTTCTCTTACGAGGATACTTGCTGTTCTGCATGATATGAGCTGCGGACGAGCGGACCGGATTCGACGTGGTTGAAGCCGAGGGCCAGCCCCTCGGTTTTGAAGGCGGCGAACTCATCCGGGTGGTAGAAGCGGGCCACGGGCAGATGGTCCTTGCTGGGCTGGAGATATTGCCCGATGGTCAGGATGTCGCAGCCGACGTCCCGCAAGTCCTGCATCACCGAGTGGATTTCCTCGGTAGTCTCGCCCATCCCGACGATCAGGCCTGACTTGGTGCGCGCGCCCAGCCTCTTGGCCCGACCCAACAATTCGATCGACCGGGCATATTTGCCCTGAGGACGGATGGAGGGAAAGAGGCGAGCGATGGTTTCGATATTGTGGTTCAGGATATCCGGCCGTTCCAACAGAACCAGCCGCAAGGCCTCTTCGTTGCCTTCGAAGTCAGGAATCAGCACTTCCACGGCACAAGTTGGGATCAACCGGCGGATATGGCGGATCGTCTCCGCGAAGATCGCCGCGCCCCCGTCCGGCAGCTCGTCCCGGTTCACGGAGGTGATGACGGCATGGCGCAATCCCAAGGCCTGGACTGCTTCAGCGACTCGTATCGGCTCTTCCCGGTCCAATTCGAGCGGGCGTCCGGTAGTCACCGCGCAGTAGTGGCAACGTCTGGTGCAGATGTCGCCCAGGATTAGAAAGGTGGCGGTCCGGTTGTTCCAACATTCCCAGACGTTCGGGCAACGGGCCTCTTCGCAGATCGTGTGCAGCCCCAGCCGATCCATGGTCTGGCGGATCTCCCGGTAGTCCGGTCCCTGGCTGAGCCGGACCTTGAACCAGGGAGGCAGTCGCTGCCGTTCCTGGCTGGGACGGGACGCACCCTCCTGCTTGCCGATCTGCTGGAGCGGGACAAAAGTCATTGCGTCTCCTTCGGTTGGGTCAACTCCGACGGATGCTCCAGGACTCGTTTGAATTCGCGCAGGAACTTGGCTCCCTGCATGCCGTCCAACACTCGGTGATCACAGGACAGGGTGACCTTCATGCGCCGTCCTGCTTTCACCTGCTTCCCTTCCACGATCGGGACGTCCCTGATAGCTCCCACGGCGAGGGCCGCGGCTTCCGGCGGCATCAGAATCGCGATAAAATTGTCCACGTCGAACATGCCCAGGTTCGAAATGGAAAAGGTGGCTCCGGTGTATTCTTGAGGTTGGAGCTTTCTACTTCTGGCCCGTTCGAGCAGCGCGCGCATTTCGATCGTGATCTCTTCCAGCGTCTTGGCCCCGCAATTGCGGAGAACCGGGTTCAGCAGCCCATCATCCAGCCCGACGGCAATCCCGATGTCGATTGTCGGATGCTGGCGAATCGCTGTGTTTCCAT
The DNA here is from genome assembly GCA_016873495.1 of Nitrospira sp. Lineage (GTDB taxonomy): Bacteria > Nitrospirota > Nitrospiria > Nitrospirales > Nitrospiraceae > SYGV01. The sequence goes on along the minus strand of VGXC01000008.1, from coordinate 83,597 downwards.
AGGACACGTTGATCTCAGGATGACGGGCCAGGGCGAGGGCCGCGGCTTTCACCAATAGATCCGTCATGCTGGGGACGTGGGGGTGGTCGCGGCGGCCCTCTTTGAGTTTGGCGCGGATCTGTTCCGCTTCTTCCATGGCAATCTCGGTCGTCAGGTAAAAGTGCGGGACCGGGGCCTTGCTCTGGGTCATGGCCCGCGCAATGGCCTTGCGCATTTGGCTCAATGGACGGTCGGTGCCGAGACCGGGCGTCGGCGACACCCCGGGCCCGCTGGCCATGGCGGCGCGGATATCTTCTTCGACAATCCGGCCTTCCGGCCCGGTTCCGACGAGCGAGGCCAGGTCAATGCCCTGCTCGGTCGCCAGTTTTCTGGCGCGGGGCGACGCCTTGAGCACATCGCTCCCCGCCGGCGAACCGGCTGGTCTGGAGGCGGGGCCGGCTGTTGTCGCCGGCGCGGCTTGGCCCGGAGCGTCCGGCGCGATGGTGTCCGCCAGGGCTGCCGCGATGTCTTCGTCCGGCTCGGCAATGACGGCGATGAGCGTCCCGGCTTTCACCGTGTCTCCTTCGTGCACCAGCAGGTGCCGGAGCGTCCCGGAGGCGAAGGCTTCCAGGTCCATCACCGCCTTGTCCGTTTCGATTTCCGCCAGCACATCGCCGGCCTCGATCCGATCGCCTTCACGCCGCTTCCAGGCGAGGACCACCCCTTCCTCCATGGTATCGGTCAACTTCGGCATGACGACTCGACTGGCCATTGACTGCTCCTCGAACCAACGCCGGCATGCGCTGTGCCGCGGCGGATATTAGAACCCGAAGGACTGCCGCAGCCGGTGCAGCCACCCCCTGAGGCCTTCGCGGTGGCCGGATGGCCGCTCCTGGTCCGGATACTCGACCCAGTCCCTCTGGCTGCCCAGGTAGGTGGCGCCCTGGAAGCTGAGGCGGCTCCTGAGCTGCGTATACCCTTGACCCTGCAGCATGACGATCAGTTGGCTGAGCGCCTCTGCCTGAGTCTCGCAGGGGTCGGTTACGACCGTCGTGGCTTCATAATGGAGCAAGGCCCGGCACCGTTGCTCGACGGGCTCGATTTCCACGAGCCGATTGAATCCCCGGTCCCGCTCATCGACCCCGGCCAGTTGGTGCTTCTCGATGATCTGTTCCGACACGACCTGGTCCTATCAGACTAATTTTCCGCCGCGCGAAAGACCGCGAGCAGGTCGCTCAATGCTATGGTCTTGTTTTGGAGAATCTCGCGTTCTCGTTTTACGTCTTCCACGACTGAGGCATTCGCACTCCCCTGTTTCAAGCAGGTTTCGCCGAGAGTCAGGATGCGGACACATTCCTGTGCCACCTTGTCTTTGACTACGCGGTTGACGGCCATGATGTCGAGCATCTTGGCTTTGGTGGCGGACAGGTGGGCCTGCAGTTCCGCCTCGGGAAACGACCGGCGGGCCGCCTCGTCGCGGCAGCGGTCCAAATACTGGCTCAAGAACACGTAGAGACGGACGAACGTTTCCGTGGTCTCGATATGTGCGGGACTCGACGCATGAATAGCCATGGGGTGCTCTTTCTGCCGGCCTACGCGAGTTGCAGAAGCTTCCGGACAGCCGCCACAATGCGCGCACGGTCTGGAATGGCCGCATCTTCCAGGCGGCGCGCATAGGGCATGGGGACTTCCTCTCCGGTGATCCGTACGATGGGGGCATCCAAATAGTCGAAGGCCTGGGCATAGACGCTTTCCGCAATCTGGGCTCCGAGCCCGGCGAAGCGCCACCCCTCCTCTACGATGACGAGCCGCCCCGTCTTTTTCACGGAGGCGACGAGGCACTCCAGATCGAGCGGTTTGAGCGTGCGAGGATCCACCACTTCGACGCTGATGTCGTCGCAGGCCAAGTCTTGCGCCGCCTCCAGCGCCAATAGGAGCATCTTGGAATAGGCCACCACCGTGACGTCGGTGCCAGTCCGCTTGACCTCCGCCTGACCGATCGGAACCGTATAGTCCCCGTCCGGCACGTCGCCCTTCGTCCCGTATAACAGTTGCGCTTCGATGAACATGACCGGATTCCGGTCCCGCAACGCGCTTTTCAGTAGACCCTTGGCATCGTGCGGCGTGGCGGGGGCGATCACTTTCAATCCCGGGACGTGGCAGAACCACGCTTCCAGGCTCTGCGAATGTTGGGCTGCCAGTTGGTGCGCGGCGCTCCCCGGCCCCCGGATCACGATCGGAACGGACAGTTGCCCGCCGGACATGTAGCCGATCTTGGTCGCATTGTTAACGATTTGATCCATGGCCAGGATGCCGAAGTTCAGGGTCATGAGTTCCACAATCGGGTGGAGTCCGGCCATCGCTGCGCCGATGGCCAGTCCGGTAAATCCGGCTTCCGTGATGGGAGTATCCAGAACCCGCTGGGGCCCGAACTCCTCGATGAAGCCCTTGCTGACTTTGAACGCGCCTTGGTAATGGCCGACTTCTTCGCCGATCAAAAAGATACGCTCGTCGCGGCGCATCTCCTCCCGCATGGCCTGATTCAGCGCTTCTCGATAGGACAGCAGCATGGCTGGCTCTCCTTGCGGCCGTTATTCGACCAGCACGTCTTCATAGAGCGCGGCGGGCGTCGGGTACGGACTGTCCTCGGCAAATCGGACGGCCGTCGTCACGACCTCGCCGACTTCGCGCTCGAGCTGCTTGAAGTCGGCTTCGTGCGCCAGGTCGTGCCGCTCCACGATCGTGCGGAGGAGCAGGAGCGGGTCCCGTTTCCGTTCTTCTTCGACTTCAATTTTGGTTCGGTAGTGACCGTGCGCCGGATCGGCCATGGAATGGCCCATGAACCGGTAGGTACGCGCCTCCACAAAGAACGGCCCCGGTTTAACGCGAAGGCGCCCGACCACATCCTGCAAAAGCCGTCGGACGGCCAACACGTCCATCCCATCCACCTGTTCGGCGGGAATTCCATAGGAACGCGCCGTTTCGAGCACATGGGCAAAGAGAGCCAGGCCTCGCGGACTGGGGGTGCCCATGGCGTAGCGGTTGTTTTCACAGATGAAGACCACCGGCAGGTTCCAGAGGGCGGCGAGGTTGAACGCTTCGTGCGCCTGCCCGGATGGGAGAGCTCCTTCCCCGAAGAAACAGAGCACGACTCGGTCTTGTTTCCGATACTGAATCGCGAAGGCCAAGCCTGTGGCCAGTGGCAGATGGCCTCCAACGATGGCATAGCCGCCCATAAAGTGCCTGGGCGCATCCACTAAGTGCATCGAGCCGCCCTTGCCCTTACAGAGGCCGGTGGCCTTGCCGAATAGCTCCGCCATGACTTTGCCTGGGTCCGAGCCGCGAGCCAGACAATGGCCATGGTCGCGGTAGGAGGTGATCACATAGTCGTCCGGCCGGAGGGCGGCGATCGCCCCGACCGCAACGGCCTCTTCACCGATGTAGAGGTGCAGGAACCCTGCGATCTTGGCTAGGGCGTACATTTCCGCCGACTTTTCTTCGAAGCGGCGGATCAACAGCATCTGCCTGTAAAGGGACAAGAGGTCTTGACGATCCATCAAGACTCATTATGCAGGATGAGCGGAGGCGACTCAAGTTGTGGGTCCGTTCCGCCTGTGGATCAGCTTGTTCTGCTAGAGAAGAATTTTTATGTCGGAGCCCTCAACTTTGATCTCGTAGGTCTTCACGCAAGCCGAGGGGTTGTTGGTACACTTGCCGTCCTTGACGTTGTATTCCCAGCCATGCCAGGGACAGGCAACCGTGTCGCCGGTCAACTCGCCTTCTCCCAAGGGCCCGCCCCGGTGCACACAGGTATTGTCGATGGCGTAGTAGGTCCCCTCCACGTTGAACAGTGCGATGGCTTGGCCGTTGGGTTCGACTGTCAGGCCGCTTCCGGGTTTCACATCCCCTGTTCCCGCTACTCTTATAAACTCGGCCATTGTTTCCTCCTTGGCTGTCGGCATGGGTAGGGTTGATTGTGCCTGCCGTCCGCTGCTTCATTGGGTCTCAAGAGCGCTTGAGCTTCTTCAGCATGCTCTCGATCGGGCTGGACGGTTGGTCCCCGCCCCCCTTCTCCGTAAATTGGGCGGCCAGTTTGGCCGCGATCTCGCGGAAGGCCGCCGCTTGCGGCGAGGCCGTGTTTGCCACCACGATCGGCCTGCCGGTATCGCCGCCGACGCGGATTGCCGGATCGATCGGAATGCGTCCCAGAAAGGGAATGCCCAGCTTTTCCGCAGCCCGCTCTCCCCCGCCGGTCGAAAAGATCTCGGTCCGCTCCCCGCAATGGCCGCAGACGAAGTAGCTCATGTTTTCGATGATGCCCAGCAGGGGCACGTTGACCTTCTGAAACATCATCATGCCCTTCCGCACGTCGTGGAGCGCCACCTCCTGGGGGGTCGTCACCGTGATCGCGCCGGAGAGGGGCACCAGTTGCGAGATGGTCAGTTGCGCGTCGCCTGTGCCGGGCGGGAGGTCCAACAGCAGATAGTCCAGCTCTCCCCAGAGTACGTCCCGGAAAAATTGCTGGATAGCCGTGTGGATCATGGGCCCTCGCCAGACGACCGCCGTTTCTTCCGGCACAAAGAAGCCCATCGAGATGATTTTGACTCCGTGGCTCTCGGCCGGCTTGATCTTGCCGTCCTGCTGCTCGGGCGCTTTAGGCACTCCCATCATCATCGGAATGTTGGGGCCGTAGATGTCGGCGTCCATCAGGCCCACTCTTGCCCCGGAGAGAGCCAGGGCCACGGCCAGATTGGCGGCGACCGTGGACTTGCCCACGCCGCCCTTGCCGCTGCTGACCGCGATGACGTGCTTCACGTCGGGGATCAAGTCCTGTTTGCTCGGCCCCCCTGCTTGCGCTGTCTGTCCCGCGCTTGTATCTGCCATTGCATCAGCCTCCTGCCCTCGCCATGGTGCCGGACGTCGCATGACGCGACGCGGCACAGATCGGTTCGCTGGGTCATGATACGCCCCCCCATCTGATTGAGACAAGGGGCTATTGGGCCGGTACGACGAGGGGGCTAAACTTGATAGCGCTGCAGGTTGGAAGCCAGTCCGAGTTTGGACAGGGTGTAGATGAGCCATTTGGAGGGGTCGAAATTGTACCACTTGGGGCCGTTGCGATAGTCTCGAAGGTGGGCATGGTGGTAGTTGTGATAGCCCTCGCCGAAGGTGAGCAACGAAATCCACCAACTGTCCCGGCTGCTATCGTCCTTCCCGTGCGGCTGGGCGCCCCACATGTGGCAGATCGAGTTGATGCAGAAGGTGGAATTCAAGACCAGGAAGGTCCGGCAGACTCCGGCCAACAGGAAGCAGCTCAGCCCGCCGATCCACCCCCCATGGACGAGCCCGACCACGAAGGGTAGCAGCAGGCCGGAGAGCATGATCGGTAGATAGTACCGGTGCTGCCACATGATCAACGGGTCTTTGCGAAGCTTGCTTTCGTATTTTTCGTCTCGGTAGGGGGACTTGATGAAAATCCAGCCGCAGTGGCTGTGCCAAAACCCTTTCATGGCGTTGTAGGGGTCTTCTTCTTGGTCGCAGCGCGCGTGGTGTCGGATATGGTCTGAGCACCAGCGCAGGGCGGAGTTTTCCAGGGCCCAGCCGCCAGCGACCAGGAAGCAGGCCTTGACCCAATTGGGGCAGTCGAAGCTTCGGTGCGAAATCAACCGGTGATAGCCGACCGTAATGCCCAGGCCGCTGGCCATGTAGAGGATGGCAAACATGACCCAGTCCAAAGTTGTAAAGCCGTAGGCCCAGGCAAAGAGCGGGACGCCGACGAGCGTGGCGACGCTGATGACGCTGAAGAGGATGATGCAGGGGTAGTCGGTTTTCGGAGCGGGTTTGTCCACTGATCCCTCCTCGCTTCCGGCCTGACCGGTGGCTGAAGTTCCTTGTCGGTCCGCGCAAGCTAAAAGTTGGCGCATCCTATCGGAATTATTCACAGTTTTCAAGTAAAACTTTTTCGGGTGTATACTGAGGCAAAGTAATCCTCGGAACGAATTGTCCGCCCGAGGGCATCGGCAAAAGGGATATCGGATGGACATCAATCCCCAGGCGATTGAAGCGGCAACTCTGCGTATCGGCCGGATGCTGGCTGCGCAATCGGCCGGGCACGTCCCGTCGCTGTTCGACCGTCGCTGGTGGTCGAGCAGTCTGCTGGACTGGTGCATGCGCAACGAGACCTTCAAGGTGCAGCTCTTCCGCTTCGTCGACGTGTTGCCGTCCCTGAACAACGATGCGCAGGTGGCAAGACTGGCGGAGGAGTATTTTGCCGGTCTGCAGAGCGGCGCCAATCCCTTGCAGTGGGGGTTGCAGGCTGTGTCGGCAAGCAAGCTGGGCTCGAGGCTAGGCGCCAGGTCGCTCCGCAAACGCATTGAACAGATGGCGCGCACCTTCATTGCCGGTTCCTCGGTGCAGGAGGCTTTGCCGGTGCTGGCCGATCTGTGGAAAGACGGGCGGGGTTTTTCCGTGGACCTCTTGGGAGAAGCCACGGTCAGCGAGAAGGAGGCGGATCAATATCGTGACCGCTGCATCGAGACGTTGACGTTGCTGGGGCGAACTGCCGGTGACTGGCCTTCTTCTTCACGCCTCGAACAGGATCACTTGGGTCCCCTGCCGCGCGTCAACCTCTCGGTGAAACTCTCCGCGCTCTACTCCCAGCTGGACCCCATCGATCCGGAGGGCGGTTTTGCGTCGGTTGCCTCGCGGCTGCGTCCGATTCTGGACCTGGCGGTCCGCCTACCGGCCGGTCTGACGTTCGACATGGAGCAAGCGGAGCTCAAGGATCTGACGCTGATGATCTTTATGCGCCTGCTCTCCGAAGAGGCCTATCGGCAGTACCCCTATGGGAGCATTGCCTTGCAGGCCTATCTGACCGAGTCAGTCCATGATTTGGAGGCTTTGATTCAGTGGGCCGGCAAGCGTACGGCGCCGGTGGGCGTTCGCTTGGTCAAGGGGGCCTATTGGGATTCCGACACGGTCCGCTACCGACAGCGGGGCTGGCCGGTCCCCCTGTTCCGGCACAAGGCCGAGACGGATGCCCACTACGAGGCGATGAGCCGGCTGTTGATCCAACATGCGGATCATATCCGGCCTTCGTTTGGGACGCATAACCTCCGCAGCTTGGCCTATGCGCAGGCTCTGGCGGACGCAACCGGGCTGCCTCCCGAGGCTTGCGAGTACCAGATGATCTTCGGTATGGCCGAACCGCTTCAGAATGCCGTGGTGGCGGAGGGCCGCCGGGTCCGGCTCTATACTCCGGTGGGGGAGTTTCTCCCCGGCATGGCTTATCTGGTCCGCCGACTTCTTGAAAACACTTCCAACGAGTCGTTCTTGCGCAAAGAATATGTCGAAGCTGCTTCGGTGGATTTGCTGCTGGCTCCCCCCGCCCTGCCGTCGTTGAACCGACGGGGTGAACGTGTAGACAGGTTTGTAAACGAACCCCATACGGACTTCTCCCTGGCGTCGGCCCGGGCAGCGATGGCCGAGGCCCTGGCTTCTGTCCGCGCCCTGCGGGACAAGCCTCTCGCCCGCTGGCCGAGCGCCGGTCCGGTTCCATCCGGACCCGAATTGATCTCTCGGAATCCCACTCGGCTGCAGGAGATTATTTGCCGCATGCCTACGGTCGCGCCAGGCGACGTTGCGTCCTCGGTCCATGTCGCGCAAGAACAGCTGCCTATGTGGCGGACGGTGTCGCCCTTGGAACGGGCGGCGTACCTGGTCAAAGCTGCCGCGATCATGCGCCGGCGCCGTATGGAGCTGGCTGCCTGGGAAATTCTTGAAACCGGCAAACCCTGGCGTGAAGCGGATGCGGATGTGGCGGAAGCCATCGACTTCCTGGAATTCTATGCGCGGGACATGAAGCGGTTCGCCGAGCCTCAGCGGTTGGGGCACGCGCCGGGCGAGCAGAACCAGGTGCTCTATGCGCCGCGCGGGGTGACCGCCGTGCTGGCCCCCTGGAATTTTCCGCTGGCCATTCCGACCGGCATGGTCAGCGCCGCGTTGGTGACGGGCAATCCGGTCCTGTTCAAACCGTCGGAGCGGTCACCTCGGGTCGGCCACCTATTGATGGAGGTGTTTGCCGAAGCCGGGCTGCCGAACGGCACCTTGCAATTCGTGCCCGGCGGGCCTGAGATTGGACGGGCGTTGGTCGGCCATCCGGATGTGCGGATGATTGCGTTTACCGGGTCGAAGGATGTCGGACTCTCGATCCTGGCTCAAGCGGTCTCCGTCGAGCCTGGACGGCAGGGCCTCAAGCACGTGATCGCCGAGATGGGCGGAAAAAACGCGATTATCGTGGACGATACGGCAGACCTCGACGAGGCTGTGACGGGGGTTGTGGCCTCCTTTACCGGCTACCAGGGGCAGAAGTGCTCGGCCTGTTCGCGGGCCATCGTCCATGAAGCGGTCTATGGGTCCTTTCTGCAGCGGCTGGCGGATGCGGTTCACAGTCTGTCGATCGGCGATCCGGAAGACCCGAGAACCAGGATGGGGCCGCTGATCGACGAGCGGGCTTGTGCCAAGGTGCGAGAGTACATTCAGATCGGGAAGCGCGAGGGACGGCTGGTTTTGGAACGGCAGGTGGAACGCGAGGGGTATTTTGTCGGGCCGGCCGTGTTCGCCGATGTACCCCCTGGTGGACGGCTGGCACAGGAAGAGATTTTCGGCCCGGTTTTGGCTGTGCTGAAGGCGCAGGATTTCGGCGACGCGGTTCGCCTAGCTAATGATTCCCCCTACGCCTTGACCGGTGGCGTCTATTCGCGGAGCCCCGCCAATATCCGACTGGCGGAGGAGTCCTTCGATGTCGGCAATCTCTACATCAACCGTCCCATCACGGGGGCGCTGGTGGGCCGCCAGCCGTTCGGCGGGCATCGTTTGTCCGGCGTGGGAGCGAAGGCGGGCGGGCAAGGCTACTTGAATCAATTCATGGTCATGCGGGTGACCAGTGAAAACACCCTGCGCCGGGGGTTTGCTCCCGCGGACTGAACTACCGGGAGCCGATCACCACTTCTTCGAGTTCTTCCATGATCTCGGTGATGAAGCCCTGGTCCGTCTTGACCGGCGGGAGTTCTTGCCGCTCCACGTACTTGACCAGCCCTACTCCCCTGGCAAACCAGGCGGTCATCACGTCGGTACCGTAGACCTTCCTCCCGCTTTCCGAGAGGGTAATGTGCATCCGCATCCGGGCCTCGATCCGGATGGCGTCCTGATACGTACCGGCCGGAACGGAGACGGTGTCCTTGCCCAGCACGTGCACGCTGGCCTCGGCATCCACCTTCTCTTCCTGTTCATCCCCGTCCAGATCCGCGCCGAGCGTCACGCCCCTTCGATCGAATTGCTGAAACGAGGATGGGATGACCAGGGGGAATCGAACAATCTGATAGGGCACCAATTGCTTTTCCAGCGGGGTGCCCGGCTGAGACCCGTAGTAGACGATTCCGACCGCGTCTCGCCGATAGTAACTGTCGCTGGGGCCGTGGTCGCCGGGATTGGTGTCGTGAAAGGCCTTGACCGTGACGCCTTTCAGGTTTTCGACCCCCTTGACGGTCGAGACGTTGATAAACCCTTTGCCGGCTATTTTCTGGAGCGGCCCTTCTTCCACATACCCCCGGTATTTCCAACGGCTTCCCGGGGTGTCGGGGAAGTACTCCTCGGCATGGGCGATGATTTCAGGCTCGGCGCCGGCAGCGAGGGGGAGAGCCGGGTGGGATAGAAACAGCAGCCCAGCGGCTGTCATGGTCAAGAGGGTCAGCTTGAACGCGTCGTTGGGCATCGCAACTCCTGCTCAATACGGTGGCGCGACACGGTAGCACAAGTGTTGGAAATCGAGCAAGGCTGAAGCGCGTGTAACCGGCCCGGCCTCCTTGTGTTTTCTCGGGTCAATTCATGATAATGCCATCGTGGGCGACGCGCGGACACCTTCACTACGGGACGGATCCGATGGGTACTGAGTCCTCCAGGCACTCCTCCGTGCTGATTACCGGCGGCTCCGGTGTCATTGGCAGGGCCCTCTGTGTGGAATTCGGCCGTGCCGGGTGGAACGTCGGGGTCCACTACCGAGCGAGGCGGGAGGAAGCGGAGCGCACCGCTGCCGCAGTCGTCGAGTGCGGTGGGATGGCCTCTTGCCTGCAAGCCGATATCCGAGAGTCTCAACACGTGCAGACGATGGTCGATACCTTCCGCTCCCAATGGGGACGCCTGGACGTGCTCATCTGCAATGCGGGACAGGCCGGCTCGGGGCTGGTGCTCAAAATCAGTCGGGAGCGGTGGGCGAGCACAATTCAGACGAACCTCACCGGGACGTTTCACTGCTTTCAGGCGGCGGGTCCCGTCATGATCGGCCAGGGTGGAGGCTCCGTGCTGGTCGTCACTTCCTTCGCTGCCTTGCAAGGGACGACCGGGCAGGCCGCCTATGCTGCGGCCAAGGCGGGTCTCCTGGGGCTGGTGAAAAGCGCGGCTCGCGAATGGGGCGTTCACAACGTCCGGGTCAATGCCGTCTGCCCCGGATGGCACCGCTCGGATCTGGCCGGCTCGGCGATGCCGACGGAATCGGAACTCCATGAGGCGATGGGCGTAAACCAACATGTTCTGGGGCGGTTGATGGACGTGGAGTCGGTCGCTCACTCTGTCTATCACCTGGCCTTGCTGCCCGCCGCCTCGGGTCAGATTTGGAATCTGGATAGTCGCATCCTCTGATGGCAGGGTTCTGACCATGACGGGTCTTTCTCGGAGCGCGTCTCCCCTATCGCCCCCTGCACCCTCTGGCTGCTTTGTGACCGGAACGGACACGGGCGTGGGTAAGACGGTGGTCATGGCCGCGCTGGCCCTCTGTTTGAGGCGACGAGGAGTTTCCGTCGGCGTGATGAAGCCGGTTGAGACCGGTTACGGGGCGAGCTCCGCTGGGCCATCCGATGGGGAACGGCTTCGCGCCTGCTTGGCCGTCGACGATCCCGACGCTTTCATGAGCCCCTATCAGTTCGCTGCCCCCCTTGCGCCGCTGGCCGCCGCCCGACAAGTCGGGGCGGTCATCAGTTTAGATCGCATCGCGGAGGCCTATGGGCGGTTGGCGGCTCGATATCGTTCCGTACTGGTCGAGGGAGCGGGCGGGCTGTGTGTGCCGCTCACCGACCGTGATGACATGCGGGATCTGATCGAGCGATTGGCCTTGCCGGTCGTGCTCGTGGGCCGCTGCGCGCTCGGTGGCGTCAACCATGCCTTGTTGACGCTCGAGGCATTGCAGACGCGGAAGATTTTAGTGCTGGCTCTCGTGCTGAACCGACCGCTTCCGCATCAGGCGGCCTCGGATGCGGACCTGCAAATGGCCTCGACCGTCGAATTGCTCAGAGAACGGAGCGGCGCGCCTGTGCTTGGGCCCCTGCCCTACGTGGCGAGCCTGACCGAGGGGGGCACTGCGGGTGTGTCGGAGCTGGCCCACGATCCGGGCATCGAAACCCTGGCCGACCTGATCAGCCGAAACGGCTCCTGAAGGTTCTGACGGTTGCCGCCACGTCGGACGCCTGCGCCAGGGCTGAAATCACCGCGACCCCATCCGCGCCAGCCTCGACGACGGCTGCGACGTTGTCCTCCGTGATACCCCCGATGGCAAAGATAGGCAGTCTGGTCAGGGTTCTGACTCGGCGCAGCCCTTCGAGGCCGACCACCGGATCATGGTCCCGTTTGCTGGCTGTGGAAAAGATCGGGCCGAAACCAAGATAGTCGGCGTCTCCGGCTATGGCGGATTGAACGTCGGCCTCTCGGTGGGTGGAGATGCCGATCAACTTGTTCGACCCCATGAGGGACCTGGCGAGGGGCAATGGAAGGTCATCCTGGCCCAAGTGGACGCCGTCGGCCTCGACCGCCAGGGCCAGATCGCAGCGATCGTTGACGATGAACAGCGCCTGCACGTCGGCGGCCACTTGGCGGAGGTGCAATGCCTGGCGATAGGCGATCAGGGCGGAATCCGTCTTGTTGCGGTACTGAAACAAGCGTGCGCCGCCGGCGGCCGCCTCACGCAAGAGCTCGCCCAAGGGCTTGGGGCCTGACGCCAGGGGGTCTAGGATGACGTAGAGGCCCTTGAGCAGAGATGAACGGGTTGGATGCGCAGCCACCTGGGTCAGGGCGCAGGGTTGACCGGGTGGTTGGCCAAGAAGCGTTCGAGGTAACTGGTCGAGACCCGGCCTTTTTGGAATTCTGCGTCGCTGAAGATCCGCCGGTGCAGCGGGATCGTGGTCTTGATCCCCTCGATCACAAACTCCCCCAGCGCCCGGCGCATCCGCGCCATGGCTTCCTCGCGATCCTGCCCGTGGGTGATCAGCTTGGCGATCAGGGAATCGTAGTGAGGGACGACGATACTGTTGGCTTCCATGGCCGAATCCACCCGGACGCCGATTCCGCCGGGCGGATGGTAGCGGAAGATCGGACCGGGACAGGGGGTGAACTTCTCCGGATCTTCCGCGTTGATCCGGCATTCGAAGCTGTGGCCCGACAATTTGATGTCCTGCTGCCGGAAGGCCAGGGGCAACCCCGCCGCGATCCGAATCTGCTCCTTGATCAGGTCGATGCCTGTGACCATTTCCGTCACCGGATGCTCGACCTGGATCCTGGCGTTGACCTCCATAAAGTAAAAGTTCTGGTCCTTGTCCAGCAGGAATTCGACGGTGCCGGCATTGCGGTAGTGGGCGGCCTTGATGGCTTCGACGGCCACGCGGCCCATCTCGCGGCGCAAGCGGTCATCCACGGCCGGGGACGGCGTTTCTTCGACCAGCTTCTGGTAGCGGCGTTGGATCGAGCAGTCTCGTTCCCCCAGGAACACCACGCGGCCCCGCTCGTCGGCCAGAATCTGTACTTCGATGTGGCGGGGCTCCAGAAAGTATCGTTCGAGATAGACGCCCTCGTTGCCGAAGGTGGACTTGGCTTCGGCTTGTGCCGTCTGAAAGGCCCGGACCAGTTCCTCTTCCTTGTTGACCACGCGCATGCCGCGGCCGCCCCCACCGGCGGACGCCTTGATGATGACCGGAAACCCGATCTTGCGGGCGGCTTCCAGCGCGTCGCTTTCGCTGCGGAGTTCGCCAGGGCTGCCGGGAAGGACCGGAATGCCGCGGCGGATCATGAGCTCCCGCGCTTTGGCCTTGTCCCCCATCATGGCGATGTTTTCGGAAGTGGGCCCGATGAATTTCACGCCGATGGATTCGCAGACTTCCGCAAAATGTGCGTTTTCGGCCAGAAATCCGTATCCGGGATGGATGGCATCGGCGCCGGTAATCTCAGCGGCGCTGAGCACATTGGGGATGTTCCGATAGCTGAGTGCGCTCTCGGCCGGCCCGACGCAGACATGTTCGTCCGCGGTCCGCACGTGCACCGAGGCCGCATCCGCCTCGGAATGGATCGCGACGGTCTGGATCCCGAGCTCTTTGCAGGCCCGAATGACCCGGAGGGCGATTTCCCCTCGATTGGCGACGAGCACTTTCTTAAACACCGAGACTCCTGAGGGGTGGTCGTTCTTATGACGCGGACGCGGGCGCTATCAGGAACAGCGGTTGCCCGTATTCGACGGGCTTCGTGCTTTCAGCCAGGATTTTGACGACCCGGCCGTCCAGCTCCGATTCGATCTCGTTCATGAGTTTCATGGCTTCCACGATGCAGAGCACCTGGCCCTTCTTGACCACATCGCCCTCGTTCACATAGGGATCGGCGTCCGGAGACGGTGACCGGTAAAATGTGCCGACGATCGGCGAGGTGACCGTCACGGCCCCGTCGGCTTCCGCCGTCGGACTTGGCTCAGCGCTGGGCTCCGGTTGCGCGACCTGGCCGGCCGAGGAGTTTTCCCAGGCGACCGGTTGGCTGGAAGTTGGAAAGAGGTCCCGGCGCACCCGGACTCTGACGCCGTCCCGTTCCAACTCCAATTCCGTCAGGTGGTGCTGCTGCAACAGCTCGACCAGTTGCGCGATATAGTTGCGTTGCGCCCGGGAGAGATCCTGCGAAGCGCCGGTGCTCGGAAGGCGGGTCTCCGCCTGCGCGGACTTGGGGCGGGTCGGCTTTCGTGCTGGTTGGCGGTGCGGCTGTGTCTTCTTCACCTGACGCGCTCCACGTATTCCCTGGTTCTGGTGTCGATCTTGATCACTTCGCCGATTTCCAGATACAGGGGAACCTTGATCACAGCGCCTGTCTCCACGATCACGGGTTTGTTCCCACCTGATGCCGTATCGCCGCGAACGCCTGGTTCGCCGTCCACCACTTTCAGTTCAATGAAGATGGGCAATTCCACGGCGATTGGTCGGTGCTCATAGACCAATATTTTTGCAATCATGTTCTCTTTGAGCAGGTCCGCGTTCTCGCCGAGTTGTTTCTTTTCATAGGTAAACTGCTCGAAAGACTTAATGTCCATGAAAGTGTACGAATCGCCGGCGGCGTACAAAAACTGCATTTCCCGCTCTTCCAGGTCCGGCTCCTCGAATCGTTCGCCCGAGCGGAAGGTCCGATCGAGAATGTTGTTGGTCTTGTAGCTTTTCAGCTTGGTGCGGACAAACGCGCCCCCTTTACCTGGCTTCACGTGCTGGAACTCGACGATGTAGTATGGGTCGCCCTCCACCATCAGCCTGGTCCCATTGCGAAAATCTGCGGTTGAAATCACGAGTCAGAACCCCTTTCTGTCTTGCTTAGACGACTCAGTCGGCGGCGGATGCACGCGCGTGCCGCACGTGATCGACGGCCGCCTTGATGCCCAAGAGATAGCCGGCAGGCCCGAAGCCGGAAATTTGTCCCACCGCCACGGCGGCGATGTACGACCGCCGGCGGAACTTTTCCCGCGCATGGATGTTGGTGAGATGCACCTCTACGGTCGGGACCTCCACGGCGGCAATGGCGTCTCTGATGGCGACACTGGTATGGGTGTAGCCGGCCGGATTGATGACGATGGCGTCGAAGCGGTCGCGGGCGTCCTGTATCCAGGTGACCAACTCCCCTTCCTGGTTCGATTGCCGGCTCTCCACGTAGATGCGCTCTTGCTTGGCCAGCTTGGCCATTTGCGCCTCGATGGTATTGAGCGTCGTGCGGCCATAGAGCGATCGCTCGCGCGTTCCCAACAGATTCAAATTGGGCCCGTGCAGCACCAGGATGCGGAGCGTCGACCGGGCTTTCGTGGTGTTCGTGCGCGTCGCCATGACCAACTCGGGTTTCGCTTGCCGAAGTCATGCATTGTAGCAGCCTTCAAGTAGGTAGTAAATAAAAGAACATGGGAGCGGAGCCGGCGATGCGAGGGGGAGTGCTCGCGCTCGGCCGTGAGTCGGCGACGATCAGGCGCCGCCTTTCGAAGACCCCGGTTTTCGGCGAGGGCGGATCAATGTCAAGACGGCATCCAGAATGTGATCGGCCAACTCCCGTTTCGGCAGGAGTCCCAGCTCCCTGACCTGGCCGTTACGGTCGATCAGTGTGGCGGCGTTGGTGTCGGAGCCGAACCCTGAGCCTTCGGCGGCAACGTTATTGCCCACGATCAGATCCAGGCCTTTCCGTTTCAATTTGGCCGTCGCCTGAGCCAGCATGGATTCGGTCTCGGCGGCGAAACCGACGAGAATCTGGTCGCTTCGTTGTTGCGAGAGTTGTTGCAGAATATCGTCGGTCGGGACCAGATCCAGCTTCTTCCAGTACCCGCCTTCCTTTTTCAATTTGGCGGAGGATGGCCGTAAGGGTCGGAAGTCCGCTACCGCGGCTGCCATGACGACGACGTTGGACCAGGCAAAGCGTGCCAGCAGCGCCTTCTGCATCTCCTCCGCCGTGACGACATGAATCAGGTCGACGCCGGGAGGGGGAGGAAGTGTCGTGGGGCCGCTGACCAGCGACACGGCGGCGCCGCGTTCGCGCGCGGCCTGTGCAATGGCGTACCCCATCTTGCCGGACGAGCGATTGGAGATGAATCGCACCGGATCGATGGCTTCTTGCGTCGGACCGGCGGACACGAGCAGTCGTTGGCCGGCCCAGTCCTGTCTCGGAGCGAGCGCTTGCTCCAGTGCGGCCATGATCCGGGATTCTTCCGCCAGGCGTCCGAGTCCGATTCGACCCGATGCGAGCGGCCCCTCTTCCGGGTCCAAGACCATCACCCCCCGCGATCGAAGCGTTGCAACATGGGATTGAAGGGCCTGGTGGTGCCACATCCCGCCATCCATCGCGGGTGCGACGATCAGCGGACCGGTCACGTTCAACAGCAGGGTGCTGAGTAGGTCGTCCGCCAAGCCCAGCGCGCATTTGGCCAGCAAGTTGGCGGTGGCCGGGGCCACGATCACCGCATCGGCGCGCTCGGGCAGAGTCAGATGCGGCATGTCCTGCTGGGCGGCGAAGAGATCGGTGGCAACCGGATGTTTGGAGAGGGTCTCGAAGGTCAGCGGCGTCACGAAGCGGCAGGCGGCCTGCGTCATGACGACCGAAACGTCGGCACCTTCCCGCATGAGCGTCCGCAACAACCCGACGGCCTTGTAGGCTGCGATGCTGCCGGTCACGCCGAGCACAAGACGTTTCCCTGTCAACTTCATGGGCGGCTCGACCCTCATCGGGATGTCCCGTTACTCCTCACTGTCCGATTCCGCTGGTTTGGGCGAGTCATCCACATAGACGCTCAGCTCCTTCTTAATCTCCCGGGCGTCCTCTGCCGACTCCACTGGGACGGTTCGCTCCAGTTCGCCCTCCCGCCCACTTTTGGCTTCCTTGAGAGCCTGTCGGGCCTCTTTTCCTGTGAGGAATTTGATCCGTCCCTTCAAGACTTCGTCGAGTGCCTGGGTGGTCTCCTTCGTGAACCGGACCGGGCCTATAGGCGGCGCGCCTTGCATCAAGTGTTTTGCTCGCTGGGCGGCCGCGATTACCAGGCGATGGCGCGAATCGAACCGTTCTTGGTTGGCTTCTGGCAACAACGAAAGCATGTCGATCATGGGCGTCTGTTCTCCTGTTGTGGGGTGAGAGTGGATCCGTCTCTGACCGTGGAAGTGTCGTCTTTTTCGCGAATAAAGTTTTCTTCAAGCCAGCCGATGTTCAGCCGTTTGGTTTTGATGCGTTCCGCTAGGATGATGGCTTCGAGTTCCTGCAGCGCCTGTTTCATGTCGTCGTTCCGCACGATGTAGTCGTAATTGCGGTAGCTCCAGACTTCTTCCCGCGCTTTTTGGAGCCGCCGTTGGATTTCCTCCGGAGCATCCCCGCCGCGGTTTTCCAGCCTGATCCGCAACGTTTCCAGCGACGGCGGCAGAATGTAGATATAGACCGCATCCTCGAAACGCTTCTTGATCTGGGTGGCTCCTTGAGTGTCGATTTCAAGCAGGACATCCAGGCCCTGGTTCATCATGCCGGTCAATGCGCTGCGCGGCGTTCCATAGAAGTGACCGTACACCGGCGCCCATTCGGCAAACTCGTTCCGTTGGATCATGTCCTGAAACAGTTGGTCCTCCACAAAAAAATATTCACGACCGTGCACTTCGCCCGGCCGGGGCTTCCGTGTGGTGTAGGAGATCGAATGCCGTAATCCCGGCACCGTAGCGACCAATTGCTTACAGAGCGTGGTCTTGCCGGCGCCCGACGGCGCGGACACCACGAATAGCCACCCTTTGCGTTGTCCTGGATCTTGCGGCATGTGTATTGGTTGTGACCGGCGCCTCAGCGAGGTTACTCGATATTCTGGACCTGCTCCCTGATCTTTTCCATCTCACTCTTCAGCCGAACCACGTGCCCGGCAATTTCGGCATCGTTGGCTTTGGACCCGACGGTATTCACTTCCCGCCCCATTTCCTGCAGGAGAAAGTCCAGCGTTCGGCCCACGGGCTCCCGGCTGGTGAGGGCCGCTTCGAACTGCGCAAGATGCGATCTGAGTCTGGTCAGCTCCTCTGTGATATCGCAACGGTCGGCATACAGAGCCAGCTCCTGGGCCATGCGGTTCGGATCAAGCTGTCCCGTCCCGCTCAGCTGCGCAATTCTGGCTTGCATGCGCGCGAAGTGCTCGCGCACCGAGTCGGGGGCGCGAGCGTCGATGGCCTGGGCGGTCTTGCGGACCAGCTTCAGCCGCTGCGCGATATCCTGCGCCAGCGTACGCCCTTCTCGTCGGCGCATGCCGTCAAGATCGGTTAGGCCTCCCGTCATCAGCCGGGATACCTTCTGCCCCAGACGCCGGTCGTCCAGGGGCGCTTCGGAAAGCACGAAGATCTCACGGAAACTGGCCAGCAAGGCCAGATCGATCTGGCCACTTACGCGAAGGCCTGTCTTGAGGGCTTGCAAGCCAGCATAGTACTGCTTGGCGAGAGAGCGGTCAAGGCTCACCCGCTTCTCCCCTTCCACCCTGCCGAAGAGGGACACGGTCGCTTCAATCCGTCCGCGCTGGCATCGAGACTGAATGGTCCGTTTCAGGCCCTCTTCCAAGTCCGACAGGCCCTTCGGCAAACGGATGAATATTTCACAATGGCGATGGTTGACGGAGCGGATCTCCACGGCCACCGATCCTCCGGGCCAGGCGGCTTCGCGTCGGCCGTATCCCGTCATGCTTTTGATCATCGTGCGGCCTTTCCGGTCCAGTCGCAGAGGCTGTAGATCGCGCAATGCGCGCAGCGGGGGGCTCTTGCCAGACACACATAGCGTCCGTGCAATAGGAGCCGTTGAGAGCCTTCCGTCCAGCGCGGCTGGGGTATCAGTTGATGCAGGGCGGCTTCAATTTTGACAGGATCGTCGCTGAATGCCAAGCCGAGGCGGTTCGCGACGCGTTTGACGTGGGTGTCTACGACGACGGCAGGTTTGCCGAAGCAGGCGCCGAGAATGACGTTGGCGGTTTTCCTGCCGACGCCGGCCAGGCTGGTCAGATCCTCCATGTTGGCGGGGACCTGGCCGCCAAAACGGGCCGTGAGCGCCTGTGCGCAGGCGACGATGTTACGGGCTTTGCTCTTGAAAAAGCCTGTTGGTCGGATGAGCGTTTCCAATTCCGTGTGGTCGGCCCGGGCATAGTCTTCGGCTTGCCGATAGCGGGCGAACAACTGCGGCGTGACTTGATTGACCCGCCGGTCCGTACACTGAGCCGACAGGATAGTCGCAATGAGCAGCTGCAGCGGATTTCGGTGAGACAGTTCAACCTGCGCCTCGGGCAGCGTCCCCTTGAGTCGATCCAGAATGCGAGCGGCGCGTCGTTTGGCTGGTGGATTCGGTCCCCCATTGATCCCGGACGTCATGCGCCGGGCAGGTCGTCCGCCTCTCTTTCGGCGGTCGGAGGCAGCGGCAATCATGGGCGGTGCTCCCGGCTAGCGCCCAGGGCCGCCAAGGAAGGCGCCGTCTGTGGTGCCGCATGCAGGGGCGTGAGCCTTGCTCGCATGGTCTGGGCCAGCCGGTCGACCAGTGGCGTCAGGCTTGACGGCTGCAGGGCCGAGATGCCGATCGCCCCGTACCGTCGGCATAAGACGTCCACCTCCTGGTCGGGCAGCCGGTCGCATTTATTGAAGACCAGGATGTGCGGAATGTGATCGAGGTCGAGCTGGGCGAGGATGTCTTCGACCGCTTTGATTTGGGCGGACGGATCTTTAGCGCTGGCATCCACGAGATGTAGGAGGAGGTCCGCGTCCCGGAGCTCTTCCAGCGTGGTGCGGAATGCGCCCACTAGGGCTTGGGGAAGATCGCGGATGAAGCCCACCGTATCGGTGATGATGACCTCCTGTTCATGGGGGAAACGGAGGCGGCGGCTGGACGTGTCCAGCGTTTCAAATGGGCGGTCCTGGGCTGGCACGGTGCTGTCGGTGAGCGCGTTCAGCAAGGTCGATTTGCCGGCGTTCGTGTACCCCACGATGGAGATAATAGGGAGCATGTGGCGGACGCGGCGCGCCCGTCGCTGGTCCCGATGGCGAGTCAGGTGCACGAGTTCCCGCTCCAGGTGGCCGATTCGATCACGGACTCGCCGTCGATCCGTCTCCAGTTTGGTCTCGCCGGGTCCTCTTCCCCCGATGCCTCCCCCGAGGCGCGACAGGGCCGTGCTTTTTCCGGATAGACGCGGCAACAGATACCGGAGTTGAGCCAGTTCAACTTGCACTTTACCCTCACGGCTGTGGGCTCGGCGGGCAAAGATATCCAGGATAAGTTGTGTGCGGTCGATCACTTTCATTTCCGTCAGGTCCGCGATCGCTCGCACCTGGGCCGGGGCGAGGTCTTGATCGAAAATCAGCAAGTCCGCGCTTTGATGGAGCGCCGTGATCACGACATCCTTGAGCTTGCCGCTGCCCAACAAGTATTTCGGATGAATCTCCGGGGTTCGC
Source organism: Nitrospira sp. (assembly GCA_016873495.1). GTDB lineage: Bacteria > Nitrospirota > Nitrospiria > Nitrospirales > Nitrospiraceae > SYGV01. The sequence continues at coordinate 63,366 of VGXC01000008.1, read as the reverse complement.
TGGACGACGGTGCCCAGCACGGTGATCCCGTCGGAACGGACCAATTCGGCGAGTTCGTCCAACCGCTCCTCCTGGTCGGCCCGCGACTGCTTGGAGGCGCTGATTAGAATGGCGGTCTCATGGCCGGCTTTGACCTCGTGGCTGGCTTTTCCTCGGGCCAGCTCGGCCTCCAACGACTCCACGAATTTTTGACAGTCCAATTCAAAGGCATAAAAGGGCGTTGTCGGCATGATGTCGCAGACATGGCCTTGGGGGTTCGGGGGCAGGAGATGGGCGACTTGCACGTCGGCCGGCAAGCCGTTGGACCCGACGCCGATCGCGGCGATCAGGTCCAGTCGCAGCAAGGCCAAGTCGGTGACATCGTCCTGGCTGAGCGGTTCGTTGTGCAGGTGGGTGTGGATCAGCCGCACACCGCGGAGTAGCCGGTTGCCCAGACGCAGACGGGAGAGGTCGTTAAGTACCAGCTCGTGCCCGTTCCCGACGATCACTTGCTCGATCAGCCCGCGCCGGTTGATCAGCAGGCCGAGTTGGCATCGAAGCTCTTGGGACAGCTCGGTGCAGGCCCGCGCCAATTCGTTGCTGATGAGCTTGTCCACCGGGACGCGCCGGCGGTAGAGGTGTTCCAGCTGCAGGAGCTGGCTGGCCTTGAGACCGTTGATGTTGCCGAGAACGGTGGGAATCTGAAACCTCCCGATCAGGCCGGTTGCGTGAGGGGTTTGCGGCGCTTGCCGGATGCGCCACGAATTCGGAGACGGGACACAGCGGGAAAACTAAGCCCTGCCTCCGCTTCCATTTCCCATGATGCGACATGGCCTCGTCGATAGGCCCGCAGGCCGGCGGCGGCGATCATCGCCGCGTTATCTGTGCAATAGACCGGATCGGGCAGCGCCAGAAGTACCCCTTCGTCTTGTGCTCGCTGGGTAAGCCTGGTCCGCAACCGGCTGTTTGCGGAGACTCCTCCGACCACCGCGACGGTCTTCACGCCGCTCCGGCGGGCGGCTGCGAAAGTTTTGCTCACTAGCACATCCACGATGGCCTCCTGGAACCCCGCCGCGATATCCGCGACGGGCCTGGGACGGCCGGCTCGATCGAGGTCCCTGAGGTAATACCGGAGCGAAGTCTTAAGGCCGCTGAAGCTGAAATCCAGGTTGCCGGGCTTCGCGTACGGCCTCGGAAACCGCACGGCCTCTGGATTGCCGGAACGAGCCACCCGATCGATGGCCGGGCCGCCAGGAAATCCGAGGGCCAACATGGCGGCGGCCTTATCGAAGGCCTCGCCTGCGGCATCGTCTAATGTGTGCCCCAATAATTCAAACCGGTCGTCCGATTCAGCCAGGTACAGGTGGGTGTGGCCGCCTGAAACGACCAGGACCACGCAGGGAAAGGGAAAGTCAGGTCGATTGATCCATGCGGAGGCCACGTGGCCTTCCAGATGGTGGACGCCGATCAGGGGAATCCGCAAGGCATAGGCCAAGGCTTTGCCGTAACTCACCCCCACTAAGAGCGCTCCGGCGAGGCCGGGGCCGCGTGTGGCGGCAACGGCATGAATGTCCGTCCAGCCAAGGCTGGCTTGCTCCATGGCGGTCTTGACAAGGGCCTCGATAGTTTCGATATGGCGCCTGGCGGCCAGCTCTGGCACTACGCCGCCATATTTGGCGTGGACATCGTGCTGCGAGGTCAGGACCGAGGAGAGCACGTGCCCCGTCCCCGCAACGACAGCCGCGGCAGTTTCGTCGCACGAGGTTTCAATGCCAAGAATGACCGGTGTCGAAGATGTCATTGTCATCAGGGGCACGGCTGCCGACGATTAGGCATCAGTGCAGGACTGGCCTGGGAAAGATAGGGATAGATGTGATGAGTCGTGGAGTGGAGAGCACCCGAGTAGCCGGTTCCATACGAGACGACCCCCGTGGGAGTCCCCACGAGGGTCGTGCCGTCCATTCGTCCACGGCTGAAGAAAATGTTGAGTCACGTGAGGGTGAGTGCGTAGTGGTGGAAGGAATCACACCTCCGCCATCGCTTCTTCCTCCGTAAAGATGGGCAGGCCGTCCCGCAGAAGAACCTTGATCTTCCGGACATCCTTGAAGCGCCCCTTGATCAGTTCCTCCGACAGCGGGTCACCGATATTCTTCTGGATCGCGCGCCGCATCGGCCTGGCCCCGTATAGGGGTTGGTACCCTTCCTGGATGAGCCAATGCTTGACGTCATCGCCGACCTCCAATTGGACACTGCGTTCCAGGAGACGGCCGTTAAGCTCTTTGATCAGAATATCCACGATGGTGACTAAATGTTCCTTCTCGAGTTGGTGGAAGACAACGACTTCGTCGATACGATTCAAGAACTCTGGGCTGAATGAGCGGCGCAGCTCAGCCAGCACCTCGTCTTTGATGCGACGATTCTGCTCCGCTTCGGCTCGTTGGAAACCGAGCGCCACCCCTTTTTGGATCAGCTTGGTCCCGAGGTTCGACGTCATGATCACGACCGTATTTTTGAAGTCCACTTTGCGGCCCAAACTGTCGGTCAGAACGCCATCGTCGAGGACCTGCAACAGCAGGTTAAAGATATCTGGATGGGCTTTTTCTATTTCATCGAACAGCACGACCGAATAGGGCCGGCGTCGCACGCGCTCGGTCAACTGGCCCCCTTCTTCATAACCGACATAGCCCGGAGGGGCGCCGAAGAGTCGTGAACTGGTGAACTTTTCCTGGTATTCCGACATGTCGATACGGACCAGGGCATCCTCGGAATTGAACAGAAACTCTGCTAGGGCTCGTGCGAGCTCCGTCTTGCCGACACCTGTCGGGCCCAGGAAGATGAACGAGCCGATGGGCTTCTTGGTTTCCTTCAAGCCGGCCCGCGACCGACGGATGGCTCGGCATACGGCGGAAATGGCCTCTTCCTGACCCACGATGCGCTTGTGGAGGTAGTCCTCCATATGGAGCAACTTGCTGGATTCTTCTTCTTCCAGCTTGAACAGAGGGATGCCGGTCATCTTCGATACGACGTAGGCGACGTCGTCTTTGGTGATGACGGGCTTGTTCTTTTCCTGGTTTTTCTTCCACTCGCGCTTGGATTCGTCCAGGAGCTTGCGGAGTCGCTCTTCTTCCTCACGGAACTTGACGGCTTCTTCAAAATTTTGGAGCGAGATGGCGAGCTCCTTCTCCCGAGAAACCTTCTTCAGTTCTTGCTCCAAGGCCTTGAGCTCTCCGGGCAGCGCGTAGGTTTGGAGCTTCGCGCGCGACCCAGTCTCGTCGATCAGGTCGATCGCCTTGTCCGGCAGGAAACGGTCCGTGATGTATCGGTCGGACAGCTTGACGGCCTCGGTGATGGCCTCTTCGGTGATCTCCACGCCATGGTGCTCTTCATACCGGTCGCGCAGCCCTTGGATGATGCGGATGGTTTCGTCGATCGAAGGGGGCTGCACATAAATCGGCTGAAACCGCCGTTTCAAGGCGCCGTCTTTTTCAATATGTTTGCGGTATTCGTCCAGCGTAGTGGCGCCGATGCATTGGATTTCCCCTCGCGAAAGGGCGGGTTTCAGCATGTTGGAGGCATCGATCGAGCCTTCTGCGGCTCCCGCTCCGACCAGAGTATGCAACTCATCGATGAAGATGATAATGTTGCCGGCCTGGACGATCTCCTTCATGACCACCTTTAGCCGCTCTTCGAACTGGCCTCGGTATTTGGTGCCGGCCACCAGGGACCCAAGGTCCAAGGCGATAACCCGCCGGGACAATAAATTATCGGGCACCTCAGACATCACAATCCGTTGGGCGAGCCCTTCCACGATGGCGGTTTTGCCTACGCCCGACTCCCCGATCAGAACCGGATTGTTCTTGGTGCGGCGGCTCAGAATCTGGAGGACCCGTTCGATTTCGTCGGCGCGGCCGATCACCGGATCGAGTTGGCCGTCCTGCGCCAATTGGGTGAGGTCCCGGCCGAACTCGTCCAGCGCCGGCGTGTTGCTCTTGCGATCCCGTTCGCGCGGAGCGGACTTTCGGAGGAACGTGACGGTCAGTTGCCGGGCGGTCAGGAGGTTGGCGCCCAGACTCCGAAGAATCTTGCCGCCGATCCCCTCTTCTTCCCGGAGCAGACCGAGCAGGAGATGTTCGCTGCCGATATGGTTGTGGCCGAGCAGGCGGGCCTCTTCGACTCCATACTCGATGACTTTCTTGACGCGCGGGCTGAACGGAATTTCTCCGAAGGTCATCGTCGTGCCGCCTCCGGGCAGATTCCGCTCGATCTCGAGGCGGATTTGTTCCGTGGATAGCCCCATTTTCTTAATGATCATGAGGGCGATCCCATCGGACTCACGGAGGATGGCCAAGACCAGGTGCTCGGTGCCGAGATAGTCGTTCTGGTGGCGCTCAGCTTCTTCCCTGGCCAGGATGATGATCTTGCGACCCTTGTCCGTGAATCGTTCGAACATCCTTCCTCCTTCTGGTTGTCGACAGAGGCTGTCGATCCGGAGCGGGCGGTGAAACGTGGGAACCCTTTAGAATCTTGCCGTAATTCTATAAGCAGGTGGCTGTCCTGTCAAGCCCTGACACGGGAAGCAGATGCGATTGTGAGAGGAGCCGGTGCGAATTGGCGGTGCGATTCGGCGTGGAGATTCTTTCCCGGCCTGTCGAGGCCGGGGCAGCGCGTTGACAACCGGTGGGGCTCCCGATACAATCCTGGCCGCTTTCCAGCATGCGCTCACCTACCGCTGTTGAAGAAGGGTGCCTGGCCCATAGCGCCCGGAGATCCATGAAAACGATCGGTATTCTCACCAAGCCGAAGTTTCCCGATGTCAGGCACATTCTTAAGGACCTCGTGGCCTGGTTAAGAGAACGGGACATGGAAGTCGTGATCGACGGCAAGACGGCGTCCTTGATCGGCGAGCACAGCACCGCCAAGAAGACCCAGATTGCCGCCAGGGCCGATATGGTGTTGGTGTTGGGGGGCGACGGGACGATGTTGAATGCCGCTCGTTTGGTCGAGGAACAGGGGGTGCCGATCCTCGGCGTCAATATGGGCGGGCTTGGCTTTCTGACCGAGGTGACGCTCGACCAGCTGTTTCCGACGCTCGAGCGCGTGTTCGCCGGCGAGTTCACCTTGGAAGATCGGCTCATGCTACGCGCCGAGATTCATCGCCATGGAGAGCACGTGGCGCAGGCCACAGTGCTCAACGATGTGGTGGTGAGCAAGGGAACTTTGGCTCGCATGATCGAGGTGCAAATCGCCATCGACGGTCGGTTTGTGACCAGCTTGCGGGGAGATGGCGTGATCATCTCGACGCCGACCGGGTCCACCGCCTACTCGCTGTCCGCTGGCGGGCCCATTATTGCCCCCTCGGTCCAAGCCCTGATCCTGACTCCCATCTGCCCCCACACCTTGACCCATCGTCCACTCTTAATTCCCAGTAACGCGGTACTGGAAGTGACGCTTACTAGCAAGGACGAAGGAGCGATGGCGACCTTCGATGGACAAGTCGGGGTGGTCATCACACAGGGGGACACCGTTACCGTCGTGGCCTCCCAGCATGCCACGCGCCTCATCCGGTTTTCGGACCGGACGTATTACGATGTCTTGCGAAGAAAATTGAAGTGGGGAGATGGCTAGGATCTGGCGGAAGATCCGGTCCGTTCGCGCCGGCGCTGGATCTGTGCCAGCATTTCCTGATTAGATCCAAACTTAAACTCGCCGATGCAATCGTTGGAGGAGCCGTGTTCCCGCTCGGCCGCGTCCAGGGCGCGAAGGCCTGCCAAGTCGATTGCCTCCACTTTTCGGTCCTTGAGCGTGGTTTTGATTAGGTCGATGGCCTTGTCGACCGCGGGGCGCGGTTGCGGCGACCGCTCGGCCAAGTACCGGGTGACCACCTCGGCACACCACTCCCCGTCCCGTTTTGCCACCCCCACCAGTCCTTCGCTCGCTTTGCGTGCCCAGCCGGTCAGGAACACTCCATCAAGAACCTTTCCGGAAGCTTCATCGTAGGCCTGAAAGAGAGCATCGTCCGGCTCGTTTCCGGTTGAGGCCGGGTTGGTGAGAAACACTCCGTTCTTGTATGGGAGGCCAACCGTTTCGTCCACGCGGTCTCCAACGGCAAACACCACACTGTCGCAGGGAAACTCGTAGTACTGCTTCAGGCCAACCGCGGAGAAGTCCGTTCCCTTCGGTTCGAGCTTCGTCTCCTCGATTTCAAGACCGCGCACCCGATTCTGTGCGTCCGTCAGGACTCGACGGGGCGACGCCAGAAAGCGGAAGCCCATCTTGGTCTTGCTCTTGAGCGGCTCACATTTGGTGAATTCGGCGTTCATGCCCTTGAGGAGTTCGCCTGGATCCTGGCCGGCTGTTTGTAGTCGGGGCGCAATCCGTTCAAACTCCAGCGTCAGGGCCGCCTGATCGATATTGGCGCAGACGGCACGAATTTCTTTGGGATTGTACTTTCGTTCGGCCGGGCCTCGGCGGGCGATCGCCGTCACTTGCTCGACCTGCTTGTACCGCACGAGCCAATGGGCGATGTCTACCATGACGTCGCCCACGCCGATCACGGCGACTCGACGGCCCATCTCGAACGGTTTGTCGCCATACCCAGGCAGGCGGTTGAAATGAAAGACGACATCCTTGGCATGGTACACACCGAGGGCCGAATCACCCTCCACTCCGATGGACTTGGTGCCCTGAGCGCCGCTGGCAAAGATCACGGCGCTTGCCCCGAAGCGTTTGAGGTCCTCAACCGTGAGGTCTTTGCCGAGGCCCACGGTAACATTGCCGAAGTAATGGATGTTGGGGCGATCGAGAATCTCCCAGTATGTCTTCCGCAGCCCGCCCCTCAGCTTCAGCTTGTTCGGGAAGATGCCGTATTCAGCCAACCCACCGAACTTCACGTCTCGGTTGACGATGACCACTTCGTGTCCGGCCTTGGACATCAAATTCGCGACCGACATGCCTGCCGGGCCCGCGCCGATGATTATAATAAGATGTGTTGGCGATATTCCTGTCGATCCCATTCTGATGTCGCTCCGTCTAATGCTCCCTCCGGCCGCCTGTCTTTGCCGGAAGTCTATAAATTTTCGCGGACTTTAGCATAGACCTGACAAAATTGTCAAAACACCTCGCGGCGGCCAGATGGTTGCGTGCTGCCTCAACATCCTGTCTTGATCGTATGGAGATGAATTGGAATGACCGGGGTGGTTCTAACTATACAGGTTGGGAGCTGAAATCAATGAGAAGATAGGGAGCGGGCAGAAACGAGAGGCCTACTTGCCGTACATTTCACGATACTTCTTCTTTTGATCTTCACTCAATCCGCCGAACGCCTGCTTGGCTTGTTCCTTTTGCTCAGGGGTAAGAGAGTCCAGAGTTCCTTTGGCCCCCTTCGTTTTGACCATTTTCTTGATCTGGTCTTTCTCCGATGCAGAGAGCTTGCTCGGGTCCTCCACGGCTTTCATGGCCAGCGAGGCGCGTGACATTAGTGATTCAAGTCCTTGTGTGGCTATGGCGGTTCCAAAGGCGACCACGGCGCAGAGGGTTCCCATCCCGACCGCAAACTTCCAGTTTTGTCTGATTTTCCCTCCAAGGGAGCGGCGGCGTCGGATGCGTATCACAGGTTTGGGCATGGATTTGTTATAGGTCAGCCCTGCAGATTTGTCAATGTCAAGGTGGGGATGGCAAGTCTTCCGGGAGCTTTTCGATGGATGCCCATCTGAAGCCTTAAGCACGTTCCTTCGCCCCCTGCAAACGTCGCCAGTTCAGCCATTCGTCGTGGACCATCAAGGTGCCGACCCGGACAGGTCTGAGCGCAGCGTCACGAGCTCGAGAGATCTTAAACCCGGGTGAAGACAGGCGAGCTGCAATCGAGACGGCTCCATCCCGATCGGTTCTGAAGATCCGGCTCCCCTGTTGTTGATAGGCCTGCAAGACGGTCTGCGTCGGATGTCCATACGAATTGCGGCTTCCGACAGAAATCACCGAGATCTCCGGTGCTACGTGCCGTAACCATTGCTCGTCCAGGGAACTTTTGGCTCCATGGTGTGGAACTTTCAAGATGCGCACGTTGGCCGAACCGTCCCCCTTGGCTAGACGCGCCAAGGTCTGTGCTTCCGCATCGGCGGTGAAGAGGAATGAGTGAGGACCACAAACCAGCTTTGTGACGACCGATTGATTGTTCAGGAGCGCGCCGCTATTGGTCGGCGCCGGATGCTGCGTCTGCTCTCCTGCCGCCGGGTTGAGCACAGATAGATGACAGGTCCCGGTGGCTAAGATGGTCTGCCCTTCGAACGCGATAGACTCGATCACGCCCTGTTGCCGAATGGCGCGTTGAAGCTCTTGATAGAACGGTTCTTGCCTGGTTAGTCCGTTACTCCAGTAGTGATTGACAGGAAAGTGACGCAGGACGGCAGGTAGGCCGCCGACATGGTCGAGTTGAGGGTGTGTGGCAATCACGTGGTCGAGGCGGAAGATGCCTTGGTCCCACAGGTACGGACTGACTATGGATCGCCCCATGTCCAACGTTTCGTGTCTGGCTCCGGCATCAATGAGGATCGTCTCCCCTTCAGGGAGTTCGATGACCGTGGCATCCCCCTGTCCCACGTCAAGAAAGGTCACACGTAAGGAGCCATCCTGTGGCCAGATTCGGGGAGAACAGATCCACCAGCCGGCCAGGAGGATCACACCTGCGAAGCAGCTCAGCCGAACTCGGTGATGTCCTTGCAAACAGACCGCCATGATAAGGAGCCCGTAGAAGAACACGATCGAGATCAGTGTCGGCGATGTGACGTGCCATTCGGCCCCTGGAAGGCGAGCCAGAATGTGAACGAGGTCGGAGAGGAAGTCGAACCCGGCTTGATTGAGAGCTGCTCCCGGAAGCGTCGTGCTCCCGGTTGCCGCGACCCACAAAGCCGATCCAAGGCCTAGGGGTATGAGCAGAAGTCCGGCCAGGGGCACCACGACAAGGTTTGCGGCGAGACCCAGCCAGGCCACTTGATTGAAATGGTAAGCGACCAGCGGCAGCGTTGCGAGTGTGATTCCGCCGGTGATCCGGGCGTAGGTCGCGAACCAATTTTCGACTCGCTTCCGAAAGCGAGGTGATGGGGGGAGGCGATCCTCGCTCTTGTCAGGTGCCCTGCGAAGTAACAGCGCAATGGCCAGGACGGAACAAAATGACAGTTGAAAGGAAATGTCGTAGAGCGCTCGAGGATCGTGGAGTGTAATCAATAAGACAGCACAGGCGAGAGACAGCAGCAGGCGTTCCTGCCGACCCAGCCAGACGGACAGCAGGAACACCACGATCATGATCCAGGACCGAACGGTCGCCACTTCTGCGCCGGCCAACAGCGCATAGATTGTGACAGGAACTACCGTACCCAGGGCCGCGAGTCTGGTCGAGGTAGTGAGGCGGGAGAGGTGCAGGAGTCCCTGTGCAGGCAGGCGACGGCAGGTGTTTTTGATCAGGAAGAAGGACAAGAGTCCGACCAGGCCGAGATGGGAGCCGGAGATCGACAGAATGTGCACGGTGCCGGTGGCCATGAAGGCATCCCGCTCCTCGGCGGTGAGGTAGCCCGGCTGGCCGACAATGATACCCATGTAGATTCCACGCGCCGGATCGCGTAAGGATGCCACCGCCGCATTTCGAATGCGATCCCGCCATTCGTCGACCGCACGCCACAAGGTCCATCGCGTCACGCCGTTCGTTGAGCCAAGCCATCTGACTGCGTCTGGACCCGAGACGGAAGCCGTGGCGTCCACTCCATGCCTGATCAGGTATAGGGCATAGTCGAATCCTCCTGGGTTGACTTGTCCGGAAGGCGAATGGAGCCTGGCGGTGAGTGTCACCAGGTCGCCTTGCTTCAGGTCACGACCAGGTTCCCGCCAGGTGACGCGAAGGGTTCCGCCCCTGTGGCGCACGACCGGTGTGTCACTAAGTTGGCTGACGGTCAGGTGAAACGAAGCCCGCCCCGGCGCATAGTGTACAGGTTCCGTAATCCGCCCTTTGATTGGTATTGCGGTATCGCCTGCCAAAAGATGCAGGGGAACGGGAGCACTGGGCCAGGCAAAGACAGTCCAATACAAGAGTCCGAACAGCAGGCTGCCGAAGAATATGTCATTACGACATGATTGGAGCCGACCGAGCCGTTCGAGTCCTACCAGCGCAATGGCTGTGAGCAAGAGGAAGCTGAGACACAGGAGAGGGGTGAAAGGAAACCAAGAGCCGACGACCAGACCGACCAGGAAGGCGATCGTGAAGTGGGCAAGCATGGCAGCGTCGCACACTATTGCCGGCAGGCTGCGTCGAATGGCGCCGTTCCTGGGCGCGACCGACTGAGCCGAACCGCTATCCGAGGTGACGTTGGACAACTGCAGAGAGGTCGTCGGCAACCAGGCGAATGAGCGACGCCTCCGCTCCCTCGACCATGATGCGAAGCACCGGTTCCGTACCGGAATAACGCACCAGGACGCGCCCGGTCCCGTTCAACGTGGCTTCTCCCGTCTGGATTGCCTGCGTCAGCTCCGGGACATGGTTAAGATCCGGCTTCTCATTGACGCGAATGTTCAATAAAATCTGCGGCACAGCCATCATGCATTGGGCCAGGTCGGACAAGGATCGCCCGGTCCGCTTCATCAGGGCCACGACCTGCAAGGCGGAAATTAAGCCGTCGCCCGTGGTGTTATGGTCCAAAAAGATGAAATGACCCGATTGTTCGCCGCCGAAATTGTAACCATCCGCGACCATGCGCTCGAGAAGATATCGGTCGCCGACGGCGGTTCGTACCAATGCGATCCCGGCTTGTTTCAATGCTAATTCCAAACCGAAATTGCTCATGACGGTTCCGACGACGGTACGTCGTTTCAGAAGTCCCCGTTCTTGCAGATCCAGCGCAATCATGGCCATGACGTGATCGCCGTCGATAATGCGCCCCTGCTCACATACGAAAATAGCCCGGTCGGCGTCTCCGTCATGGGCGATGCCGAGATGTGCGTGGTGTTCGCGCACCGCTTGCTGGAGCCGCTCTGGATGGACGGCACCGCACCCGTCGTTGATATTGGTTCCGTTCGGTTCGTCTCCGATGACCCACACCGTGGCGCCCAGCTCTCGTAGGACCTTGGGAGAGGCCTTGTAGGCGGCGCCATGGGCGCAGTCGACGACGATCCGCAATTCTTGAAAATCGAGGTCTCGCGGCAAGGAGCGTTTGACGAGCTCGATGTACCGTCCTTCGGCGTCGTCGATCCGGTAGGCTTTCCCGACTTCATCGGCCGTTGGGCGCAGGTGCTGGATTTCATCGGAGGTGATCAGGGCCTCCATCCGCGCTTCCAGCTCATCGGGTAGCTTGAACCCGTCGTTGGAAAAGAATTTGATCCCATTGTCCTGATATGGATTGTGCGAGGCGGAGATCACAACGCCGGCGTCCGCTCTCAAGCTTCGGGCCAGAAACGCGATGGCTGGGGTCGGCATCGGGCCGACCAGCAGCACATCAACGCCCATCGAACAGATTCCCGACGTCAAAGCTGATTCGAGCATATAACCGGAGAGCCGGGTATCTTTGCCGATCACAATCTGGTGCCGGCCGGAGCGGCGCTTGAAGAGATAAGCGGCGGCTCGTCCGAGCTTCATCGCCGTCTCGCTTGTCATCGGTTCGAGGTTTGCCACACCCCGGATCCCGTCGGTGCCGAATAACTTCCTCATGAGCCCTTCCTCTTGTTCGCCTGTCCTGTCGATCGAGATGACTATTGATTAGATGGAGATTGGGTGTCGTTGCATTCGACGAATCGATTCTATCATTGTGACAACGTCTCGGATTGCGCCGACATCATGGACTCGGATCACTCGTGCGCCTCCCAAGATCGCCATCGCTGAGGCGGCTGCCGTGCCCATTACACGTTGTTCGATCGGACGTCCCAGGATCTGCCCGATGAAGGCCTTTCGCGATACCCCCACCAGGACGGGATAGCCCAAGGACACTAATTCCGGCATGTGTGCCAATAACGTCAGATTGTGATCCGAATTCTTGCCGAATCCGATGCCCGGGTCAAGCATGATCTGTGCGGGGCTGATGTTGAACTCCAGAGCGGCCTGGACTCGCTCCGCAAGGAAGAGGCGCACTTCCGCCACGACGTCTTGGTAGGTCGGAGCCTGTTGCATGGTCTGCGGGGTCCCTTGAAGGTGCATGAGTACAAGACCCGCACCGGCTTCGGCGACGACCGTGCCCATCTCGACATCATTCCGCAATGCGCTGATGTCGTTGATGATGACGGCTCCGGCTTCGAGGGCTAATTTAGCGACGGAGGCTTTCGTGGTGTCAACGGAGATTGGAACGGAGACTCGCCGGCAGACCTCTTTGACGACCGGAATGAGCCGACGGATTTCCTCCTCTTCTTCCACCCGCTCCGAGCCTGGCCGTGTGGACTCGGCTCCGATGTCGATGATGTCGGCTCCCGCCTCGACCATGGCGAGTGCGTGGGCGATCGCGACATCGAGGGAGAGGAATCGACCGCCGTCCGAAAACGAATCGGGCGTAACGTTCAAGATGCCCATCAAGTGGACCCGGCTATGAAGGGGAAGAGAGTAAGTACGGGCCTTCAAAGGAGTCGGTGGGAAATCTGGTTTGGCAACGAATGGAGCGGTCATCGCCTGTCCTTTGAGGAGGGCCTGGTCAGGATCGTGCTATGAAGCAGACGGAAGAAGGGAGAAGTTGTTCGATCGGCCCCGAAGCATTCGCAATATGGGTCAGGCTGGCATGGTCTGCGGCAACGAGCCTTGTTGGATGATCTGGTCGATTTCCAAGGCATCGAGCACTTCCTTTTCGAGAAGCGCTTCGGCAAGAGCTTTGAGAGTTCCCATGTGCTCGGTCAGCATCCGTTTGGTCCGCTCGTAGTTTTCGGTGACCAGGCGTTTCACTTCGTGATCGATCTCGAGGGCGACCTGTTCGCTGAAGTCGCGGCGGGTGGCGATTTCGCGACCGAGGAAAATTTCTTCTTCCTTCTTGCCGAAGGTCAGCGGGCCCAATTTCTCGCTCATGCCCCACTCGCACACCATCTTGCGTGCCAGATCGGTGGCCCGTTCGATATCGTTCCCGGCCCCGGTCGTAATGTGATTTAACACCAACTCTTCGGCAACCCGTCCGCCCAGTAGTATCGCGAGGTTATTGTAGAGAAATTCTTTGGAATAGTTATGCCGGTCGTCGGTCGGTAACTGCATGGTCATGCCCAGGGCCCGTCCGCGGGGAATGATAGTGACCTTGTGCACGGGGTCCGTGCCCGGGAGCAGCTTAGCCATGAGCGCATGGCCGGCCTCATGGTAAGCGGTCACCCGCTTTTCTTCGTCGCTCAAGACCATGCTCTTACGTTCGGCGCCCATCATCACCTTGTCTTTGGCCGTCTCAAAGTCCACCAGCTCGACGACTTTTTTGTTCTGGCGGGCCGCCCACAATGCGGCTTCGTTAACGAGGTTTTCGAGATCCGCTCCTGAGAAGCCGGGGGTGCCGCGCGCAATCTTCTCCAGTTCCACATCCGGCGCCACCGGCACCTTCTTGGTGTGAACCTTGAGAATTTCATTCCGCCCGCGCAAATCCGGGCGATTGACCACGATCTGGCGGTCGAAACGTCCGGGACGCAGCAGCGCAGGGTCCAAGACATCCGGCCGGTTTGTGGCGGCAATCAGGATCACCCCTTCGGTGGTGTCAAACCCGTCCATCTCCACGAGCAGCTGGTTTAGGGTCTGCTCTCGCTCATCGTGGCCTCCACCCAGGCCCGCTCCCCGGAGCCGTCCCACGGCGTCGATTTCGTCGATGAAGATGATGCAAGGCGCGTGTTTCTTCCCCTGCTCGAAGAGATCGCGTACCCGCGATGCGCCGACCCCGACGAACATCTCCACGAAGTCGGATCCGCTGATACTAAAGAAGGGCACTCCGGCCTCTCCGGCGATGGCCTTGGCCAGCAGGGTCTTGCCTGTGCCGGGAGGGCCGACAATCAAGACACCCTTGGGAATACGTCCTCCCAATTTCTGGAACTTGCGAGGATCTTTCAGGAATTCAATGATCTCCGCCACTTCTTCCTTGGCTTCATCAATGCCTGCGACGTCAGAGAAGGTGATCTTCTTTCGTTCTTCGGTCAGCATCCGGGCTCTGCTCTTGCCGAAGGACAGGGCCTTATTGCCCCCGATCTGCATCTGCCGCATGAGGAAGAACCAGAGCCCTAGGAAGAGGATAAACGGTCCCCAGGTTACGAGAAATGTAATGTACCAGGGGTTTTCGTCCGGCGGCTTGACCTCGATCTGCACGTTCCGTTCTCGCAGGACTTTCACCATGTCCGGGTAGTCGGCCGAGTACGTGCGGATGCGCGTGCCGTCCTTGAGAATGGCGCTGATATGATTCGCTTTGATGATCACCTTGGTGATCTCACCTTTATCGAGTTGGGCCATGAAATCGCTGAAGATCACGTCCTCTTCAGGCGTGTGGGTGGGCACGCTGAACAAGTTGAACAGCAGGATCATAAACAGACCCACCACGACCCAGAACAGTAAATTTTTCACCCGAGAATTCATCACTCCTCCTCAGCCTACATACCAGCCGGGGCAAGGAATCAAACCGACTGCGAATTCTAACATAGTTGTCCGAATGCTGACAACCGCTTGCTAGGTCGCCTCCCCTTCTTCGTCGACCTGGTCCAGGACGGCCAAATAGGGAAGATTGCGATATTTCTGCTGGTAGTCCAAGCCGTAGCCGACCACATATTTGTCGGGAATCTCAAACCCCACATAATCCACATGCACCGTCACCTGACGGCGGTCTGGCTTGTTGAGTAAAGCGCAAACCCTGATCGATTTGGGTTTGCGCTTGGAAAGGGTTTTGGTCAGATGTTGCAGGGTCAAGCCCGAGTCGACGATATCCTCCACCAACAGCACGTCTCGACCGGCGATGTTCTCCGTTAAATCCGTCACCATCTTCACCTTGCCCGATGTCTTGGCCCTGGAGCCGTAGCTGGAAACCACCAAAAAATCAACCCGCAGCGGGATGCGGATGGCACGGGCCAGATCCGCGTAAAAGGCAAAGGCGCCCTTTAGAATACCGACCAGAATGAGGTCCTTGTCCGCATAGTCCGACGCAATCTGCCGGCCGAGATCCTTGATGCGGGTGCGCATCTGTTCTTGTGTGACGATCGGGCGCCCGAAAATACTTTCCATTCAGGTTGTTCCTCCTTCTGACGTAGACTCCAGTAGTTCAAGTCGCAGAGTCCGCCGCGTGCCTACCCGAGCGTAAAACCGGTGATCGGTCCGATGGCCTGCCACCCAAAGAATACCTTCCGAGGCCAGGATGATGGGGACGCGTGTGCGCGCGTGGCGTGGCAGCTTGATGTCCGAGAAAAAATCCTGCAACTTTTTGGTCTGCCCTCCCATCCCTGCCGGCTGAAAAACATCGCCCGGCTGCCATGATCGAACTTTCAACGGCAGGGACACAGAATCGAGATCAAGGCAAGCCTGGTTACGGGGAATGGCCCTGGCGGAAGGAAGGAATCGCGGCCCCAGACTGACTCGAATCAGCTGGCCTGTGAGAGGCCAACGGAGTAATGAGGGAACCGGCAGGGCCAGACCGTTGGGAGCAAGGCCCATTGCGTCATCGGCTGCGTCCGCAGTCTCACGCGAGGGCGGATCTGCTTGGAAGCGGACGGTTGCATACTCGCGGGTGGCACGTACGCCTTGGATGGTGATGCCCGCTCCGGTCCTTCCTTCAAATACCGTCTCTAGAAGCAATGCGATCGTCCTGTATCCAGGTCCTTTGCGGCGCGGATGCAGGTCTTGGAAAAGGATACGCAGGATCCGTCGTTGAAGTGTTAGGGGAAGGGCCAAAAATCCGGTCCTGTCGACCGTGATTTCCTGATCGCCTGTATGGACCAGTTGGGCCATCGCGTCATAGGCCAACCGGTGCAAGTAGGCATCGTCTTCGCGGAGAATATCCGCCTGACGAGCCAAGCCCTTGACAATCGATGGGTTGAGTCGTTTCATGACGGGCAGCAATTCGTGACGGATTCGGTTCCGCAAGTAGAGGGGGTTGGCATTGCTCGAGTCGAACCGGAACGGCAACTCACGACTCCACAAGTACTCCAGGATCGCTTCACGAGAAAAATCAAGCAGCGGACGGATGAAGAGGGACTCACGGATCGGCGGCATGCCGGCCAGCCCGGCAATGCCGGCCCCGCGCAGCATCCACATAAGCACAGTCTCGGCTTGATCGTTTGCTTGATGGCCCAGGGCGATCCTGTCCGCCCGCAACGTTCGGCCCAGCTCTGTCAGGATTTGATACCGAGTCTCTCTCGCCCGCTCTTGGAGCGACGAGCGATCGCGGACACCCCCCTTTCGCGCCACGGTGACTCGTTTGCAGTGCAGGGTAATCCCAAAGCGGTCGCAGAGCCGGGCAACGAACCGGGCGTCTTCTTCCGATTCCTCCCCGCGCAGCCCGTAGTTAATGTGGACCGCATCGAGTGTCAGCCGCCAAGTCGGCGCCAGTTCCTTCAGGACCGAGAGAAGCGCCACGGAATCCGGACCCCCGGAGACCGCAACCAGGAGCCTCTGGCCTGGCTCAATGAGCCCGGAGGCCTTCGCGTGTCTGGCAACAAGCTGAACCAGTTGCGTGGAATTTCTCTGTGTTTGGGCTGCGCGGTGCACGAGGTGATGGTCTCTATTTAGGCTTCGGCCAAAGTCGGCGGCTGGTTGGCTAATGCTTCCCTGGCCAGCCGCACGTCCAGCTCAATGCGGGCGGACAGCTCCTGCGCCGACTTAAAATGCAGATCGCCCCTGATGCGTTCGATAAATTCGACCCGGATCTCCTGGCCGTACAGTTGAACCTGTTGATCAAGCAGGTGCACCTCCAAGAGCCGTTCCCCTGCGTCAAACGTCGGGCGTGTTCCGATGTAGGAGGCCGAGGCAAGCCGGTTTGTTTTCCAGTGTGTGATCGTGGCGTACACTCCGTCCGGCGGAAGGGCAAGGCGCTGCGGCAGTCGGAGGTTGGCGGTCGGCCAACCGAGGGTCGCGCCTCGTTGTGCACCCGTGACAACGGTGCCGTTGAATCCATATGGACGGCCCAGGCAGCGGGCGGCGGCGCGCAGTTCCCCGGCTTGCACCAGTTGCCGGACCCTGGTGGAGCTGACCACCTCCCCATCTACCAGCACAGGGGGGACCGCATGGACGCGAAAGCCGGTCTTGGCGCTGAGGCGGAGCAGGTCGTCCATGTGTCCCGCTCGGCCTTTCCCGAACGCAAAATGCTGGCCGACAAAGAGTTCCTTGACCCCGATCCCCTCTCCGAGCACCTGGCATACGAATTCCTCTGGGGTCAACGTCGCCAAGGCGGCATTGAATGTGAGAAAGAGGACTTCCTTGATGCCGGCCTCTTGAAAGCGTGCGAGCTTTTCCTCAAGGGGGGTCAGGAGCAACAGATCAATGCCGGGCCTCAGAACGGTAATGGGATGAGGATCGAAGGTCAGCACCATCGGAGTGCCGCCGGCCTCGGCGGCGGTCCGCACGACGCTCTGAAGCAGAGCCTGATGCCCCCTGTGCTGGCCGTCGAAGTTTCCGATTGTCAGGACGGGATAGGGGGCCCGCTGGTGTTCGTCCAAGCCTCTGGTAATCTTCATCACGTCAGCCGTGAAGCAGCCGGGCTGCGTCTTTCGCGAAATAGGTCAGAATCAGATCGGCGCCGGCCCGCTTGATCGAAAGGAGCGATTCCAGCATGGCACGGGTCTCGTCCAGCCACCCGGCTTGAGCCGCCGCTTTGATCATGCTGTATTCCCCGCTGACTTGGTAAGCGGCGATAGGATGGTTGATCTTGGCCCTTGCGGCGGCAATGATGTCCAAGAAGGGCAAGGCCGGTTTGACCATGACAATGTCCGCCCCTTCCTCGATATCCAAGTCGATTTCCCGCAGAGCTTCACGGGCGTTGGCCGGGTCCATTTGGTAGGACTGGCGGTCCCCGAACTTGGGACTGGAATCGGCCGCCTCACGGAAGGGCGCATAGAAACAGGAGGCAAACTTGGCGCTATAGGCCATAATTGGCAGTTCGCTGAATCCCCCCCGGTCCAGTTCCTCACGGATGGCGCCGACCCGCCCGTCCATCATGTCGGAAGGCGCCAGCATGTCCGCCCCGGCCTTGGCGTGGGTCAGCGCCATGGTCCGCAAACAATCCAAGGTTTCGTCGTTCAGGATGCGTCCATCCTGCACGATGCCGCAATGGCCGTGGGACGTATACTCGTCGATGCACACGTCCGTGATCACGATGAGTTCGGGCACCTGCTCCTTCAACGTTTTAACGGCACGCTGAACGATGCCGTCCGGATCGTAGGCCCCTGAGCCTCGCTCGTCTTTCTTGTCGGGAATGCCGAAGAGTATCACGGCTGGAATGCCGAGCTGCCTGGCTTCGGCCGCTTCCTTTACCAACAGATCCACCGAAAGGCGGAACTGGCCCGGCATGGACGTAATCGGCTGTCGCCGGTCGCGGCCGGTCACCACGAACAGGGGATAGATCAGATCGGCGGGCCTGAGGCTCGTCTCTCTGACCATCCGGCGCAGGGGTTCGCTCTGCCGCAAGCGCCTCAACCGTTGATCGGGAAATGCCATGCCTCGCTCCTATTTTCTCGGCAGATTGGTCAGGAATACCACCAGGTCGCGCACCGAGATCATACCCACGAGCGCGCCATCCCTGGTCACCCCGAGATGCCGCAAATGATGGACGGCCATCATGTCGTTGGCGTCGAGGATAGTCTTGTTTTCCTCGATAGTCAGGATCGGCGCCGACATAATCTGCTCGACGGGAGTTCTGGCGGCATCGGCGCCCACGGCCACGACGCGCCGCACCAGATCGGTATCGGTAAGGATGCCGATGATTTCCTGGTCTCTCGTAATGAAGACGCTGCCGATGTTGCGGTCGCGCATCACCTGGGCCGCCTTCCGCACATCCGTGTCCCGGTCCACCGTAATGAATTTTTCCTTCGGCACCATGAACGACTTCACAGGAACCATACTGTCCTCCGTTCGCTAATCATGACTGCGGTTAATGAAGGGTGCGTTGACAATATTGCACCTTGCGGTCGCCCCGTTCAATGAGCGGCCATGGCCGGACTTGCCGAATGCCTGAGAATCGCCTCCACCAGGGCCGGAATGGTGTTTTGGGTAGCCGTGATGGTCGCCGGCAGCCCGACGTCCGCCGCCGTGTGGGCCGTGATGGGTCCGATGCAGGCGATGGCGGTCCCGGCGGTCAATGTTTTCATCTCATGCTGACTGTCGAAGAGCTGGGAAAAATTACGGACCGTCGAGGAGCTGGCAAACGTGATCAGGTGGAGGGCGCTCTGCCGAAGGAGATCTTTCAGCCAGGCTCGGTCCTCCGCCGGGCAGATCGACCGGTAGGCGGTGACCACCGATACCTCTGCGCCGAGCGCGCGCAACTGTTCTGGAAGCAGCTCGCGCGCCACCGCTGCGCGGGGGATCAGCACCTGTTGCCCTGTGACTCCCGCGGCTTTCATGGCCTCGACGAGCCCTTCGGCCTGGAATTCAGCGGGGAGCAAATCCGCGCGCAGGCCATAGCGAGCCAATTCCTGGGCGGTTCGAGGCCCGATGCAAGCAATCCGCAAAGCAGCCATCGCCCGGCTATCCAGTCCGTGTCGGCGCAACCGCTCCATGAAAGGTCCGATGCCGTTGACGCTGGTGAACACTAGCCATTGATAGCGGGAGAGACGGGCCACCGCGCCGTCGAGTTCTTCCCAGGACTCAGGCGGGACGATCTGAATGGTCGGACATTCGACGGGGTCCGCTCCATACGCTCTGAGAAGCTGGGTCAATTCCCCTGCTTGTTCCTTGGCCCTGGTCACGAGAATGCGTTTGCCGAACAGGGGCCTGGTTTCAAACCAATTCAACTGGTCGCGAAGCCGCACCACCTCGCCGACCACAATGACGGTGGGGGGCTCCAGCGCTGCCGCGTGGGCTTTGGCGACGATCGTTGTCAGCGTGCCCACGAGGGTCTGTTGATCGGGCCTGGTGCCCCAGCGGATCAGGGCCACCGGCGTCTCGCCCGGTTTCCCTTCCGCCAACAGGCGCTCGACGATGGTCGGCAGGTTCTTCATCCCCATGAGAAAGACCAGCGTCCCATGGCTTGTAGCCAGGCGCGGCCATTCCAGGGTCTCCGCGCCTTTCGCCGGGTCTTCATGCCCGGTCACGAAGGTCACGGTCGAAGCCAATGTGCGGTGGGTCACCGGAATACCGGCATACGCCGGAGCGGCCACGGCGGAGGTGACGCCGGGCACGACCTCGAACGGCAGCCCGGCAGCCGCCACAGCTTCTGCTTCTTCCCCGCCCCTGCCGAAGACGAAGGGATCTCCCCCTTTCAGCCTGACCACGACCTGGCCCGCCTGAGCCTTCTCAATCATGAGACGGATGATGGCCTCCTGGTCCTGGTATCGTCCTCGCCCCCGTCGCCCAACGTAGATGCGCTCTGCTTGAGCCGAGACATGGTTGAGGAGCAGGGGGTTAGCCAGGTAATCGTAGAGGACGACATCGGCCTGTTGCAGACATTCTTGTCCACGCAGCGTCAGGAGCTTGGGGTCGCCTGGCCCTGCGCCGACCAAATAGACGGTGCCGTTCTTTTTGGTCACAGCCGGCCTTTCCCGTAAATCTGGCTCAGAATGGCCTGGCCTCCGCGATCCAGCAGCCGTTCAGCCAGTTGGCGTCCCACATATTCGGCTTCGGAGGCCTGTCCTTCGATCGTTTCACGCAACACTTGGCGACCATCCACGCTGGCCACCAGCCCCTCCATCAACAGGGTTTCGCCTTGGATCGTTGCATGGGCGGCGATAGGAACCTGGCAGCCTCCTTCCAGCCGCTCCAGCAGGGCCCGCTCCGCTGCCACGGCGGTGTGGGTTTCTTGGTGGTCCAGCTTTTGGACGAGCATGCCCACAAACGTATCGTCACGGCGGCCTTCGATCCCGATGGCGCCCTGCCCGATAGCCGGAAGGCTGATCGCGTAAGGTAAATATTCCGTCACCTCGTTCTGCCATCCTAAGCGAGTCAGTCCTGCCGCCGCCAGCACGATTGCTTCATAGTCCCCATCCCGAACCTTGCGCAGGCGGGTGTCCAGATTGCCGCGCAACATCTGAATGCGAAAGTCCGGCCGGTAGTGCAGGAGCTGTGCTTGCCGGCGGAGGCTGCTGGTGCCGATGCGGGCTCCAGCCGGCAGGTCCGCCAACGTACAGGCGTTCCGGCTGATGAGCGCATCGTGCGCGTTTTCCCGCTTGGGGATGCACAGGATCGCGAGCCGTTCGGGAAGCTGGGTCGGGACATCTTTCATGCTGTGCACGGCCAGGTCGATTTCCTCCCGCAGCAAGGCCTCTTCAATTTCTTTTACGAAGAGACCCTTGCCGCCGATGGCGGCTAAGGGCACATCCAGAATCTTATCCCCGGAGGTTTTGATGGTCCGGAGGGTGACCGAAAGGTCCGGGGCGATGACGTGCAGGCTAGCCTGGACCCATTCGGCCTGCCAGAGGGCCAGCTTGCTTCCCCGCGTGCCAATAACCAGCGATGAACGTCTTGTGGCGATGCGTGCCGTCATGTCCGCCTGTGTGTGTGCCTCGTCGAGCCCACTTACCGGCCTGGTTCGAGATACGGACTTGGGAACGGAGCCCGCGACGAGTCTGCCGGAGAGCGGTCTCCGGGAAGTTTTTCACGTCCCTCGTTCGGGGATGCAGCCGGCTGGCGCGGGGTGACGCCCAAGTTGCCTCGGTAATACGAGGCTACGAGTAGGAAGCTCAGCAGTCCCATGATGGCCAATAGATACATCAACACATCCCAACGAAACCCTTCTTGCTCACGGAAATCATATCCACACCGGGGACAGTCGGGTAACGGCTCATGCCCCAGGTACGAACTCCGGCACTTGGGACATGTGAATAATTGGGGACCCTGTGCCATCGCCTTGCCTGTGAACCGTCACGCCCGTTTCTGCTCCGGTTCTCCGCCTGGAACGTTCTGTTTCAAGGCGGCCACCGGTGCCGCCTCTCTTTTATCGCTCCTGGCCAGAGCGGGCTCCGCGGGGGTAGCGGCCGGCGACTGGTCCGTATCCAAGCCGAAAAATCGCTTGGCGGCTTCGACGTACATGGAGCTGCCGGCGGAATGAGCTTCCGCTTTCAGCGTGATCAAGGGACCGTGCAGCAGTTTGTTAACTATGGCGGAGGCCAATCCCTCGATAGCGCTTCGTTCTTGGGGCGACAGGTGTCCGAGCCGGGCCATGACCTTGTCGATCTCCGCTTGCTTGATGTCTTCGGCCCGTTTGCGTAGGGCGACGATCGTCGGAGTGACGTCCAAGGACTTGAGCCATTGGAGGCTGATGGCGACCTCTTCCTCGACCATGCCTTCCGCTTTGACCGCCTCGCGCCGACGTTCTTCCCGGTTCTGCTCGACCCGCATTTCCAGGTCGTCGATGTCGAACAGAAAGGCATTGTCGATGTCCTTGACGGCCGGCTCGATATTGCGCGGCACGGAGATGTCGATCAGAAAAATAGGGCGGTTCATGCGCCGCCGGACGGCTTCTTCCACGTCGGCGGCCCGGATAAGGTAGTGCGCGGCGCCGGTCGAGCAGAGGACGATATCGGCCTCCGCCATGGCCCGGCGGAATTCATCGAAGGGAATCGAGGTGCCGTTGAACCGTTGCGCCAGCTCAATCGCGCCCTGGGGATTCCGGGTGGTGATCATGACCCGCTGCACGCCGTTGTTGATCAGATGCTTGGCCGCCAGCTTGGCCATCTCTCCGGCCCCGACCAGCAGAACCGTCTTCTCGCTGAGGTTCGAGAAAATTTTCTTGGCGAGTTCGACGGCGGCGTAACTGACCGACACCGCGGTTTCGGCGATCTTGGTTTCCGTCCGGACCCGCTTGGCCGCCGAAATCGCTTTCTGCAGCAGCTTGTTGAGCACTACCCCGCTGGTTTTATGCGTCAGAGAGGCCTCGAACGCGTCCTTGAGCTGGCCCAGAATCTGCGGTTCTCCGATGACCATGGAATCCAGGCTGGCCGCGACCCGGAACAGGTGCCCGATAGCGCGGCCGTCGGTATGCCAATAGAGGTGCGGCGTGAGTTGCTCGGAGGACAGAGAGAGATGCGTATCGGCCAGAAACTCCTGCACCCGCGCAAAGCCGGCCTCGACATCGTCCACGACTGCATACACCTCGACGCGGTTGCACGTGGAGAGGAGCACGCCTTCTTTGATCCCCTGGTAGCCGCACAACCGGTGCAGCGCTTCGCCCAATCGGCTCTCCGGGACGGCCAGCCGCTCGCGCACCTCTACGGGAGCTGTCTTATGGCTTAAGCCGACTGCGATGATGTTCATGCGGTGGACCGTAGGGATGCGTTCATGCGACGCCGCCATGGGCTTTCAGGACCACGCCGATGAAGGTCAGGACTACTCCGGCAAACCCGATAATCGTCAGGTAGGCGGCACGTTTGGCCCGCCATCCGACGGTCAGGCGTCCCATCAGCACGACGAAATAAAACAGCCATGTGACCAGCGCCCAGAGTTGTTCGGGATTCCAACTGAGGTATGAGCCTCGCGCGAACTCTGCGGAAAAGGCACCCGCGATAATGCCCACGGTCAGAAGCGGGAATCCCATCACGATGGACTGCTGGTTCAGGCGATCCAGGAAGTCCAGCGGCGGCAACTTGCTATAGAGGACGTTGAATCGCTTGGATTTCAGCAGGCCGTCCTGGATCAAGTACATGATCCCGGCCACGAACGCCACGGCAAACCCAACCGTGCCGAGCATGCTGAGCGTCACGTGGACCCAAACGGTCTTGAGCACCGGCTCCAGCGTCGGGACCTCTTTGGGCAGAGCCGCAGCGGAAAGGAGGGAAATCAAGGCTAGGGGAAGGATAAACGAGCCGAGGACATGGATACGATGACGGATCTCCACAAACAGGAACACCAGCACGAGGGCCCAGGAAAAAAACGACATGGCTTCGTGAAAGCTGGCCAGTGTCACCTGTCCCGCTTCCAGCATGCGAGTTAACAAAGCCAGGGTGTGGGTTAGGAAACCGACAGCCGTGACGCCCAGGGAGACCTGAGACAGGGCTTCCGATCGTCGGAGCAGATAAGCCAGGAAAAAACCTGTGCCTGCAAAATAGAGAATGATCGTCGCGATAAAAAATGTGACCGGCATCAGCCCTATCCTCGCAACTTCACTGAGAAAATTCATACCTTAAAGCCCGTCATTATAGCGTCAAGCGTGGAAGAGGGTCAAGGAAGGGAGTGATTCATCGGCGAGTTCATTGCGGCCGGATAGTCTGTATACCCTCCTAGACATTCCACGGAGTGGGCAAGTAGGATGACCGCTATATCTTGTATCGGATCCGATGGGTGGGTGATGAAAGTCGACGTGAATGCGAATGCGGGAACGTTATATGTCGTCAGCACCCCGATCGGCAACTTCGACGATGTGACCTTGCGGGGGCTTCGTGTTCTCGGGGAGGTGGCGGTTATCGCAGCGGAAGATCCGCAACAGACCCAGGCGCTCTGCGAGCGGCATGACCTCCACGTGCCGCTTACGAGTTACCACAACGAGAACAAGGAAGAAAAAACCGCGTTGCTGCTCGCGCGTCTTCGCGAGGGGGCGAGTGTGGCGCTGGTCTCAGACGCGGGAACTCCGGTGATCGCCGACCCTGGAAGATTTCTGATTCAAAAAGCCATCCGCGCGGGCATCCAGATTGTCCCGGTTCCGGGTCCCTCCGCCGGATTGGCAGCCCTTTCCGTGTCCGGTCTCTCGGGGGACCGGTTTCTCTTCCTCGGGACCCTTCCCAGAACATCCGCAGCAATGCAATGTCTGTTACGGGCATTGCGCAAGGAACCAGGCACATTGGTCCTCTTGGTGACGCCAGGCAGACTTCGCAGTATCCTTCACGCCGTCAAGGACGCATTGGGCGATCGCGATGTCGTGGTGGCCAAGGATCTGACAATGTCCGGAGAGACTGTCGTTAGAGGCCAAGCCAGCGCCGTCGCAAGACTGGTTCTTCAGGCGCCAACCGGTGGAGTCGTAACGCTGGTGATTGAAGGATGCAAGGGAAAGGTCGGAGAGAATCGAAAGAGAATGTTGCGGCCTATGCGGCGGCGCGCTTCCGAATCGTGACGCGGTAGGCGCCTGTCAGCGATTCCTGTGCGAGCACGGTATGCCCGTCGTCGGAGACGCTACGCGGAACATTGCGGATCGGGTCCCCCTCGTCGAGAATGACCGCCAGGATCTCTCCCGCCTGCATGGTTTCCAGTTTCAGCTTGGTCTTGACGAAGTTGTAGGGGCAGATCACGCCCCGCAAATCCAGTTCCGCATCGGCATGCCGATTGTCCAAGGCTGTCTGTGCCGGCTCGCTCATTTTCCTGCAGATTGCAAGGGGCTTAAAATAGCGGTGGCGGCCTATCGCCGCCACCGCCTTCACGCTCTAACCGATCCGACAACCGGGTCGTGGTTTACTGCAGACCCTTCGTGTAGGATGGCTTCTCGGAGCTTCCATAGTCGCTCTTGGTGCTGGGACCATAGCCCCAGCCCGGCTGCGGATCGCAGTTCCAGCAAGGAGCGGCACCGGTGACTTCGCCGATTGAGCTATTGAAGCCCTTGGCCCCGGTCACTTCGCCTGGAAGAATCTGCCCAACCGGGCCTCCTGTTCCTGAGCCGGAGTTGGTCTCAATGCCACGTTCCGTGCCGGGGTCGGGCCGCTGGCCGAGGCCGCCAAAGCCGGCCAGCTTCTCGTTGCCACGCAGGACGGAGACGTCACGGACCAGCTTTCGGCCCGTCCCAAAGGGCTGAGCCGCAGAAGTTTCTTCACGGACCTGAACGGTAACGTCATCACCGCTGTTGACCTGCTTGATCAACTCCATATTGGTCTCGCTATCCAGGTAGAGGGTCAGGGAAGACATGGCACCGGTCCCCGCCCGGCCTTCGTCGTGCGAGCTGCCACCCGTCTCCAAGTGTATCCGCCGACCAGGAATGTCGATGGCCAGCACGCGGCCGAAGACGGTTTCGTTCTGTGAGAGCCGCTCCAGGAACGCGCTCTTATCGAAGGAGCTGGTGCGGGTCGAGTTGCCGGACACGTCGCCCACTCCTGCTCCGACTCCAAAGCCGGACCCGGCCGATGACTGCGGCAGCCGCTCCTGGGCCGTCGCTACCCCCACGGAGCCGGCGAGCAGGATCATTGCTCCGAACAAAAATGCCTTACGCATGTGCTGCCTCCTTGTGAGTTAGACTATGAATGATGAACGAGAAAACCGATGTAACGTACCTTGTGCATTGATACATGTATAGAGAGACAGGCGCGGATATTAGGATATTCAACCTTGTCTGTCAAGAGAGAAATTCAGGTGATTGTGTCGAAGGGGCCTCCATGCCACTACCTGAGGTGGGTATTCAGCTCTGGGGGCTGTCTCGATTATGCCTGCCTGGCCAAACGCGTTGGTGTTATTGTGACTTTTTTAGTGAGGGAGGAGGATGGTGCCCGGAGGGAGGATCGAACTCCCACTCTCTTGCGAGAACGAGATTTTGAGTCTCGCGCGTCTGCCAGTTCCGCCATCCGGGCCGATAGATCAATGGCGTTTCTTTAACATGATGTCGGCAGGCCGTCAACCGGCCGCGCCTCTTTTCTTTCTCTCGACATGAATGCTAGAATGCCCTGCCCGTTTTACCGAAGGAGAGCGGGCTCTGTCGCACGATGTCCGCCCGGGAAGGCTCAAGGAGGATGTTCTGATGGCTGCCGTGCAATGTGTTAAATGCGCCAAAGAGGGCGAGGCGATTACCGATACTCTCTTTATGGGAAAACTTGAATCCGAGATCAAGGCCAAGGTGTGCAAGGACTGCTGGAAGCAGTGGGAAGGCATGAGGGTCATGGTCATCAACGAGTATCAAGTCAATCTCGGCGAGGAGAGCGGGCGAGAACTCGTCAAGAAGCAGATGCGGGCCTTTCTCAACCTCGGCGAGACGGTTGATACCAGCAAGCTGCAGCAAAATTTCAAGCCCCAGGCGTAGCGCTCCGATCGGCTCGACGATGGCGCATGTCTCGCCTTGAAGGATAGCCTAATCGACAGCAAACCACGCCCGCGCTCCCCTCGCCCATCGCGCAGCAAAGGGGCCGGCATCGAATCCAAGTCCCGTCCGCTTGCCGGTCGAGTGGCGCTCATCACCGGCGCCGGACGCGGCATCGGGCGGGCTACGGCTGAACTGTTCGCACGGGCCGGCGCGCGTGTTGTCTTGTGCGCAAGAACCAAGAAGCAGCTCGATATGACGCTCAAGTCTATCACCGTGGCCGGCGGAGAAGCGGTAGCACGGGTGGCGGACATCGGGTCGGCCAGGCAGGCGCGATCTCTGGCGGATCTGGCCAGGCGGCGCTATGGTCGGCTCGACATTCTCATTAACAATGCCGGGATACTGGGGCCGCTGGTGCCCCTCGTCGCGTATCCTCTGCGCGAGTGGGCCATGGTGATGCAGGTGAACCTGACCGGGACCTTTACCGTCACCCAGCAGGCGGCCCGGGTAATGGTGGCGCAGGGCAGCGGGTGTATAGTCACTATCTCGTCCTCGGTGGGCCAGGCCGGACGTGCGAATTGGGGCGGCTATGCCGTCTCGAAGTTCGGGGGGGAGGGCATGAGCCAAATACTCGCCGATGAGCTTCGGCCCCACGGCGTCATCGCATTCACCTTCAACCCGGGGGGAACGAAGACCGACATGAGAGCCAGGGCCTATCCGCGTGAAGATCGACGGCGACTGCACACCGCATCCGAGGTGGCCCAAGCCCTGCTCCGCTTGGTGGCCGCGGCGACTCCGGCCATGTCGGGGAAAGCCTTCGATTTTTCCGATCGACCATGAGGTTTTCCGGCAAGGCTGGCGAGGGGTTTCATTGACAATTACCATCGACGGATGGTATAGAAGCTCGGTTCTGCTAAAGAGCCAGACCCTATGATTACACAGATGAAAGTGCGCGGGCTGACGTTTGATCCCTATAGCAATACCTTTGTCGTTATTTTGCGGGACGAGCATAACGTGGACATGTTACCCATTTGGGTCGGAAAATCAGAAGCCAGCGCAATCAGTTTTGCGTTAGAGGGCATGGCGGCGCCGCGACCCATGACGCATGATCTGATGAAAGCTGTGTTGGATGAGGCCGGCGCCAAGGTGATCAGCGTGGTCGTCACGGATTTGAAGGACAACACCTACTACGCCAGAGTCCATCTAATGAGCGAAGACTCGGAATATTCCATCGACGCCAGGCCCAGCGATGCCATCGCATTGGCCCTGCGGGCCGATGCGCCGATCTTTGCAAAAGAAGACGTGATTCGCCAGCAGGCGTCCGAAGAGTTGGGGCAGTGGTTAGAGAACCTCAAGCCGGAAGATTTCGGGAAGTACGAATCCTGACCGGCGTTCGGCGAGGCCAGGAACGACCAACCGTTCGGCTTCTCGGTAGACCGCACATACAATCGACCAGGAACGACGATGGCAGCCGATGACGTAGACGCCGGTGAACTGATCCGCTTGTCGGTGCATGGAGTCCTGCCCGACCAGAATACCGACACCCATATCGTCATTCTTCGGGACGAACGACATGCCGAGGTGCTGCCGATCTGGGTTGGCGCGACGGAAGGCAACGCGATCAAAATGGCGTTGGAGGGCATGGTGTCGCCCCGCCCCATGAGCCACGATCTAATCCGTAGCTTTGCCGAGCACTTGAACGTCAAAGTGACGCAGGCGGTGATCACGGAGGTCAAGAGCAACACCTATTACGCCAGGATTTACCTGCTCACCGCGGACGGCGAACAAACGGTGGACTCGCGCCCGAGCGATGCGATAGCCTTGGCGCTTCGTGCCAACTGTCCCATTTTTGTGACGCAGGAAGTTCTCAAGCAACGGGGCGGCACGAATCTGGACGCGTGGCTGGAGCGGTTCGGGACCAAAAATCTCGGGAAATAATTCGACGTAGGAATGGGCATCGGACACAGGAAGGATGAAAGAGGATCATGGGAACCTATCTTGAAAAACCGGCGGACGTTGTGCGCAAGTGGTATCTGGTGGATGCCAACGGCAAGACGCTCGGCCGTCTGGCGGCACGGATCGCCATCTTATTGCGCGGCAAGCATAAACCCACGTTCACGCCTCATATGGACACGGGGGATCATGTGGTGGTGATCAATGCGGGCAAGGTCCATCTGACCGGCGACAAGATGCGCACCAAGCTGTATATCCATCACACGGGGTATCCGGGCGGGCTCAAAACGACCACCGCCGAACACCTGCACGCGAAGAACCCCACGGAGCTGCTGGCTCGGGCCATCAAGGGCATGCTTCCGAAAAACACGCTGGGCAAGCAGATGGCGAGAAAGCTGAAAGTCTATCCGGGGGCCGAGCATCCCCACCATGCGCAACGCCCGGAAGTGCTCGCGCTCTAACCCGATCTCTCTACTGGACTGAAGGAGGCATTGTCGAATGGCCGCAACACAGTATGCAACCGGCAAGCGCAAGTATGCGATCGCGAGGGCGTGGGTGTCCGCCGGCAACGGCAGCATCGTCGTCAACACCAGACCGCTGGCCCAGTATTTCCCTCGGCCGTCCTTGCAGAGCTTGATTCAATTCCCGCTCGAAGTGACCGGCCTCGCCGGCAAGTATGACGTCAAGGCGACGCTGTGCGGCGGCGGCACCACCGGCCAGGCCGGCGCGTTGCGTCATGCCATCGCCAAAGCGTTGGTGACCATGAATCCGGCTTTGCGGGAGCCCCTCAAGAAGGAAGGCCTGCTGACCCGCGATTCGCGCGTCAAGGAGCGGAAGAAGTACGGGCAGAAGGGAGCTAGGAAGCGGTTCCAGTTCTCCAAGCGTTAAGGCATCGCGGGTTGTCTGTCAAAAGGGAAGGCCTCGCGGCCTTCCCTTTTTTCTGTCTGCGGTCGAAGGAATCAGCGGCGTGGGCACGAGCGAAACGATCACGGTGGCGGTGGCTGGCGCAAGCGGCTATACGGGCGGCGAGTTGCTGCGCCTGCTGCTCGGGCATCCGCGTGTGCGGATCACGGTAGTCACCTCGGAAAAGTCGGCCGGGAGTCCCGTGGCCGCCTCGTTCCCCCACTTGGCGTCGGCGCTCTCCCTATCCTTCGAAGCCCTGGCTCCGGAGGAGATCGCGAAGCGCGCCGACGTGATCTTTTTGGCCCTCCCCCACACCAAATCGCTGACGCCGGTGGCGGCCTGCCGGGCCGCGGGCAAGCACGTGATTGATTTAAGCGCCGACTACCGGCTGAAAGATCCGGCACTCTATGAAACCTGGTATCAGACGCCGCATCTCCATCCGAACCTGTTGCGTGAATCGGTCTATGGGTTGCCGGAGCTCCATCGGGATGCGATCAAGACCGCAAAGTTGGTAGCTTCGCCAGGATGTTACCCGACTGCGGCGATCTTGCAAATGGCGCCCCTGGTCGCCAAGGGGCTGGTGACGCCGGATACGCTGGTGATCGACGCCAAGTCCGGGGTCTCCGGCGCGGGGCGGAGTCCGGCACTCCCCTACCATTTCCCGGAAGCCCATGAGTCCATCGAGGCTTACAAGGTCGGCCGACATCGTCATATTCCCGAGATCGAGCAGGAATTGGGTCTGCTCAGCCGGCGATCGGCAACGAAGACCGCCGCCCTGCGGGTCGCCTTTACTCCTCACTTGGTGCCGATGAATCGCGGCATTCTCAGCACCGCCTACAGCCGGCTACGCGAGCCGCTGGGACAGGATGAGGTGCGAGCCCTGTTTGCGGAATTTTATCAGGGTGAGCCCTTCATCCGGCTTCAAAGCGGGACCGCGTCCGCCAATCCACGCAATGTCCGCGGGTCGAACTTCTGCGACCTGTCCGCCTTTGCGGACACGCGATCCGGTTGGGTGGTGACCGTTGCCGCGCTGGACAACCTGGTGAAGGGAGCGGCGGGCCAGGCGATTCAGGCCATGAACTTGATGCTGGGGTTTCCGGAAGACATGGGCCTTCGCTCGCCGGGAGTCTTCCCGTGAGCAGACGCGCCGTCCTCCCCTGCGTGGTCGCTCGATAACATGAAGCAGACCCCCATCCACAAGATTCCCGGTGGGATCACGGCCCCGCGCGGATTTCTCGCTGCCGGTCTCCACGCCGGCATCAAAAAGCCCTCGCTCCTCGACCTGGCGCTCGTGGCCTCCGAACAGCCGGGGCCGGTTGCCGGCCTGTTTACCACCAACCAAGTCGTTGCCGCCCCCGTGGTCCTGGACCGTCTCCATCTCACGCAAGGGCAAGGGATGGGCCGAGCCTTCATCGTCAACAGCGGCAATGCCAATGCCTGCACCGGTGCCCAGGGGTTGGCCGATGCAAAAGAAATGGCGACGTTGGCGGCTCAATGTCTTGGCGTGCCTGTCCGTTCGATCTTTGTCGGCTCGACCGGGGTCATCGGCCAGTTCTTGCCGATGCTTGCGATCAGGCAGGGCGTCCCGCGATTGGCCCTGCGGTTGCGTCGGAGCGGAGGGCATGAGGCGGCCAAGGCGATTCTGACGACGGATCTGAAGGCCAAGGAAGTGGCCCTGCGAACAAGGATCGCCGGGCATGTGGTGACGGTAGGCGGAATGGCTAAGGGGTCCGGGATGATCCACCCCAACATGGCCACCATGCTGGCCTATCTCACCACGGACGCGGCGATCGCACCGCCGGTCTTGCAGCGAGCGCTGCGGGCGGCGGCCGAGACGTCGTTCAACTGTATTTCGGTGGATGGGGACACCAGCACCAACGACACCGTGCTCTGCCTGGCAAACGGTCTAGCGGGCAACGCCCCGTTCCGCGACGGAACGAAGGAGTTGGCTTCATTCCAGGCCCTGCTCAGCGAAGCCTGTCGCGCGCTGGCCATGCATATCTGCCGCGACGGCGAAGGGGTTACGAAGATCGTGCAGGTGCTGGTTACGGGGGCGAGGTCACCGTCTGACGCGAAAGCCGTAGCCAATACCGTCGGCACTTCCTGTCTGGTCAAGACTGCATTCTTCGGGGAGGATGCGAACTGGGGCCGGATCATGGCGGCCGTCGGGCGCGCCGGCGTGCGCATCAAGCCGGAGCGGATCGGGTTGGCCATCGAAGGCGTGCCCATCGTCAAACAGGGTGTTAGTCTCGGGCGTGCCGCGGAGCGAGCCATTGAAAAACTGTTCCGTCGGCGGGAGTTTCGGATCGTGATCGACCTGGGGCTTGGATCCGCGCAGGGCGCTATCTGGACGACCGACCTCTCCTACGAGTATGTGCGGATCAACGCGTCTTACCGATCCTAGGGCCGCGCGACGTCGGCTTGCATATCCGGTCCCGATCGTGCTACGTTTTCAAGCCCTTGTACGATTTCGACGAACGCAGAGTGCAGTACTCAGGGGAAAGCCGCAAGACTCATTACTCAAATTCGAATTGGCGTGTTGCACGCCACTCGGCTTGGGAATAAGGGGAGAAAGACCTCTCGTCCGATATCGTCGGGCGCTCCGCAAGCAGAGGAAGGAGGTGAACGGATGGGGATGATCGCGATCAAGGAATTACTGGAAGCCGGTGTCCATTTTGGCCACCAAACCAATCGCTGGAATCCGAAGATGAAACGGTTCATCTTCGGCGAGCGCAACGGGATTTACATCATCGATCTGCAGCAGACGGTACAGCGGTTTGAAGCCGCCTACGCCTTCGTCCGTGATACAGTCTCGGCCGGCGAGTCCGTGCTCTTTGTCGGCACCAAGCGGCAGGCCGTGGACATTCTCGAGGAAGAGGCCAAGCGGGCCCGCATGTTCTTCGTCAACAAGCGGTGGCTCGGCGGGATGCTGACCAATTTCCAGACGATCCGCAAGAGCATCGAGAAGCTGAAGAAGTTCGAGTCGGCCTTGACCGATGGGACCCACCAGCGGCTGACCAAGAAAGAAGTCGGCCAGATGGAAAAAGAACGGGTCAAGCTGGAGAAGTATCTTAGCGGGATCAAAACCATGAACAGCCTCCCCGGTTGCGTATTTGTGCTGGACACCAGGATCGAGCACATCACGATCATGGAAGCCAACCGGCTCGGGATTCCGGTGATCGCCATCGTGGACACCAACTGCGATCCCGACGGCATCGATTATCCGATCCCGGGGAACGACGACGCCCTCCGTTCCATCAAGCTGGTCGTCTCGCGCATTGCCGACGCCTGCATCGAGGGCGCGCATCTGCGTGCGCAGCGCGAAGAGGGCGAGAAGCCCGAGGCTCAGGGAGAGGTGCACAAGCCAAGCGGGATGGTGATGGAAGCCGTTCCGGCTTCGTAACGGGTCCGGCATCAGGCCGGCTGACACGGTCTTGACGATTACTAAGGGGAGCGCGAACGGCATGGCAGGCAACGCGACGTTAGTGAAAGAGCTGCGGGAGAAAACCGGCGCCGGCATTCTGGATTGCCAGAAGGCGCTGGTCGAATCCGGCGACGACATCGAAAAAGCCATTGAGCACCTTCGGCAGAAGGGCCTGGCCGCGGCCCAGAAAAAGGCCGGGCGGGAAACGAACGAAGGCATCATTTCCTCGTACATCCATCCGGGCAGCCGGATCGGGGTCTTGGTCGAAGTCAATTGCGAAACGGACTTCGTGGCGCGGAACGACGAGTTTCAGACCTTCGTCAGGGACCTGGCGTTGCAGATCGCCGCATCGAACCCTTCCTTTGTGAAGCGCGAGGATATTCCGGCGTCCGTCGTCGAGAAGGAGAAGCAGATCTACCTGGCACAGGCAAAGGAAATGGGCAAGCCGGAACCGGCCTGGGCGAAGATCGTCGACGGCAAGCTCGAAAAGTTTTACCAGGAGAGCTGCCTTTTGGAGCAGACTTTCATCAAGGATCCCACAGTCACGATTAAGGACCTGCTGGCGCAAAAGATCGCCAAGATCGGCGAGAACATGGCCGTCCGGCGGTTTACGCGGTATCAACTGGGGCACGAATGAGTTCCGCCAAATACCGGCGGATCCTTCTCAAGATCAGCGGCGAGATTTTGGCCGGCGACCAGGGCTATGGCATTCAGCCGTCCGTGCTGGAGGGGCTGGCCGAGGAAGTGGCCTCCGTCGTGGCGCTGAACGTCGAAGTCGCGCTGGTCATCGGCGGCGGCAATATCTTTCGGGGTATCGCGGCCAGCGCCAGCGGGATGGAACGGGCCTCTGCGGATTATATGGGGATGCTGGCCACCGTGCTCAACGCGCTGGCGCTGCAGAATGCGCTGGAACGCAAGGGGGTCACGACCCGCGTCCAGTCGGCCATTGAGATGCGGCAGTTGGCGGAAGGGTACATCCGCCGCCGGGCGATCCGGCATCTGGAAAAGAAGCGCGTCGTCATCTTCGCCGGCGGGACCGGCAACCCCTACTTTTCGACCGATACAGCCGCCGCCCTTCGCGCCATGGAGATCGGGGCCGAGGTGATCATGAAAGGCACCAAAGTGAACGGGGTCTTTGAAGCGGACCCGGTTACGAACCCGACCGCCAAGATGTTCACCGAGGTGCCGTTTCTGTCCATCATCAATAAAAACCTGAAAGTCATGGATTCGACGGCCGTCACGCTCTGCATGGACAATAACCTGCCCCTGATCGTCTTCAATCTGAAGGAGCGCGGCAACCTCGCCAAGGTCGTGCGCGGGGACAAGATCGGGACGCTTGTGACCGCCGGCAGCCGCTGAGGCGGAGGGAGAGGCTCTTATGTCGGGCGCCACGCACAAACGAGTCCAGGAACGGATGGAAGGGGCGCTGGAGCATCTGAAGCGGGATCTGGCCACCCTTAGGACCGGCCGCGCCTCCCTGGCCCTGCTGGACGGGGTGAAAGTGGACTACTACGGGACGTTGACGCCCCTCAAACAGGTGGCCAACTTGGGCGTGCCCGAGAGCCGCCTGATCACGGTCCAGCCTTGGGAGCCGGCCCTCATCAAGGAAATCGAAAAGGCGATTCAGGCCTCCGGACTCGGGCTCACCCCCTCCAACGACGGTAAGTTGATTCGCATCCCGGTCCCTTCCTTGACGGAGGAACGGCGCAAGGACTTGATCAAGCTGTGCAAGAAGCATGGGGAGGAGAGCAAGGTCCAGCTCCGGAATATCCGCCGCGAAGGCAATGAGGAACTCAAGGGCTTGCACAAGGACGGAAAGCTGTCGGAAGACGACGTCCGCAAGGCGGAAACCGAGATCCAGAAGGTGACCGATCAATACGTCCAGAAAGTCGACCAGACCCTCAAGAAAAAGGAGGAGGAGATCCTGGAAATCTGAGCGGGCTGCCATCCGTCTCGGTTCCGGCCACTCGCGTGTCTCCCCTCACGACCGCACCCCCGACCATCGCCTCTGTCGACCTCTCTGCCCTGACGTCCAATCTGCGGCAGGCGCGACGCCTCTTGTCTCCCGGTTGCGACATCCTGGCCGTCGTCAAGGCCGATGCCTATGGGCATGGTTCCGTCGCCGTCACCGAGGCCTTGGCGCGAGAAGGCGTGACGCGGTTCGCGGTCGCCACGATTCAGGAAGGGGCCCAGCTTCGCGACGCCGGCATCCAGGCGCAGATTTTGGTGATGGGCGCCTTGCCTCCTGCCCAACTTGCCGATCTGCTGGGCTATGATCTGACGCCGGTCATTTACGAGCCGACCATTGCGGTGGCGTTGGCGGCCAGACTCGGCGCCGGGTCGAACCCCTACCCGGTCCATCTCAAGGTCGATACGGGGATGGGACGGCTCGGTCTTCCGCCGGACCAAGTGCTGCCCCTGCTCCAATCCCCTGCCTTCCAAAGTTCGTTGCGGTTGGAAGGGCTGATGACGCATCTGGCCGATGCCGACAATGCCGATCCTGCCTACACCAAGATCCAGATCGAGCGGTTCCAAGCCGTCCTGGCCGGGCTGCATAAGGCCGGCCTCTCCGTTCCCCTCATCCATGCAGCCAACAGTGCGGCCATGCTTGGGCATCCGGCCGCGCACTTCAACCTGGTGCGGCCCGGCATTATGCTCTATGGGTACTCCACCGCCCTGCAACGCGGACCGGCGGCGACGCTAAAACCGGTCCTCTCCCTGCGCAGCCAGGTTGCACAAGTCAGGAATCTGGAGAAGGGGGACAGCGCGAGCTACAACCGATCCTTCATCGCACGCAGGTCTACCAAGATTGCCGTCCTGCCGATCGGCTATGCGGACGGTTACAGCCGGGCCTTGTCCAACCGAGGATACGTGCTGGTGCAGGGGCAGAGGTGCCCGGTCGTGGGACGAGTCTGCATGGACATGACGCTGCTGGATGTGACGGATCTGCCGGTTGTCCGACCCGGGGACGAGGCGGTCTTGATCGGCCGCCAAGGGACCGACGCAATCCTGGCAAGCGATGTGGCTGCCTGGAGCGGGACGATTCCCTACGAAGTCCTCTGCGGGATTGGGCCGCGGGTGCCACGGGTCTATTCCTGAATATCGCTTGTACACCGGACCAGGCATGCCGCCCGGTCACGCTCGTTGTTCGCACCGGTCGGTTGCCCTATAATGACGCGAGACAGGGAACGGTGATGCCGAAAGACGGTGTGGTGATGCCGACCTCGCTTAATCTGACCGCCAGGTTCTTCGATCTGCTCCTGATCGTGCAGGAGTTTACGATCCTTTCCGTCCAGACGGTCGCCGGGCTGGTCCGGCCTCCCTGGTACCTTCGCGAAATTATGCTGCAACTGGACCGGATTGGCGTCGGGTCTCTGTTCATCGTGATGTTGACCGGCTTGTTCACGGGCATGGTGCTGGCGCTGCAAGGCGCGGTGCAGTTGGAGCCCTATGGGGCCACGATGTATGTGTCCCGCCTGATCAGCGAAAGCGTCGTCCGGGAGTTGGGCCCGGTCCTGGCCGCCTTAATGATTGCGGGACGCGTGGGAACCGGCATCGCCTCCGAGATCGCGTCGATGCAGGTGACGGAACAGATCGACGCCCTCCGCGCGGAAGGCACCGATCCGATCAAGAAGCTGGCCACGACCAGGCTGGCCGCCTGCCTCATCATGATCCCCCTGCTGACGATCATCACGAACTGCATCGCGATTCTGGGCGGGTGGCTGGTGGCCAGGCTGTACCTGGCCATCGATTCCTATTTCTACTGGACCTGGGCGTTCGAAGCGATTCAACTCGATGACATCGTGCAAGGGCTGGTCAAACCCCTGGTCTTCGGGTTCATCATTGCGATGGTGAGTTGCTATGCCGGATTCTCGACGAAGGGCGGCACGGCGGGTGTGGGCGTCTCCACCACC
This sequence comes from Nitrospira sp., assembly GCA_016873495.1. Taxonomy (GTDB): domain Bacteria; phylum Nitrospirota; class Nitrospiria; order Nitrospirales; family Nitrospiraceae; genus SYGV01. The sequence continues at coordinate 26,170 of VGXC01000008.1, read as the reverse complement.
CAATCCATGGTCTATTCGTCCATTCTGATCCTGGCCAGCGATTTTCTTATCACTAAGTTCTTCATGGCCTTTGCCTAAGAGAGATTTGCGAGGCGACCATGATCGAGTATGCCAATGTCTGGCTCAGTCTGGGTGATCGGCTGATCCTCAAGGACGTCTCGTTTTCGGTGCAGCCGGGAGAGACCCGGGTGATCCTGGGCGGCAGCGGGTCGGGCAAGACCACCCTGCTCCGGCTGGCACTGGGCCTCTACCGTCCGGACAAGGGCACGATCACAGTGGTGGGGCAAGACATCACAGGCCTCCGGGAACGCGACTTGTTTCAGGTCCGGCAACAGATGGCCATGGTGTTCCAGGACGCGGCCCTGTTCGATTCTCTCTCCGTCCGCGAGAACGTCGGATACCGTTTGTGGGAACAGGGTCTGCTTTCCGACGAAGAGATCGAGCAGAAGGCGTTAGAAAGCCTGAGGTTCGTCGGGCTGGACGACATACTCGACAAGATGCCGGCGGAACTGAGCGGCGGTATGCGAAAGCGGGTGGGCATCGCCAGGGCCCTGGCCAGCGGGGCCAAGACTCTCCTCTACGACGAGCCGACCGCCGGCCTGGATCCGATCAATACCTGCGTGATTGGCCGGTTGATACTTCGGCTCAAGACCATGGGCGTTACCCAAGTGGTGGTGACGCACGATTTGGACACAGCCTATCGGGTGGCGGATCGCATGATCTTGATCATCAAAGGAAGGCTGGCTTTCGACGGCACGCCGGACGAACTCCGGGCCTGCGACCAGCCGGCGGTCAGGGAATTCCTCGACCCGAGCAGCATGCCGTCGGAATGGACGCCCTCGCCCAACTCGAATGGCATATCCGACGAGCCACTTCTGCGATCAATTGCCTCACCAAGGAGTGTGTCGTGAACAGGCAATCACAGCTCCATTGGGCACAAGTGAAGGTGGGCATGCTCGTGCTGGTGGCCTTGGCGATCCTGATCGGGGTGATCATGAACCTGGAGGAAGGCATGGGCCTTTTCGCCAGCCAGATCAAATTCCGGGCCACGGTGACTCATACCCAGGGTCTCAAGGTCGGAGGGCCGGTGCGCATGAACGGAGTGGACATCGGCAACGTCCATCGCATCGCCATCGCCCAGGATGCTCCCAACGTGGACATTCTCTTCACGGTGCAGAAGGCCGTGGCGCCGCACATTCATCGGGATGCCAAGGTCAGCATCAGGCCGATGGGCCTCCTGGGCGATAAGTTCCTGGAAATCATGCCTGGCAGCCAGACCGAGCCGGCCTTAGCGCCGGGCAGCGTGCTGGGCGGTGATGCCGAGTCGGACCTGACGAACCTCGCCTCCGGCGCAACCGCCACGCTGGATAACGTCAATGCGGCGCTGCACGAGATGCAGAAAATTCTCGTGCGGCTGAATGAAGGCCAGGGCACGGCCAGCAAACTGTTGTCCGACCCAGCCCTCTATGAACAGTCCAAGAAGGCGATGCAGAACATCGAGATCGCTTCCGAGAAAAGTGTCGCATTGCTGGACAAAGTCGAAAAGGGCCAGGGCACGATCGGGCAGTTGATGACGGACAAGGAGCTGTATGTGCGGGCCAACCAGGCGGTCAAGGAGCTGAACGCCCTGGCCGGCAAGCTCAACGACCAGAACGGGACTCTGGCCAAGCTGGCCGATCCGACTCTCTATAAGCGGCTGGACAATTTGACCAGCCGGGGCGAACAGTTATTGGCCAAGGTGGAGGGAGGCCAGGGCACGGCGGGCAAGCTGATCACGCAGGACGAACTCTACCAGCGGGCGGACAAACTGCTGACCGACGTCGAAGGCCTGGTCGAAGATGTCAAGAAGAATCCCACTAAATACTTCAAGTTTTCAGTGTTTTAATCAATATCTCTATCCTCAAACATTAAGTTTCAAGACTCGACTGACGAACGGTTAGCATTGCGCTGGGCTGCCTGGGGCATTGTCGGGATCGCATGGCCCTTCGCTGCTGCACCTCCCGGCGCGACCCTTCCGGGCTTTAGCAAGCGGAAGCCTTCTGGAATTCCAGCGGCCGCGATCGTTTGATCGCGGTGCCTTGGTCAGTTCCAGCTTTCCTTCTCGCTAAAGCCTCGGTGGGTTCCCTGCACCTCCGGTGAAGGCAGCTCAGCGCCACGCGATCCCGTGTAGGTGCCCATGGGAAAGGAAAAAGGAAAGGGGGATAGGTCGCTTTGCAAACCTATCCCCCCGGTTAAAGTTACGCCTGATGACTTTGCTACGCGCCGAATGGATCTAGTCGCGCATGGTTCGAGATAGGAAACTCCAGCCGCGTCGCGCAGGTTGCACCCATTGGAACGTTACCACCAGAGCGGATGTATGAGCCTATGCATCCGCGGGGCTCAGAGGAAGAAGTGTGCCCCAGATCAATCCACTGATATAGATCAAGAGCGTAGATGCATATCCAAGTGCCATCTTCAGCTTGATCCCAGATGCATTCGTAGCGGCATTTTCCGTTTCGGCATACGATTCGGTCTAAAGTACACGTTGCACGGTTTCGTTTTAGCTCTTCGACGAACTTAGGGATCGCCTCTGCGACCGGTAAGAATTGAGGCCCACTTGCCGATAGCTCTGCCTCTGGCAACGGTGGGCAAATCAAGAATCGAGTATCCTCCGGCAAGTACTCGTTGTACAGCGCCGCGTGGAATCCGCGAACCCACCGCCAGATGATGTGGTCAAGGTCTAGACCGCGAACGGCAATAGCGGGTGAGCCATCTTTGAAACGGCCGACTGAAACTCGAAACTTTTTATGCGTTGGATTCGGCTTGCGACCGTGGATGACACCCACAAGCTGCCCGACAACCTGGTCGTCTGCAGACCGCATTGCATTACATTTTTGGTGGGTAGGGAGAATAAGCGGGAAATTCCGATCGGCAATTGCAAAGAGCCCAGTGGGTGGCACGTGGTCTGAGTTTACCTTTTCCGCGGGATTGAAGTTTCTTCCACACAAATAACAAAACCGAAGCAGCCGCGCAGCACGCATGGAATTCTGTGTGTCAAGTATGACTGGCATGATCTCATGGTCCTAAAACTAGGAGACTCAATTGCGATCATATCGAACCAGGGACAGGCCTACAAGCGGCCTGGCCCTGCTACCTTTTTTTTCGGACCCGGATGGAACGGATGCCCGTTGAGGCCGGCGGTATGGCGGGAGCTGTCTGCACAATGGCAGTAGGAGTGTCGCGAGCCGTTCTGCTAATCCGATGAGGCGAGCGACCAACTCAATGACGTGGACTGGCAGTCTGGGGTTAACGCATCGTGCCGCCGCCGAATACGGGCGCCGTTCGTCAACCGGGTCTTGCTCTCGGTCGGCCACCCTTCGTCGCCCGCTTCCAGCTTGCTACGTCTTCAGCTTCCGCTTGAGCTTCTTCTCCACACTGGCGACCTTGCCGGCGAGGCGCCCTTTGTGGCCCTTGCGGTAGTCCACTTTGATCGTGCAGGAGATGCGGCCACAGTCTTTCTTCATCCGCTCGTAGCACTTCTTCACCACCCCGAAGACTTCGTCCCACTCCCCTTCCAGCACCGTGCCCATCGGGTTGAGCCGGTAGTCCACCCCGCTCTTGTCGATAATGTCCAGGGACCGCGACACGTACTTGCCCACGCTCTCCCCTTTGCCCAGCGGGGACATGCTGAATTCCAAGAGGACCATGGATCGCTCCTTCCAAATCAGGCTTGTTGTTGCCGGCGTGCGTCGAGCCAGGCTTTCGGATATTGAATGGCGCCGTTGAGTTTGAAGCCTTCGACGGCCTCGCGCAACTTGGCTCGGCGTTGCTCCGCATCCGGTTCGGCTGCTTTGGTTTCATCCCGGATGGCGGCCAACCATTCCAGGAATCGTTCGAACTCCTCGTCGAAGAGCTGCTCGCAATCCTGCCGGAGCTTGCCGGCCAGAGCCGGCGCCACCCCGCTGGTGCTGATGGCCAGGCGCAAATGGCCCCGTTTGGCCAAGGCGGGGAGCATCACCGTCGAGTATTCCGGTTGGTCGACCGCGAGGAGCAGGAACCGCTCCTTCTGGGCCAGTTCATAGAGGGAACGGGAAAAGTCCTGATCGTGTCGCAGGGTGTTGACGACGAGGAAACAGCCCTGTGCGTCGGTCGAACGAAACAGCCGGACTCGGTGCAAGATCTTGGCGGTCGCCGTGAGTTTCCGCAAGTGGTCGTTCAAGGTGGGGCTGATCACCGTCACCTTGGCGCCGCTGTCCAAGAGACGATCGACCTTGTCGGAGGCTTCGTCGTCGCCTCCCACCACCACGCAGGACCGTCCTTTTACATCGAGTGAGACTTGGAATCCGGGATTGGCTGCCATTGCTCCCCCCTACCTATTTCTTATTCGAAATCTGTGCGCAGTCGTTCGCGCTTGCCGGGGCGTATCATACAACAGCCTCACTGCCTGGAGAAAGCTCCCTTTCTATTCCCCGATCCGGCTTGTATAATGCGCCACGTTGGCTGTTCTGATTGGGTCCGAAGTGAAGGAGGATGCAGGTGGCAGAAGGCACGATGAGGGTGCTGGGGATGGCCGGCGGCGTGATCGTCTTGGCCGGCATAGCCGCCTGGATGGGGCTGGCGCACGGCTGTGAAAAACCGTCGGGCAGCGGCGTGATTGCCGGACAGGTCACGATCGATCCGGCCTTGGCGTCAAAAGTCCGTCCGACGGACGTGCTGTTCGTGATCGTCCGCCGGCCGCAGGGCGCACCCCGCCCCCTGGCGGCGAAGCGCATCGACAATCCGAAGTTTCCGGTCTCGTTCGAAATTACCAATCAGGACGTGATGGCGAGCGGGTCAGAATTGCGCGGGATGGTGGATGTGCTTGCCCGGATCGACCGGGATGGCCAGGCCGGGCCGCCGCAGTCTGGAGATTTGGAAGGAAAGTTCGCCAAGAACCCGACCTTGGTGGGATCGCGGGAAGTAGCAATCGTGATCGATAAAGAGTACTGACCTGCGGTCGTACATCCGTCGTTGGCCCTTCGACTATGCTCAGGGCGAGCGGCGGTAAAATCGTCAGCCCCCCTCCGGTGGATCCGCCTCTAGTTCCAGGTTCCAGTACAGATAGTCCCGCCAGCTCTGGGGTGCGTTCCTGATACCGATCGTAATTGTGATCACGGGATTCCAGCGCGGCTTGACCGGCCTCCGAATCAAGCGCATGCTGGCTTCGTCCGGGGTGCGCCCGCTCTTCCGGTTGTTGCACCGCCAGCAGGCCGTGACGATATTTTCCCAGGTCTTCTTGCCTCCCTTGGCGATGGGGACGACGTGGTCGAAGGTCAGGTCCTCGGTCCTGAATTTCTGGCTGCAGTATTGGCAGGTATAGCCGTCGCGCGTAAAGATATTAATGCGGGAAAATTTGACCGCCCGGTGACTGTCCTTCAGCTTCACCAACTTGAGCAGCCGCATGACGGCCGGAAGCTTGATGGAGATTGAAATTCCCTGGATGTCCCGGTCGTACACTTCCAGGACTTCCACCTTCTCCTGCCAGAGGAGCGTAATGGCTTTTTTCCAGGTAACGACACGAAGCGGTTCGTAGGTCGAGTTCAGTAGCAGCGTCAGTTCCATCTGTCCTCCTGGGTCACCCCGCAAGTCGACAGTGCCGAACCAAGGCTTTGACTGCCTTACTCTATGCCATAGTCCCGCTGTAAAATCAATCCTTTGGCTCCTCCATGGCGGCATAGGCACCTTGCAGCCTCTGCTCCAACTGGCTAGACTGGCGGCCATTGAGGAGGCGATGATGGCTCAGTGGGTCAAGGTGGCGAAGGTGGGCGAGTTGGCGCCGGGCGTTTGTCTATCGGTAGAGATTGAGGGGCGAGGCGTGGCGCTCTTCAACGTCGAAGGAACGATCTATGCGTTGGATAACTGCTGTCCCCATGCCGGCGGCCCGCTGGGAGATGGACAATTGCAGGGCAACATCGTGACATGTCCCTGGCATGGCTGGCGGTTCAACGTCTGTACGGGCGAGCGGCCGGAAAATCCTGTTTTTACGGTCAGCCGGTTTTTGGTGGATATCGTGGAGGGGGAAATCCTGGTGCGAGTCCCTCCGGAAACGGAAGGCACCGGACCATGACTCACAGGCCGGCCGGGCCGCCTCCGCGGGTTAAGGGACCCGCCATGCCCATGGGCATCAGGTCTTCCGCGGGCATGGACATGGGCACGACGGACTGTTTCGTCAGGTCCACCTGCCATTCATAGTCTCGTTCGAACCAGCGCAGCCCTCCGCCCTGGCTCCCCTCCTCGCGGACAAAAACTTTCACCACATACAGGTGGTCGCGCTTCTTCTCGACGGTCCACTCCCCCATGCGGACCCCCTTTCCACGGGCGGCCATCCCTTGCACCCGATCCGTGAGAGCTTGTCGGAGCGTGGGAGCTTGCCTGGCGCGATGGGTTTGTACGAGCGCCATCGCTTCGGCGGCTCGCGGGTCGGCCATCGGATTGGCGGTCGGAGGCTTCATAGCCCAATAAGCAAGGCTGCCGACGACCAGTAGGCCGACGGCAAGATAATGGAGTACCTTGCTGATGGAGAATGGACTGCCCGCCTGGGTTGTGTCGCTGTGTTCCGGCTGCATCGTAGGCCTAGCGATGGCTGTGGCCTGGTCCGGCTACGACCTGCCGAGATCCCGGCTTGGCATGCGGCATTGGAAGATGGGAGGAGGAATTGGCTTGGAACGCTTGCAGCTCCCGCAATCGCTGCTGCAATCCGCCTGGGCCCGGTGGGATCGCCATCGAGCCGAATGGAAAACCCTGGCTTGGGCGGGCGCCGCCGAGCAATGGAACGACCGGCGTCAAGGTCTGGCCTAGGGCGAGTTGATTGTTTGCCGGTTCCATCTGGCCTTGCTGGTCGATTCGGGCCTCGCCGGGCGATTCGGTCGGCGGAGCCATTCTTGCGATTTCGCCGGCCGGCGCCGACTCCTGCATGCTCGATGCGGCACCGCCGTTCATGGCCTGCGCGTGGTTAGAAGTCGAGGTCGAAGGCCGGTCCCGGAATTTGTACGTCCAGACGGACGCGGGCGGCATCGCGGGCGGAAGTCCGCTCAGATTATCCGTCAGCACCAGAGTGCCGGATGAGTCGATCCAGCTGTAGTATTCCGCAGACCAACCAGGACCCGGGGTGGCTGCAGCCCAGATCCAGAGCGAGGCCGACAGGAGACCTCCGATCGTCATGGCCCGGCTGATCCCCATGACATCAGCTTAGCCGCCTCGTCGAAGAAATGTCAACGCATCCATCGGCAGCATCTAGACGCAGCCCATGCCGGTCTTGACAAGGCTGGAAGGCCATATGGTACAACTGCCTCTGCTTGCACAGAGCCTATCTGCGCGCACACACTCGGCACAACCATGAAATTCTTCGTGTATGCGGACAATCTGAATCCGACCCAACTCAAGCGCCGAGCGCCCGAGCATCAGTTTGTCTGCAAGGCGTTCCTGCCCGACCATGCCCTTCAGTTTTGCCGCTGGTCGTCGCAGTGGCGATGCGGACTGGCCAGCGTGGCCCCCTCCCCCGGCGAACAGGTCTGGGGCGTGGTGCTGGAGGTGACCGAAGAAGATCTTAAGCTGATGGACGAGTTCGAGGGCGAGGTTCCCGATGGGGCGTTTCGGCATCTGCAGGTCACGGTGGTGGACGAGCAAGGGGAAAAAATGTTGGTGAATACCCATGTGGCCGCCCCCATCGGCAAGTTCAAGCCCAAGGAACATTATCTGGAGTGGGTGCTCAAAGGAGCCAAGCACTGGAAGCTGCCTGAGGAATGTATCGAGCGGTGGCGGTCGTTCATGCCGAAGTAAGATAGCACACAGCCGTCAGCAGCTAGCCGTCAGCTCTTCTTCAACAAGCTGAGAGCTGATGGCTGACGGCGTTTCTCAACCAAGGAGCCCATAATGCCGAAGCCGAAATATCACATTATCGTTTGCACAAACACCAGGCCTCCCGGCCATCCCAAGCCCTCCTGCGGCGCGGCCGGCTCGCCGGGGTTGCTGATGGCGTTTAACATGGGATTGATGGAGCGGGGCGTTCAGCCGGGCCAGGTGCTGGTCACCGGTTCCGCCTGTCTGGGTCCTTGCGAGCAAGGTCCGACCGTCGTGGTCTATCCGGATGCCACCTGGTACTCGCAGGTCAAGGAAACCGACGTGCCGGCCATCCTGGATGAGCACATCGCCAAAGGCAAGCCGGTGGCCAAGCTCAAGCCAGACTCGGTCTGGGGCTGACCGGCCTGCGGCGCTGAACCGGGCGATGGACAAGCACAGTCGCAAGGCCTCCAAGCCGAAGAAATTCTCCGGGTCTCGGCGTTCTGCGCCGCCGCAGGTCTCACTCCCCTCGCATAAGGAACATAAGGTACAGGCCCCGACGCGTGTCGGCTGCATGGTCATTACTTGCAGCGACACGAGGACGCCGGAGACGGACACCAGCGGCCAGTTGATCATGAAGCGGCTCAAGGCCGCGGGCCACAAAACGGTGGCCTATCACCTCGTCAAGGATGAGCCGAAGCAGATCAAGACGCTGATCCAACGGGCCGTGCGCAAGCAGGATGTGCAGGCTATCCTGATTAACGGCGGGACAGGCATCTCCCGGCGCGACTCCACCTTCGAAGCGGTGGACGCCCTGCTCGAAAAGCGCTTGGTGGGCTTCGGCGAGATTTTCCGCTACCTCACCTACCAGGACATCGGGTCGGCGGCCATCATGAGCCGCGCGACCGCCGGTTTGTACTGCGGACGCGTCCTCTTCTCCGTTCCAGGCTCCGAAGGAGCCGTTCGATTGGCTGTGGATAACCTCATCCTCCCCGAGCTCCCGCACATTATTCAGCAGCTCAGCAAATAACCCTCTTCCCGGTCTCCTCTTACTGCCCGACGTATTAATTGTATAGGCCGGTTCTTGCCTATTTTAAGAATCCTGCAGACCTGCCAATAAGTATCTGGGCACGAGCCTGCCAAAGTTTGAGGTCCCCATTCACCGTGGAGGGTCGTTATCGTGTCGCACAAACCAGACGCGCCAAATGGACTGACACGCCGGGAACTGGGGAGGCTCTTGGGAGTCTCGGCTGGGCTGGCGTGCCTGGCTCCCCTGACCGGCTGCAACAGCTTATGGGAACGCCAGTCGGTAATCCCCGTTGACGGCTGGCACAAAGGCGTCTGCCGGTTCTGTGGGACCGGCTGCGGCGTCATGATCGGCGTTACCAACAACAAGGTTGTGGACGTCAAGGGAGACGACGAGGCACACAACCGCGGCCGCCTCTGCATCAAGGGTTTGGCGACTCGCGATATCCTCTACTCCGAAGATCGCGCGCTGTACCCGATGATCAGGAAAGACGGAGAACTGCAGCGGGCAAGCTGGGATGAAGCCATGACCCTGATCGCACAGCGCTTCCGGGAATCGATCGAGACGCACGGACCGGCCAGCGTCGCTTTCTACGGCAGCGGTCAACTCTACACGCAGGAAAGCTATACCGCAAACAAGCTGTTCAAGGCCGGCATCGGCACGAACAACGTCGAGAGCAATGCGCGGATGTGCATGGCCTCTGCAACGACCGGCTATACCGCCACCTTCGGTAAAGACGAACCGCCCGGGTGTTATGAGGACATGGACTATGCCGATTGTTTCTTCATCACGGGCTCAAACACCCTGGAGTGCCATCCGATTCTCTGGGAGCGTGTGCGGGACCGGAAGCGGAGCCATCCCGGCACGAAGATCATCGTCGTCGACCCGCGCAAGACTTTCACGGCGAGGCACGCGGACCTGCACCTTCCGATCCATCCCGGCACCGACGTGTCCCTCTATAACGCGATGATCTATGTGTTCCTGCAACACAATTTCATCGACCGGGATATGGTGGAGAACTACCTGACGTTCAAGGACGGTGAGGAGAGCCGGACGTTCGAGGAGTTTAAACGGCATATCGCAAAATACACCCCGGAGGCGGCGGCCAAAACCTGCGGTATCACTCCGCGGGATATTCGCGAAGCCGCGTTCCTGTTCGCCACTTCAAAAGCCACCATGTCGTTGTGGACGATGGGCTTGAATCAGCAGGTGCAGGCCACCCACTCCAACCGGCTGGTGAGCGCGATGCACCTTTTGACGGGACATTTCGGTCGCCCGGGCGCCACGCCGTTTTCCATCTCGGGGCAACCGAACGCGTGCGGCGGCGTGCGCGACGTCGGCACCCTTTCGCATGCCCTGCCGAACGGGCGCCTGATCGCCAATCCGAAGCACCGCGAAGAGATGGAAGATTTGTGGAAGGTTCCGCGCGGCCGGATCAGCCCAAAGCCGGGCTATCACACCGTTCAGTTATTTGAAGCGCTGGGGCGAGGCGACGTGAAGTGCTGTCTGGTGATGTGCACGAACCCCGGGCAGACGCTCCCCAATGTCACGGCCTACCGGCAGGGAATGGAAAAGGCGTTTCTAGTCGTGGTCGATGCCTTTTACCCGACGGAAACGACGAAATTCGCCGATGTGGTGCTGCCTGCCGCCCTCTGGGTGGAAAAGGAAGGGGTCACAGGGAACGGGGATCGACGGTACCATCTCTACCCCAAACTGGTGAGTCCTCCGGGCGAGGTCAAGAGCGACTTGGCGATTCTCGTGGAGTTAGCGGACCGCCTCGGCCACGGCGACTTGATCTCGGCCAGAACGCCGAAGGATGTCTGGGACGAGTGGCGCAAGATATCGTCTCATTCGGCGTACAACTTCGAGGGTATCACGTACGAGCGACTGCAGAAGGAGCGCGGGCTCCAATGGCCTTGCCCGACGGAGTCGCATCCGGGCACCAAGCGGCGCTATCTTCCTGGACAGGACCCGATGGCCACAGGCTCCGGCCGATTCGACTTTTACGGAAAACACGACCGACGGGCGACAATCTGGCTGGATCGGCAGGAAGAACCGGTGGATCCCTATGCGGATGAGTTTCCGCTGATCCTCAATACCGGACGCATTCTGGAACATTGGCATACGATGACCATTACCGGCTCGGCCCCCACGTTGAAAGGAATCCAGCCCGACTATCTGGAGATCCACCCCTACGATGCCTATCAGGCGGAGGTCAAGGACGGCGATCCCGTCATCGTGAAAAGTCGCCGCGGGGAAGTCGAGTTGCGGGCCCGCATCACCGAGATTGTTCGGCCCGGGATGGTGTTTGCCACAATGCATTCTTGCCGACATCTGATCAACCAGGTTACGCATGACGTATACGATCCTTTTTCCAAGGAACCGGCATTCAAGCGCTGTGTGGTGGCGGTCCGGCGGAAATCAGCATAACGGGAGAAGCCGATCATGATGCATCATGACAGATCCTATGGGCGGCCACTATCCCTGCTCGTGGCGTTCCTTGCGGGAATATGGCTAACAGGGACGACAGCGTGGGCGTACGAAGCGCACGACGCAGTGTCGGACGTGGATGTCTTCCGAGGCCTCGGGATCGCGGCATCGGTGGCCGGGATTCTTCTGCTGATCTTTGTGCAATACGTGTATCGTAAGCGCATCCGGCACGGCACCTACCATCGGCTGCTTCTGGTGGGGGTATTTCTGTTGCCCGTGACCGCGACCTGGAGCACGACGACGACGGTGATGGAAGGGACCAAAATGGTGCAGGCCTGCGCCTCCTGCCATGTGATGGACCCATTCGTCAATGATATGAAAAATCAGAGCAGTCCCACATTGGCCGCCCGGCATTATCGCAATAACTGGATTGCGAAAGACCAGTGCTATGCCTGTCACGTGACATACGGCGTGACCGGCACGCTGGCGGGGAAACGGGACGGATTTCGGCACTGGCTGCACTATGTAACCGATACCTATCCGGATCCCATTCAGTATGTGGGAAGCTACTCCAATTCCAACTGCCTGTCATGCCATCGCGGGACGAATAAGTGGGAGCGCGTCAAGAGCCACCAGGCGCTCTTGGGGGAGCTGTCCGCCGACCGCATCGCGTGCATTACTTGCCATGGACCGCCCCATCCGTTACCGGACGAACGGGCGGCGGCGGCGGCGAATCGGACCGCGTTGGTAGTCAAGCCGAGGGAATAACATGGAAACCGAGAATCCCAAAGTCGTCTATCGGACGTCCGTATGGGTGACGATTCAATTGTCGCTGGCAGTCAATTGCGCCATTGCAGGGATGGCGTGCGTCCTGTTCTTTCTTTGGAAAGGGTTCGGCGCCTGGACAATAGGTGTGGGGACCTTCGTGGGCATGCCCCTGTTAATGCTGGCCGTGCTGTTGTACCTCGGCGCGGTTGTCACCGACCTGAAGACGCGGGGCGCCCTCTAATCGGAAATCGCCGGTTGTCTCGCAATGGGCCCAGGTATTGTGAGTTCACGCCGGAGATTCGTCAGTCCTGCGTGATGCGTGGCTCGGAATACCGCTTAAAGTAAATCAGTAAATCGCGGATCGACACCAGCCCGGTCAATTTCCCTCCCTCCGTTACCCCGAGGTGACGGATCCCCAAGTCTCCCATCAAGTCGTGCGCATCCCGGACTGCGCGGCTGGCCTCGATGGTCGCGATCGGGCTGCTCATGATCTGCTCGACCGTCAGGCGGTCCAGGTCCTTTGTGTCCGCCACGGCTCGCCGCACCACGTCCGTCTCCGTTACGATGCCGACCAGACGGCCCCCTTTTTCGACGAACAGAGACCCGACCCGTTCGTCGCGCATCCGCTTGGCTGCTTCACGGACCGGCGTGGCGGCGGGCACTTGCTTCAGTTCCTTGCGCATCAACTCGCCGAGGGTGGACATGATGAGCCCTCCTTGAAAGAAGTGATGCTTCATCCTACCACCGGCATCGGATTGCTACCAGGTCTGCGCTGAGGGGGGAAGGGAAGACCGCTAAAACGTGAGAGTGCCTTGCAGGACCATGACTACTTGCCCGCCGACTTTCACCTCCTGAATCGCATCGTCGTCCGATTCCACCTGAATCATGATGCGCGAGGGGCGGTCCAGCTCATAACCCTGTTCGGCAATGATCGTGCTGGTCGGTCCCACGTCCACCACTCCATTTTGCACGAGATAGGCCCCAAGGGCGCCGCTGGCGCTGCCGGTGGCCGGGTCCTCGGGAATGCCGATCGGCGGCGCAAACATGCGCGTGTGGACCGTGGACACCTCCTCCACGGTCATCGTGGTGAATACCATAATGCCATTGGCGCCATACCGTGCGCAGAGTTCGGTGATCGCGCCGGCGTCGGGCTTGATCGAACGGACCGCCGTGAGGGTTCTAACCGGCACGATCATGACCGGCAAGCCGGTTGACACCACTTCCACCGGCAGATTTGTGCCGTCGATCTGCCTCTTGGTCAGGCCGAGCGCCTGAGCCACTTCGAACAGGTCCTGGCCCGGCTCGATCGGTCCGAGGAACTGCGGCTTCGGCTGGGACATTACGATTCTGGCCACGCTCTCGTCGCGGACATGGACCTCGACGGGAAAGAGGCCGATGTTGCATTCGTAGAGCAGGCGCGTCACCGGGCCCTTGACGGAGAGCCGTCCCAAGGTGGCGAGCACGAAGAAAGTTCCCAGCACCGGATGTCCGGCAAAGGGAATCTCCTGAGAAGGCGTAAAAATGCGCAGCTTGATGGCGGCGGTGGGATCGGCGGGCGGGAGGACGAAGACGGTCTCGGACAGGTTCATCTCCCGCGCGATTTGCTGGAGTTCACGGTCGCTGAGTCCGTTGCCGTCCGGTACGACCGCGACCGGGTTGCCGCCGAAGGGCAAATCGGTAAACACGTCGGCTTGATAGAACTGGAGGCTGCGGCGATCCGGACTCATAGGTCAAGTCGTACTCTAGGTCAGGCGGCCACGCTTGTCAACGCCGTCACGGCACGGGGTCAGGCCGGCACCGACAGGGCTTCGTACGGTTGCGCCAAGGGATGGCGGAGGTAGTCTTCCACGTAGTTCTTGAGGAACCCGTTCCGGTACAGTTGCCGGTTGGCGAAGTTGGTGTCGATCTTGTGCAAGACCCTCACCTTGACGCCGGTTTTTCGGATGAAGTCGTCCAGCGAGACGCCGGCAATGTCCCGATAGGGTCCCCGTCCCGACTGCATGACGCATTTGGGGATGTGCACGAGCTTCTCCTTGGTGATCCGGCGGGCGATGTCGTCGAAGGTGAGCAGCACCGTACAGTCCGAATCCCCGCCCAAGGTCGTGTTGGGCACATAGAGATACCGGGCCCGCCGCTTCCGGTACATGTTCAGGATCTTGTAGACGCTGCCGGCGACGATGACCGTGTCTTTCTTGTCCAACTCCAGTTTGTCGAACTCGTTAACGATTCGGCGACGGTTCAGGAAAGCGGTAATGTAGGCTTCCGTGTGAATGGTCGTCATATTCGGCAAGGCGAGGTCGTAGATGCGCCGGGCTTCCTGGGGCAACGCTGTCCGTCCCTGTCGCATCAGGTCCGCCGTCTCCGGCTTGATCCCGCGGACCGGGGTCAGGCAGCCCATCCAGAGCACGCACTTCTGATTGACCTCGGAAATCATGGCCGCATCCTTCGACATCGTCTGGTCGCCGAAGCTATAGAAATTGGCCGACGACACGGCCGGGCCGTCCAGGACTTTGAGCAAGTGTTTGACCGCCGGCGCATGGGGCATGAGCCGCTGCCGATGGTCCCCGAGCGTGATCACCGACAGCTCGAAATTGATCCGTCCCGGATATTGGGCGGCCAGTTGATGGACCTTGGGGACGTGGACAAAGCCGACCGTAAAGAAGGTCAGGTTCTTGTCCGTGTACTTGAGAAAGTCTTCAACCCACTCCATGGCCTTGGGGTGCAGAAAGAGGTCGGTCCACTCCATGTATTCGTTTCCGCCCAGACACCAAAACTGCGTGGGATCAGTCGGCTTCTTGTTGAGGTAATCGAGGATATAGGCCCAGTCTTCCTGGGTGGTCTTGGGGGGCTCCAGGGTTTCCCGATAGGAATGGTCCGTCTCGTAGCAGAACTCGCACTTGACCGGACAGTTTTTCCCCAGGCTGATGGGGATTTTCCCCGCATCCATCTCCTGGTTGAGCACCTCGCGGTAATCCTTCCCCGCAAGGATTTTGGTCGGCTGGAGGATGGGGAGCGGACGGCTCATCGACGGTGGGTCCTCATTGACAGAGGTGGAATGGGTTTGTCAGACTCCCGCTCGCACATGGCGTAACCTGGAGCCGACGTGGCGCAAGAAGACATTATCCGGGCGTTGCACACGTTCGGGCTGACGGAAAAACCGACACGCGAGCAGCTGGAGGCGAGAAAGAAGGAACTGCTGGCGACCTGGCATCCGCACCGCTATGCGAACCTCACGAACAATCCGCGCAAGTACATGCAGATGTATAAGAAAGGCGAGGCCATGACCAAAGAAATCGAATCGGCGTTTCAGATCCTCTCTGTCTGGCTGACGTCACCCGAACAATCGTGACGGTGCCGCACTCTGCAACACGGGAATGATTAATGTTCAATTTTCAATGCTCAATTTCAAAAACGTTCTTCCGCATTGAACATTGACCATTCAACACTGAACATTGTGTCCGTGCTTCACGACACCGCGTGGCTGACCACGCGGGCCATGTCGCCTTCCTCCCCGCGCGCAACCGGCCAGGTGACGAGACCGGAGACCGCATCGCCGCTCTTCGTCTTGGCATAGATCTGCGGCAAGCGATTCGTGCCGTACTTGGAAATGTAGAGAAAGACATGCTCGCGGGCATTCACCCGCACGGCCCAGGGCTCGAAGTCGTTCTGATAGAACTCCTCGCAGAGCTGCATGGCATCCAGACAGGTCAGCCCGACCGGCTCGTTCAGCGTGTAATAGTAATCCAGCGGCAGGTCATAGTCGTCCTGCTTGTGAATCGTGATGCCGAACTGTTCCGGTTTGCGCACCATCGGCGTGTGCCGGTAGGCGACGAAGTAGAACAGCTCCACCGAATGGATCTGCGGTTGGTTGTCCAAAATGAACTGCCTGGTCTCCAAGGCCTCGTCGCGGGTCTCTCCCGGAAAGCCGTAAAACGCCATCACGTGGTTCCAGATGCCGACCTGGGCCGCGTCCTTGAGGTTGCGCGCGATGATGGACTTCTTGACGTGCTTGTCCATCAGGCCCAGTACCCGCTCGTTCGCCGACTCCATGCCGTAGTAGAGGGTACAGCAGCCGGCACGGGCGGCCAGCTCCATGTCCTGTGCGTTCAGCGTTTCCTCGAAGCGGATTAACGTGGTCCACTTGATCCCGACGTTTTGCTCGACCAACAGTTGGGAGACTTTTTTGAAGAGGGCCGGCGGATAGGACTCGTCGGCAAAGAGGAAATGCTCGGCCCGGTATTTCTCCTTCAGTGCCTTGACCTGGCGGACGACGTCCTGCGCCGGCAGACCTCGGTACTGGTCGAAATAGCCCTGCCCGTGATCGCAGAACGTGCAACGGCCCCAGTAGCAGCCTCTGGTGGCAAGGTACGGCAGGATGCGAACCGGCGAGAAATACCGGTCGAGGGGCAGCCCTTCGAAGTCCGGGAGCGGCAAGGCCGCGGTCTTCTCCGTATAGATTTCCTTGTTGACGTGGATGCCGGCCTTGTCCCGATACATGAGGTTCGGCACGGACTCGATGGCCCGTCCCCCGGCTAAGGCCTCGAGCAGCCACAGGAGCGCATGTTCCCCTTCATACATGATGGCCGAATCGAAGACCTCGGAGAAAAACCGTTCCTGTCGGGGCAGCTCTTCCTGCAGGCGGGTGATCACATTGCCCCCGACCGTCACATGAACGGTTGGGAAGGCTTCTTTGACCATCTTGCAGAAGGTTAGTCCAGCCAGGAGCTGCATCTGCGTGCCGATCGAAACCCCCACCACGTCCGGCGCTTCCTTGCTCACCGCCGGGAGCACGAGTTGCCGGCAGATATCCCGGTACACATTCACCTGCTCGTCATCCAGACAGGCGAGGACCTCGCGCGAGACGCCGGGCCGATAGCCGAGGTTGCTCTCCATCGGATAGAAGACGATCGACGCCGGATAGTAGGCGGCCGAGATGTACTGCATCACCTGGCGGAAGGTATTCAGGGCCCATTCCAGCTTGTCCGCCTGGTAGAAGTCCTCCCCGCGCACAATGGCCTTGGCCCGCTGGGCCTGTTCGAGGAGCTCGAACACGTCCAGATCGACCTTGGCGGTCAAGCAAGCTTTGTGCTGGGTTTCCGCTTCCGTCAGCCAGGCGTGTTTGGCCTTGTCCTCCAGAGCGCGAAGCTGCGAAGCCATGCGGGTCTTGACCCAGATCAGGAAGGAGTCGCTGAAGAAGTGGTCGTACATCTCGATGTTGACGTCCTTCTGCACGACCTCATGTCCCTGTTCGCGCAGCACCGCGGTGAGGCTGGGTAAGGCCAGGTAGGGCGCCGTCGGAACCCATTCCGGCGGGAACAGGAGCATGGTCTTGAGCTTGCGGGTGGGCGTGCTAATCGCCAGAGGAGCGTTGGGCGCTTTGCCGTCAATGTGCAGCAACGTGCTCATGCTCAACAGACTTTCGCTTCCAGCGACGGGGGCGCTCCGGAGCCGGCCTTCGCCGCGTCGAACTGGAGCGCCGGCAATGCGCGCAAGCCGAACCGGGCGACGTAGAGGAAAATGTATTCCCGAATAAAAATCCGCAGGTCCCAGTTGGACGGATGGTTCCGTTCGAACTCCTCGAAGACTTGCTCCGCTTCCTCGATGCTGAGCCCCTGCTTGACCGTGTAATAATAGTCCAGCGCCAGGTCCCACTCGGGGTTGATGTAGGGTGTCACGCCCCACTTCTCGGGATTCTTGGCCACCGGCGTGTGGCGGCTGAGATCGAAGGTGCCGAAGCCGACCGAATGGACGATGTCCTTGTTCTTGGCCAGGAACCGGACGGAGTCCAGCGCCTCCTCGCGGGTCTCGCCGGGAAATCCGAAAAAGCCCATCGCGTGATTCCAGATGCCCGCCTTGGCCGATAGCTGCAAGCTGCGCGTGATCACGTCCGTCGTCGTCGCCTTGTCCATCAGCTTGAGCACGCGTTCGTTGCCGGACTCGTAGCCCACGTGCAGGTACTTGAGGCCCGCGCGCTTGGCATCCTCCCACACCGGTTCGTCGAGCAGACTCTTCTCGTACCGCATGTGGGTCGTCCAGGCGATGTCCATGCGGCGCTCGATCAGCCCGCGACAGAGCTTGCGAAACAGCGCCGGCGGATAGGATTCGTCGGTAAAGTGGAAATGCCGGACCCGGTGCTTGTCGCGCAAGCGCTGCACCTCGTCTAGGATTTGCTGAATCTTCTTCGTCCGGTAGCCGGCCGTGTAGCCCTCGCCGTGGTCGCAGAACTCGCAGCGGCCCCAATAGCAGCCGCGCGTCGCCAAATAGGGCAGAATCTTGTCCGGCAGAAAATACTTGTCCAGCGGCAGGCCATCGAAATCCGGCGGCGGCAACGCCTCCATATCTTCCGAGTAGGTCAGCGTCGAGGTATGCACCCCGGACGCATCGCGGTAGAGCACATTGGGGACTCCGTCCAAGCTGCGTCCCGCCCCCACCGCTTCGACCAATTGCAGGAAGGCCGTTTCTCCTTCATAAAACACGGCGCTATCGAAGTAGGCGAAGAGGGGCGACTGGGGCAGCACGTCGCGGAGGCGCGTCACTGTGTTGCCGCCGATCGTGACATGGATGTTGGGGAAATGCTGTTTGATCAGCGCGCAGAAGGTCATGGTGGAGAAGAGTTGTTGCTGGAGGACGATCGAAATGCCGATGACATCCGGTTTCTCGGCCTCGATCGCCGGTTTGACCAGATGCTCGAACACGTCGCGGTAGACGTTGACCTGCTGATCCTGCACGGCGTCCATGATCTCGGACGAGACATAGACCTTGTAGGAGAGATCGGTCTCCATCGGCGGCATGCAGATGCGCGCCGGCGCATAGACGAGTGAGATGACCGCGGTGACCTCGCGGAACGTATTGACGGCCCATTCGAGCTTGTCGATGTCGTAGAAATCCTGGCTGCGGACAATGCGCTTGGCCTCTTCGGCCTTGCGGGCCAGCTCGGCGATCCGTTCGCGCGTGAGGTCGCAGAGGGCCAGTTGCAGGTCCCGTTCCCATTCTTCCAGATCGCGCTTCTTGGCGAGCTTCCTGAGCCGGTCCAATTGCTGAGGCACCCGCCGCAGCACCTTCTTGAGGAAGTCCTCGCTGAAGTACCAGTCATACATTTCCAGATTGACGTCTTTCTGGACCACGGCATGGCCGGCGGCACGGAGCACGGCAGTGAGCGTGGGCAAGCTGAGGTAGGGTTCGGAGGGATACCAATCAGGCGGAAAGATCAACATCACGTTGACCTTTCGCCCGCCGGCTGCCTCCTCGGAGGTGCGCCGATGGAGTTGTATCAATTCCTCGGAGGCTTGCGCCCCCTTGGAGTATTGCACGCGCATGGGAGAAAGTCCCCAGCCCGGAATGTTGGGTCATTCTAGGGGGTGCATGCGCTCCTGGTCAAGGCCTTTGATTTTCAGGGACTTGCATGGGGTAAATGACTGGCAGGGCTACTTGCCCGGCTGCTTGGGCAGCAGTTCTGCATAGTAGGCCTCCAGCAGGGCCGCCCGAGCCGGCTCGACCAGGACCAATTGGCGGTGGTCAAGGGTTGTGGCTTGGTAGAGATAGCGGAGCCCGTCTGACTCGCCGAGTTCGACGTGCACCTGAGCGCCGGTGGGGGCCGCAAAGGTCTGTTCGCGGCGGACCAGGCGGTTCGGCAGATTCCGCCAGACCGACTCGGCCGAAGCCGCGTGATTCTCATAGAGGGGGTCGCGAGAGGCGGATAGAGCCTCGGTAGCTGCGGTCCGCACCCTCGCGAGCAGCGAGGCAACGGATGAAATGGCTTCTCCCCGCTCTTCCGGGGTTTCATCCCAGGGCTCGGCTTCGTGTCCGGGTTGGACCTTGCTCGGCGCCGCGCTCCGGCCTGCCACATAGAGAGGTCCGTCGTCCGAGACTTCTTCGACAACGCGATACCGCAACGGCAGCGGAGGTTTGGTCAGGATCAGGCCGCGGGCGGCAAGAGCGCGCTGGAAGGGAATCCGCCTCGCCAGTTCGCGGGTCTTCTCAAACGCGATCAGCCGCCCCTCCTGATCCAGGAGACCACAGAGCCGGTCGAGCCTGGGACCCAATCCGGTGCGCTGTTCAAAGGCCTGTTGGGCGGCGGCCTCCTGAGGCCGTTCGAACGTCGTCCAATCCCGGCTCGGCAGCCCAAGTTCCCGCTCGGCTTGTACGAGGGCATGGACCGAGAGGATCATATCGAAGGGGCCGGGAATCGGTGTTCGCTCGATATCCAGGGATTCAAATCGTATGTTCGTGAGCCCCAAGGCCTGGGCCCGCTCCTGCGCGGCCTTGACCGAGGCGCCGGACCGATCGAGCCCCACGACCATCAGATTCGAAAAGACCTTGGCGTAGAAGGTCGTCAGCACCCCGACCCCGCAGCCAAAATCCAGGACCGTGCCCCGCGCCGGCCCTTCGGCGGCCAAGAGAGCGGCGATCAGCGGGCCGAGGGTTTGATACAGTTCGTACCGTTGGCTGTAAAGGACGGGCAGGATGGTCGGATCGGCCGACAAATCGTAAAAAGCCGTTTCCAGATCGGCTCGCTGGGGGTGGGACTGTTTTGCCTCCACTGCCTGATGGAGCGAGGCCAGCTGGTCCGGCGACAAGGCCTTCTGCTGCCACTCGAAGTAGGCCCGGTCGGACTCGCAATGCCGCAACCCCCACCAATCGAGGTGTGCGGCGAGCCTGGTTTGCAGAGAGTGCAGGTCTGGGACGGTCATGGTGGTCGGAATAAGCGTTTGCCTGGCTGGAAACTGGCGACTGATAACGGAGAACCGATAACTTTTTCTACGAGGGCCTTTTCAGCATGATCGCGTCTTCATAGGTCACCGGCACCGGATGGGGGTGTCGAAGTTGTCCTGTGCCCATCACCACATACTTCTGGCAAGTCAGCTCCTCGAGCGACACAGGCCCCCGCGCCGGGAGCTTGGTCGTATTGACGCCCAATCCCCCGCCCAATCCGAACTCCTGCCCATCGTGCAGCCGCGTGGAGGCGTTCACCAGGACTGCGCTCGCATCCACTTCGCGGATAAAACGCATGGCTGCGGAATAGTCGCGAGTCACGATAGTGTCCGTATGCCCCGGACCATAGTGCGCGATGTGGGCCAAGGCGTCGTCCATATCCGTCACGACCTTGATGGCCAGGGTCTTGGACAGAAATTGCTTCCCCCAGTCGTCCTCGGTGGCGGGAATGAGATTCATATATCCGGGCAAGGCGAAGGATCCGGTCATGGCGATCGTCTTGGCACAACCCCGCACCTCCACTCTGAACTCGTCCAGCAGGCGCCGAATGAGGGCGGACAAGAGCGACCGGGCTACAGCCTGGTGGACCAGCACGCAGTCGGCGGCATTAGGCGCAGTCGGCTGTTGCGCCTTGGAGTTCACCACGATGTTCTGGGCCAGCGGCAGATCCGCATCCCCGTCGATATAGACATGGCTCACGCCCACATCCTGGCCCAGCACCGGCAGGCGGGTCTGCTCGATCACCGTCCTGCGCAAACCGGCCCCGCCGCGAGGGAGAATCGCGTCCAGATGCTTGTTGAGCCGGACGAGCTCCAGCGCTGCCTCCTTCTCGTTGCGTTCCACCAAGGTGATGCCCCCGGCCGGCACTCCGGCCGCTTCGGCCGCTTCACGCAGAATGGTTGCCACCCGTGCGCCGGACTTGGCCCATTCCGGGCCGCCGCGCACCAGACTGACGTTGCCCGCCTTCAAGCAGAGGGCGATGCACTCGGTCGTGACCGGCGGGCCTCCGTCGGAAATGATTCCGATCACGCCCAGCGGCACGCGCATGCGGCTGACCTGCATCCCGTTGGGTTGGCGCCAAAGCTTGGTCATCTCTCCGACCGGGTCCGGCATGTCCGCGACCTGGCGCAAAGTCTTGGCCATCTCCTTGACGGCGTCTTCGGCAAATCGGACCCGATCCACGGCTTCTCTCACCGTGTCCCGGTTGGTGTTCCCGGTCAGGCTCTTTCCCACCGCTTCCGCATCCAGCCGGTTGTCTTCGAAGATGCCTTCTTCTTCCATCTCCAGGCGGTCAGCCATGGCCAGCAGGGCCTTGGTCTTGACGGAACCGGACACGAGCGCCATCGCCCGCGCCGACTCCTTCGCCTTCTTGGCGAGGGCCGCCACATACATCTTGACCGGAACTTCAACCATGGAAACCTCGTATCTTGTGAAGCGTCGTTCGTGAAGCGTTCAAAGATGCGCCGGACTATAACATCCGCATTTACAGGGAGTCAAAGTGAGAGGGTGTGTGGTAAGGCTCGCTGCTCCCTCACCTCTTGGAGCGACCCTTCCGGACTCTGCCGAGCGGAAGCCTTCGGAAATTCCTTCGCAGACTCAGTCAGTTTCCGCTTTCCTTCTCGGCAGAACCTCGGCGGGTGCCCCGCTCCTCCGGCGAAGTCTGAGACGAGTCCTTGCCACACTTTGATGATACGTCAGCGGCAGGTTTGCCGCTCCGGCAAACGTTACTTGGACCACTTGGTGCCGCTTGAGGCTTAGATGTCGCATCTACTACTCGCAGCGGAGAGCATTCACAACGATCAACTCACCGTACTGGGCAATTGTCCGTGGGCGATAAACTGCGCCACGATGACGGCTGGAGGTGGTCACAAATTGTGACCACCTCGCGCGATCCTTGCCGCCAAGTCTCTGAGATGGACTTACCGCACATTGCGATGAGTTCGCCGTATCCTCTGATTTGTCAGTGTCCTGCAAACTTGAGGCCGCAATTTGCGCCTCAAGTTTTCGCGCGCGCTCTCTCCCCATAAGAAGGCGAAATTCTCAACAAGCCCCTATACTTGTGAGTCTAGATCAACAAGAAGTCGATTTTCCAGGCGGCGTAACCCTCATGAATCATGCAAGGCAGAGGCTTGCATGAGGGTTTCGCGCCACTTGTCTTCAAGCAATAACTCAAACCGCATTTGCTGCTTTACGCCGAGCTTTAGCTCGCCAACAGGCACCGCGTTTTGTGAGTGTTGTGTAAACAACTCGAACAGTTTTGCCTTGTAGGTAGTATCATCATTGCCCTTCAGGTGAAGACCTTTCGTTTCGAGCACCGTAAATCGCAGTTTGCCATCACCCACGTCCTGCAAACAGGCGAGGAAGTCGGGATACACACGACTCCGTTGCCAACCTTGGAGATGCCAGTCTTGATAAACGGCGATTCGATGCCACCAGCGGACCGCTTTGTCCCCATCGAGATACCAGGCTACGTCTTTTTCCAAGCCGTTGACCTGCTTTTGGTACACGCGCTCAAAAAGGGGCTTGGCTAACGGTTCACCATTCTTGCGGAGCAGAACCTTGTCATCATCCGTAACGTCCAGCTCCAGCGTCTCGGCAAGTTCCCAATTCAGCTTGGGATCATTGGAAGACTCAAGATGAAACCGCAGTTCGCCGTCTTGAAGCATCCGCCGAAACTCGATCTCACCTGCATCATGCACTTGCTTCTTCAGATCTTCACGTATCGCCTTTACCAAAAACAGTCGGTTGGTGAAGATGCGCTCCTCGGCAATGCCTCGTTTGCGGAGCTCGACGAGCGTCTCATTGAGAATCCGTGCCCCTTGCCATGGGTTCGGGATCACGTCTAGAAGCAGACGCACCAAGGCGGGAAAGTCCAATTCTGGCTCAACCTCTTCTTCGAATGTTTTCCGCTGCGGGAGTTCGTCGTCATCGACATTCCCCAAGTCCTCCACGCTGACACGCACGAGCGTCCGTTCGACGGCCTCTTGCTCATCCGGTGTGAAGGTTGCCCGATTGGCATAACTGATCCGACTCCAATTAAGACGACTCAGTAAATCGCGGTCATAGTCGAACTGACGCCAGTCACTCGTGTCATAGTGTCGTGAGAGTACTCGCGGAAGAAATATCTTTAGACCTTCAAATTCCTTGCGACGGCGGAGTACTTCTCGTTTCGAGCCTGCTGTAGCCCCTCTGCCGGCAGCCCTGACGCTCGCCGCGAGGTCACCCATGCCCTCCTCTTCGAGTCCACGGCTCACACTGTCCACCGCCGCCTGCACCTCTTGATCGAACGTGAACACGTAACACTCGTTCAGCGACGGCGCGCCGGTAAGTCGAGCTTCCGGCTGTCGCAATACCCGACCGATCATTTGAGTGAGCGCCGTCTGCGCCGTCGTCTTTGACAGCACCGCAAGAACATAGGCAAACGGACAATCCCACCCCTCGCGCAAAGCATCCTTCGTGATGATATAGCGGACTGGACACAAGTCCGACAGCAGGTCTATCTTGTCCAACTCGTCCAATTCCGCCGACTTCACCTTGATCTGCTCCGGTTGCGCGCCCAACTTCTCGACAAGATATTCGCGTATGTCTTCCGCATGGGTCGCCCCCTTGTCCCGCTGGTCTTTCCCAGTTCGTTCGACACGGATCAGCAGAATTGGGCGAATGTAACGACCCTCGTTGTTCTGGACCTTACGGGCATCCTTCCGTAATTCGTCGAGTTTGTCCTTGGCCACCGATAAGGTGTGCTTCCAGTCCGCGCGGCTTTCATTGATGAGATTAATCGGCAGCTTAATCATGTGCTCGCTCTTCAATGCCGTACCAGTCACGTTCACAAGTACGTTGCTGATGTATTCCTTGCCGCTATTCGGCGTAGCCGAGAGTTCGAGAAGAAATCGTGGATTGTATCCTGCAATGGTTTCCAATGCGGTATTGGAATACGCCTTGTGCCCCTCGTCAATCACCACCAGCGGACGCACCAGCCGCAGCACATTGCCGAGGCTCTGTTTCACGGTCAGGCCGCCGACGCGAAACCCCTCGTCGGAAAAATCATTCACATCCAGGTTCGGCACTTGCCGGAGCAGCTCCGCGTTCCCAACGGTGTCGTCCACGTCCGGGAAGAAGCTGGGATACCGGCCACTATCCTGGAACATCTTCCGTGCTTCCTTCGACTCCTTCCGCACGGCTCCCGCCTGGAGCATCATCAACATCACGCAGAGTTGCTGCTCAACATCTTGCTTCGTGAAACTATCGCCCTTCTCCAGCAGTCGGACGCGACCGCCCGATGCCCGCTCCAGCATTTGCCGGTAAGAATGCTCGCGGTTGGCGAAGGCCTTCCATGTCTGCGAGTAGATGGCATCCGAGGGTACGATCCACAGCACCAAGCCTGTCTGCTTTTGGAAATACTCCGTGTTGATCCGCTCGACGGCAATCGTTCCTAGCAATGTTTTCCCGCCACCCGTGGGGACCTTCAGGCAGATGTTCGGCACCGGCCGATCCAGACCATCTTTACGCACAACATAGGCAGGCGCGACAAAGTTGCCGCCATTGTCCTTTATTAACGGTAACGCCTTTTCGCCATGGAGCGCATCCCACGTCTCGCGGCAGTAATCGGCAAGCTTGGCTTCGCGTCCTTTGCTGCGCTGAAATTCAAAAATTTCCTCGGCCTCCTCGCGTTTTGCGTTGAGCGCACGCAGGTAGCGGCTCAGGCTCTCCAATACGTCGGTCTGGTAATCCTTCAGTTGCAAGACAGATCAATCTCCGAGGATGCGATGGATCGCATAAGGCAATTGGCAGAACTCCACGCCCTTCTTCGACAACTCACGTTGGCTTAAAAACTTGGCGGCGGCGAAGACCAGCAACTTCTTCTTCTCTGTGTTGGCTATAATCATCTCATCCAACAGCTTCTCCGTCAGGGCAGCGTCGTTGCTTTGCAGCCACTGCTTGTCGGTTTTGTAGTGCAGGTGAACGCGGTAGAGGTCTGTTTCGCCGATGAAACCCAGCGCGGCGGCTTTCTGCGTCGGCAACTCGCTCAATGTTCGGCCCGTGGCCGTGAAGAAGACATATTTCGCCAGCGCCTCGAAAGTGGGCAAGCCATCAGCCAACAGTTCGTCGAGCGACATCTCAGAGCCAAGTGTCGCAAACGTAAAACTGCCGCCGAGTCCTTCGACCTTTTCGGTAATATTCTTTTCGCCAGTGACGACAATTTCACCATCCTCGATTGTCTTTGTGACCTTATCGAAGTTGCTGCCCTCGAATCTTTCAACGCTAGCAACTTTCTGTATGAGTTCGTCTGCTTTTTCCAGCTTGCGCCAATTCAGCGGTTCGCGCAGCAGCTCCTCCTTTTTCGTGCCCTCAAATTTGTAACCCCGGATCACCCGGCGCACCCGTTCCGCAGTAAGCGTATCAGCGTAATCCTCCATCTCAACAAGGATAAATTTT
>VGXC01000007.1 GCA_016873495.1 Nitrospira sp. | reverse complement strand
CCGAATCAATTCCCGGAGTTGTCGGGTCGACAAATGAGTCCTGGGCAACAAGGAAGAGGCCATGCTTCAGCATAAAAAGACTTCCAAAACTAGACAAGCTCCATAAAGAATATGGACGGCGTGTGCGTTGCATTTATCAGGAGGTGAAAGAAAAAATGCCGCACGCGGGTTTTCGGTTAACTTCAGATGAATATGGAACCCCCAGGGACATTATTCCGCTCCAGGCTGCGGACATTGTTGCTTATGAGGTCCGGAAAGAAAGTGAACGGGGCACCTTTCACATTTATGAGCGTCCAAGGTGGCCGTACACGCAGTTGCGAAAGAAGCCATTTTACTGGAATGGTGGATTTCTTCCGCCTGAAAGCATGACAGGTTGACCCATGCCCAAGGCCAAGCGTATCCATTGCCGCTTGAAGAAGCCCTCAAGAAGTTGCTGCAAGTAAAGCCGCTCAAGAGGCTGCGCAAGCCGAAATCCTCCCCTAAACGCTAGCGTTCCAATTTTTCCTCATTTCTTCACGTTTTCACGACCAAAGCCACGATAAGGCCTTGACCTGTCTGCTCCTGTGGATTAGCTAGCATTCGTATCTCATTCAGAAACCGCAAAATTTTCTTGACAAGTATATGCATGAGCGTATATTACGCGAGAAAAGTGGGAAGAAGTGGGAGTGAATGGTTTGCCAGGTGAATATGAGAAAGATCTCCATATTCCGGTGCTGGCTGAAGAAGTGGTCGAGGGCCTGGGGTGCCGGCCCGGAGGGATCTATGTGGATTGCACCGTTGGGTACGGAGGGCATGCGGCCCTCATCCTGGAGCGCAGCGCTCCCGACGGGCAGCTCATCGGCATGGATCAGGATGAAGCGGCCCTTCGCGCGGCCGGGGAACGGATGCGGCCCTATGCCGGTCGCGTGCGTCTCGTTCGGGGAAACTTTCAAGAGCTGAAGCAACAGTTACGCTCAATGGGCGTCACGGAGGTTGACGGCGTGATGTTTGATCTGGGGGTGTCGTCAGCGCAACTGGACGAACCGACGAGGGGTTTCAGCTTTCTCACCGACGGCCCGCTGGACATGCGGATGGATCAGCGTGCTTCTCTCACCGCCGCCTCCCTCGTGAACGACCTGCCCGAGCAAGAGCTGGCCGACCTGATCTATCGCTACGGGGAAGAGCGGTATTCGCGACGGATCGCGCGGGCCATCGTCCGCGCGCGGGCGATCCAGCCGCTGGCCCGGACTCTGGAGTTGGCGGATGTGGTTCGCGGATCGGTCCCGCCTCCCTACCGTCACGGGCGTATCCACTGCGCGACGCGCACGTTTCAAGCCCTGCGGATCGCCGTCAATCGCGAGCTGGACGTACTGGAGGGTGCGCTCAAGGATGCGGTGGACGTGCTGACGCCGGGAGGGCGGCTTTGCGTGATCTCCTTCCATTCCCTCGAAGATCGCATCGCCAAGCAGACCTTCCGGGCCCTGTCGCGAGGGGAGACCCCTTGTTTGTCAGTACTTACCAAGAGGCCGATCGTGGCGTCGGAAGAAGAGCGGGCGGGCAATCCGCGCGCCCGGAGCGCGAAGTTACGGATCGCCGAACGTCTGACCGTGGGGAGGGCCGCATGAAAACCTTGGCCGGAATGACCGTCGTGGGCCTGCTCCTGTTGCTGCTCTGCGTGTGGGAGCGCGTGGACATCGTGCGCGTCGGCTACCACATCGAGCGGCTCAAGCAGCAGAAGGTGCAGCTCCAGCGGGAGCGGGACGAGTTGCGGGTGAAGGTGTCCAGCATGACGGCGCCGGAACGGATCGCACGGGCGGCCACGGAAAAGCTGGGGATGGGACCGCCGGAGCAGGGGCAGGTGGTGTTGGTGAAGGTGGCGCCGGACTTCGCGCCTGGTCGGGGGGCGGAGTTGCGGCTGGCCAAGAGCGACGTGGGAGTGAGAATCCCGTGAAGTCGGCAGACCCCTATCGGTGGCGGAGGATCGTCGCCGGGCTCGCGTTGATGCTCGGGTTTTCCGGCGTGCTCTTCCGGCTGTTCACGCTGCAAGTCTTGCAGGCGGCTGAGCTGACGGAAAAGGCGGACCGGCAGCACCGGATGTCCGTGACGGTGGAAGGCGGGCGCGGCGGGATTTACGACCGGCAGGGCAAGGTGCTGGCGATGAACATGGAGGTGCCGTCGGTCTACGGTATCCCGGCCTCGCTGGAGAACCCCGCCGGCGTGGCGCGTGACTTGGCGCGGGTGCTCCACGTCCGGGCCGACGACATCGAGCGGAAGCTGAAGCGGGAGCAGAAATTCGTTTGGATCGCCCGCAAGTTGGACCCGGAGCAGGGGCGGAGCCTGGAGCGTCTGTCGTTGGAAGGGATCGGGACCAGGATGGAGGGGCGGCGCTTCTATCCGAAGGGGCCGTTGCTCGCGCACGTGCTCGGGTTCGCGGGGATGGACGGACAGGGGCTGGAAGGAATCGAGCGGCGGTACGAATCGTACCTGCGGGGGGAAACACAGAAGGTGGTCCTGCAGCGGGATGCGCTGGGCCGCACGGTCTTCCCGAAGGGGCTGAACGAACAGGGGCCGGCCCCGGGACATAGCCTCACGCTGACGATCGATGAGGTGATCCAGTACATCGCGGAAAAGGAATTGGACGAGGCGGTGACGAACGCCAAGGCGAAGGGCGGGGTGGTGCTGGTCATGGAGCCCCGCACCGGCGCAATCCTGGCCATGGCCATCAACCCGAAATTCGATCCGAACAGTATGAGCGCGTTGACGCCGGACCGCTGGCGGAACCGGGCGCTCACCGACGCCTATGAGCCGGGCTCGACGATGAAAGTGATCACCGCCGCCGCCGCCCTGGAGGAAAAAGTCATGGGGCCGGGCACGCTGATCAACGGGGAAAACGGGCAGTTCGCCGCGGCAGGGCGGAACATCCACGACCATGAAAAGCTCGGCTGGATGACCTTTGCGCAGATGGTGCAGAAGTCGAGCAATATCGGCGCGGCCAAAACCGGGATGGCGTTGGGCGAGGAGCGGCTGCACCGGTACCTCAAGGCCTTCGGCTTCGGCGAGCGGACCGAAATCGATTTGCCGGGCGAAGCGGCGGGACTGGTGCGGGACCCGAAGGACTGGGGGCGCCAGTCGCTGGCCTCGATCGCGTTCGGGCAGGAAGTCGGGGTCACGCCTCTGCAGTTGCTCAACGCGGTGGCGGCCGTCGCGAACGGCGGCTGGCTGATGAAGCCCTACGTCGTGTCGGAGATTCGCGACGGCAAGGGGACGGTGGTGGCGCAGACGGGCCCGCAAATCCGGCGCCGGGCCGTGTCCGCCGAGACCGCCCAGGCCTTGACGGCGATTCTGGAAGGCGTGGTGACCCATGGGACCGGCGGCAAGGCGTCCATCGCCGGATTCCGGGTGGCGGGCAAGACCGGCACCGCGCAGAAGATCGATCCTCAGACCGGACGGTATTCGCCGACCCTCTTCGTGGCCTCCTTCGTCGGCTACCTGCCGGCGGACGATCCGCGGCTGGCGATTCTGGTGGTGGTGGATGAGCCGCGCACGGAGCAATGGGGCGGCACGATCGCGGCGCCGGTGTTCCGGCGCGTGGCGGAGCAGGCGCTCCCGCGCCTGGGCGTCTCCTCCAAGTCGCCGATCAAGCTGGCCTTGTATGATGAGTATGGGGAAGCAAGGCGAGACAGGGTGGATCGAACGCTTGTGCGATTGGCCTCGGTGGGAGATCCCTCGTGAGACTGGCTGAACTCATCGAGCCGCTGGAATCGACCGCAAGGCCCGGAGGCCTCGTGGTCGAGATCACCGGACTCACCGACGACTCCCGTGCCGTGAAGCCGGGCCATGTGTTTGTCGCGGTGAAGGGCGCGAAGGCGGACGGCCACCGGCACCTGGCCCAGGCGGTCCAGGCCGGCGCGGCCGCGTTGGTGGTGCAGGAGCCGCCGGCGGGAGGATCGGTGCCTCCGTCGATGCCGGTGATTCAGGTGCCGGATTCCCGGCGCGCCGTCGGTCTGCTGGCCGGCCGGTTTCAGGGGGATCCCTCGTCCAAACTGACGATGATCGGCGTGACCGGGACGAACGGAAAGACCACGATCACCTATCTCTGCCGATCCGTGCTGGAAGCGGCGGGGCGGAAGGTGGGGGTGATCGGCACCGTGGCCTATCAGATCGGGGCCGACGTGATCCCCGCGTCCCATACGACTCCCGGCGCGGTCGAACTGCAGGCACTGCTGGCGCGCATGGTGGCTGCGGGGCTGGATACGGCAGTCATGGAAGTGTCGTCCCATGCGCTGGCGCTGGATCGCACGGCCGGCTGCGAGTTCGACCTGGCGGTGTTCACGAACCTGACCCAGGACCATTTGGATTTCCATGCCGACCTCGAAGACTATTTTCAGGCGAAGGTCCGCCTCTTTTCCGGCCTGTTGCCGGCCGGGCGGAAGGCCAAGCCCAAGCGCGCCATTGTGAACGTGGACGACGAACGGGGGCTGCGCGTGTGTCAGGCCTGCCGCGTCCCCGTCTGGACCTATGCGATTAAGAACCAGGCCGACATCCGCGCCGAAGCGGTGCGGCTCTCGCTGGCGGGTACGACCTTTACTGCCGCGACGCCGGCCGGCCGGTTCGACGTGGCCAGCAAGCTGGTGGGGGAGCATAACGTCTACAACCTGCTCGCGGCCATCGGCGTGGGTTTGCAGGAGGGGCTGACGCAGGAACAAATCCGCGCAGGACTCAGCGCGGTCGAGAACGTGCCAGGCCGCTTCGAGCGCGTCGAGGCGGGCCAGGATTTCACCGTCGTGGTGGACTATGCCCATACCGAGGATGCGCTGATGCGTCTGCTGGCCGCGGCCAACCGGCTCAAGACGAACCGGATCATCACCCTGTTCGGCTGCGGCGGGGACCGCGATCGGGGCAAGCGGCCGAAGATGGGGCGTGTGGCGGCGGAGCAGAGCGATGTTGTGGTGCTGACCTCCGACAATCCGCGCAGCGAGGATCCCTTGGCGATCCTGCGCGAAGTCGAGGCAGGTGTGAAGGAGGCCCTGGCCGCCGCGCCGGCGCGTGTTCAGTACCGGGTGATCGCCGACCGCCGCCAGGCCATCGAAACGGCCATCGGCGAAGCCAGGACGGGGGATACGGTCCTGATCGCCGGGAAGGGCCACGAGGATTACCAGATCATTGGGAGCCAGAAGCTGCATTTCGACGACCGGGAAGTGGCGCGAGAGGCCTTGCGCAAGCTGGGCCGCGCGTAAAGGAGGAACCGTGACCGATCTCCAACGGATTCAAGGCATCACGGTCCTGGGCGTCCA
Source organism: Nitrospira sp. (assembly GCA_016873495.1). Classification (GTDB taxonomy): domain Bacteria; phylum Nitrospirota; class Nitrospiria; order Nitrospirales; family Nitrospiraceae; genus SYGV01. The sequence goes on along the minus strand of VGXC01000007.1, from coordinate 91,016 downwards.
AGCGAGGCATCGAGGCGAGTCGTACATCCTCTGCAACGATCCGGAAACGGGGACCACGTTCGCCGTCCATCCAGGCGAGACGATCGGCGAGGCGCTGGATCGGGTGGAGGCGCGGTATCAAGAGGCGATGAAAGGGAGCCATGGGGACGGTTATAGGGTCCATCGCTGAACAACCGGCGCTGAGGCCCGGCCAGCCGTATCCGTGGGATGTCATGCCGCTCTTTACGGTGGAAGAGATCCTCGAGGTGACAGGGGCGCGGGTGCTGGCTTCCGGCGCCGGTCGGCTCGCGCGCAGCGGGTTCCGCCGGCTCTGCACCGATTCGCGGGAGGTCCGGCGCGGCGATCTGTTTGTGGCCCTGCCGGGGGAGCGCTACAACGGCAAGGAGTTCGTGGAGGCCGCGATCCGGAAGGGCGCGGCCGGCGCCCTCATTCAGGGCCAGGCCTGGGGCAAGACGGCGGCCAAGCCGATCTTCGGCGTGCCCGATGCGGTGCTTGCCTATCAGCAGTTGGCCGCGCACCATCGCCGGCGATTTGCAATGCCGCTGGTGGCGGTGACCGGGAGCAACGGCAAGACCACCTGCAAGGAGATGACGGCCTCCGTCCTGGCCGAGCGGGGCTCGGTGCTCAAAACGGAAGGGAATTTCAACAACCGGATCGGGGTGCCGCAGACATTACTGCGTCTGACCCAGCGCCATGAGGCGGCCGTGGTGGAGATGGGCGTGGACCGGAAGGGGCAGACGACGCGCCTCTGCGAGATCGCCCATCCGACGATCGGCCTCATCACCAACATCGGTCCGGACCATTTGGAGTTTTTCGGCAGCCTGGACGACTCAGCCCATGCCAAGGCCGAATTGCTGGACTGGATTCCGGAGGACGGAACGGCGGTGCTGAACGCGGACGATGCGTATTTCGACTATTTGGCGTCGCGGGCGCGCTGCCGCATCCTGCCGTTCGGCCAGTCTCCCCGTGCGCTGATTTGCGCCGCCGAGGTGACGATGGATCTTCGCCGGGGCACCACCTTCAGTCTCATCCTGCCCGACCGGGCGCGCGGCACGAAAGTCCATCTGGCGGCGCATGGGACACACAACCTCTCCAACGCCTTGGCGGCTGCGGCCGTGGGCTATGCCCTGGGGATGAGCGGCGCAGCGATCGCGCGCGGGTTGGGGCATTTCAGGCCAACCGCCATGCGTTCGCAGGTGAAGGTCTCCCACGGGATTACGATCATCAACGATTGCTACAACGCCAACCCGGCTTCCATGAAGGCGGCGCTCACGCTGTTGGCCGAGCTGGGCGGCGGAGGCAGGACGATCGCGGCGCTGGGCGACATGCTGGAGCTGGGCCCCGAGTCGCCGGCCCTGCATCGGGACGTCGGCGCCCATCTGGCGTCCCAGGGCATTACGCAGCTTATCGCCTGCGGGCCGTTGGCGCGGAACATGGCGGCAGGCGCTCGGTCGGCCGGCATGGAAGCCGAGCGGATTCATACGGTGCCCGATTCGGTGGCCGCAGCCTCGCTCTGCAAGAAGCTGGCGCATGCGGGGGATGTGGTGCTGGTCAAGGGCTCGCGCGGCATGACGATGGAACGGGTCGTCGAACAATTGATGAATGATAAATGATGAATGATGAGCGGAGCGCGGACGGCGCCTTAATTCATCGTTCATCGTTCATCGTTCATCGTTTCAGGTGGTACTGACGCATGCTCTATCTGTGGCTCTATCCGCTGCACACCGAGTATTCGTTCCTGAACGTTTTCCGGTACCTGAGTTTCCGGATCATTTATGCGGCGGTCACGGCCTTTCTTGTCGCCTTCGTGCTGGCGCCTCCTTTGATCCGAAAATTGCAGGAGATCCGGATGGGGCAGCAGGTGCGTGAGGACGGGCCCAGCACGCACCTCTCGAAGTCGGGAACCCCGACGATGGGCGGGCTGCTGATCCTCTTCGCGGTGGTGCTGGCGACGTTCCTGTGGGCGGACATCACCAATCGCTACGTCTGGCTGGTCGTGCTGGCCACGTTGGGGTTCGGGGCGGTGGGGTTCGCCGACGACTATCTCAAATTCGTGCGAGGCCGTTCCAAGGGACTCTCGGCTTTGCAGAAGATCCTGGCGCAAGGACTCGTGGCGCTCAGCATCGGCCTGGTCTTCTATTTCCTGCCAGGCTACTCCACCCAGCTCAGCGTGCCCTTCTTTAAGAACTTCACGCCCGACCTGGGCCTCCTCTACATTCCGTTCGCCATCCTGGTCATCGTCGGGGCCTCCAACGCCGTGAACCTCACCGACGGACTGGACGGGCTCGCGGTCGGCCCGATCATGATCGCCTCGCTGGCCTATACGATCGTCGCCTACGTCGTCGGCAACAGGATCACGTCGGAATACCTCTTGATTCCCTACATCGAAGGCGCGGGGGAGCTGGCGGTCTTCACCGCCGCGATCTTCGGCGCCAGCCTGGGCTTCCTCTGGTTCAACACCTACCCGGCTTCCGTATTCATGGGGGACGTGGGCTCCTTGCCCCTGGGCGCGGCGCTCGGGACCGTGGCGGTCGTGAGCAAGCACGAGCTGCTGCTCCTGCTGGTCGGCGGCGTATTCGTGATCGAGGCCATCTCGGTCATTTTCCAGGTGGCGTCGTTTAAGTCGCGGGGGAAGCGGATCTTTCTGATGGCGCCCATCCACCATCATTTCGAAATGAAGGGATGGGAGGAGCCGAAAGTCGTGGTGCGGCTGTGGATCGTTGCCATTCTTCTAGCGCTCTTAAGTCTGAGCACATTGAAACTACGGTAATGGATCACCCGGATGTCATTTCCAGCGGTAACGGAACTCAGGGGCAAACGCGTGACCGTGGTGGGGTTGGCCCGCAGCGGGGTCGCGGCGGCGCGCCTGCTGCAGGCGGTCGGAGCGCAAGTGACGGTGGCGGACGGCAAGGAGGCATCGGCCTTGGCCGAGCCCCTCTCGAAGCTGGACCGGAACGCAGTGAAGGTGAGCGTCGGCGCCGGCTACGAAGCGGCGCTGGAGGGGGCGGAGTTGGTGGTGATCAGCCCCGGCGTGCCCTTCCGTCTTCCCTCGCTCGAAACGGCGCGGCGGCGCGGCGTGCTGGTGATCGGAGAGTTGGAGCTGGCCTCTCGGTTTCTGCGCGCGCCGCTTCTCGCCGTCACCGGCACCAACGGCAAGAGCACGACGGTCACGCTGCTCGGCCTGTTGCTTGCCGAGAGCGGGAAGCGGGCCTTCGTCGGGGGCAATCTCGGCACGCCCTTGTGCGAAGCGGCCATGGCTTCGTTCCAGGCCGGGCCTGGCGCCGGACCGTACGACTATGTGGTGGCGGAAGTGTCGAGCTTCCAACTGGAGACGGTCGAGCGGTTTCACCCCAGGGTGGCGGCCTTGCTGAACATCACCCCGGACCACCTGGATCGTTATGACTCGCTGGACGACTATGTGGCGGCCAAAAGCAGGCTCTTCGAAAATCAGACGCAGGGGGACCTGGCCTTGTTGAATCTGGACGACGAACGGGTTGCGCGACTTGCGGGGACAATACGCGCCAGGACCCTGGGCTTCAGCCGGAAGCTGGCCCCGGGTCGCGCCGGCTGCGAAGGAACGTTTCTCGACGGGAAATCGCTGGTGGCGACCATCGGCGGGATACGGCGGGAGATTTGCCGCCGGGAGGAGTTGCGGCTGTTGGGCGATCATAATCTGTCCAATGCCTTGGCCGCCGTGGCCATCGGTCTGGCTTGTGACTGCCCGATTCCTTCCATGCGGCAGGTGCTCCGGACTTTCCCAGGCTTGGAACATGCCCTGGAATTCGTGCGGGAGCGGCAGGGGGTGCGGTTCATCAACGACTCCAAGGGCACGAACGTGGATGCCACGCTCAAGGCCTTGGAAAGTCTGTCGCAACCGATCCTGTTGATCGCCGGGGGGAAGGACAAGGGTGGAGATTTCAGCAAGCTGCGGCAGGCGGTCCTGCAGCGGGTCAAGCGGCTGATCCTGATCGGAGAAGCGGCGCCGTTGATCCAGGCGGCGCTGGCCGGATTCGACCGGATCAGCCAGGCGGCGACCTTGCGGGACGCGGTGGAGCTGGCGGCGCGGGAGGCGACCGTGGGCGACGCGGTGCTCCTCTCTCCTGCCTGCGCCAGCTTCGACATGTTCGCCGATTATCAGGACCGGGGGCGCCAATTCAAAGCGTTGGTGAACGAGTTATTGTGATGGGTGAAGGGCGATGAGTGATGAGAGCCGGAAGACAGTTCGCCCATCACGCATCACCCATCACGCATCACTGAGGAAGCAGGTGTGAATGTCGCGCAAGGGGAGCCAGAGCGGGACCTTGGCGCTTCCTTGGCCGGGGGCCGGCGCCAGGACCAAGGCGGTGGCGAAGGCCGACGGGGTCTTGCTGACCATCACGCTGCTGTTGGCGTTGATCGGGTTGGTGATGGTATTCAGCGCCAGCGGGGTGGTGGCCGGCAACCGGTTCCACGATTCGATCTACTATCTCAAGCGGCAATTGGCCTGGCTGGCTTTCGGGTTCCTGCTGCTGCACATGGCGTCGCGGGTGGACTATACGGTCTGGCAGCGGATGGCGCTGCCGATTCTCTGCGGCACGGTCCTGCTCTTGATGCTGGTGTTGATCCCGCACGTGGGCACGGTGGTGAAGGGCGCGCGGCGCTGGCTGCGCTTCGGCCCCATCTCGATTCAACCGGCCGAGATGGTCAAGCTGGTGGTGGTGCTCTACCTGGCGGCCTATCTCACCAAGAAGGAGGGACGGGCGACGGAATTCACCACCTGGTTTTTGCCGCCGCTGCTGGTCATCGGACTGCTGGCCGGGCTGGTGGTGCTGGAACCGGACCTGGGCACGGTGATTGTGGTGGGACTGGTGACCTTGGTCTTATTGTTTCTGGGCGGGGCCAGGCTCGGGCATTTGTTGGGTTTGGTGTTGATGGCGCTGCCCGTGGTGGGGCTGTTGGTCTGGCGATCGCCCTACCGGATGCAGCGGCTCATGACCTTCCTGGACCCCATGAAGGACCCGACCGGGGCCGGCTTTCAGGTGAACCAGTCCTTCTTGGCCTTCGGGAGCGGCGGTCTGTTGGGTGTGGGGCTGGGCGAAGGCAAGCAGAAGCTCTTCTTCCTGCCGGAGGCCCATACCGATTTCGTGCTGGCCCTGGTCGGCGAAGAGGTGGGCCTGCTCGGAACGGCTTGCATCATGCTGCTCTATGCTCTGCTGGTGGTGAAAGGGTTTCAGATCGCCGGCCGCGCGCGGGAACCCTTTGGCCGGCACCTGGCCTTGGGGATCACGCTGTTGATCGGATGTCAGGCCTTGATCAATGCGGGTGTCGTGACCGGCATGTTGCCGACCAAAGGGTTGACCCTGCCTTTGGTCAGCTACGGCGGCTCGTCGCTCATGGTGAGTTTGCTGGCGATCGGCATTCTGCTCAGCATCTCCCGCGATCGGCAGGGAGGCAGGCCGGCGCCTGGGGCCGCCCGTCCGGCCGGCGGGAGATGAGGATTGTCATTGCGGCCGGGGGAACCGGCGGCCACCTGTATCCGGCGGTGGCCTTGGCCCGCGAGTTTCTTCGTCAGGACCAGGCCACGGAGGTCTTGTTCGTCGGAACGGCCAGAGGAATCGAAAGCAAGGTGCTCCCGCATGAGGGGTTCGAATTGCAGATGATTGCGGCCAAGCCGGTGATGGGGCGGAGCTGGCGGCAGGCGGTCCTGGCGCTCCTGTCCTTGCCGGTGGCGGTCCGGCAGGCAGTGGCGATCCTGCGTGCGCGGCGGGCCGACCTGGTCGTCGGCGTCGGGGGATACAGCAGTCCGCCGGTGATCCTGGCGGCCTGGTTGCTGCGAATCCGCCGGGTATTGTTGGAGCCGAATGCCTATCCGGGATTGGCGAACAAGGCGACGGGACCCCTGGCCGACCTTGTGTTTCTCTCCTATGAGGCGGCGGCCGGCTCGTTTGCGTCCGCCAAGGTCCGGGTTACGGGGATGCCGATCCGGCGGGAATTTTTGGAGAAGGCGGAAGACAGTAGGCAGAAAGCAGAGGGCAGAATGCAGCCAGCAGCAAGCCATCCGCCTTCTGCCTTCCGCCTTCTGGTGTTCGGCGGCAGCCAGGGAGCCCATGCGATCAATCAGGCGATGGTGGAGGCCCTGCCTCATGTACGGGGCATGAAGGATCGGTTGGTCATCGCTCATCAGACCGGCGAGGCGGATTATGCATCCGTGCGCGCCGCCTATGAAGCGGCCGGGCTGGAGGCGGAGGTGACGCCGTTTATCTATGACATGCCGAGGGCGCTGCGATCTGCCGACCTGGTGGTGTCGCGCGCCGGGGCGATCACGCTGGCTGAATTGTCCGCCTGCGGCAAGCCGGCCGTTTTGGTGCCGCTGCCGACGGCGATCTATCAGCATCAAGAGAAGAATGCGCTGGTGATGGAGCAGGCCGGAGCGGCGGTCTTGCTGAGACAATCCGAACTCACGGGGACCTCGTTGGCGAACCAGATTGCAGCCTTACTGTCCGATGCCGGTCGTCTGCGTGCGATGGGGGAGCGGAGCGCGGCCCTGGCGCGACCCGATGCGTCCGAAGCCATCGTGGCGATGTGCCGGAGACTCGTGGAGGGACGGAATGGGATCAACCAACCTCTTGGAGCAACCAGGTCGTGAGCAGAGCCTTCGTCCGGACAGGTTTGGTTCGGGCGAGCCGTCCGCCAGACGGAACGGAGTGAGCGTTCGGGTGGGACCGACGATGTTCAGGAAGATTCAACACATTCACCTGGTCGGGATCGGAGGCTCCGGCATGAGCGGAATCGCCGAGGTGCTTTTGACGCTCGGCTACAAGGTGACGGGCTCCGATTTGAATTATTCGGAAACGGTGAAGCGTCTGGAGGAATTGGGCGGGCGGATCTTCATCGGGCACGACGCGGCCAACGTGGGCGATGCGCAGGTGGTGGTCATTTCGTCGGCCGTGGCGCCGACCAATCCGGAGGTGGTGGCCGCCCGCGCGAAGGTCATCCCGGTCATTCCCCGCGCCGAGATGCTGGCCGAGTTGATGCGCCTGAAGTACGGGATCGCCATCGCCGGCGCGCACGGCAAGACCACGACGACCTCCATGGTGGCGGCCGTGCTGGCGCAGGCCGGGCTGGACCCGACGGTAGTGATCGGCGGAAAAGTCAACGCGCTGGGCAGCCACGCCCGGCTGGGGCGCGGCGATCTGCTGGTGGCCGAGGCGGATGAGAGCGACGGGTCGTTCCTCAAGCTGTCGCCCTCGGTCGTCGCCGTGACCAACATCGACAAGGAGCATCTGGAGCACTATGGCACGATGGAGCGGCTGGAGGGCAGCTTCCTGGAATTCGTCAACCGCGTGCCCTTCTACGGACTCGCGGTGCTCTGCGCCGACAACGAACGGATCCGCGCCTTGCTGCCGCAGGTGGTCAAGCGTTACCAGACCTACGGGTTGCAGGAGCGGCCGGGGCAGCCGGTGCCGGACTTCCGCGCGAGCGACATTACGGCGAACCAGTGGGAATCGGAGTTCCGGGCCTATCACCGCGACAAGAATTTGGGGCCGTTCCGGATTTCCATTCCGGGCGTCCATAACGTGAGCAATGCGCTGGTCGCCATCGCCATCGGCATCGAGCTGGATGTGCCGGTGGATTTAATCCGCAAGGGGCTGGCCTCCTTCGCCGGGGTCGAGCGGCGCTTCCAGCTGCGCGGCGAAAAAGGCGGGGTGATGGTCGTGGACGATTACGGCCACCATCCGAGCGAGATCAAGGCAACGCTGGCCGCCGCCAAGCAAGGGTGGCAGCGCCGGCTGGTCGTGCTCTTTCAGCCCCATCGCTACACGCGCACGCGCGACCTGATGGAGGAGTTCGCCCAGGCCTTCGGCCAGTCCGATCTCCTGTTCGTCACCGATATCTACCCGGCCGGCGAGGCGGCGATTCCCGGCATCACCGGCGAGAAGCTTGCGGCGGCCATTCGGGTTACCGGCCATCCGGCCGTCCGGTGGGTGGAGCGGAAAGAACAATTGACCGAGCAGGTCAGGGCGGAAGTCCAGCCGGGCGATCTGGTGATTACGCTCGGCGCGGGCGATATCTGGAAGGCCGGTCCGGGGTTGCTGGAGCGGCTATGATCGCGGAGGTCGTGATGCGAGACGGCGGCAGACAGGGGCTGAGTCCGGGGCCCAAGGCGATCGCGTCCGGGCCGGCTCGCAAGGGGGCTCAGGCCAGAGACCTGCATGCGGCCGTGGCCGGTCTGCGTGGAGAGGTCCGATTCAATGCCTCGCTGCGGGATCTGACGTCGTTTCACATCGGCGGGCCGGCCGATGTGTTGTGCTTTCCCACCGATGTTGATGATTTGGGCCGGCTCGTCGGTCAGGCCAAGGCCGCGAAGGTACCGATCTTCGTGCTGGGGGGGACGAATCTGCTGGTGCGCGATCGGGGCATCCGCGGCCTGGTGGTGAGTTTGGCGAAGCTCACGGCGATCCGCGACGAGCCGGATTCCGTGGTCTATGCGGAAGGCGGCGTGGGCATGCCGACGTTGATGAAACATGCCATCACTCGATCGTTGACCGGGCTCGAATGGGCCGCCGGGATTCCCGGCACCCTGGGCGGGTCGGTCGTGATGAACGCCGGGACCAGATTGGGGGAGATGCGGCAAGTACTGAAGGCGGTTCGCCTGGTGGACCCGAAGGGAAAAATCCTGGACGTGCCGGCCTCGGCCATCCGGTTCACCTACCGGCGCGCCAAGCTGCCGCGCGGCATTGTGGCCGGGGCCTGGCTGCAGCTCCGGCCCGGTAGCCGAGAACAGATCGAGACCGTGGTGAAGGACTATTTGCATCATCGTCGGGATACCCAGCCCCTGGCCCAGCCCAGCGCCGGCTGCGTATTTAAGAATCCTCCGAACGACGCGGCCGGGCGTGTGATCGAGGCGGCTGGCATGAAGGGCGCCCGGGTCGGCGACGCTCAGGTGTCGGAGAAACATGCCAACTTCGTAGTCAATCTGGGACAGGCGCGAGCCGCCGACGTGATCACCCTGATCAAGCAAGTCGGTCGCGCGGTGCAAGAGCAGACGGGAATTACGCTGGAGTTGGAACTCAAAATCGTAGGCCAACCGTGAAGAAAATAGTGATGGGCGATGAGTGAGGAGTGATGGGCAGTAGAAAAGAAACTAGAAGGAAACTCAGGACGCATCACCCATCACCCACCACGCCTCACCGTCCCTTGACCAAGGCGCGCATCGGCGTCCTGATGGGGGGGCAGTCTTCCGAGCGGGAGGTGTCGCTGCGAACCGGACTGGCGGTGCACCGGGCGCTCCTGTGTCGCGGCTACGAGGCCGTGGCCATCGACGTGACCCAATCCTTGGTGCAGCAGCTGAAGGCCAAGCGGGTAGACATGGTGTTCCTGGCGCTGCATGGTCCCGGTGGAGAAGACGGGACGGTGCAGGGGTTGCTGGAATCCATCGGGATGCCCTACACGGGATCGGGTGTGCGAGCGAGCGCGATCGGCATGCACAAGGTGGCGACGAAGGCCCTGCTGGCCTATGCCGGTATCCCCGTCGCGGAGGGCACGGTGATCCGGCGCGAACAGGGCCGGTCCGCCGGGTTGCCGGCCGGCCTGCCGCTGCCGCTGGTGGTGAAGCCGGCGTCGGAGGGCTCCACGATCGGGGTCTCGATCGTGCGTCGGCGCTCCGACTGGCGTTCCGCGCTTCGTCGCGCCCATGCTTACGACGAGGAGGCGCTTGTAGAGGCCTACATTCCCGGACGTGAGATCGGTGTGTCGGTGTTGGGCGATACCGGCAAGACCCTGGCGCTGCCTGCCGTCGAGATCGTAGCGCCGGGCGGGTTCTACGATTATGCGGCCAAGTATACGAAGGGCCGCACGCGCTACCTCTGCCCGGCTCCGCTCAAGCCGAAACTGGCCCGACTGTTAAAGGATTTGGCCCTCCGGACCTATCGGGCCGTCGGCTGCGATGGGGCGGCGCGGGTGGATTTTCGCGTGACCCACCGGGGCAAGCCTTATGTGCTCGAAATCAATACGATCCCCGGCATGACCGAGACCAGTCTCCTGCCGATGGCCGCCGCGCAAGCGGGGTTGGACTATGACGCCTTGACCGAGTTGATCCTCCGGTCCGCCCTCGCCCGTGCGGCCGCCGGCCAAGCCGCTCGCCGGGCTGCCTTGCCTGCGCTCCGCGCTATGGGGGGAGGAGGAAAGGCACGATGAGGCCGACGAAGCGGTGGAAGGGCGCCAGGCAGCGAGTGAGGACCGCCCGGCCGATGTGGGCCCCCAGGCGGACCGGTCGGTCGGCATCCCGCTGGCGGCCGTCCGCCAAGCTGGGGCGTTTGGGTAAGTGGATCGGGTGGGCCGGTCTGAGCCTCCTTGTCGCAGGCGCGATCGGCTGGGGCGGGTGGCAGGCCTATCGGCAAGCCCAGCCGATCCTGCACGATTGGCTGGAGGTTCGAGAGGTCACGATTGCGGGCATCCAGCACTTGTCGCGGGAGGAAGTCCTGGAGCGGCTGGGGCTGCAACCGGGAGAGACGCTGTGGTCGGCCGATCCCGCGGTCCTGGGCGAACGGCTCTTGACGCACCCCTGGATCAAACAGGCCTCCGTGACCCGTTCGTTGCCCCACCGGTTGATCGTGGTTTTGGTCGAGCGTCAGCCTGTGGCCATGCTGAGGTCCTCATCCTCGGCGCTATTGCTGGACAAGGAAGGCCAGGTCTTGACGCCTCTGTCCGTGCTGGAAGGCGCCGAGTTTCCGATTCTGATCGGGGTGGACCCGGATCGTGTGATGCAAGGGGACGACCGGGCCCGTCAGTTGGTGCGGAACGGGATCCGGCTGGCCGGTCTGCTGGGCGATGAGTTCGACGGGCTGCCGGAGATCGACTTGGGCAATCCGGAGAACGCCGTGGCCTACGTGCAAGGCCTGCGGTTTCAGTTCGGGCCTGCGTCGTTCGAGGAAAAATGGGAACGGTATCGCAAGATCGACCGGACGCTGCACGTCAGCGTCGGCGACGAGCAGGCAAATCCAAAGCACGAGATCGACTTGCGCTATCCGGGCAAGGTGATCGTTCGCGAAAGGGGGTGACCGACTGTGGGGAGACGTGATCACGTAGTGGTCGGGCTGGATATCGGCACGACGAAGATTTGCGCGGTCGTCGCGGAAATGACCGAGGACGGGACCGTCAACATCATCGGCGTGGGCTCCAGCCCGTCCCGCGGGCTCAAGAAGGGGGTCGTGGTCGATATCGACCTGACGGTGGACTCCATCAAGAAGGCCGTGGAAGAAGCCGAGTTGATGACCGGCGGCCAGATCAACGCCGTCTACACGGGCATCGCCGGCAGCCATATCTCCGTGGCCCAGGCGCGCGGGGTGCTCGCGCTGAAGCGGCAGGAGGTGACCCGCCAGGACGTGGACCGGGTGATGGAGCAGGTGCGGGCCGGCATCATGATCGAGCCGGGGCGGGAAATCCTGCACGTGATTCCCCGGGAATTCGTGGTGGACGACCAGGATGGGGTGCGGGAACCGTTGGGCATGTCCGGGGCCAGGCTGGCCGTGGAGGCCCACATCATCACCGGGGCGGTCACCTCGGTCCAGAACATCAGCAAGAGCGTGAACCGGGCCGGCCTGGACGTGGTGGAAATCGTGCTGCAACCGCTGGCCTCCAGCGAGGCGGTGCTGAGCAGCGAGGAGCGTGACCTTGGCGTGGTGATGGTGGATCTGGGCGGCGGGACGACCGACCTGGCGATCTTCGTGGATGGGAGCATCCGGCACACGGCGGTCCTGCCAATTGGCGGCCAAAATTTGACGAAGGATATCGCGATCGGCCTGCTGACTTCCCAGACCGAGGCGGAGAAGATCAAGATCAAGCACGGGATTGCGCGGGTGGACCTGGTCGGCGACGGCGACATGGTCGAGGTGCCGAGCGCGGGGGACCGTCCGGCCAGAAGCATTCCGCGGCGGGAACTGGCGCTGGTCATCGAGCCGCGCGTCGAGGAGATGTTCGAGCTGGTGCGCGACGAGATCAACCATGCCGGCTACGACGGGAGGCTGGGGGCCGGGGTGGTCATCACAGGCGGGACCTCGATGTTGGAAGGGATGCCTGACGCGGCGGAGCGGGTCTTGAATCTTCCGGCGCGCCGCGGCGTACCGACCGGGGTAGACGGGCTGCGGGATATCGCGGGGACGCCGATGCATGCGACGGCGGTCGGCCTCATCCTGCATGCCTGCCATCACATGGGCGATCTGGAATCGGTCGGTCGGGGCGGCCGGCGTGTCGGACGGGCCTTCGGCCGGATGAGGCAGTTGTTGCAGGAGTTTTTCTAAACGAGCCGTCAGCTTGCCAGCCGTCAGCCTTCAGCCGTTGCGGTTCCGAAATGCTGAAAGCTGATAGCTGATGGCTGAACGCTCCAAGAGGAGGGAAGCACGATGTTCTCATTCGAAGAAGAAGACATCATGCCGGTCCGGATCAAGGTCGTCGGGGTCGGGGGGGCCGGCTGCAACGCGATCAATACGATGATCGGCTCAGGGCTCGGACGGGTCGAGTTCATCGCGGCCAATACCGACGTGCAGGCGTTGGGCCGTTCCATGGCCACGTTCAAAATCCAGCTGGGGCCGGAAAAGACCAGGGGCCTGGGGGCCGGCGCCAAGCCGGAGGTGGGCAGGGAATCGGCGATGGAGAGCAAGGACCGCATCCGGGAGAGCCTGGAGGGGGCCGAGATGGTCTTCGTCACGGCCGGCATGGGAGGCGGCACCGGAACGGGCGCGGCGCCGGTCGTCGCCGGGATCGCGCAGGAACTGGGCATTCTGACCGTGGCGGTCGTGAGCAAGCCCTTCACCTACGAAGGCAACCGGCGGATGAGCCATGCCGAGGACGGGCTTCGGGAACTTAAAAAGCATGTGGACACGCTGCTCGTCATTCCGAACCAGCGCCTGCTCCAGATTGTGGACAAGAGCACTTCGATGCTGGAGGCCTTCAAGGTGGCCGACGACGTGTTGTTGCAGGCCATCAAGGGCATCGCGGACGTGATCACTACGACGGGCCACGTCAACGTGGACTTCGCGGACGTGCGCACGGTCATGACCTATACGGGTCGGGCCGTGATGGGCATGGGCGTGTCGCGGGGCGAGACCCGGGCCGTCGAGGCGGCGCAGAAAGCCATCTCCAGCCCCCTGCTGGAGGACGGGAGCATCGCCGGCGCTCGCGGGGTATTGCTCAACATTACGGGCGGGCTGAACATGACCCTGCACGAGGTGGACCAGGCGGCCTCGATCATCCGCGAAACGGCCGATCCCGAGGCCAACATCATCGTCGGGCAGGTGATCAACGAAGCGCTGAACGAAGAATTTGTGGTGACCGTGATTGCCACGGGGTTCGACCGGGAGGAGGCAGGTCTGCCGGAGCGACCCTTACTCGATCGAACGACGGTGCGTGTGCCGCAACCGGCCCTGGCCGGCGTGGGCGCCAAGACCTCGGCGGAGGCGCCGAAGAAAAACCTCGAGCGCCCGACCTTTCTCCGCAAGTTGTCCGCGCAGCGGGAAGGACAGGAGCGGCTGGGCCTGGGCATGGACGAAAACGAGAAGTGGGATGTGCCCACGTTTCTGAGAAAGCAAGCGGACTGAGGCCATGGCCGGTCCTCGGCGCGTCCGCACCTCCGGAGCTGCCCTCCGAGCCCCTCGGCGAGGAAGCCTTCCGGAATTCCCGCGGCCGCGGCCATGCCGCGGTGCCTCGGTCAGTTCCGGCTTTCCTTCGCCGAGAGGCTTGGTCGGGCTGACCGCTCCTTCGGTGAAGTCCTTGCCGAGGACCGGCCAGGCTGTGAGGGGAGAAGGGATGAGCAAGGGACACATCACGGTCCCGGCGTTCGCCGATGAGCGCGCAGGCGTCCGGCATTTTTTCGGGACGCGACATGAGGTGGGCCGTCCGGACCGGGCTGCGCCGGTCGTGGTGTCGGTGACGCAGGTGCACGGAACGGATGCCCTGGTGCTGGATCGGCCGGTCGAGCCGGGCGAGACCTTTGCCGGTGGATGGGACGCGCTGGTCACGAACCAGCGGGAGGTCTGGCTTACGGTCAAGACAGCCGATTGCGTGCCGGTCTTGGTGCATGACCCGCGTCAGGGGGCCGTGGCGGCGATCCATGCGGGCTGGCAGGGCGCCGTCGCGGGCATCCTGCCGCGCACCCTGGCGGTGATGCGGGAGCGGTTCGGGTCGGACCCCGGCTCGCTGCGGATCGGCATCGGACCCTCGGCCGGCTCCTGCTGCTACGAAGTGGACGAGCCGGTGCTGACGAAGCTGCGCGAGGGTGTTCCCGACTGGTCCCTCGCGGTGCGGGAGACGGGCCCGGGAACCTGGCTGTTGGACTTGCGTGGCTTGCTCCTGCGCCAGGCCCAGGCCATGGGGGCGGACCGAACATCCATCCGGACGGTCAACGCCTGCACGATCTGCCATCCGACCCTCTTTCACTCCTATCGTCGCGAAGGGACGGCCCGGGGTACGATGGTGAGCGGCATCATGCTGACGCGCCGCTCGAAGAAACGATGAAAGATGAACGCTGAAGGATGAATGGTGTAAAATATCGCCCATTACTTCTACGCAGTCGCAATCATCGTTCAGCCTTCTGCTTTCATCGTTGAGTGAATGTGGCGGACACACAAAGCCCGGATGCCATAGCCCGTAATGTCCAGACGGTCCTCGACAACATCCGGCAGGCCGCGCTGCGCGCGGGCCGCAACCCCGAGTCGGTTCGCCTGATTGCGGCGACCAAGACTGTCGCGCCGGCCCGGGTCCGGACGGCCATTGAGGCCGGCGTGCGTATCCTGGGCGAGAACCGGCTGCAGGAAGCGCTGCCGAAGATCGAGGCGGTCGGAGATTGCGAGGGAGTGGTCTGGCATTTCATCGGCCGCTTGCAACGGCGCAAGGTGAAAGCGGTGGTCGGGCGGTTCCAGATGATCCATTCGGTGGACAGCCTGGACCTGGCTGCGGAGATCAACCGGCGGGCGGCGGAAGCGGGACTCGTCCAGGCGGTCTTGATGGAAGTGAACATCGGGGAAGAGCCGACCAAGGGGGGGCTGGCTCCCGCTGCGGTGGCCGAAGCGGTGGCGGCGATCAAAGCCCTGCCGAATCTCTCCGTGCTGGGGCTGATGGCCGTGCCGCCGCTTGCGACCGATCCCGAGGCGGCCAGACCCTATTTTCGGCGCCTGCGCGAGCTGGTCTTGTCGCTGCCGTATGAAGACGTGAAGGAACTATCGATGGGGATGTCGCAGGATTATGCCGTCGCGGTGGAGGAAGGCGCCACGATGGTGCGTATCGGCACCGCAATCTTTGGAGCGAGGCGTGGTTAAACAGACGGTTTCCAACAAGCTGGCGTTCATCGGCGGGGGGCAGATGGCGGAGGCCCTGCTGGGAGGACTGTTCGCCTCCCGCTGCTGCGAGACGGCGTCGGTGCGGGTTACGGATGTGAGCCGGGAGCGGCAGGACCTGATGAAGAGCCGCTTCGGCGTGCAGGTCGGCGCGGACAACAGGGAGGCGGCGGCCTGGGCCGAGGTGGTCCTGCTTGCGGTCAAGCCGCAAATGATGGAATCGGTGTTGGAGGAACTCGCGCCGGTTCTGCCGGGCCGCCTGGTCATTTCGATCGCGGCCGGCTGGTCCATCAGGAGCCTTGGCCGGCGATTTGAAACATTGGGGGACAAGGCGCCGCGCATCGTGCGGGTGATGCCCAATACCCCGGCCCTGGTACGCGAGGGCATATCGGCCGTCGCCTGCGGGCCGGGCGTGAGCGAGGCAGACGCGGCGTTGGCGCGGACGCTCTTCGAATCTGTCGGGCGGGTCGTGACGGTTGAGGAACGTCTCATGGACGCGGTGACCGGCCTGAGCGGCAGCGGGCCGGCCTATGTCTTTCTGGCGATCGAAGCCCTGGCGGACGGAGGTGTCAAGATGGGCCTGCCCCGGTCCGTGGCCGCCCTTCTGGCGGCCCAGACCGTGCTGGGCGCGGCGAAGATGGTGCTGGAAACGGAGGAGCATCCGGCCCGGCTGAAAGACCGTGTCGCCTCCCCGGGCGGCACGACCATTGCCGGCCTGCATGAGCTGGAGCAGGGGGGGCTGCGGGCGACCCTGATCGCGGCGGTCGAGGCGGCGACGAACCGATCCAAGGAACTGGGGAGCTGAGGGGGATTCGATGTTTGTGGCTGGCAACCTGCTCAATGCGTTCGCGACGGTCGTGGACTATGTGCTCTGGTTGTACATGTGGGTGATCATCGCGCGGGCCTTGATTTCCTGGGTCAACCCGGACCCCTGGAACCCGATCGTGCAGTTTCTGGATCGCGCGACCGAACCGGTTCTGGGGCCGATCCGGCGGAAGCTCGGCTGGAGGATGGGCATCGATGTGTCGCCGATCATCGCCTTTTTGATTATCATGTTTCTGCAAATGGCGGTGGTGCAAACGCTCAAGGATTTCGCCGTCCGCATGCACTGAGCCTTTATGAGAGGTGCGCCATGAAAATTACGCCGCTCGACATCCAGCAGATGCACTTTCGAGTCAGCTTGCGCGGGTACTCGAAGCGGGAAGTGGATCACTTCCTCGAAGATCTGGCCCAAACGGTCGAAGGGCTCACGCGCGAGAACCAGGCCTTGCGCGACAAGTTGGCGGCCACCGAAGAGCAGCTGGCCAATCTCAAGAAATCCGAATCCACCCTCAGCCACGCGCTCGTGACCGCGCAGGCGTTCACGGACGATCTCAAGCAGGCGGCGCAGCGGGATGCCGAGCTCATTATGAAGGAAGCGGAGTTGAAGGCGGCCGAATTGGTCCGTGAAGCCCAGGCCGAACTCGCCGGCACCCAGCGGGAGATCGCGGACCTGCGCAAGCAACGGCTCATGGCGATCGAGCGGCTGCGCTCGACCTTGCGCGCGTTTGAGCGGATGGTGGAGATCGAGATGGGCGACGAGGCGCACACGGACCGGGCGGAAAAACTGATCGGCGGCTGACCGTGCCGTATTCCTGACGGCCGCTCCGATGCCTGTTCCCTGCCTCGTCCGGCGTACCTGCCATGTGCTTCCTGATGTGTTGCGTCCCTGATGGGTGACGATGGATGCGTCCGATCCGATTGCCGACGCCATGCAGTCTGCGGTGGAAGCGGGTGTCTTCCCCGGGGCGGTGCTGGCGGTCCGGCTGCGCGGCGCCCTCCGCTACCACCGCGCCTCGGGCCTGGCGGCTTCCCTCCCCACGCCGGAACCGGCGCATCGCGAGACGGTTTATGACCTGGCCTCGCTGACCAAACCCCTTGCCACCGTCACCGCCATCCTCTGTCTGGTCCAGGATGGAACGCTCGATCTGGACCGGACCGTTCAGGCCTATGTGCCCGACCTGCAAAAGGCCCCGGTCGGTCGGGCGACCATCGCGCATCTCCTGACCCACAGTTCAGGCATTCCCGCCTGGCGTCCCTTTTATGAACGGGTGGCCGAGCAAGACAAGCTCCGACCGGGTTTCCTCGGCAGCCAGGCGGCGAAGGACTATGTGTTGCAATTGATCGGAGCGGAAGCGCTCGCAGCGCCGATCGGGACACAAGCGGTCTATAGCGATCTGGGGTTCATGCTTTTGGGGCTGCTGGTGGAACGGCAGGCCGGCCGGTCGCTGGCGGATTTCGTCCGGGAGCGGATCTATGGTCCGATCAATGCGGCCCCGCTGTGCTTCCTGCCGACAACGGGAGGCCCCGCTCCAGTTGCGGCCAATTCGATTGCGCCGACGGAGGACGATCCCTGGCGGGGCCGCATGCTGCGGGGGGAAGTGCACGACGAGAACGCCTATGCGCTGGGGGGGATCGCCGGCCATGCAGGCCTGTTCGGGACGGCCGAGGCGGTGCTGGCCGTCTCCGGCTGCTGGCTGGACGCGGTGAAGGGGAGGCAGTCCCTGCTCCGGTCCGATCTTGCGAGACGGTTTACCAGCAGGCAGGAAATCGTGCCGGGATCGAGCTGGGCCCTGGGCTGGGACAGTCCCTCGGCTCCTTCCTCATCAGGGACGAAGTTCTCGCCAAATTCTTTCGGCCACCTCGGCTACGCAGGCACGTCCCTGTGGGTGGACCCGGAGCGGGAA
This sequence comes from Nitrospira sp., assembly GCA_016873495.1. Lineage (GTDB taxonomy): Bacteria > Nitrospirota > Nitrospiria > Nitrospirales > Nitrospiraceae > SYGV01. Next base: position 72,982 of record VGXC01000007.1, on the reverse strand, counting down.
TTGGAAGTGGTGTTGTTGTCGAACCGGGTGCATCCGACGCGAAAGAACGACAAGATCCGGGAGTTCCGCCCGAAGATTCACGACATCATCTATCGAGAGCTGATCCCTGGCGGCTGATGGTGGCGACCGGCCGGTTGACGAAGGCACGCGCATTTAACAAGTCGCGGGTCCTGTCGTGGCGAGCACCCCCGCCGTCCTCGCTCCACCCATCCCCCCGTGGGGGTCACTTGGTGCGGTGGTGTCGCATGGGCGTTGTGTGCCTGTGCCTGGCCCCATCCTGCGGCTCCTCACCCCTTACGCTGCGGGCGTCGGGGGCGCTTACCACGCCACCCGCTCAGCGCTCATCCGTTCTCCCGGCTAAAAAAGAGAGAGTGACGGGGACCGACCGCTTGTGGGCCGGTCCCCGTTGCGTGGATGCGCTGATGCAGGGGCTCAACCCTACGCAGCTATAATGGGACTATGCCGACCAGCATAGTATGTCACCGCTGCGCTGTGGGTTTCGTTGACAAGTCCCTGAAATCAGCGGAAAATTGACCGAAATGTGAGCCTGCACGAGTGTGCTATGTCGGTCAGTATATTCAATAGTTGGGCGTAAACGCAATTACGGACTCAGAGGCCCACATCAAAGAGAGCCGACGACAATGGCCAAGAAGTTGTTTGAATCCACAACGCGAGAGGAAGCGCATAAGAAGCTGGAAGAACTATCACGGACACACCTGTCGGCGGAGTGCCGCGAGGGGGCGGGCCGCTACATGGTATGGGATCGCGCAGTATCCGAGGAAGATCGTGCTTTCTTCAACCTGATCTTCAGCGATGTGAATGCCCTCCACAATTCAATCCGCAGCGATGTGGTAGCGCCTCTGGTAAGGGAAGCCCAGGTGACAGTTCTCCCGCCTGAAGTTCAGGATTCTCTTACTGCGCTAAGCACAATCATGTCGGAGCTCTCCGTCTTGCAGCCTGAGGAGATATACCCGCTAGAATCGAAAGTATCGGCCTATCTGTTGCCGTGGCTGAAATGCTCGATCATACAAGGTCGCCTGCGAGTGGCTCTCGCTCTCGATGATGTGAGGAGGCGCGTCCACAATGCGCAGGTGCTGGATCAGCTAGACACTAGGCTCGCTCCATATACGGAACAAATGACCAGGGAATGGTTCAAGCAAACCAAATCGGCAAACATTCCTCAATTGTCCAACTACCTAACAATCGAGCGTATCGAGGCGCTGGCTCCAGGTCGTCTACTTGACCGGCGATATGACGAGAAATTTCACATTCTTCAGGCGCCGGATTTGTTTTTCGCGGACATGGATTACTACCGCGGCACATGCAGATGGAGAGGACTTCCTCTCATCGTGGCTTTTCTGGATATAGACGACTTCAAGTCGTTTAATACGAACCTCGGTGAAGCGGATGTAGACCGACGTGTGCTACCGCGCTTCATGGCAGCTCTTGAACGGCATTTCTTTGCGCGAGGGTCGGCCTACAGATTCGGGGGCGATGAGTACGCGGCTTTGCTACCCAACGCTGCCACGAGTGCCGGAACGCAGTTTCTTCGAAATCTCCAGGAACGCATTTCGCAGGTTGATTATCCGGTCGCCGTGCAACGGAAGCCGACAATTTCGATTGGGTTTGTGGAAATCATGCCAGACTCGTTCTTAACGAATGGCGAGATCTTGGATCGCGCCGTGCAAGCCAAAAACACCGCGAAGAGACTGGGGAAGAATCGGGTTTGCGCGTACGATGAAGGACCCGTTTAAGGCAAGCCCAAAGCACCGCCCAACTCGGCGCTCAACCGGACGCGCAAAGCAGCGCGCCGGTTAGCTTTGCGTTACGCGTCCGGGTAGTCGATCTGGTTGTGGCGGCATACTGGAGGAGCGGTGCTGCACCGCGACGAGAAGGCGGCGGGTCTGTCAGCGACTCGTCGCCCGTACATTTTCATTATTTTACAATCCGGCGCAAAGGGGATGGCCAGTCCTGCGTCGCGAATGGCGAAGGCGAGGGCACCGGGAGTTAGCGAGCAGATGCGGTCCGCCAACGGCGGACGGCGAGGACTGTTTGAAGTTTCGTTCAAGCGGAGCTTGGAAGGAAACGAGTTCCGCAGCCGAGCAGATGCGACGCTTACTGCGGTCGAGCCGTAGCCTCTGAGCAGGCAGGACTGGCCGCCCCGTCAGGTCAAAGTGGCCTAGGTTAGGCGTCGGGGTAGTCGGTCCAGGTTTCTTTCTCGGCCAGGTAGCGGCAGTTGCTAGGCGACATGCGGCCTATGTGGTAGGATGACATCGTGCCAACGGTCTTGAAGAGCGGTCCATATCGCGTATACTTCTTCAGTCATGAGCCGAACGAACCGCCGCATGTGCATGTTGATCGCGACGACAAGTCGGCGAAGTTCTGGTTGCACCCTCTGGCACTGGCGCGAAACTTTGGATTTTCATCGCATGAGCTGCGGCGGGTCAGAACCCTGATTGAGGACAATCACAAGAATCTCTTGGAGGCATGGCATGGGCATCTTGGCGCTGAGCGCTGACGAGAGAGTTCGGGATGTGCGTGTTTCGGACGACTCGCTGACGGTCGATCTGATGGACGGCCGGACGATCTCCGTACCGTTGCTCTGGTATCCGAGGCTGCTCGCCGGGACGTCGAAGCAGCGGGCCAACTGGAAGCCATGCGCTGCGGGGTATGGCATCCACTGGCCGGACCTTGATGAGGACCTCAGTACGGAAGGACTCCTGCGCGGCGCGCCTGCGCCGTCCGTGTCCGCGCAACGCCTCACCCGCCGCGCCAAGCCACGGCGCAAAACTCGCCGCGCCTGAGCGGCACCGTTACGCGTCGGGATAGTCGGTCCAGGTTTCTTTCTCGGCCAGGTAGCGGCGGCCTTTGAAGTTGGGGCGGGTCCTGATGTGGTGGAACCCCAGGGCTTGCAGCTTTTCCACCAGGCTCTTCACGGCGGCGCCGATCGTCGGCCGGGTGTCTCCGTCGACCGTCAGGGCTTCGTACATCACTTTGCCCGCATAGCCTTGCGCCACGCGGCTGACCAGCACCGACCGGTTGAAGTAGCGGTCGCTGGGATCGGTCCCCTCGATCTGGTGCCGCTCGACGACGCCCTCTTTTTTGAAGGTCAAGGGAAGAGTCACGCCAGCCTCCGTCTCGCTCCGTCCGTGGTTCGGTTGCTTGAGTCGCAGCCCGTAATTATAGTCAGGCTGTCGCCGGACTTCAACCTTTGTTGACAACCTGCGGCCCCTATTCATATTATTCCCCAGCGGGATTCGTCGGGGGGCGCCTGTGCTAACCAGCTCGGTTATAAACGTGCCGAACAGCCTGACCCTCCTGCGCATCCTCCTCATACCGGTCTTCGTGATCCTGCTGGGCGACGAGCGCTTTGACGCGGCGCTGGTGGTGTTGGTGATTGCCGGCGTGACGGACAGCCTGGACGGGACCATTGCGCGGGTCGCCAATCAACAAACCAAGGTCGGCGCTTACCTGGACCCCCTGGCCGACAAGCTGCTCCTGATCGCAGGATTCGTGACCTTGTCCCTGCTGCACCTCGTGCCGGCCTGGGTGACGATCCTGATCGTCACCCGCGACCTGCTGCTTATGGCCGCCACGCTGTTGGCCCGGTGGACCGTCCAGCGCGTGGATATTTCGCCCTCGGTGTGGGGCAAGGCGACGACCCTGTTCCAGCTGTCCTATCTCCTTCTGGTCGTGGCCCTGGCGTCGCGCCGCATGGACCTGCAGAGCCTGGCGCCGCTCCTGTACCTCATGGTCGGGGTCACTTTTTTCTCCGGGGGCCATTACCTCTATCGCTTCCTCTTCTTCCGAGGGGCGGCGCCTGTGCGGACGAGAGAAGCATGAGCCGGTGCGGGCGGCGGATGCAACAGCCTATCGCGGCTCCCGAGCCGGCCGCGGACTGGACCGTGAGGACGGGGCGCTGATGGCAGTCTTTACGTATGTCGGGCGAAACGCACAGGGCGTCACCAGGAAGGGCGAGGTCACCGCCAAGACGAAGGATGAGGCGGCTGCGCAGCTCCGCAAGCAGCGAATCATCGCGTCCTCTCTCCAGGAAAAAACAGAAGGCGGCAGGTTTGGCTTCGGTGGCGGCGGCATCACCGACCGGGATGTGGTGGTCTTTACCCGCCAGTTCGGCACGATGATCAACGCCGGGCTTCCCCTCATCCAGTGTCTGGAGATTCTCTCCACCCAGTGCGAGAACAAGGTCTTCGGAAAAGTGATCGGTGAAATCAAAGGGGACGTGGAGAGCGGCTCCACGTTTGCCGACGCGATCAAGAAGAAGCCGAACGCCTTCGACGAACTCTATGCGAACATGATCCATGCCGGCGAAATCGGCGGTATGCTCGATACGGTCTTGGTGCGCCTGGCGGTGCACATGGAAAAGGCCATGAAGCTCAAAGCCCAGATCAAGTCCGCGATGGTCTATCCGGCCGCCATCTTGGGCGTGTCGGTCATCGTGATCTCCGTGCTGATGGTCTGGGTCATTCCGATCTTTGCCAAAATGTTCCTGGAGATGTCCGGCGGAAAGACCGGTCTTCCGGGGCCCACCCAATTGGTCATCGATGCCAGCGATTTCATGCAGGCGAATATCGTGTACCTGGTGATCGCAGGGGCGGCCGGGGTGGCCGGCGTGAAAAAATATTATGCGACCCCCAAGGGCCGTTACAACATGGATAAGTGGGCGCTCAAGGTCCCCGTCATGGGAGACCTGATCCGCAAAGCCTCGGTGGCTAAGTTCACGCGGACTCTGGGCACCTTGATCGCCAGCGGCGTGCCGATCTTGGAAGGTCTCAGCATCACCGCCAAGACGTCGGGCAACAAGGTGGTGGAGGAGGTGATCGTCGGGGCGCGCAGCAGTATCAGCGAGGGGAAAACGGTGGCGGAACCCCTGTCGAAAAGCGACGTCTTTCCCAAGATGGTCATCCATATGATTTCCGTCGGGGAATCCACCGGCGCCTTGGATGCCATGCTCAACAAGATCGCCGACTTCTATGACGAGGAAGTCGATGCGGCGGTGGCCTCGTTGACCGCGCTCTTGGAACCCATGATGATGGTGTTTCTGGGCACCGTCATCGGCTTCATCGTGATCGCCATGTATTTGCCGATCTTCAAGATGGCCTCGGTCGTCGGCTAGTCAGATGCGAGAAGCGGTCTCCGGCTTTAGGTTCGCATCGCGCCATGTGTCGTTGGGCCGTCCTCGCATATCCCGCGGTTACCGATTGCCGTCTCTTGCGTGAGCGTCGTTGTCCCCGGACAACGGCTGAACCCAGGAAACTATGGAAGACCTGCGGGGCAAACTGCATTGGTTGATGGGCCTGCGGGTGGTGGTGGTCACGCTGCTGCTCGGACTCTCGCTGGCCTTCCAGATCGCCAAGGGCGAACTGGTGTTCACGTTCTACGCATTGATCGTCTTTACCTATGCGATCACGATCGCCTATGCGTTGACGCTCCGGTACCTGACCGAGCCCCGGGCCCTGCGGCCGTTCGCCTCCTTTCAGGTGGGGATAGATTTGCTGCTGGAGACGTTCCTGGTCGCCAGCACGGGGAGCGTCGAAAGTCCCTTTTCCCCGCTCTACGTCATCACCGTCGCCCTGGCAAGCTTGATCCTGCGCCGCCGGGGCGGCCTGATCACGGCCGGGGTCTCGGTGATTCTGTTTGGCGTACTCACCAACATCCAGCTCTACGGGCTGCTGGCGGGCCATGGGTGGCTGTTGCCCAGCCGGCTGTCCCCGGCGGAAACCATCCAGGCCCTGTCGTTGAACGGCTTGGCCCTGGTTCTGGTGGGTTGGCTCAGCGGGACGTTGGCCGAGCAGCTGCGGCGCACCGGCCAATCGCTGATCGAGAAGGAACGGGGGCTGGTCCGCCTGCAAGCGTTCCACGAGAACGTCGTGCAAAGTATCAGCAGCGGCTTGTTTGCCACGGATCCGGAAGGGCGGATCACCTCCTTCAACCGCGCCGCGCAGGACACGACCGGACATACCATGGACGCGGTGTTGGGCCGGCCCTGGTGGGAGGTGTTCGACTGGCAACAGGGGGATCTCTTCGGCGCGGTTCCGGCCAACTTGACGGCGCCGCACACGTTCGAAGCGGAGGGGAAACGCGCCGACGGCACCCGGCTGGTGCTGGGCATGACCCTGTCGCCCCTGACGGAACAGGGAGTCCGGACGGGCCTGGTCGGGATGTTCAAGGATTTGACCCAAATCCGGGATATGCAGGAGGAGATGCGCCGCAAAGAATGGCTGGCCACGCTGGGTGAAATGTCGGCCGGGATGGCCCATGAGATCCGCAATCCTCTGGCTGCGCTGGCCGGCGCCATGCAGATGCTGCGGCGGGATGTGGCGCTGGAGGAGACGAACGCCCGGCTCATGGACATCGCCGTGCGCGAAGCGACGCGGCTGGATGCCATCGTGACGGAGTTTTTGTTCTATGCGCGCCCCCCGGCGCTCAATCTGAAGGAGTGCGATGTCAACGAAGTGCTGAGCGAGACGCTGGATTTGCTTCGCCATCAAGCGGCCTCGCGCCCGGATATCCAGGTTACTCCACAGCTGAGGCCGGGGCCCATGACCGCCCGCGTCGACCCGGATCAGATCAAACAGGTGTTCTGGAATCTGGCCACCAACGCCTTCGAGGCCATGCCGGCGGGCGGCCAGCTGACGATCTCGACGGGGCGCCGGTGGGTGGGGGCCGGCGCGCGGAGCGGCGACGTGATCGAAATCGCTTTCTACGATACGGGGGAGGGCATCAAGAGCGAAGCGCTGGACAAGATCTTCCTGCCGTTCTTTACGACCAAGCGAGAGGGGTCCGGACTCGGACTGGCTGCCGTACACCGGATCGTGGATCTGCACGGCGGCTGGATTCGAGTGGATAGCCAGGAGGGCAAGGGCTCGCGTTTCGTGGTGTGCCTGCCGGTGTCGGCCCAGGAGGGGCCGCGCCTCTGGTACGAAGGACGAGAACCATGGAGTAGGGAACCGTGGAAAAGATCCTAATCGTTGACGACGAACAGAGTATGCGGGATGTGCTAAGCATCATGCTCAAACGCGCCGGGTATGGCGTGACGGTCGCCGCCGACAGGGAAGAGGCCGTTGCCCAGTTGAGCAAGGACATCTTCGACCTGGTCATTACCGACCTCAAGATGCCGAAGATGGGCGGATTGGACGTGCTCAAGGCGGTCAAGGATTCCTCCCCGGATACGGTCGTGCTGGTCATCACCGCGTTCGCATCCACCGAGACCGCGGTCGAGGCGATGAAGCGGGGAGCCTACGATTACCTGACCAAGCCCTTCCAGGTAGACGAAGTCCAGCTGATCATCCGCAACGCGCTGGAGAAACGGCGCCTCTCGACCGAAAACATGCTGCTCAAGCGGGAACTGGCCGGTCAGTCCTCGTTTGCCCAGATCGTGGGCCAGAGCGACGCGATGCAAAAAGTCTTCGACATGGTCCGCAAGGTGGCGGACAGCAAGAGCAATGTGCTGATCTGCGGAGAAAGCGGGACGGGCAAGGAACTGGTGGCGCGGGCGATCCACTACAACAGCGTGCGCAGCCGGCTTCCCTTCGTGGCCATCAACTGCGGGGCCTTGCCGGAGCCGTTACTGGAAAGCGAGTTGTTCGGACATATGAAGGGCTCGTTCACGGGAGCCGTGTCCAACAAGGCCGGCTTGTTCGAGGTCGCCAACGGCGGGACTATTTTTCTGGACGAGATCGGTGAAACCACGCCGACGATGCAGGTCAAGCTGCTGCGGGTCATCCAGGAGCGCGAGTTGCGCCGGGTCGGCGGGACCCGCGATCTGAAAGTGGACGTGCGCATCGTCGCGGCCACCAACAAGGACTTGGAGAAGGCGGTGGCGGACGGGAGCTTCCGCGAGGACCTTTATTACCGGCTCGACGTGATTCCGATCCACTTGCCGCCCTTGCGCATGCGAACGGGGGATATTCCGCTGCTTGCCAAACATTTTTTAGAACGATTCGCCAAGGCGAACGGCAAGCCGGTTCCGGAGTTGACCCCCGGGGCCATGCATCTGCTTCTGGCGCATGAATGGCGGGGCAATGTGCGGGAAATGGAGAACCTCATCGAACGGGCGGTCGCTTTTGCCTCCGGCCCTCAGATTTCGGAAGACGACATCAACAGTTGGCTCCATCGCCCGGCGGCTCCGTCCAAGGGCGGCTATCCCACCGATCTGCCAAGCGATGGGCTGGATTTGGAAGAGCTGATCAACCGCATCGAAAAGGATCTCTTGCTCAAAGCCCTGGAACGGGCCCAATGGGTCAAGAAAAAAGCGGCTCGGCTGCTGAAGCTCAACACGCGTTCCTTCCGCTATCGCCTCGAGAAGTACGCCATCAAAGGCGGACGGGACGATTAAGCAAGACTGAATGATGAGCGACGAATGATGAGTAGCAGCATGGGCGAGCGAACAGTGCTGGTCCGGGCTCCGGCCAAGGTGAATCTGGTCCTCCGAGTCCTGGACCGGCGGCCCGATGGTTACCATAACCTCTGGTCGCTCATGCACACGGTGGCCCTGGAGGACGATCTGCGCGTTCGGCTCACGGCGGAGCCTGCCGCTTCGTCCCCGGTCCGACTTGCCTGCGACGATCCGACTCTGCCGACGGACGGGAGCAACCTGGTTCGGCGCGCCGCCGAGCTGGTGTTGGAGCGGGCTGCGGCTCAGGGCCGTCCCCCCCAGGCGGTGGACATCCATCTCACCAAACGGATTCCGATGGGAGGCGGGCTCGGCGGGGGCAGCAGCGACGCCGCCGCGACCATCGTGGCGTTGAATCATCTATTGGGTCTCGGCTGGTCCGTCAGCGAAATGGCCAAGCTGGGGGAGTTGCTGGGCAGCGATGTGCCGTTCTTTTTATTTGCGCCCTGTGCCCGGGTGCGGGGCAGGGGCGAGGACGTGGCCCCGATGACGGTGGTCGGCATGCGATGGGTCGTGTTGGTGAACCCCGGGTTTCCCATCGAAACGCGTTGGGCCTACCAGTGTCTGGCCGAGTCGCGCCGCGAGGTGCGGCCGCTTTCGGCGTCACTCGTCAAGCTCGTGGGGCGCGACCGGCTGTCCTGGAACGAGGTGGTCCCGCTGATGGAGAATGACTTTGAAGGCGCTCTGGCCCCGGTCCATCCGGCGCTCACCGCGATTAAGACGGAGTTGCTGCTCGCCGGGGCGGAGGGGGCCCTGCTGTCCGGAAGCGGCGCCACCGTCTTCGGTATTTTCCATGACGAGGCGGCGGCGGTTCGCGCCAGGGATCTGGTGGGCGGGTCCGAGGGCCGCCGGGCGTTTGCGGCTCCGGCCGGAACCGGCCCGCTGACCTGCGGCTAGTTTCTGACCGAATCGCCCGTCGGTCTGTCGTCGGTTGACAGGCTCCTTTCTTTTCCGATACAGTGGCGATTCTTGTCATGACCACCCATTGAGGGAGGGCGGCTTTGGTGCGCCGATTTGGAGGAGGGGTGTCATGGAAAAGGCGCTGAAGCTGTTTTGCGGGAACTCGAACCCGGCTTTAGCTAAGGAAATCTGCGGGTATCTGGGCATCGCGCTCGGCGAGGCGACGGTGTCTTCCTTCAGCGACGGGGAGATCCGGGTCCGGATCGAGGAAAACGTCCGGGGCGCCGACGTGTTCGTCATGCAGTCCTGCTGCCCCCCGGTCAATACGTCGATCCTCGAACTCTTGATCATGATCGATGCGCTCAAGCGCTCGTCGGCCTACCGGATCACGGCAGTGATTCCCTACTTCGGCTATGCCCGGCAGGACCGCAAGGATCAGCCGCGGGTGCCGATCACCGCCAAGTTGATGGCGGACTTGATCACGACGGCGGGAGCCGATCGTGTGCTGACGATGGATCTGCACGCGGGGCAGATTCAGGGATTTTTCAACATCCCGGTGGACCATCTCTATGCCCTGCCAGTCTTGCTGGATTACATCAGCAATCATGGGGGGGAGGATTTGACCGTAGTATCGCCGGACGCCGGCGGAGTGGAGCGGGCGAGAGCCTTCGCCAAGCGCCTGCAGGCGCAACTGGCAATTATCGACAAGCGGCGCGAGGGGCCGAACAACGCGCAGGTCATGAATATCATCGGCGACGTCGAGGGACGCAATGCCTTGTTGCTGGATGATATGATCGACACGGCCGGCACGATCGTGCAAGGCGCCCAGGCCTGTGCAGACAAAGGCGCCCGCAATGTCTGGGCCGGCTGTACCCATGCGGTCCTGTCGGGTCCGGCGTTGGAGCGGCTGCGGGCCTCGTGCCTGACGGAAATCGTCGTGACGAATACGATCCCGTTGAACGGGAAAGAGCAGCAATGCCCCAAGCTGCGGGTCCTGTCGGTGGCGCCGCTGCTGGGCGAAGCCATTACTAGGATCCACGCGGAGGAATCGGTCAGCTCGCTCTTTGCGTAAATAAGCGAATGCGAACCGCTGCCGGCAATTGATTATGGGCTTGAAGGATAGTTCCAGGAAACAAAAAACCACTCCGCCTGCATTTGATCGAAGCGGGCGGCTCAAGCAAGCTTGGTATGGAGACAGATCATGAAATTCGATTTGACGGCAGAGGTCAGAGAAAAGGCGGGCAAGGGCGCGGCCCGGCAGTTGCGGCGGAACGGCAAGGTGCCGGCCGTGCTCTACGGTGAAGGGGAGTGTCTCCTGCTGACGGTGGATCCGACGTCGGTGATCAAGGTTCTGCGCGGCCATGCCGGCAGCACGGCGCTCATCAACCTGAGCCTCACCGGGGCTGCGTCCAAACCCAATCGGACCGCGCTCCTGCGGGAATATCAAGTCGATCCGGTGTCGGGCGAGTTGTTGCATGTCGACCTGTTCGAAATCTCCATGACCAAGCCGATCCGGGTGAAGGTGCCGGTCAGTGTCGTGGGGGGCATGCCGGCCGGGGTAAAGGAAGGCGGGGTGCTGCACCACAACTTGCGCGAGTTGCACATTGAGTGCTTGCCCGCCGCGCTGCCGGACGCGATCGAAGTGGATGCCTCGAACCTGGCCATCGGCCAGGGAGTGCACGTGAAGGAATTGACGGCGGTCGCAGGGGTCAAGATTCTGGACGAGGCCGAACAGATGGTAGTAAGCGTGGCCGCGCCGATCTCCGAAGCTAAGTTGGAAGCGCTATTGACCAGCGGCGTCGGCGTGGAAGAAGGCAAGGAGCCGGAAGTCATCGGCAAGGGCAAGGAAGAAGGGGCGGAAGGGGCGGAGAAGGCGGCTGCGCCCGGTGGCGAAGTCAAGGCCGGCGAGAAGGGCGAGAAGAAGGAAGCGGCCGCCGGCGCCAAGGCCGGTGAAAAGAAAGAAGGGGGCAAGGAGGAAAAGAAGAAGTAGACTTGCTGTCCTAGCTCGTGGCCGGGGCATTGGCATTTAACCAACAGGCGCTCGCTCACCCATACAGCGTGCAGTGAACCTCGAAGCCGGAAAAGGTCAAAGCCCCGATATTTCATGCCTGATTGTAGGGCTCGGCAATCCCGGCGATCGCTACGCAGAGACCCGGCACAATGTCGGGTTTCGAACGTTGGAACGTGCGTCGGCACGCTGGGCGATCCCTCTCAAGCCGGTCGGAGGTGCACGCCAGGGCCGCGGCCTGGTCGGGCCGCCGGACAGGCAGATAGACGTAAACCTGGCCTTGCCCCTCGCCTGGATGAATCAATCCGGGCCCGCCGTCAAAGCGATAGCGGACGCCCTCGGCCTTTCCGCCGAGCAATTGCCCGACCACGTGATCGTCGTCCACGACGACCTCGATCTGCCGCTGGGGCGCCTGCGTATCAAGCGCCGCGGAGGCCCCGGCGGCCATAACGGCATCCTTTCCCTCATCACCACCCTGGACACGGACGAGATTTGTCGGGTGAAGCTCGGCGTCGGACGCCCGCCCATCGGGATCGAGGCGGCCGACTATGTGCTGGCTCCCTTTTTGCCGGACGAAGTACCTCAAGTCGACGCGATGGTCGAACAAGCCGTGCTGGCGTTGGAGTGCCTGCTGACCGAGGGCGTGGCGGCGGCCATGAATCAATTTAATGCCAAAGAGCCGATAGCTGATGGCGAATAGCTGATAGGCGGAGCTCAGGAGCATCCATGGGGTTGTGTTGCGGAATGATCGGACTGCCGAACGTGGGGAAGACGACCGTCTTCAACGCCCTCGTGGGCGGCACTGCGCTCGCGGCCAATTATCCGTTCGCGACGGTGGACCCCAATACCGGGATCGCGCCGGTGCCGGACCCGCGCCTGCTCAAACTTACAGAGATCTTTTCCTCCAAGAAAACGACGCCCAGTACCTTGGAAGTGCGCGACATCGCCGGCCTGGTCGAGGGGGCGAGCAAGGGGGAGGGGTTGGGCAATCAGTTCCTGGGGCATATTCGGGAAGTGGATGCCCTGGTGCACGTGGTCCGGTGCTTTCAAGGCACCGACGTGGTGCATGTGAGCGGCAGCGTCAATCCTCTCCGCGATATCGGCACGATTGAAACCGAATTGATCCTGGCCGATCTGGACACCCTCGATCGCCGCAAGCAAAAGACTGAGAAGAAGGTTCGGGCGGGCGATAAGAAGGCGGCGGCCGAGATGGCCTTCATGCAGACGCTCATAGAGCGGTTGGACAAGGGGGAATGGCTTGGCAACTTGTCCTTCACGCCGGACGAGCGGGCCATGCTCGACGACTGTCAGTTGCTCGCCGCCAAACCGGTGTTGTTTGTGGCGAACGTATCGGAACAGACCGTGGCCGACGAGCCGCTTGTGAGCGAGGTGCGCGAGTATGCCGCCAAGCGTGGGGCGCGGGTGGTGACGATCTGCGGCCAACTGGAGGCGGAACTGGCGTCCCTGCCAGAGGCGGAGCGGGTCGACTATTTGAAAGAACTGGGTTTGACGGAGTCCGGCCTCGTGCGGCTGACGCGCGAAGCGTACGCGCTGTTGAACCTCACGACGTTCTTCACCGCCGGGGAAACGGAGTCCCGCGCCTGGCCGATCGTGACCGGGACCAAGGCCCCGCAGGCGGCGGGAAAGATCCATTCGGACATGGAGCGAGGCTTCATCCGCGCCGAGGTCTACCACTACGACGATTTGCTCGCCTGCCGTTCGGAGGCCCGCGTCAAAGAAAAGGGCCTGTTCCGGCTGGAAGGCAAAGATTATGTGATCAAGGAAGCCGACATTGTCTATTTCCGCTTCAACGTATGAGGGACGCTCTGGGTGCTGTATTTGACAGCTTCTCCGGGGCTGTGGTAGGGTCCGGTCCGCTGCACGGGACTCCCCGTGCCCCTCGCTCCAGGCCCGGTCCTGGGGCCCATGTGCGCAATGGTCCATGAGGAGGTCTGAGTATGTCGATCTACGAGTCTATTTTTGTCGTTCGCACCACGCTTTCCGACGAAGATACCAACAAGCTCATCGAAAAGATGAAAAGCGTCCTGGAGAAATCCGGGGCCCAGCTCCTCAAGCTTGAGAATTGGGGCAAGAAGAAGCTTGCCTATGAGGTCAAGCGCGAGCGCAAGGGCACGTTCGTCTATTTCCATTTCAAGTCTGCGGGCGGGGTCGTGAACGAGCTGGAACGGTCCTACCGACTCGAGGACTCCATTCTCAAGTTCTTGACGGTCAAGCAGGACTTGGGCGCCGCGAACAAGCCGGCGAGCGACGTCAAGGAACCGGCGGCGTGACCGGGTTCAACAAGGTCATCCTGATCGGGAATCTGACGAAAAATCCCGAGCTTCGCTATACGCCCAGCGGGACGCCGGTGGCCAGTTTCGGCTTGGCCGTCAATCGCAAGTTTCGCCAGGGCGAGGAACTTAAGGAGGAAGTCTGTTTCATCGACATCGTGGTGTTCGGCAAGTCGGCGGAACACTGCGGGCAGTACTTGAGCAAGGGCAGCGGCGTGATTGTGGACGGCCGGCTGCAGCAGCGTCGCTGGGAAACGGAAGACGGACAAAAGCGCAGCAAGCACGAGGTCGTGGCCCAGACCGTCAACTTCTTGCCCAAGCGACAAGAGGCGGGCGGAGAGGCGGCGCATCCGGAAGAGCCGGGCTTCGAAGAAGACATTCCCCAATAATTGATTGTCATTGGATTGATAACGGAGGGATCGAGTGGAGCGAGGACGGTTATTTCAGCGCCGGCGAGTCTGTCGGTTCTGCCACGAGAAGATGCCGATTGATTTCAAAGACATCGGCCTGTTGCGAAACTTTCTCACAGAGCGTGGCCGGATCGTCCCGCGCCGGATTTCCGGCAACTGCATGGGGCACCAGCGGGAGTTGACGATCGCGATCAAGCGCGCGCGCTCGATCGCCATGCTGGCGTTCGCCGAGGAGCGGTAGGCACGATCAGCGGCGGGGCGTGCGCCCTGCTGTGGTTTGACTTCTCGATGGCGACCGGGTATAGACCGGTCGCGGTGCGTCGAGGAGGCGTGACGAGTCCCATGGCGTTACCCAGCCCGCACCTCTCAGAGATTCCGGCTGAAGGGTTGCAGGTGAGCTGCACGGCGCAGCCTGATGAGCTGCATCTGGAACCCGACGACGCCCGCGTGCGCGGGGAGTTCGACCTGGCGATCGACATCGCGAAGGTCGGCCGCGCCGTGCATGTCAGCGGCCTGTTGGCCGGGACGTTCGTGCGCCAGTGCGTCCGCTGCCTGAACGATTACGACGAGCCGGCCCGCATTCCGTTTACGGCCGACTATCTGGGCGAAGCGCCACCGGCGAAGCCGCAAACGAAGCGGGCGAAGCCGCGCAGCGAGGAAGAGGAATCCGAGGCCGATGCGACGATCGAGGATGAAGAGGAGCCCTACTCGCTGGTGGGGGATCGGCTGGAGCTGGCCGAGATGCTGCGGGAACAGGTTATCTTGGCGACGCCTATGCAGCCGCTCTGCCGCGAAGATTGCCGTGGACTTTGCCCGACCTGCGGGCAAGATCTCAACGAACGCCGGTGCGCGTGCCCCGAGGAGCAGCAGGACAGTCCGTTCCTGTCGCTTCGGAAACTGACCGAACGGACACCCAAACGTCCGAGTGTGTGATGTGATGAATCCACGCCAGCGCAACGAATGAGGAGCGACGATGCCAAATCCAAAACATAAGCTATCCAGAGCCAGGCGGGACAAGCGGAGGACGAGTAAGTCCAAGATCACGCCTCCCGGCTTGTCGGTGTGCCCGCAGTGCCATGAACCCAAGCGCCCACACTATACCTGCCTCAACTGCGGGACCTACAAGGGCAACGCGGTCATCGCCGTCGAAGAGTCCTAACGGGATGCTGAAAAAGGCCTCCAACTTTGTTCTCGGTCGTCCGTCTCCCTGCGGCGTACCGAACAACGTACGCCTCAGTCGCCGGACTTCCTGCGGCCTTGTTGGCCGACCTTTTTGAGCATCCCCCTCAAATCCCGGGCACATTTCACGTGTTGATGCCATGAAAATCGCCATAGATGCGATGGGCGGGGACTTCGGACCGGCTCCGAACGTCGAAGGCGCCCTGCAAGCGGCCAAGGAGCTGGCCCTCGACGTGGTCCTGGTCGGGGACGAGCCCCAGATCCGGGACCAGTTGCGCCGGTTGGGGGCGTCCGATGATCGGCGGGTGACCGTCGCCCATGCGCCGCAAACCGTCGGCATGCACGAATCGCCGGCTTTGGTGGCCCGCAAGAAGCGGGATTCCTCGATTTGGGTGGCTACGGAGTTGGTCAAGGCAGGCGAGGCCAGCGCGGTCGTGAGCGCCGGCAATACGGGGGCCAGCATGGTGGCGGCCTTCTTCGTTCTGGGCGTGATCAAAGGCGTGGAACGGCCGGCCATCGCCGTCAGTCTGCCTACGCTGGACGGCAGCGCCATTATGTTGGATGTGGGCGCCAACGTGGACTGCAACGCGCAACACTTGCACCAGTTCGGCCTAATGGGCAACGAATATGGGAAGTCCGTGTTCGGCACGCCCAATCCGCGCATCGGTCTGCTCAGCATCGGGGAGGAGGACAGCAAGGGCAACGAAGTCACCAAGGAGGCCTTTAAGTTGTTGAAGGCCAGCCCGATTAATTTCGTCGGAAACGTGGAAGGCCGGGATGTGTACAGCGGCGGCGCCGACGTGATCGTCTGCGACGGGTTCATCGGCAACGTCGCGCTCAAGATCTCCGAAGGGCTGGCGGACACGATCAAGAAGTTGTTGCTGAAAGAGATCGGCGGCTCATTCCTGGGGCGACTCTCGTATCCGTTCATCGCCGCGCCGTTGCTGCGTCTGCGCCGGCGGATGGATTATGCGGAATTCGGCGGAGCACCCCTTCTGGGGGTCAACGGGATCACCATCATTTGCCACGGACGCTCTTCGTCCAAGGCCATCAAAAATGCCATCCGCCGGGCCAAAAGCCTGGTGGACAGCTCCGTGAATCAGCTCATCCAGCGCGACATCGAAGAGAGCCTGGCCCAGCACGAGCGGACCACCAATTCAGGAGCGCCCGAGTGAGGGCCCGCATCCTCGGCACCGGGTCTTACGTGCCGGAGCGGATCTTGACGAACGCCGATCTGGAGCGGATGGTGGCGACGTCGGATGCCTGGATCATGGAGCGGACCGGCATCCGCGAGCGCCGCCTCGCGGCCCCGGGCGAGGCCTGTTCCGACTTGGCCGTGAAGGCGGCGGAACGGGCGCTGACGGCGGCCGGTGTCGCGGCCGCCGATCTGGACCTCATTCTCTTGGCGACCTGCACCGGCGATTACCCTCTGCCATCCACGGCTTGTCTGGTTCAACACCGGTTGGGCGCCGCCCGCGCGGCGGCCTGCGATCTCTCGGCGGCCTGTTGTGGGTTTCTCTACGGGCTGGGCGTGGGCGACGCCTACGTCAGGACCGGGACGCGGCACGTGCTCGTCATCGGGGCGGAGGTCATGTCGGTTGTGACGGACTGGACGGACCGGAATACCTGTGTGCTGTTCGGCGACGGAGCCGGGGCCGCGGTGTTGGGTCCCTCGGAAGGCGATCGGGGCATCCTCTCGTCTCACCTCCATTCCGACGGCGCGCTCTGGGACTTGATTGCGGTGCATGGCGGCGGCTCGCGGATGCCTCCCTCTGAAAAAATGGTGGCGGAGCGGCAACAGTACATCAAGATGAAGGGGAACGAGACCTTCAAGGTGGCGGTGAAGACCTTGGAGGACAGCGTCCGCGAAGCCCTGACGGCCAACAATCTCACGGTGGCCGATCTGGACTTGTTGGTGCCGCACCAGGCGAACATGCGGATCATCAAAGCTGTGGCCTCCCGATTGGGGCTTTCGCTGGAGAAGGTCATGTTGAATCTGGAGCGGTATGGCAACACCTCGGCCGCCTCCATTCCCTTGGCGGTGGATGAAGCGGTCAAGGCGGGGCGCATCACCGAAGGAAGTCTGGTCTTGATGGAAGCCTTCGGGGCGGGGCTGACCTGGGCCTCGACGGTCGTCCGCTGGTGACCAAGGACGCTGTCAGCGATCCGCCTGTGGGTATCGGGAGCGAATGTTTTGCCGTTTGCTGAAGGCGAATTGCTCAGGCCTGACGGCTCTTTTTCTCGTTGACAATGGAAACCAATTCCCTCATATCATACCCCGCCATGGCGTCCGGAATCGGATTGGTGTTTCCCGGCCAAGGGTCCCAGTCGGTCGGGATGGGACGGGCGTTGTACGAGGCCCACCCGGCCGTCCGGATGGTGTACGAGGAAGCGGGGGCGATCCTCGGTTACGACGTCGCCGCGCTGTGCTTCGACGGACCGGCTGACCGCCTCAACCTGACCGAGTACACGCAGCCCGCCTTGCTTACAGCCAGTATCGCGGCCTATCGCCTTCTTGAACCAGTTGGTCTGCGGCCTGTGGCGGTGGCCGGTCACAGTCTCGGCGAATATTCGGCGCTGGTGGCGGCGGGTGGAGTGAGTTTCGCCGCCGCCGTGGCGCTGGTGCAGAAGCGCGGCCGCTACATGGCCGAGGCGGTTCCACCGGGCAGCGGGTTGGTGGCGGCCATTCTGGGGTTGGACGGCGAGGCGGTGAAGGCCGCCTGCCGGGAAGCCGGAACCGTCGGCGTGGTCGCCGCCGCGAATTTCAATAGTCCCGGCCAGGTTGTAATCGCCGGCGAAAAGGCGGCGGTCGAGCGAGCGATCGAACTGGCCAAGGCCAAGGGATGCCGGAAGGCGATTCTCCTGCCGGTCAGCGTGCCGGTGCATACGCCGCTCATGCAATCGGCGGCGGATCGTCTGGCGAAGGATGTGGCGGCGACGGCTTGGTCGGATCTGGCCGTGCCGCTAGTCAATAATGCGGAGGCGCGGGCCTTGCGCACGGCCACAGAGGTCCAGGCCTCGTTGATCCGACAGCTGCCTTCGTCGGTCTTGTGGGAGGACTTGGTCCGGGCGATGGGCGGGATGGGGGTCACGACCTTCATCGAAGTGGGGCCTGGTACCGTGCTGACGGGGCTGATTAAACGGATCCTGCCGGACGCGGTGCTCATGAACGTGCAGGACCCCAAGTCGCTCGAAGCGACGCTGAATGCGTTAAGCGTGAAGCGTGAAGCGCAAGACGAGATATGATTCATCAACGATGAGGGCGTAGCGAATGTTACTAGAGGGTAAAACGGCTATTGTCACCGGCGCGGCCCAAGGCATCGGCCGGGCCATCGCCGAGAGAATGGCGCAACACGGGGCGGATATCGCCGTCGCGGATCTCGACCCGGGCCGGTCCCAAGACACGGTCGCGGCGGTCGCTAAGCTGGGCCGACGGGCGCTCAATGTTAAGGTGAACGTAGCCGATTTTGCCGACGTGAAAGCCATGGTCGATCAGGTCATGAAGGAATGGGGGAAGATCGACATTCTGGTGAACAACGCCGGGATCACGCGCGACGGGCTGTTGCTCCGGATGAAAGAAGAGGATTGGAACCTGGTCATGCAGGTGAACCTGAACGGCACCTTTCACTGCACGAAGGCTGTCCTGTCGCCGATGACCAAACAACGCTACGGCCGAATCGTCAACATCGCGTCGATCGTCGGGGCCATGGGGAATGCCGGCCAGGCCAACTACGCCGCGTCCAAGGCGGCGGTGATCGGCTTTACCAAGACGGTGGCGCGCGAATACGCCAGCCGGCTGGTGACCGTCAATGCAGTCGCTCCGGGGTTTATCGATACGGCCATGACCCAGGGGCTCCCGGCGGATGTGAAGGAAACCTTGCAGAAGCAGATTCCCCTGGGACGTTTGGGACAACCGTCGGACGTGGCGGAAGCGGTCAGCTTCCTGGCGTCCGATGCGGCGGGGTATATTACCGGGCACGTGCTGCACGTCAACGGCGGCATGTTGATGGCGTGACGCAGATCGAGACGCACAATCGCCGGGCGGAGGGCCGAGACCCTTTCGCAATGGCGCGTTTCCAGCATACATAAAGGAGGAAGAGCATGGGCGAGGAGGTAAAAAAACCGATGGCGACCGAGGATCGAATCAAGAAAATCATCGCCGAGCAACTGGGCGTGGAGGAAGAAGAAGTGGTGCCGGAGGCCTCCTTTGTGGACGATCTCGGGGCCGACTCCCTCGACACCGTCGAGCTCGTGATGGCGTTCGAGGAAGAATTCGACATTGAGATCCCCGACGAGGATGCCGAGAAGATTCTCACGGTCGGGCGGGCCATGGAGTACATCAAGGAAAAGATGTGACGAGGTTGTCTGCTGGACGATGAATGAACGCACGCGCAGACGGGTAGTGGTGACCGGCCTCGGGGTGATTACACCTCTGGGGACCGGCCTTGAGAAGACCTGGCCGGCGATCTGCGCGGGCACCTCCGGCATCCACCGTATCTCGCGGTTCGACCCCGCCAACCTGCCGGTGCAGATCGCCGGCGAAGTCCGCGACTTCGACCCCGCCGACTTTATCGAGAAAAAAGAAATCAAGAAGATGGATACGTTCATCCACTATGCCGTCGGCGCGAGCCAGATGGCCGTGGAGGACGCGGAGCTGAAAATCGGCCCCGACAATGCGGATCGGGTCGGGGTCTATATCGGCGCCGGGATCGGCGGCCTGCCGGGAATCGAACATTACCACGATGTGCTCAAGGAGAAGGGGCCCGATCGGGTCTCGCCGTTTTTCATCCCGATGGTGATCATCAACTTGGCTTCCGGACAGGTGGCCATCCGAATCGGCGCGCGGGGCCCCAATTCCTGCGCGGTGACTGCCTGCGCCACCGGCAACCACTGCATCGGCGACGCGTTTCGCCTGATCCAGTGGGGCGAAGCGGATGCGATGGTGGCGGGCGGGACGGAGGCGGCGCTGACGCCCTTGTGCGTGGCGGGATTCGCGGCGGCCCGCGCGCTGTCCCGGCGGAACGACGAACCCGAGCGGGCCAGCCGTCCCTTCGACAAGGATCGGGACGGGTTTGTGCTGGGAGAAGGGGCCGGCGTGGTGGTGCTGGAGGAATTGGAATCCGCCAGACGACGCGGCGCCAGAATTTATGCTGAAATCGTCGGGTATGCGATGACGGCCGACGCCTACCACATTACGGCGCCCTCGGAAAACGGCGAGGGAGCCGTCCGTTGCATGGACCTGGCGATCAAGGATGCCGGCGTGTCCAAAGACGAGGTTGGGTACATCAACGCGCACGGCACCTCGACCATGGCCGATGCCATCGAAAGCAGAGCCATCAAACAAGTATTCGGAGAGCGGGCTTATCGCATTCCCGTGAGCTCGACCAAGTCTATGACCGGCCACTTGCTCGGGGCGGCCGGCGGGATCGAAGCCGTCTTCAGCGTGCTGGCCCTGCATCGCGGAATACTGCCCCCGACGATCAACCTCGAACAACCCGATCCGGAATGCGACCTCGACTACATTCCCAACAAAGCGCGGGAGGCGAAGGTCCAGGTGGCCCTGTCCAACTCCTTCGGATTCGGCGGCGTCAATGCCTGTGTCCTGTTCAAGCGGTACGACGTCTGATCCCGCGCGCAGGATCGGGGGCTGGCACGATGGGGCGGTTGTTTCCCAACGACGCGCAGCAGGCGATCGGCTATCGGTTCAACCGTCCGGCCCTCCTCGGCGAAGCGCTCACCCACAAATCGTACGTCAACGAACGGAAGGACAAGGACAGCCAGGACAACGAACGGCTGGAGTTTCTCGGCGACGCCGTCCTGTCGTTGATCATCAGCGAGCATGTCGTGGCGGCTTTGCCCGACGCCTCCGAGGGCGAGCTCTCGAAACTGAAAGCCAGACTTGTCAGCGAAGTGTCCTTGGCCAAGGCGGCGCGAAGCCTGGGATTGGGGCTCCTGTTGCGGCTTGGCCGGGGGGAAGAACGTAACCAAGGGCACGACAAGGATTCGTTGCTGGCGAACGCCTTTGAAGCGGTGCTCGCGGCGATTTATCTGGATGGGGGCCTGGAGGCCGCGCGCGCCTTCGCCGTCCGCGCCTGTGCGGGCGAATTGGCGCAAGTTGGCAATGCCGCGGAGTCGCAGGGAGACTACAAGACGCAGCTCCAGGAATGGTGCCAGAAGCGGTATGAGACCTTGCCCCAGTATGTCACGGTGCGGGAGTTGGGCCCGGACCACCAGAAGCTCTTCGAAGTGCAGGTGACGATCCAGGGCGACATCGCGGGCGAAGGCGCGGGGCGGACGAAAAAAGAAGCGGAGCAAGTGGCCGCCAAGCAGGCGGTGGAACAAATCGTCAAACGAACCTGACCAGTCATTACGGTAGGAGGGGGCCATGTCGTCTAGGAACGCAAGTAGGCACGGTGTGCGGCCGACAATCATGATCGGCGTGTCGGCCTTGTTGTGTGGGTTGTTGAATGTGATGGCGAGCCCGGCTTTGGCCGCCAAGCAGGCGCCGGATCCCAAGGCCCAGCCCCCCGCCCAACCGCCGAAGATGGAGGAGCCCAAGGGCCTCAGGGCAATCATTAAGACCAAGCACGGCGAGATACAGATCAAGTTCTTTCCGGAGCTGGCGCCCAAGCACGTCGAGAATTTCATCAAGTTGGCCAAAGAGGGCTTTTACGACGGCACGATTTTCCACCGCGTCATCCCGAATTTTATGATTCAGGGCGGGGACCCGAATACCAAGGATACCAGGAAGAAGGAGGCATACGGGCAGGGAGGCCCCGGCTACATGATCAAGGCCGAGTTCAGCGATACGCCGCACAAGCGCGGCATCGTATCCATGGCCCGGGCCAACGATCCGGACACGGCCGGCTCCCAGTTCTTCATCGTGGTAGAAGACTCGCGATTCTTGGACCGCAAGTACACGGTGTTTGGCGAGGTGATCCGCGGAATGGGCGTGGCCGACAAGATCGTGAACGAACCCCGCGACGCGCAGGACAACCCGTTGAACCGGATCGAGATGACGGTCAAGATTGTGGAGTAGCCGTGGCGCGCCTGGGCGCCTGTTCATTCCGGGGTCCAACGGTGGGTGGGAATGCCATCCGGCATCGCAAGGAGGGGTGGCGCATGTGGAAATCAATGACGCTTGGCGTGTGCTTGGCGGGGCTGCTGAGCGGGTGCATACACCAGGAATCGTACGACAGAATCGTGGCCCGCAACGGTCGGCCCTCCGAAATCACCCATGATGAGAAAACGATCACCGCCACCTGGGGAGAAGGGGCAGATAGAAACTGGGTCGTCATCGACAAACGGACCCAGCGAATCATCGAGAGCAGTGAAAACGGAGAGTTCCGTTGCCGGTTTCTGAGCCTCTGCGAGTTCAGCCGATAGGCCGTCGGACTCCGGCCTGTCAGTGGCGGCAGTCGGGGCCGTGGGTGTGCTGGTGGCCCTGAAGATGCTGCGGCGGTTGCGCGAGTCCTTGCCCGGGTGTGAGCTGGCCGGGGAGCACGATCCGGCCCCCTTCCTGTTGCTTGGCCAGGTGCTCGGCGACTTCCGGATGGTGGGTCTTGATGTACCCGACCAGGCCCATCAGAAACCGCTGGGCCTGCAACCCTCCCCCTGAAAACTCCGTCACAAACTTGATGGCGCGATCCAGCACCTCCGGCGCCGCCTGCTGGTCGATTGCCTGCTGGCCCTGCTGCTTGACGAACGTGTCGTATTCCTTTTTGAGGTGTTCGGCAAAAACAGGGAGCGGCGCGGCCGGGATGTGCAAGGGGCTCAGGGTCCGCCGGAGCGCCTGGATGGCGGCGATGATCTCGCCGTCTTGCCCGTCGCGCCGGCCCTGGAAATAACTGAACGAGACGACCTCGATCAGGTTGAACAGGGCCGCGGCCTTGTCGCCTCCGATTTCGAACAGTTCCCTGTAGAAGTCCCGCCGCGCCAACGCAAACCGATCCCCGGTCCGCTTTTGTTGGTACTCGCTGTTGGCCTCCAGGTATGAGCAATCGGGCGGACAGGTTACCCGCACGATCCGGTGTTCGCCGCAGCACTGGCTGCAGATGGACCCGCCCAACGCGGGGCAGGGGCGCTTGCCCTTGCGTTCGTGACAATAAACGCACTTGGTCATTTCGGCGCTTGTCCTTTCTTCGCTTGCGATTCCTGCAGGCTGCTCGACCCGCTGAAGCCATAGTCGGCCAGCGTGCGTTTCTTCTGGGTGGCCTTCACCGGCGCCTCCAGCCCGTTCATCTCCGCGGCGTTGCCATAATGGTAAGGAACGAGGATCAAATGGTTCTCCCGGTCCACGCCGATGTCGCCCGGAGAGGGGAGGTATTCGGCGATCACGTCGAAATGCCGGTCGGGCCTCATGCGCCAGACTTTGCCGGCCGTGAAGTCGGAGACGTAGAGGTTGCCCCAGCTGTCGAAGTCCACGCCGTCCAGATTGTGGAAGCGGGCCGTGAAGAAGCCGTTGGACACCAGCTCGCTGATGGTTCCGTCCGGCGTGACGTCGAGAATCTTGCCCTTGTCCCAACTGGCCACGATTAGGTGGCCGGTCTTGGGGTGGACCGCCAGCCCGCGAGGACCGGCCAGGGCCTGGTCCCGCGCGAGGACGGAGATCGCATGCTGCTTGGCCATGTCGATGCGATAGATCGTGTTGGCGACGGTGTCCGAGGCATACAACAGGCTGTGTCCGTCGTAGGCCACGTCGGCCAAGGCCGTCGTCTGTCCATTCTGCCGGTTAGGGAAAGGAAGGGTGAGCAAGGGCTGGCCGGTCACCGTATCGAAGGCGCGCAAGGAATCCAGATCGGCCACGTAGAGGGTGTTGTTGACGATGGCCATGCCCTTCGGCGCGTGGAGCACCGTTGTTCCCTCGCCTCCTTTAATGAACTGCAATGTGGCGATGGCCCCTGCCTTGTCCAGCTTGGTGATGAATCCGTTGTTGTCTTTCGCCTCCGGATCGCCGTTGGCATTCGAAATGAAATACCCGTTGCCGGCCGGGTCGGCTAGGAAACTCTGGGGGGTCTGCAGGCCGGTGACCTGCAGGGCATGTGCCGGGAGAGGCAGCAGTGAGAGGGCGGCACTCCCTCCGATGACGGCGCCGATGATCGCGCAACCGAACAACCAGGGCTGTCGGAGTCGGCGCCGCAAGAGTTTGGGAGATTGCATGAGGATCGAAGCTTTCTCGTGCGGAGGTATGGACCCAAAGGGAAAGAGCGCAATCAGTCCCTGCCGAAGAGCTATGCGTCGATGGTAAAGGACCGTTTGTTAGCCTGTCAAGGAACGGCGCCCGCGGTCCGAGCCGATTTCGAGCCGGATCGCCGTCGTTGGTCAAGGCTCGAATCGCTTGACGGACGTTCAAAAGCATTGTTATTCTGCGGCGCGATTATACCAATGTGGAATGATGCAGGATAAATGCTGAGCGTCTGTGAGAAGATCGAGCGGTCAGGACTCATCATTCTGCATGCTTTGTTGAGGAGGAGGGACCTGTGGCGGCACGAGTAATCGACGGGAAGGCATTGGCGCAGACCATCCGGGAGAGGATCGCGGCAGAGACGAAGGACTTGCAGGCCAAGACCGGCGTCAGGCCGGGATTGGCGACGATTCTCGTCGGCGAGGATCCGGCTTCGGCCCTGTATGTGCGCAGCAAACAGAAAGCCTGCGAAGCGGCGGGGATCTATATCGAGGACTTCAAGCTCCCGGTCACGACCAGTCAGGCCGAGCTGCTGGCCCTGGTAGAGAAGATGAATCATGATCCGAAAATTCACGGCATCCTCGTGCAGCTTCCCCTGCCGAAACAGATCGACACCCAGGTGGTGTTGAATGCCGTGACTCCGATGAAGGATGCTGACGGGTTTCACCCATACAATCTCGGGCGTCTGGTGGAAGGGAGCCCGGTGTTCGAGGCCTGCACGCCGAAGGGTATAATTGCGATGATCGACTCCACCGGGGTGGGGATCGAGGGGAAACGGGCAGTCGTGGTGGGGCGGAGCAATATCGTCGGCAAGCCGGTGGCGTTGATGCTCCTCCACCGGCACGCCACCGTCACGGTTTGTCACAGTAAGACCAAGGATCTTCCTGCCGTGTGCCGCGAGGCCGATATTCTCGTCGTGGCGATTGGCAAGGCCAAATTTGTCACGGCCGACATGGTCAAGGACGGAGCCGTGGTGATCGATGTGGGTACTAACCGGCTGGCGGACGGGAAGTTCGTGGGCGACGTGGATTTCGAGCCCGTGAGCCAAAGGGCCGGGTGGATTTCACCGGTTCCCGGCGGGGTCGGGCCGATGACGATTACGATGCTCCTGGCCAACACGCTGGAGTCGGCCAAGCGCACGGCGGGAACGAAGGCGACATGAACGGTCCGCGACGGTTAAAAGAGGCATTGGACCGAGGCGAGTTTGCCGTCACCGTCGAGTACAATCCCCCAAAGGGCACCAATATTGCGGCGCTGCTGGCCAATGCCAAGTCATTGGTGGGGCGCGTGCACGGGGTCAACGTCACGGACAACACGGCGGCGGTCATGCGCGCAAGTTCCCTCTCGGTCTGCCGCATGCTTTATGAGATGGGCCACGATCCGGTCATGCAGATGACCTGCCGCGACCGGAACCGCCTGGGCATGCAGTCGGACTTGCTGGGCGCGCACATCCTGGGGATCAGAAACATCCTCTGTCTGACCGGCGACTATCCCACGGTCGGAGATCACAAGGATGCCAAGCCGGTCTACGACTTGGACTCGGTCCAGGTGATGCAACTGGTCCAGAAGCTCAACCAAGGGCAGGACTTGGCCGGCAATAAGCTGGATGGGGCGACGGACTATACGATCGCCGCAGCGGTCACGCCGGAAATGGACCCGCAGGGGCCGATGCTGGCCAAGTTCGAGGCCAAGGTGAATGCAGGCGCACAGTTCTTCCAGACGCAGGCGATCTATCACCCCGAGTCGTTCGGCTCTTTCATGGGCGCCGTGCGAAAGTACAAGGTGAAAGTGCTGGCGGGAATTCTCCTCTTGCGCTCCGCCAAGATGGCCGAATTCATGAACGCCAACATTCCTGGCGTGTCGGTGCCGGAAGAGATGATCGCGGAACTGCGGGCAGCCGGAGACAAGAGGGCGCTGGATGTGGGGGTGGAGATCGCGGTGCGGACGATCAAGGAGGTGCGGCCCCAGTGCGATGGCGTCCATATCATGGCCATCAAGGCCGTGGAGCGGCTGCCGGAAATTCTCTCCAAGGCGGGATTGGGCTAAGGGCGGAGCATCGGATAGAATAAACCATGATGACAGTCCCTGAATTTCAGCGCCACAAGCCGGACGGCAAGAAGCTGATCGTCGTGACGGCCTACGACGCCCTGTTCACGCGGATCGTGGAACAGGCGGGGATCGAGGCGATCCTGGTCGGGGATTCGCTCGGCGTCGTGGTGCAGGGGAAGCAGGACACCCTGGCCGTCACGATGGAGCAGATGCTCTACCACACGAAACTGGTGGCCGGGGCCGCGCAGCGGTCGCTGGTGATCGCCGACATGCCCTTTCTCTCCTACCAGGCCAGCATAGAGGAGGCGGTCCGGAATGCGGGCCGATTTCTTAAGGTTGGTGCGGCAGCGGTGAAACTGGAAGGGGGCACGGCGGTTCTGGGTCGGGTGGAGGCCATGACCCGCTTCGGCATTCCCGTAATGGGGCACTTGGGCATGACGCCGCAGTCGGTCCACCGCTACGGCGGGTACAAAGTGCAAGGAAAGCAGAAGGACCAGGCGGAGGCGCTGATCGAGGATGCGAAAGCCCTGGAAGCGGCCGGCGCCTTCTCCATCGTGCTGGAAGCGATTCCGGCGCAACTGGCTAAGACGGTGACCGAGGCCCTGACCATCCCGACGATCGGCATCGGCGCCGGCCCGCACTGCGATGGACAAGTGCTGGTCCTTTACGATCTGCTCGGCCTCTTCGACGACTTCACCCCCAAGTTCGTGAAGCCCTACGCCCACCTCAAGGCCGACGCCTTACAAGCCTTGCGTCGGTACAAAGAAGAGGTCGAGCAGGGCAAGTTTCCATCGGACTCGGAAAGCTATCACTAAGTCTCCTCCCGCCTTTCATCATTTTTACTAAAGAAAAGCATTGGTGAGGCCGCGGCTGACGAACGGCGGACCCAGGCCGGGCTGGCGGTGGGCGGCGTCTTGACTCCACAAGAACGGTTCTGCATAGTTCTGCCAACGTCCACGCAGGGCGCAAATCGGAGGATGCCGATGCGGAAGCAAGTGCTATGGACGCTCATGTATGCCGGCCTGCTGGCCGGCTGTGCCGCGGCCCCGCTCATGCCCGAGGCGCACCAGGTCAGGATCGTGACCAACGAGCCGACCGGCTGCAAATATCTGGGCGAGGTGACGGGGAATCAGGGGAACTTCTTTACCGGCAGCTTCACGAGCAATGCGAATCTGGAAACCGGCGCCCGCAACGAGATGAAGAACGAGGCGGCCAAGCTGGGCGCCAACGTCGTACAGATGCTGACGAATCGAGCCGGTCAAACCGGCAGCATGAGCCTGTCGGGCGGGACAGGCGGCGGGAGTACCGAGCAGACGAACGTGACCTACACGGGCATCGCCTACAAGTGTCCGGAGAAGTAGCGGGGCTGCTGCATCAGGCCGGCGGCTCGATTGGTCCGTCCAATCGGATCAGAACCGGCCGTTGGGTCTGGCCGATGCCGTGCCGGCGGACATCCTCGCGCAAGCCCAGGACATCCACTCCCATGTAGCGATCCGGTACGTTCTCGAGCCGGATCAATCCTCGCTCCATCAGATTGTCGGCGGCCCGGACCTCGCCGACTGCCTGTTTCAGGTGGGCCGCGGCGAGTTGGATCAGCGCTTGAAAGAAATTGCCTTGTTCGGTTTTGGGCCCGACCGCATGCCAGTAGCTTTCGAAAACTTCATGGCATTCCCACCAGTAGGCATAGTTGTACAAATCGATGCCATAGAGGTACCCCTCGGCTTGCCGCCAGGCGTCCGGCAAAAATGGTGCGACATGCGGTTCCGGCCGTCCATAGGAATGACCGAGAGGATTGCGTCGCGGGTGCGGATGTCGGCCCGGCACAAACCGGTACAGAGGAAAAGGAATGGCGGTGTAGCGGGGCCAGGAAGGATCGGGCGGTTGCGGTTGGATCACGCCGGCCCCCTGTTGTGGACCTGAAAGATCTGCCGATCCTCGAGCCGGACTGCCGTCAGCTGTTGTCCCCAAACGTAGCCGCTGTCCAGCACGACCAGGTTGTCTTGGATGTGCAATCCCAAAGCGGCCCAGTGGCCGCAGACGACGATGGCCTCGCGACTTTTCCGGTCC
The DNA here is from genome assembly GCA_016873495.1 of Nitrospira sp. Classification (GTDB taxonomy): domain Bacteria; phylum Nitrospirota; class Nitrospiria; order Nitrospirales; family Nitrospiraceae; genus SYGV01. Next base: position 44,481 of record VGXC01000007.1, on the reverse strand, counting down.
GGGACGTGAAACCAGGGGATGAGCCCCGGTGGCGCGGCCTGCGGGGCGCCTTTATACGAGAGCCCCATGTCTCCTTCCGCGGAGCAGACCCGCAGCTTGGTTAAGGCATTGGCAATGACGCCGAGACGTTCGCGGCCGGCCAGGCTGTCGGTCCAGCGGCGAGGTCCGCTGTTCTCCCTGTATCCCACTTCGTACAAGTAACCCAGAAATTCAGGATAGCGAGGCGAGCGCAGCACGGCTTCCACTTCCCGCGCGAGTTGCTGGGTTTGGGCGATTGTCCATTGGGGCAGGAGTCCTGCGTGCACGAGGATATGGTCGTCGGCGGCGTGGACCAGTGGCCGATGGCGGAGCCAGGTCATCAGTTCGCCGCAATCCGGCGCCTCCAAGACGTCCTGGACCGTGTCTTTGCGGCCTAGCTTGGTGACGCCGGCAGCGATGGCCAGTAGGTGCAGATCATGGTTGCCGAGCACTGTGACGGCTGCCTGGCCGAGCCCCTTGATGTAGCGTAGGACCGAGAGCGAGTCGGGGCCCCGGTTGACTAAATCGCCAACGAACCAGAGTCGGTCGCGGGACGGATCGAACCGGATCTGTTCGACGAGACGTGTCAGTGCCAAAAAACAGCCCTGTACGTCGCCGATCGCGTAGATCGCCATAGGACGGAATGCTGAAAAAGGCCTCCAACTTCGTTCTCAGTCGCTGCGCCCCCTCAACGTACGCAATTAAAGTACGCCTCGGGGTCTCGCTTCCTTGCGGCCTCGTTGGGCGGCCATTTTGAGCATTCCGCAGGAAGAGGGCAATGATCCAGGAGCGGTCAGGGGTACTTCGCTTCGATCCTGCTGTTGAGCCCGCCGCGGGCGGTGAATTCTCCGGTGACGACGGCCCAGACGGGCCGGCAGGACGTGACCACGTCCTGGAGAATGCGGTTGACTGCGTTTTCGTAGAAGATGCCGAGGTTCCGGTAGGCATGGATGTACATCTTCAGCGATTTCAGTTCCAGGCAAGTCTTGTCCGGCATGTAGCGAAGGCGGATTGTTCCGAAGTCCGGCAGGCCGGTCTTTGGGCAGATGGCCGTATATTCAGGAATCTCGATTGTGATCTCGTAGCCCTTATATTGGTTAGGCCAGGTTTCGATCTTCGGCAGTTTGGCCGATACGCCGCTTCGGGCATGCCGCTCTGAGTAGCCGAGCCGTGTCTTGTTCGCCTTGCGCTTCACTCACAACTCCTCGCCGCTTCGTCGCTCATATCTCGTGTAATCGGGCAATGTTCAATTTTCAATGCTCAATTGAACATTCAACAATGCACATTGAGCATTACGGTCTTTCACGTTTCATAGGTGTCACACTTTCGTCATCCACTCGACCTGGCCGATTTTCTCCAGTTGAAAATACATGGTGACCCAAGGGCACATCATCTCCGGATAGACCTCGCAGAAGCCGCCTTTGCGCACCCCGCCGCAGGGCCCGTGGCTCATGAACTTGGGGCACTCCGCCTTTGGGACGCCGTCCGGGACGATTGGGATCGGGGGGCGATTGTGCACCCCGCCCACGTGGTTGGCACCGTCCTCTTCGCCGGGAATGATAACGCGCAATGGCATGGGGTTAGTTCGGGTTGCTCATGGAAATCGAATCAATTAGGGGAGCAGAGTTTACACGGATTCCATGAATTGGGCAATCTCGGCGAGTTGAAGGCCGCGGACGGCGATCTCGGGGGCGTAGATGACCTCGTCGGCCGACCAGCCGACGATCGGCTTGGCCTGCTTCGTGACGCCGGTCACCTGCCGCAGGAGGGAGCGGATATTGCCCGTAATGCGAATGGTATTGCCGCGTAAGGGGGCGGTCAGACGCCCGTCTTGAATCAGGAAGGAATCGCCCACGACGGTGCAGGTAAAGTCCCCGGCCCGGAGCCCGTTCATCGCGTAGGTGTACCAGATGCGGCCGATGTAGACCCCGTTACCGACCGACGCCAGCAGGCTCTCTTGGCTGTGGGGCGTGGAGCCTTCGATGAATAGGTTGGTCGCGGCGATCGAAGGAGGCACATCGAACTGTCGCCCGCCGCTGTTGGAGAGGCGGAAGCCGTTGCGCGGGATCAGCACGTCCTGGTGTTCCTGCGGGTTCAGGCCCAGCTTTTCCCGCGCCCGCGGGTCCTTCAGCAGCCGTTGGGTTTCATAGTGGTTCGAGAGCAGGCCGTGCAGAACGCCGGCCTGAATGAGGTTGGTCCGGCCGGTCGGCAGGCCTTCGCAGGTGAGGCGTTTGGTGCCGACAAAGCCCTTGGCGGCTCCATAGTCGTAGATGGTCAGGAGATCGGCGGCCACGGGGCGACCCACTTCCCCGAGGAAGGCCGATTTACAGCTGTAAAAAGCGTCGGCGCTCAAGCTGGGGAGGATGAGGTTCGTCATGAGGTCCGCCACCGGCTGCGGGCCGAGGACCACGTTGTAGGTGCCGCTGGGCAGTCGCTGGCCACCCGCGCCGAGGATGGCATTGCGGGCCGCGTCGGCGCCCGCCTCTCCTTTGAACTTGGCCAGATGAGTAGTCGCCGCATAGCCGCTGCCCTTGGCGGCTTTCCGTTCCACCATGGAGGTGACAGCCGACGTGATATAGGTGGATTCGTCGGTCTGAACCTTGGGCATCCGGGTGGAGCCGATGGCGATGCGTTGCCGGAAGAGGCTGACGTCCCCGCCCACGATGAGGCCCAGGTTGGCCAGCTTCTCCTTGGAGCCAGCCAGTTTGGCGAGCGGTTCCGAGGATTCGAAGGTCTTCAACGCTTCCCGGAGAACCGTCCACCCGGCTTCCACGAGCGTGCCGTCTTTGAGGTCCATGATCGCACGGTCATGGGAGGCGGGAAGCTTCGGAGGCTGGGCCTGTGGCGGAGCCGGAAAGGACATGAATTCCGGGTCGGGCACGGCATTCTGCCGGGCCTTCTCCAGCGCCCGTTTGATGGCGGCCGGCGAGAGGTCCCTGGCCTCGCTGCCGAAGCCGATACGCGGGCCGTCCGTTCCGGAGAAGACTGCCCGGATGCCGAGGCCAAAGGCCTCGGACGATTTCGGCTCCTCAACGCCGTTACAGGGGATGGCGGAGGTATAGTTCAGCCGGCAGAGCAGATGCCCCGTGCTGGAGGCATAGACCTCTGCCTCCTGGATGTCCTTGGCCTGGGCGGCCTGCCGAAGTGCGCGCTGGACGGCGCTTTTCAATGTGGCGAGAGAAATCATAGGCCGGTCAGGCGGGCACGGCTGCGCATGGTCTGGGCTCCATTGCCGAGCCGCTTCGTCTGCATGGGTTGCCCCTTGCCGCAATTGGGGATGGGGAAAAGGCGGAAGTCCTTTCCGACCGCGTCCACCTTCATCAAATAGTCTTTAGTATCGGCGGTCATGCCTCCGCCGCGATAGAGTTGGCCGATCTGTCCGTTCCGAATCTCGTACACCTTTTGGGCCGAGATGCTGAAGTTTTCGCGGGACTCGGCGATGGACGGGTTCCGGTGCCCCACCAGGTAGTAGCCGCGGTCCACCTCGCCGATAATTTTCTGGGGATCCTGCTGGCCGGCGCCGAAGACCGTGTTGGACATCCGAATCAACGGGACCAGGGACGCCTCGATGGCTTTGTACGAGCCGTTGGGCTCCACGCCCAGGATGCCCGCGGTCTGGCGGCTGTTCATGAATCCTTTGAACACCCCCTTCTCGATGTGCATGACTTTGCGCGCCGGAGTCCCTTCATGGTCATAGGCATAATGGCCGAGCCCCGGCAGGCTTGGATCGGAATAGGCGGTGACGAGCGGAGAGGCCACCGACTTGCCGAGTTGGGTTTCTTTCAGCGACCGCAGCAACCAACTGCGTCCGGCATAGGCCGTTTCCATCTTGAGGGCACGGTCCAGCTCGGTCGGGTGCCCGATGATTTCATGGGCCTTCAGTGTGTTGTAGTGCGGGTCCGTGACCACCACCACATCCTTGTCCGTGGCTTTGAGCGGCGGCGCGTCGATCAGCTTGAGGCAGTCATGGGCCAAGCTGGTCGAGAATGTGAGCAGATCCAAGTGGCGGATCAACTCGGTCCTGGTTCCTTCCGTGACCACTTCCCAGCCGCGCTGGTGGCCGATGTAATCGTAGAGGGACTGTTCTGCCTGGTCGTTTTCCGCGACCACGGAGCAGAAGCCCAACGTGGTGGCGAAGGACTGGTCGATTAGGGTTCCTTCCGAGCTGGCGAAGAGTTCGCGGCTGAAGCTCGTGCTGGTCGCGATGGCATTGAACCGGATGCGCTGGCCCAGGCCTTTCACGGCCCGAGACACCTCGGTCGTGTACCGGGCGACCTCGGCCAGTGAGACGGAGCGAGGGTCGATCCCATACTCGGCCTTGACGGTATCCTGGTGGGTTTCGATCGGCGCCAGGGGCAAGCCGGCAAGGCTCTCGCCCAACTCCTTGAAGCGCTTGCGCATCTCGGCCTTGTAGCGTGCATTGGCCAAGGCCCGATCATAGGCCTGCTTCAGTCCGGCCTTGAGGAGGGGTGTCAATTTAGGCAGGTCTGCGCTCCCCAGGCGGTGGCCGAAATATCCAGGGGCCGGCAGGGGATCGCCGGCCAGAACCCGGATGCCGAAGCCGAAGACATAGTCGTCGGACGCAGATTTTCCGGATCCGTTCTCGGAGCGGGCTGATTTGATTTCGACGAGTTCGATGCGCAGGTCTGCGTAATGGCAGTGGCGCAGGTTCTTGCTGGCATGGCGGACAAGATCAGACGCGGTGCGTTTGATCTTGTCGAGGCTTTCGACTGTGAGCGGCTTGACGCCCAACGTACGAGCCATGCCGACGGCCTTCTCGAGTCAGTGTGCGGTGCTCAGGAACCGACCACGCTTTTTCCCATATCAAATAGGTGGCCAAACGTAGGTACAGCCTGCAAAGTCTCGTCATTATAGGGAATGGCTGTCCGGAGCGTCAAGCCAATGTGGGTGATTTTACCTGGTTTTTACGAATTTATTACGGTTTCTGCACCGCTGGTTTAGCCCAAATGGCCTAGCGTAAAAAGGGGCCACTAGGCCTTCTTTCGCCCTGGGTGGGTCTTCTGCCAAGTTGCATGAATATCCGAGATGTTATACGGTCCGGCTACGCTTGCGGCTAGCCCTCCAAGGAGGGACTTTACCGATTGACAATCTTCGGGGTGCTTTGCTAGACTCGGCCACGTCCAAGTCTGTGGGAAGACGAGGTTTTAGGTCATTTCCACGGACAGGCCCACCGTGGATCACGCATCGTGGGTGCCGTTAGGTGAACGATCGGTTCAGAGGGTTGATTACACAAGACTGGTGGCCGGCCGGCAGAAGTCTGGCGGTCAGTATAGATTGGGAGGTGTCCACATGAGTCTCGATTATGTGAAGTTCTCGCCGGGCTTCGACAAATTCATGCCCAAGGAATACAAGGATATGGTTGAACACGGTCCCTTCGGGAAGAAGACGACCGTATCGCAGATGGGGAGCTTCAAGGAGATTCTGGAGGAGCATCCAATGTGTGCCGGCTGCGCTATGACGCTTTTTATCCGTCTGGCCATGATCTCCTTCCCGAATCCGGAAGACACGATCACGGTCGGCACGGCCGGATGCGGCCGCCTGGCGATCTCGCAGGCCGCCATTCCCTTCGTCTACGGCAACTACGGTGACCAGAATGGCGTGGCGAGCGGGCTCTCGCGCGGGCTTCGGCTGCGCTTTGGCGACAAGCCCAAGGATGTGGTCGTGATGGCCGGCGACGGCGGCATGGCCGACATCGGCTTCTCCTGCACGCTCCACTCCTGGTTCCGGAAAGAGAAGTTCACGACGATCATGCTGGACAACGAGGTCTACGGCAACACCGGCGGCCAGGAAAGCGGCATGACCAACAAGGGCGCGGTGCTCAAGATGGCGCCGCTCGGCAAGAAGTTCGAGAAGATGGACATGCTCGCCATGGCCAAGAGCGCCGGTTGCGCCTACGTCGCCACCGTCGTGCCGAACAACCCGCGGCGGGTCGAAGCGGTGATCAAGAAGGCGGTGCTGATCGCCCGCGAGATCGGTCCCACCTACATCCAGGCCTATACCTCCTGCAACATCGAGTACGCGATCCCTACGGACAAAGTCATGGAAGACGCCAAGAACGTCGAAGGCGATCGCTACCAGTTCACCGAGTACGTGACCGATGAAGCCAAGCAATTCCTCGCCGAACGCTATGGGTACAAGGAGTTCCTGCCGAAGCCGGCTCCGGCGGTGACCAAGGCGTAAGCGGGCCGGTGTAGCAAGCTCGGGAACGTGAAAAGTGGAGTGAGAAACCTCTCCGACCCCATTTGATCGAAGGGGTCGGCTTAGTAAGCTCGGTAGGGAGGATGCGATGGCGAAACGCTTCAACATTCGGATGGCCGGCGTCGGGGGACAGGGGGTCGTTACCGGCTCGCACATCCTGAGCACGGCGGTCATCAACGCGGGCGGGGAAAGCACGATCGTCCCGTTCTACGGATCCGAAAAGCGGATGGCGCCGGTGGAGAGCTACGTACGGGTGTCCGACGAACCGATCTACGAGATCGGGGAAATCACGTTCCCGCACATCATCATCATTTTCCACCCGCAGGTCATCACGCACGGCAAGTCCTACACGATGCCCTTCTACTTCGGGCTGAAAGAGGACGGAGTCGCGTTGATCAACAACGACGGGCCGATGAAGCTGCACAAGGATCAGGCCCGCGAATTGGAGGAGCGCCGCGCGAAGCTCTACTACCTGCCCGCAACGAAGCTCTCGTTGGAAGTGGCCGGGATGGACCTGGCGACCAATATGGCGCTGATGGGCGCGATCGGCTGTATCACCGGTCTGACCACCATCGCCGCCTTGGAGCAGGCGGTGAAGGACCGGTTCCTCGGCAAGGGGTTTGTCGTGTCGGGCGGCACTGCGGCCCTGGACAGCGTGGTCGAGCGGAAGTTTAAGAAGAAGCAGGAGCTGATCGATAAGAACGTGGCGGTGATCAAGGCCGGCTGGGACTTTGCGGCCGAGCACGGCTGGGACGAAATCAGCAAGGCCGCCAAGAAGGCGGAAGCGACTGCTGCGGCGCGAGTCTGACCGCTATAGAAAAGAGGAACCTCCATGTATCTTGTGGCCGATATCAACGTTGACATTTGTGCCCAGACGAGCTGTAAGCTCTGCACCCAGTTCTGTCCCGAGGCGAACACAATCCTCTACAACGACCAGGCCGGGAGAGACAAAGGCTATAAGTATGGCGCGGCCTACGTGGCGGTGGACCGGTGCAAGGGCTGCGCCCAGTGCGTATGGGTCTGCGACAACATGGCCAAACATAACGCGATCAAGATGATCATGATCGACCAGCTGCCGAATGCGGCGATCACCGACAACATCGTATACGGCGAGAAGAGCACCACCGCCGTGCTGGCCGGTCCGGCCGTCGGCTAGTTTAAGGGAGACAGAACGCGTGAAGACGACGGAACAGAAGCCAGAACGGATCATCGTGCCCGGCCCTGCCGGGTTCCATCCTCCCTCAGCAGCGCAGTTGGGCGTGATGTTGCCCGATCCCGGGGAGGGGCTCATGTATGGGTTGCTGGAGCCCAACGAAGACCTGGTGATCGAGGAGATGGCGCGGAAGATGTTGACGAGCCCGAACGCCACGCTCTTTCCCGGCCCGATGGTGCTCTGGGCCTGGAACGAGCACGCGGTGGAGAAGGCTAAGGCGGTGCTGGAGATTGCGGCCCAGATCCCGGACGTGCTGATCATCCCAATGCCGGACTACCGGCCCAAGTATCCGAAGATCGATCCGGAAGAGGTGATTAACCCGAACCATCCGAACCTGACGATCTGGGGCAACAAGATCGAAGCCTGCATCTTCATCGGCGTCCATTGCCACTATGCCAACCTGACGCTGAAGATGATTCGGGCCGGCACCAATTGCTGCACCAGCGCCATTTGCGCGGAGCAGGGCCACGAAGACGCGATGCTCACGGTCCGTGATTCGGACACGGCCAAGCTCAAGAAGGTCGCCCAGATTTTCAAGCGGGTGCGCGAGAGCATGGGCCTCAAGTTGCCGGCGAACGGGGAAAACGTCCGCTTCACCGGCACCCAATCGAAGGTGCACGGGGGCAAGACCCACACGAATCCGCTGGTGTTCATGCCCACGCCGGGCGGGACGGCCGGCGCTGCAGCCTTTGGTCATAGTCCGGAACAGATGAAGCGCGAAGGGTAAGGTCGCAAGACCTCACCGATACACAGAGAGGTGCAACGATGAGCGAATCCCTGGACACCGAAGTCAAAACCAATCCGCAGGGCGACCCGATCACCAGCGTCGCGGCGGCTCCGAAGGCCGAGGTCAAGAAGGACCCGCACGCGGAGGCCAAGAAGCAGCGCGTAGTCACGCCCGAATACATGTTCTTCGAGGCGCCGCGGACCAAGGAATTCATCACGGGGAGCGAAGCGGCCAAGGAAGCGGTGCGGCGCGCCAATGTGGACCTGTCGATCGCCTATCCGATCACGCCCCAGAGCGAAACCATGCAGCTCATCGGCGTGCTCTATGGCGAAGGGTACGTGAAGGAGTATTACCGGGGCGAAGAGGAATACGGCGTGATGTCCGCGATCGCCGGCGCCTCCCGTGCGGGCGTGCGGTGCTTCACGGCGACCGCCGGCCCCGGAACGCTGCGGGGGATCGAACCGATCGCCTCCTGGCCTGGTCACCGACTGCCGGCCGTCTGCATGTTCACCTGCCGCGTGGTCAACGCCCCGCTGGCCATCCAGCCGGACAACATCGAAGTGTCCTACCTGCTGAACTGCGGGATGATCGTCTTTCACGCCGAAAACCAGCAGGACATGTTCGACTTCATCATGAAGGGGTTCATCATCAGCGAAATGAACGACGTGACCCTGCCGGTCGGCGTCTGCTGCGACGGCTTCTTCGTGACCCACGCGCGCGGCTATGTGCACATGCAGGAAAAGGGCATTAAGCTGCCGCCCAGGGAGGCGTGGCGGGGCGCGGTACCGGTGCTGGACGCGGAGAACCCGCCGGCCCGGCTGTCCCGCGACGCGCCCGTGCAGAAGTCCAACTTCATGGCCTACAACATCCACGCGGTCTGGCAGCAGGAAGTTTGGGCCGCGGTGGAGCGGTCTCGCAAGTACATCAATAAGTTCATGGGCGGATTGTGTTCCGCCGAGAACATGGAGAACGCCGACGCCGTGATCATCGCCGCGGGCAGCGCGGCGGCTCAGTCCCGCGAAGCGGTGCGGCTCTGTGCCGACAAGGGCATCAAGGTCGGCCTCATCAAGGTCCGGTCCCTGCGTCCGTTCCCGACGGAAGAACTGCGGCAGTTGTGCAAGAACACCAAGCTGATCGTGATCCCCGAGTTCAACTACGTGGGATGGCTGGCCCGGGAAGTGGCGACGGCCATCTACGGCCACTCCAAGGCCAAGATCATTGCTGGACCGCACGTCTACGGCGGCCAGTCCATGCCGGTGGAGTTGATCGTGGACGAAGTCGAGTCCGGGTTGACCGGCAAGAAGTCCACCAACGTGGCGCTGTCGGCCATCATGGGCACGGACGTGGATCAGGGTGCCGTGTCCCACTTCATGCAGAATATCTGAGCGGCCGGCGAAGCCTGAAAAGTGAAGAGCCCAATCCTGCAGAGGATTGGGCTCTTTTGTTTTTCCGCCGGCTGGTGTTCAGCTTTTAGCTCTCAGCACTCAGCCAAAACCTGACGGCTGAAGGCTGACGGCTGACAGCTCTTCACGATTGCAGATCGTCCTGGATCATCTCCTCGCTGTCGGGCATGCCGTAGGCGATGAACTTGGCGTAGGAGAGATAGATCGAGCTGCTGTCCCGCATGGCCTTGGCCCCATGGGTCATCCGCTCGAGTTTGGTGGCATCGGCGGACTCGGCCGTCCGCAGGGCGTTGACATGGTCTTCGAGCGCCTGGTTGTATTGGTCCATGGCCCGTTCGACCGCGAGATAGGCTTGCATGATCGGATCTGTCATCGTCGTGGCTCCCTAGTCGGTCAAGGGTAGTTCAAGATACACTACGACCTTTCTAACGGTCAACCGGCTGCATGGCCCGAATCCTCTCAGCATCTCTTGTGAACGTCCTGGCGGCTGCGTCCGGGTTGACCGACCCACAGACGATCAAGGCCCGATTGCCGCAATTGTGCCAGGGCGTGGAATCGCTCTCGCAGCTCTTCACCAGGGACCGGCAAGACCTCCGGACTTCCTACCTGGACCAGGACCAGCTTCGGGCCGCCTACCTGGCCTATTACCTCCCGGTGAACCTCGCCAAAGTCCAAGCCCTGCTGGAAGAAATGCCCCAGCCCGCGGCAGCCGGACAAGGGTGGGGCGGACGATTCAAGGTCCTGGATCTCGGCGGAGGGATCGGCACCACGGGGCTTGCGGTCTTGGACTGGCTGAACTCCACTGAGGCCCTGCGCGAGGTCGAGGGCGAGATTGTGACCGTAGAACGGTCGGCTCTGGCTCTGGGCCTGTATGAGCGGCTGTGGGAGGCCTACAAGGCCGTTGAGCCCAAGCCGGGCTCGCGTCTGGTCACGGTCGAGGGCGACATGGGCAAGTGGAGTGCAGGCAGGTTTCCGACAAGCGTGGCCAATGGAACCTACGATCTGATCGTCCTGGGGAACGTCGTGAACGAACTGTTTTCGGACACCCGCGATCCGGTCGCACGACGGATTCAATTGCTCCGCGACCTCCTCGGCCTCCTGCATCCGCAAGGCACCATGATGATCGTGGAACCGGCCTTGCGCGACACCTCCAGGCATTTGCTTCAGCTCAGGGACCAGTTGGTGGGGGATGGAGCCTGCAACGTCTATAGCCCCTGCCTACATGGACGCCCCTGCCCGGCGCTGGTCAAGGAGACGGATTGGTGCCACGAGGAAAGACCCTGGACGCCGCCGGCACTGGTGGCCGCCATCGACAAGGAGGTGGGCTTCATCAAGGACGCGCTGAAGTTCGCCTATCTGCTGCTCCGGAAGGACGGCGAGCGGCTTGCGCCGGACGAGCCCAACGTTTACCGAGTAGTCAGCGAGTTGCGGGTGATGAAAGGGGAAAAGCGGGCCTGGCTGTGCAACCAGACGGGCAGGCCAGAAGTCGGGCGGCAAGATCGGCTCAAGTCACCCAGCAACGAGGCCTTCGACGATTGGCATCGCGGTGCGATCGTGCGCCTTGATCAGATCGTCCGCAAGGAACATGGTGGCCGCGAGTCCAACCAGTCCACTCTTGGCCGCATCCCCGCGGAAGCTAAGGTCGAAATCATCCGGTCGATTTAAACAGCAACTGGATAGCCGATCTGACCGCTCCTGCCCTGCTCAGACGCTGCGGCTCGACCGCAAAGCGTCGCATCTGCTCGCCTGCGGATCTTGCTGGCTTCAGGCTCTGCGAAGCCAACTTCAAACAGTCCTCGGCGTCGGCTCTGCCGACCGCATCTGCTCGCTAACTCCCGGTGCCCTCGCCTCCGCGATTCGCGACGCAGGAGCGGCCAGCCCGTCTTGAAGCTTTAAAAGTGTTGGCAGGTACGCGTCGCCAATGGACCCGTACCTGCTAGCGGTGGCTCGCATTGACCAGATCGGCGAATTCGCTCCCTGCCATTCCTAGCAAACAGCGGCTCTTCCGGTGTAAACATGTCTAAAAACGTAAGAATCGAGTGGCAGGCGGCAAGCGCCTCTCTTCGAAACATTCGATAGCGTCATCGGGCCGGAGAATCGAAGCATGCCTAGTCGATTGCGGTTGTTGTACTTCATATTGTGCGTCGCTCTCATCCTGCTGGCTGTTGCTCCGGAAGTGCCGGCTCAGGTAGTCGAAGCGCAGGTCAACACTCCTTATGTCGTGCAGTACGGGTTCGGCTCCTATGAGGTCGGCGGACTGACGACCAACACCTACCGCATCCCGATCCCGCACACCTTTGATCTGGGGTCGGGACCGGACCCATTGAAGTTGCAATTCACCGGGTATCTCGGTTACAGCCATGCGGACTTGGAGACCAGCGTCGTTGGCCCCAAACTTACCGCGTCCCAGGATTATATTTTCGCTTTGCCTCAGGTGGAGCTGCTCATCCCCTTGGCAAAAGGCTGGACCCTCAAGCCTTATGTGGCAATGGGAGCCGGTTTGGCGTTCAACGGGTCCTTCAAGTTTGAAGGGCGTGAACAACGACTTCAGGACACCTATGACCTCCTCTATGCGGCAGGCATAGGCAGTCTGTATGTCGCCCAGTTGGAGGATGAGTTTACCGTCAGTATCGGCAACAGAGTCGGATGGGCTGAAGCGATCCCCCTTGGCGCAGGAGTCGGCCAGGGACTCGGAGCATTGGAGAACGGCCTGGAAGTCCGGCATCCGATCGGCCTCAGTCTCAACGGCCGGGAGCTCGATTTGGGGGGATCTTTCACCTACTACTACTTTTTTCCCGGGGCCGAATTCTCCATACCCGGACAACGCCCAATGGTAGTTCACAATCAGTTCGAATTCGGAACCAGCCTTGGTTTTGCCAAGCCGACCAAGCTCTGGATATTCGAAAACCCCTACATTGGCGTGAGTTATCGTTTTGGTGACGGCCTGGAAGGCTTTCGGGCCAACTTCGGGTTTCCGTTCTGATCGCATGGAACCGGAATTCTGGCATCAACGTTGGGAATCCAGGCAGATCGGCTTTCATGAAGGCCAGGTCATTTCTCGGTGGCTGAGGATGAGGTCCAGCGATTGTTCGCCGGTGCACGCATTGAGCGGCTGGACGCCCAGGATATACTCGCCGAGAATCCGCGCTTTCTCGAGAAGGGGCTTACGCGTCTGCTGGAATGCGCCTACCGCATCGAGCATGGGGGAAGTAAGCAACGCAGCTGACGAACAGTGCACCCCGTCGTGTCCATCCGGGCTGATGCATAAACTGTGATAGACGACCTGACCGCTCCTGCGCTGCTCAAGTGGCTGCGGCTCGAACAAAAAGAGGCGCGGCTGACCGAGAATCGGATGGCGGAGGCATGCGGCCTGTCGCTCCGCGCCTCCCGCCAGGCACCCCCTCCACGCCGTTTGAGCCGGAAGGGACTTCCGGTATTCCCGCCGCCATGGTCTTCGACCATGTGGCGTTGGTCAGTACCGGCTTTCCGTCCTCAAACGGCGGGCGGGGACCCCGCCGCTCCCGGCGAAGTCACTCCCTGCCGCCTGCCTCCTTTTAGACCCTCGCTCAAGGTAAAAAACACTGTTGGCAGGTACGCGTCGCCAATGGACCCGTACCTGCTAACGGTGGCTCCGCCATTGATCCATATCTAAAACAGGAGTCGACGGTTGCATATCATTGCGCAGGCCTAAACATCCTTGATATGTGCTCAAAAACCAATTAGGTTTATACGTTCCCGGAAGCTATTAGGCGAGTGGATTCTGAGCGAGCTTATACTCATGAAATGTGTCCGGTGCGGATTCGAGAATCTGCAGGATGACCCTGCTTGCGGTGCTTGCACTTGGCCATATAGCCGGAATGCGTGGAAACGCACTACATATCAAATACGGCGCATTACCTTGGACACTGGCTGCATTAACGCGAAACAACTTGATCAGGATCTGAATGCCCTAGAAAGATGGGCGTCGAGTGGCAATCTTGAACTCCAACGTTCGTCGGCCATGTTGGAGGAGCTAAAGGGGGAAACTCGCGTCGCAAAAGCTAAGTCGCTCGGGGTACATCCCAATCTTTTCACAATAGGGGTCAGTGTCCTTGATGGTCCTGGTGTTCTTGCGGGACCAGACCTTTTCGAGGATTTACAACAAATTCTTTTCCCGACCGCGAACGCGCTAACGGGAAACCAGCGATTTGATGTGGAACATCTTCGTCTTCATGTGCGTACAGGCGGCGATATCTTTGTCACCATGAATCCGAATGACTTCATTACGCGAGGACGCCAAGCAACCTTAGCCTCAGTAGGAATTTGGGTGCTGTCTCCAGCGGAGTTGGTAGGTTTGCTCAAAGAGCTGTATGGCTGGGGATAGGCTTTGGCGCAGACTCGAGCGGATGTTCGAAGGGCCTGCCTCGGAAAACTAATCCATTCAATAGCGTGAGCCACCTTTAGCGTGTGACAAATCTACAAGCGATTTGTCCACGCCAACCTTTTATTAAAGCGGATGGAACGGAAGGGCAGGGAGTGGTCGGCCTCCTGCGGGGCGAGAGATGTCAAAGGCCGGAAGGTTTACGCTGCGCCATCCGGTTATCTTCTCGGTGCAGCGGGAAAAAGGAAAGAAGGAAATAGCCGTGGGGCTAAGGCCGACATCGAGGCCGGACGCGACGGGGCCCGCCGTTCGTCAGCCGCGTTCTTTGTTTTGAAAAGGATACGAGGGGGCTTAGTCGGCTTCCGGCTCGGATGAGCCGTGCTTGTGGGTGACCTTGTCCTCGTCGAAGAGTTCTTCCATCTCGTCCGCGATCATGTCGCGGTCGTTGGGGACGGAAATGAGCGGAATCTCTTTGCGGGATTTCGGCTCTGCTTCCGGCGGCTGTTGGGTCTTGGGCGTATCCATGGGCACAGTATACACCAATCGGCTGGCGCGTGTTTGGTTATTCGAAGGCTTCCAGCGAAGACTGTTCCGAGAACTTGTGCCCGCAGGCCTTGCAGGTGACGAGATAGATGGATTCCCGGACCGACATGACGATGCGGAAGTCCAGGTCGACGCCCCGGTGTTCGCAGGCGGGGCAGGGGATCTCTTTGAGCCGGTAGGGCACGTCCGGCTGGGTCCGCAGATAGAACTCCATGTTGGTATAGACGGGAAAGCTGTAGCGACATTTCTGGCAGGCGCCTTTCCAGTCGCCGTCCGCCTGCATGGTTCGGCGGTCAATCGTGAACCCGTTGGTTTTGCAGATGGCGCAGCGGACCGAACTCAATCGGGCTTCCACCTGTTCGACGGTGAGGGACGGCATGAGTCCTGACTCCTAGTCTTCGGTTCTCGACTGTTGATGGAGTATACCGGCTCCGATCCCGGTCCCGCAATGAGGCTTTGACGGTTTCGGGGCGTTTGCGATATATTCCCTCCCCATGCATTTCGTGAACGAACAACTGATGGTCGGCAACATCGATGATGCGCAGAAGCCGCCTCCCTTCGTCGACAGCGTATTGTTTGTCTCGGGGGAACATGCTATCCAGCCGCCCAAAGGAGTGGCCTACCACTATATCCCGCTGAAGGAATTCGGCCAGGCCGACCCGAAGGACGTGAAGGCCGCCGTGGATTGGCTGGCCCAACAGCCCTCGGCTAACAAGCTGCTGGTCTGTTGCCGGGCCGGCATGGGGCGGTCGGTTTCCATGGTCATGGCCTACCTGGTCTGCGTGAAGGGCATGAGCTACGCGAATGCGGAAAAGCTCCTAAAGGCGAGGCGGCCCGGCGCCACCCCGATTCCCCATCTGCAGGAAACGATCGAGCAGGTCAAGCTGATGAGGCAAGCCGGTTAGGGGGCGCCCCATGCCCCGCCTTTCTCCAAGCCTCCTGCTTCTTCAACAAGAGATTGCTCGCTGCACCACCTGCGACTCCATGAATCCCTGGCGGCAGTTCGGCCCCGATGCCTCCGGCACCATTGGTACCGGCTATCTGCTCGTGGGGGAAGCGCCAGGGTATGTCAGTTGGAAGCAGGGCCGGCGGTTCACCGGTCCGGCCGGGCAGTTGATCAGGCGGGCTTTGCGGCAAGTCGGGCATCCTCGCTACCGGGACCTGGAAGACCTCTTTTACATGACCGATACGGTCAAGTGTCATCCGGCCGCGCGCGCCAATGCCTCCGCCAACCGGTCGCCGAGACGGACCGAGGTGCGCGCTTGCGCTTGCTATCTGAACCGAGAATTGGCGATTCTGCGGCCGACGGTCGTCGTGACGTTCGGGAAAGAAGCCGAGCGGGCCGTGGCGGTGGCGATCGGGCAGGAGGCCGGATTGCAGGGCTTGGTCCGGCACGTGACCTTTCCCCATCCGTCGCCGCGCAACCAGCGGACGATCCTTCAGGCCTATCCGTCTATGGCAGCCTTCGAGTTGGCCATCGCCGGCACGTTTCACACGCTCATCAAGCGGCTTGAGCAAAGGCGCCGCGATGCCTGAGTTGCCGGAAGCAGAGGTGGTCGCTCGCCGGCTCCGGGAGCGGATCATGGGGGCCACCCTGAAGGATTGCTGGGTGGGGCGCCGGGACATCATCCGCGAAGGGTTCCCGACGCTGGCCTGGTATCAGGGCGCCGTGATTACGGGGATCGAGCGGAAGGGCAAGAGCGTCGTCCTGACTTGCACGAAAACAGGGGAGAGCCGGTATCTCGTGGCGGAGCTCGGCATGACCGGACTCCTGTTGTTTCGTCTTCACGCTCCGTCGTTTGAAAAACACATTCATGTGCGGCTGACGCTGGATGGGGGGCGGGAACGGGAGCTACTCTATTGGAATCCGCGTCGGTTCGGGCGGATGTCGCTCCTGGATCGGGCAGGGTTGGACCGGTACCTCACCCGCCGGTTTGGATGCGATCCTCTGACGGTGACGTGGGAAGAATTTCGCGACCTGGTGCAGGCGAGGCGCGGCCGGCTCAAAGCCCTGTTGATGCACCAGCAGGTGATCGCTGGCATCGGGAACATCTATGCGAACGAGATTCTCTACCGGGCCAGGCTGCACCCGGCCAGGCAGGCCAACCGGGTGAGTCTGCCGGCGATCCGGCGTCTCTATGACGTGATGAAGCTGGTACTGGCCGAGGCGATCGAGGCGGGCGGCTCCAGCGTCCGGGATTTTTTCGCGCCGGACGGGAGCGAAGGCCGGTACAAGCGACAACATCTTGTGTATGGGAAGGAAGGCCAACCCTGCCCTTCCGGCTGCGGCAAGACCATCAGGCGCATGGTGGACACCAGCCAGCGCAGCTCGTTTTACTGTCCCGGTTGTCAGCGCGCGTGACTTGGCTCTTCTTGCAGCAGGAAAAGAGGCGTGATCGTTCTAGTCGTCGGCGACCAGGCCAGAGTTCAATCACTATGAAATAGGGGTGCCCCATGCCCAGTTATCAACGAGGCTCCAAAGGGAACGAGGTCAGACAGATTCAGTCCCGGCTGAAGGAACTCGGTTTCTATACCGGGCTGGTAGACGGGGATTTCGGCGGCGGGACGGAGAGTGCGATCAAGTCTTTCCAGAAGAGCAAGCGCCTTACCCTGGATGGAGTGGTCGGCCCGGCCACCTGGGCCAAGCTCTTTCCCAAGGAGGCGATTCCAGCCCCAGCCATCCATGCGAAGCCGGTGGCGTTCAAATGTCTGGCCCTGACGGGTTCATTCGAGACCAATGCACCGGTTCCGGATTGTTTTGCCGGTCTCTCCGGTGATTTCGACGGGCAGGGGATGAGCATGGGGGTGTGCCAGTGGAACATCGGACAGGGCAGTCTTCAACCCTTGCTGAAGAAAATGGATGAAGAACATCGTGAGGTGGTGAAGGGCATCTTTCACGACGACTATCCGGTCTTTGCCGCCTGGTTGCAGGAAGAGCGGGAGGCACAATTGGAATGGATACGAGGGCGGCAGGATCCCCGCCATCGTCTGGATGAGCCCTGGCGAGGCTACTTCAAGGCCTTGGGGCGGACCGAGGAATTCCAACAGATTCAGACGGCCGCGGCAGACCGTCTGTTCAAAAAGGGCCTGGCGTTGCGCAAAAAGTATTCCTTGACGTCCGATCGCGCGGCGGCGCTGATGTTCGATATCCTTGTCCAGAACGGCAGCATCGGCTCGATCACGGAAGCCCAGATCAAGGCCGATTTCGCCTCGCTCAATCCGGTGCCTCCAGCGGAGCAACTCGAAGTGGAGCGGATGAAGATCGTCGCCAATCGTCGCGCCGAAGCAGCGAAGAGCGAGTGGATGGAAGACGTCCGCAGGCGCAAGCTGACCATTGCGACTGGCGAGGGCACCGTGCACGGCCGATATTACAACCTAGCTGAGCAGTATGGGCTTGGCCTTACGGGGAGCGCTGGATGAAACGTTTTTCGACCGGCCTTATCGTCGGGGCCCTGGGTGCTGTGCTGTTCCTGTTCTTGGTCGGGCAGATTCCGACTACCGGCTTGGAGGGGGTGGATGATCGGATGATTGTCCATCGGATGCCCCTCTGGGAGAAGGCGACCAAGTTTTACATCCGGCACCGGGAGTTCCAACAATGGGCGGAGGAGGCGGCCAGCGGTGAAACCGATCCGCAACGAAGGGTTCTCCGGCTGATGGAATGGACCAGAAGCCAGGTGAAGCCGATCCCCACGGGGTTTCCCTTTGTAGACGACCATATTTCGCACATCGTGCTTCGTCATTACGGCAATGACGGTCAACTCTCCGAGGTCTTCACGGCCCTGACCACCTATACTGGGAATGAGGGACGTTGGGAAGCCTATAGGCTTCCGGGAGCCAAAGGGCGGGTTGCCCTGTGCTTCGTCAAGTCGAATGGCAAGTGGTGGGTCTTTGATGTCTGGAACGGCGGCTGGTTCGAGACGGAGTCCGGACAGATCGCCACGATCGATGATTTCAAGCATCCGGAACGGTTGAGGCAGCGAGGACAGGCTCCGGAACTGCTCGGCGGGGTTTCCTATATCAGCTACTTCCAGGATGTCCAGGGCGTCTTCAGGCGCAGCTTTTCCCGGGCCAGAGGGCAGATGCCCTGGCACCGGTTCTTGATGGTGATAGGGCTGGAACCGGAAGATGGCCCAGGCGCTTATCCACGCCCGCTCAACCCTTGACACCATCGCCTGATTTTCCCTATAGTTACCACTCCCTTTCGGGCTGTGGAAACAGGCAATCCCCTCGTGACCAGCTGCGATAGGGCTATTGTTCTGAAAAAATAGGCCTTTTGGTTGATTGCCAAGAGACGACAATCTCTCTAGAATCCAGCGCTTCCAGTAAGAATCAGCCGCCGTTTCGGCGCGGTCTGGTTCAGTCACTCATTAAAGAGAGGACACCCCATGGCGAAGGTGCTTGAAGGGCCCGGGATGGGCCTGATGAAGAAGTGGGGCATCACGGTTCCCAATTATGTGGTCGTGACCTCGGTCGAGCAGTTCAATGAACTCGCCAAGGTGAACGACTGGATACAAAAGGGCAAGCTGGTGGCCAAGGCCCACGAGGCGCTCGGCTCCCGCTTCAAGCTCGGCCTGGTCAAGGTGGATTTGGACCGGAAGGGGGCGGAGGCGGCGGTCAAGGAGATGCTCGGAAAACAAGTGGGCAGCATCACCGTGTCCCAGGTTATCGTGTCGGAAATGATTCCGCACAAAGAGGAATACTATGCCTCCGTCAAGTCCACGAGGATCGGGTGCGAGATTCTCCTGGCCAATTGCGGCGGGATCGAAGTGGAATCCAATTGGGACCGGGTCAAGAAGCTGGCGGTGGAGGTCGGTGAGAAGCCGGCCGCTGCTGATCTGGACAAATTGGCCAAGGAGGCGGGATTTTCCGGTCCGGTGGCCAAGAAGATGGCCGAGTTTGCCAACAAACTCTTTACCTGCTTCGACAATGAAGATGCGCAATACCTGGAAGTGAACCCGGTGGTCGTCCGCGAGAGCGACGGGGAGTTGATCGCGCTGGATGCGGTGACGCTCCTCGACGGGGACGCCAAGTTCCGCCATCCGGACTGGAACTTCCAGTTCGCCGCGGAATTCGGCCGGGCCTACACCAAGGACGAGGTCGAGGTCATGGCGGTGGACTCCAAGATCAAGGGGTCCGTCAAGTTCATCCAGATTCCCGGGGGCAACATCGCCATGCTGCCGGCCGGGGGTGGCGCCAGCGTCTACTATTCGGATGCGGTGGTGGCCCGCGGCGGTAAGCTTGCCAACTACGCCGAATATTCCGGCGATCCACCCGATTGGGCCGTGGAAGTCCTCACCGAGAAAGTCGCGTCCCTGCCCGACATCAAGCACATCATCGTCGGCGGCGCGATCGCCAACTTTACCGACGTCAAGAAGACCTTCGGCGGCATCATCGCCGGGTTCCGCAAGGCCAAGGGCGAGGGCAAGCTCAAGGGCGTCAAGATCTGGGTGCGCCGGGGGGGGCCCAACGAGAAGGAAGGCCTAGAACTCATGCGGAAGCTGAAGGACGAGGGCTTCGACATCAACGTCTTCGATCGAAACCTGCCGCTGACCGACATTGTCGACATGGCGCTGCAGAACAAATAACGCTGAACGCAGAACGATGAATGATGAACGAACGCGCTCTTCTTCGGACCATTCAGCATTCATCACTCATCATTCATCATTGAGGGACGGACAATGAGCATTCTGGCGAATAAGGACACACGCGTGGTGATCCAGGGCGGAGTCGCGGGGGTGAATGCCGCGCGTCGCATGGCCGAGTTTTGTTATCTCAACAAGAAGTCGCTCTACGTTGAGGCCTTCGTCTATCCGCCCGACGCGGGCAAGACCAACGAAGTGCCCTACGGCAGCGGCCTGCTGGCCATTCCCGTATATAAGACCGTGGCCGAGGCGACCAAGAACCATCCGAGCATCAACACGAGCCTCGTCTACATCGGCGCGGATCGGGCCTGCGCCGGCACGATGGAAGCGCTGAACGATCCCCACATCAAGCTGGTCTCCATGATCACCGAGGGCGTGCCGGAGAAGGACGCCAAGCTGCTGGCCCGTCAGGCCACCAAGCTGGGCAAGACTTTCAACGGCCCCTCCTCCATCGGGATCATTTCGGCCGGCTCCTGCCGGTTGGGCGTGATCGGCGGCGCGTTTGACAATCTGGTCTCCTGCAAGCTCTACCGGGAGGGTTCCTTCGGCGTCATCACTAAGTCCGGCGGCCTCTCCAACGAGATCATCTGGATCTGTTCCCAGTTCGCGGACGGGATCACCACGGCGATCGGCATCGGCGGCGACGCTTATCCCGGCACGGACTACGTCAGCTACCTGGAAATGTTCGAGAACGACCCGAAGACCAAGGCGGTCGTCATTGTCGGCGAGATGGGCGGCGATTTGGAAGAGCGGGCGGCCGAGTGGTACGGGGCCAAGAAGCGGCGGATCAAGCTGCTGGCCGTGGTTTCAGGCTTCTGCCAGGAGAGCCTCCCCAAGGGCATGAAGTTCGGCCATGCCGGCGCCAAGGAAGGGATGAAGGGCGAGGGCTCGGCCCGGTCCAAGTCAGATGCGCTCAAGAAGGCCGGGGCCATCGTCCCGCCCACCTTCGGCGCACTCGGGCCGGCCATCAAGGAGACTTACGAAGAGTTTGTGAAGAGCGGGCAGATCGTCCCGATTCCTGACGTGCCGGCCTCGGAAGTGCCGAAGCTGCCGAAGACCGTCGAACAGGCGATGAGGGACAACGAAGTCACCGTCGCGCCGCTGATCCGCACCACGATCAGCGACGATCGGGGCGACGAGCCCTGCTACGACGGCTATCCCGCCTCCGAGCTCATCAACAAGGGCTATGAGATTCCGCACATCATCGGGTTGCTCTGGGACAAGCGGCTGATCTCCAAGCAGGAAGCGGAGATCGTCAAGCGCATTCTGATGCTCTCGGCCGACCATGGTCCCTGCGTGAGCGGCGCCTACGCCACGATCCTGGCGGCCTGCGCCGGCATTGGCCTGTCCCAGGCGGTGGCGGCCGGCATGATCATGATCGGTCCCCGGTTCGGCGGGGCCGTGACCGACGCCGGTCGCTGGTTCAAGTACGCGGTCGACAACAAAATGACCGTGGACGAGTTCCTGGCCTACATGAAGAAGAACGTCGGGCCGGTCCCCGGCATCGGCCACCGGGTCAAGAGCCTTCGCAACCCGGACAAGCGGGTCAAGGAACTGGTCGGGTACGTGAAGAGCCTGAACATCAAGACGCCCTGTCTGGACTTCGCGTTGCAGGTGGAGCAGGTCACCGCGGCGAAGAAGGACAACCTGATTCTGAACGTGGACGGGACCATGGCCGCCGTGTTGGTGGACATCGGCTTCCCGGTGGACAGTTTGAACGGGTTCTTCATCCTGGCCCGGACGATCGGCTTGATCGGCCATTGGGTGGACCAGAAGCGCCAGGACAGCCGCCTGATCCGCCTCTTCGATTACCTGGTTAACTATGCGGCACCCAAACGGCGGGAAGTGCCGCCATTGAAGTAGTCGCGGGAGGTCCCGCCGCTGAAATAGGCGCGGGAAGTTCCGCCGTTGAAATAGCTGTCAGTGACAGTTGTCAGTTCTCGCTTCAAACTGATCACTGAAAACTGATAACGCTTTGAGGGAGAACGCTATGTCGGTCGAGATGGTCAAGAATTTGTACGCTAAGATGCCCGGAATCGTGGACAAGGCCCGCAAGAAATTCGGCCGGTCCCTGACTCTGGCGGAGAAGATATTGGTCTCGCATGCGGATAACTTCGACGCCCAGGTCTGGGACCGGGGCAAGGCCATGTTGGCGCTCCGGCCGGACCGGGTGGCCATGCAGGACGCCACGGCCCAGATGGCCATGCTCCAGTTCATGCAGGCCAACAAGAAGAAGGCCGCCGTGCCGAGCACGATCCACTGCGACCACCTGATCCGCGCCGAAATGGGCTCCGAGAAGGACCTGCTCCGCGCCATGGACGAGAACAAGGAGGTCTATAGCTTCCTCGCCTCCGCGGCCAAGAAGTACGGCATCGGTTTCTGGAAGCCGGGCGCCGGCATCATTCACCAGGTGGTGCTGGAAAACTACGCCTTCCCGGGCGGCCTCATCATCGGCACCGATTCGCACACGCCGAACGGCGGCGGGCTGGGCATGCTGGCGATCGGGGTGGGCGGGGCCGACGCGGGCGAAGTGATGGCGGGCTTGCCCTGGGAAGTATTGCATCCGAAACTGATCGGCGTGAAGCTGACCGGCAAGCTGAGCGGTTGGGCCTCGCCGAAGGACGTGATCCTTTACCTCTGCGGCCTGCTCACCGTGAAGGGCGGCACGAACAAGATCGTCGAGTATTTCGGGCCGGGCGCGGAGACGATCAGCGCGACCGGCAAGGGCACGATCACGAACATGGGCGCGGAACTCGGCGCGACGACCTCCGTGTTCCAATTCGACCAGAAGATGGTGGCCTATCTCAAGATCACCGACCGGGACGACCTCGCCAAGCTGGCCGAAGCCAACAAGGCTCTGCTGACGGCCGACCCCGAAGTCCTCCAGTCGCCGGAAAAGTACTACGACCAGGTCGTCGAAGTGGACCTCTCCAAGTTGGAGCCGCACGTCGTCGGGCCACACACGCCGGACCTGGCCCGGCCCATCTCCAAGATGGCGGCGGAGGCGAAGGAGAAGGGCTATCCAGTCGAGCTCAAGGCAGCTTTAATCGGGAGCTGCACCAATTCGTCCTACGAAGACATCAGCCGGTCGGCGCACATTGCGCGCCAGGGGTTGAAGGCCGGGCTCAAGGCCAAGGCCGCGTTTCTCGTCAGCCCCGGCTCGGAGCGCATCTACAATACGATGAAGCGGGACGGGTTCATGGCCGATTTCGAGAAGATGGGCGCCACGGTCCTGTCCAACTCCTGCGGTCCCTGCATCGGCCAGTGGAAACGGGCTGATGGGGTCAAGGGGAAGGCCGACTCGATCGTCAGCTCCTTCAACCGGAACTTCCCGGGCCGCAACGACGGGATCAGCGAGACCCTCTCGTTCCTGGCCAGCCCGGAGATCGTGACCGCCTATGCCTTCACCGGCGATTTGACCTTCGATCCGGTGAACCAGAAGCTCAAGGGCGCGGACGGCAAGGAATTCAAGTTCGAACCGCCGCAGGGCGAAGAGTTGCCGACCAAGGGCTTTGCCAAGGGCGAAGAGGGGCTGGTGCCGCCCGCCGAGAACGGCGAGAGCCTGACGGTGGACGTTCCCCCAACCAGCGAGCGGCTGCAGCTGCTGCAACCCTTCCCCCGTTGGGACGGGAAGGATTTCGAGAAGCTCCCGCTCTTGCTCAAGACCAAAGGCAAGACCACGACCGACCACATTTCGCCGGCCGGTCCCTGGCTCAAGTTCCGCGGCCATCTGGACAAGATCAGCGACAACATGTTCTTGGGCGCGACGAACGCCTTCTCCACCGAACCGGGGAAGGGCACCAACGTCCTGACCGGCGAAACCGGCCAGACCATCGCCCAGATCGCCCGCGCCTACAAGGCCAAGGGCATCGGCTCGATCGTGGTCGGCGACGAGAATTACGGGGAGGGCAGCAGCCGCGAGCATGCGGCCATGTCGCCCCGGTTCCTGAACGTGAAGGCGGTGCTGGTCAAGAGCTTCGCGCGCATCCACGAAACCAATTTGAAGAAACAGGGGATCTTGGCGTTGACCTTCGCTGACC
Source organism: Nitrospira sp. (assembly GCA_016873495.1). Taxonomy (GTDB): domain Bacteria; phylum Nitrospirota; class Nitrospiria; order Nitrospirales; family Nitrospiraceae; genus SYGV01. Next base: position 20,316 of record VGXC01000007.1, on the reverse strand, counting down.
CGAAGGATTACGAGAAGATCGAGCAGCAGGACCGCATCAGCGTGACGGGGCTAGACGGTCTGGCGCCCGGCAAATCGGTGCAGGTGATCGTGCACAAAGCGGATGGCCACGCGCTCACCATCCAGGCGAACCACAGCATGACGGAGCAGCAGATTGCGTGGTTCAAAGCCGGTTCCGCGCTGAACGCGCTGAACTGACACATTTCACCAACACGCTGAGAGGGGACATATCATGGCCAAAGCCGATAAAATCATTTATACGAAGACCGATGAAGCGCCGATGCTGGCGACCTACTCGTTCCTGCCGATCATCAACGCGTTCACGAAGGCGGCGGGCGTGACGGTGGAGCTGCGGGATATTTCGCTGGCCGGTCGCGTCATCGCCGTGTTTCCGGAGTACCTCACGCCGGCGCAAAAGCAGCACGACGCCCTGGCCGAGCTGGGCGAGATGGCCAAGACGCCGGAAGCCAACATCATCAAACTGCCGAACATCAGCGCGTCGATTCCGCAGTTGGTGGCCACGATCAAGGAACTGCAGAAGCAGGGCTACAATCTGCCGGACTATCCGGAAAATCCGAAGGACGACAAGGAAAAGGACATCAAGGCCCGCTACGATAAAGTGAAAGGCAGCGCGGTCAATCCGGTGTTGCGCGAGGGCAACTCCGACCGGCGCGCGCCGCTCTCCGTGAAGGCCTATGCCCGCAAGCATCCGCATAAGATGGGCGCCTGGTCGTCCGATTCGAAGACCCACGTCTCCCATATGAAGGGCGGGGATTTCCGTTCGAACGAGAAGTCCATCACGATCCCGGCCGCGACGACGGCGAAGATCGAGTTCGTCGGCGCCGATGGGAAGACTACCGTGCTGAAGGAGAAGGTCGCGTTGCAGGCCGGCGAAGTCCTCGACGCCACGTTCATGAGCGTGAAGGCGCTCCGCAAGTTCTTGGAAGAGCAGATCGAGGATGCCAAGGCCAAGGGCATTTTGTGGTCGCTCCACATGAAGGCCACCATGATGAAGGTCTCGGACCCGAAGATCTTCGGCCATGCCGTGACCGTCTATTATAAGGACGTGTTCGAGAAGCACGCCGAGACGTTCAAGAAGCTCGGCGTCGATCCGGATAACGGCCTCGGCGACGTATATGCGAAGATCAAGTCCCTGCCGGAGGATCAGCGCAAGGCGATCGAGGCCGATATTCAGGCGGTGTATCAGAAGCGTCCGCCGATGGCGATGGTGAACAGCGACAAGGGGATCACCAATCTCCACGTGCCGAGCGATATCATCATCGACGCCTCCATGCCGCCGGTCATCCGCGACTCGGGCAAGATGTGGAACCCGCAAGGCCAGTTGCAGGACGTGAAGTGCGTGATTCCCGATGCCAGCTACGCGCCGGTCTATCACGAGGTCGTCGAGTTCTGTAAGAAGAACGGGGCCTTCGATCCCCGCACGATGGGAACGATTCCGAACGTCGGCTTGATGGCGCAGGCGGCGGAAGAGTACGGCTCACATGACAAGACCTTCAAAGCGCCGGGCAACGGCACGATCCGCATCGTGGATGCCTCGGGCAAGACGCTGCACGAACACAAGGTGGAAGAGGGCGACATCTGGCGCGCCTGTCAGGTGAAGGATGCGCCGATTCAGGATTGGGTGAAGCTGGCCGTGACTCGCGCGCGCGCGACCGGCGCGCCAGCGGTGTTCTGGTTGAATAAGGACCGAGCGCACGATGCGGAGCTGATCAAGAAGGTAAATGCCTATCTGCCAAAGCACGACACAACCGGCCTCGACATCCGGATCATGTCGCCGGCGGAGGCGTGCCGCTTCTCGATCGAGCGGATGAAGGAAGGCAAGGACACGATCTCCGTGACGGGCAACGTGCTCCGCGACTATCTCACGGACCTGTTCCCGATTCTCGAAATCGGGACCAGCGCCAAGATGCTTTCGATCGTGCCCTTGCTGAACGGCGGTGGCCTGTTCGAAACCGGTGCGGGAGGTTCGGCGCCGAAGCATGTGCAGCAGTTCGAGGAGGAAGGCTATCTGCGTTGGGATTCGCTCGGCGAGTTCCTCGCGTTGGCCGCGTCGCTGGAGCACCTGGCCAAGGTGGGGAACAATCCGGTGGCGCAAATCCTGGCGGACACGCTGGATCAAGCCAATGCGAAGTTCCTCGAGAGCAACAAATCGCCGGCCCGCAAGGTCGGCGAGATCGACAACCGGGGCAGCCATTTCTACCTGGCGCTCTATTGGGCGCAGGCCTTGGCCGCGCAGACTGCGGACAAGAAGATCGCGGAGAAGTTCCAGAAGATCGCGAAGGACCTGAGCGACAACGAAAAGAAGATCGATCAAGAGTTGCTGGCCGCCCAGGGCAAGCCGCAGGACGTCGGCGGGTACTATCACCCGGACGATGCCAAGGCGTCGAAGGCGATGCGGCCGAGCGCAACCTTGAATGCGATCGTGGATGCGATTGCGTAAATAAGCGGGAACGTCATCGGCCGTCGGCGTTCGGCATGGCGAGGGGTCTTCTCTCGCAAGCTGAATGCTGACGGCCGAAGGCTGAGGCAGGTTCGGTAACGGATGGCCGACATCGACAAAGACAACGTCGTCGATCAGGAAGAGGTGCTCCACCCGAAGATGGTGACGGTGGAGATCGCCGGCAAGAAGCACCAGGTACCGGAGGGCATCACCATGCTGAAAGCCCTCTGGTACACGGGCCAGGAAGTCATCCGCGGGGTCGGCTGCCTGGGCGGGTTCTGCGGCGCCTGCGCGACCTACTACCGGACCAAAGACGATCCCAAGGTGAAGACCTGCCTGGCCTGCCAGACATCCGTCCACGACGGGATGTCCTTCTCGATGATGCCCCCGTTCCCGGCGCGGAAGGCCACCTACGATCTGGCTGTCCTCACGGATCCCAAGCAGGACTTGTTCAACCTCTATCCCGAAGCCCCGCTCTGCCGGAACTGCAACGCCTGCACCGAAGCCTGCCCGCAGAAAATCGACGTGCGGGAAGGGGTCTGGCGGGCGGTGTTCGGGGATTTCAAGGCCGTGTCGGAGATGTTTATGGACTGTGTGATGTGCGGCATGTGCGCGCCGGTCTGCATCGCCGACATCGCGCCCAGCCTGGTGGCGGTCTATGCCAGCCGGGCCCAGGGCGTCCATTTCACCGAGAAGCCTTCGCGGCTGGCCCATCGGATCAAGGAAATCGAAGACGGCCGGTTTGCCGACGAGTGGAACCGGGTGCTCGCGATGAACGAACAGGAACTGACCAAGGCCTGCGCCGAATTGAAATGAAGATGGCGAGGGGCGAGAGGCAAGGGGCAAGTGGACCGAAGACCGGCCATATTCCTCCTCTAGCCCCTAGCCACTCGCCTCGTGCCTGATTTATGGACATTCATAAACTTCAAGAAATCGTCCACAAGACCCGCGATGCCCGGCGGAAGCAGACCATGCCCAAGCTCTCCACGGCTGAGCGGGATGAGCTGATCAAGAAATACCACCCGGATTTTCGCGAGAACGCCTACCGCCCCATCAAGTTCGGCCCGAACGAGGGCGAAAAGACCGTCCGTGAATTGGCCGCGCTGCTCGAAGGAGACAGTCCTGTTCCGGCCGACCTGGATCTGACGCCCACCCACACCTGCGACGTGCTCGTGGTGGGCGGGGGCGGGGCCGGCTGCGCCGCCGCCTTGCACGCCCATGCGCAGGGCGCCTCGGTGCTCTTCGCCACCAAGCTCCGCCTGGGCGATTCCAATACGGTTATGGCCCAGGGGGGCATCCAGATTTCGGTCGCCGCCGAGGATTCGCCGGTGACGCATTTCCTGGACACCCTCAAGGGCGGGCACATGAAAAACGACCATGCCCTGCTCAAGGTCATGGTGGAGGAGGGGCCGTCCGTCGCCCAGTGGCTGCTCGATCTCGGCGTGTTGTTCGACCGGGACGCAGACGGCAACCTGCATGTGAAGAAGGGCGGCGGCTCCTCCAAGCCGAGGCTCCTGACCTGCTCGGATTACACCGGCCTGGAGATCATGCGGGTGTTGAAGGACGAGGTCCTCAACCGGAAGATCCGGATGCTGGAGTTTTCCGCCGCGGTCGAGCTCCTCAGCGACGGGCAGGGCCGGTGCACCGGCGCCGTGCTGCAGGACCTCGACAACAAGCGTTTCATCGTCGTGGCGGCGAAGACCGTGATTCTGGCCACGGGCGGGATCGGCCGGCTGCACATCCAGGGGTTCCCCACCAGCAACCACTACGGGGCGACCGGCGACGGCCTCACGATGGCCTATCGGATGGGCGCCAAGCTCATGCACATCGACACGTTCCAGTATCATCCGTCCGGCGCCGTCTATCCGGAACAGCTGGCCGGCGCGCTGGTCACGGAAGGCATCCGCTCCGAAGGCGGGCATCTCGTCAACGCGAAAGGCGAGCGGTTCGTCAACGAGCTGGACACCCGCGACGTGGTGTCCTCGTCCATCATCCGGGAATGCAAAGAGGGCCGGGGCATCCGGACCATGGCCGGGCGCGTGGGGGTCTGGCTGGATACGCCGCTCCTCGACGCCGAGCAGGGACCGGGCACGATCGAGAAGCATTTCCCGGCGATGGTGATGCAATACGACCGGTTCGGGGTCGATATCTCGAAGGACCCGGTGCTGATTTATCCCACCCTGCACTACCAAAACGGCGGCGTGCAGATCGATACCCAGGGGGAGTCCGGGGTCAAGGGGCTGTTCGTCGCCGGCGAAGCCTCCGGCGGTCTACACGGACGCAATCGGTTGATGGGCAATTCCCTGCTGGACCTGATGGTCTATGGGAAACGGTCCGGTCTCACCGCCGCCGCCCGATCCAAGGCCGAACCCCAGGGCAAGCTGACGCTGGATCATCTCAAGCGGTTCCGCGAGGTGGCGCGCAAGCACGGCGCCTCGGCCTCCGTCGTCTCGCCGATGCTCTTTCCCGCCTACGCCAAAAAAGACTAGCAGGATGATGAAAAAGCCCCCCAGCTTTGTTCTCGGTCGCTCGTTCCCCTCAACGTACCCCTCCGGGTACGCCTCGGAGCCCTCGCTCCATGCGGCCGCGCTGGATGGACTTTTTGATCATCCTGTTGGGTCGGAAGCTTGCTAATCGCTAATAGAGGACGGCTATGAACATCCATGAATTCCAGGCCAAGTCGCTGTTCGCCCAGTTCGGCGTGCCCGTGCCGAGGGGAAAAGAGATCAAGAACCCCAAGGCGGCGGCCAAGTGGGCGGCGCAGCTGAACAGTCCGGTCTACGTCGTCAAAGCCCAGATCCACGCGGGCGGGCGCGGCAAGGCCGGCGGCGTCAAGATCACCAAGAATCAGGCGGAGGTGCCGGGACTGGCGCAGGAACTGATCGGCAAGAAGCTGGTGACCCACCAGACCGGCCCGAAAGGCCGCAAGGTGCGCCGGCTCCTGATCGAGGAAGGGGCGGGCATCGCCAAGGAACTGTATCTGAGCCTCCTCGTGGATCGCGATTCCGGCTGGCCGGTCTTCATCGCCAGCACCGAAGGCGGGATGGAAATCGAGGAAGTCGCCGCGCATACGCCGGAGAAGATCATCAAGGAACTGATCGATCCGGCGGTCGGGTTCCAAGGGTACAACGGGCGGAACATCGCGTTTGGCATCGGCCTCAACAGCATGGAGCCGGCGGTCCTGAACCCCTTCGTGCAGATGCTCGGCAACCTCTACCGGCTGTTCATGGACAAGAACGCCGCGATGGTCGAGATCAACCCGCTCGTGATCACGACGGACAAGAAGCTCATCGCGCTGGACGGCAAGGTTTCCTTCGACGACAACGGCCTGTTCAAGCATGCGGATGTGCAGGCGATGCGCGATCTGCACGAAGAGGAGCCGCTGGAGATCGAGGCGACGGCCAACAACCTGAACTACGTGAAGCTGGACGGGAACATCGGCTGCATGGTGAACGGGGCCGGTCTGGCCATGGCCACGATGGACGTGATCAAGCTGGCGGGCAGCGAGCCGGCCAACTTCCTGGACGTGGGCGGGGGCGCGACCAAGGAGACCGTCGCGGCGGGCTTCCGGATCCTGCTCAAGGACAAGAACGTCAAGGGCATCTTCATCAACATCTTCGGCGGGATCGTGCGCTGCGAGCGGATCGCCCACGGCGTCATCGAAGCGGCGAAGGAAGTGCAGATCGACGTGCCGCTGGTCGTCCGCTTGCAGGGGACCAACGCGGAGGAGGGCCGCAAGCTGCTCAAGGAGTCGGGGCTGAAGCTGGACGTCGCCAACGACCTCTGGGAAGCGGCGCTAAAGATCGTGGCGATGACGGGCAAGGCGCGCAAGAAACGGGCGGCTGCCGGGGAGGCGGGGCACTGACATGAGCATTCTCGTCAACAAGAATACGCGGGTGGTGGTGCAGGGGATCACCGGCAAGGAAGGCTCCTTCCACGCGACCCAGTGCAAAGCCTACGGGACCAAAGTCGTGGCGGGCGTCACGCCGGGCAAGGCCGGGCAGGAAGTCGAAGGCATTCCGGTGTTCAACACGGTCCGAGATGCGGTGAAGAAGACGGAGTGCGATACGTCCTTGATCTTCGTGCCCCCGCCCTTCGCCGCCGACGCGATTCTCGAAGCCGCCGATGCGGGCATCACGCTCATCATCTGCATCACCGAGGGGATTCCGGTGAACGACATGGTGCGGGCCAAACGGGCGCTGCGCGGCCGGGACACCAGGCTGATCGGGCCCAACTGCCCGGGCGTCATCACCGCGGACGAGTGCAAGATCGGCATCATGCCGGGATTCATCCATAAGAAGGGCCGCGTCGGCGTGGTGTCCCGCAGCGGCACCCTGACCTACGAAGCGGTCAACCAGCTCACCAACCTGGGATTGGGCGAGACCACCTGCGTCGGGATCGGCGGCGATCCGGTGAACGGGACGAACTTTGTGGACGTGCTGGCCCTCTTCGAGAAAGATCCGGAGACCGAGGCCATCGTGATGATCGGCGAAATCGGCGGCGACGCGGAGGAAAAGGCCGCCGACTTCATCAAGCAGCACGTGCGCAAGCCGGTGGTCAGCTTCATCGCCGGCATCACGGCGCCTCCGGGGCGCCGCATGGGCCATGCCGGGGCGATCATCAGCGGAGGCAAGGGCACCGCCTCGGAAAAAATGAAGACGCTCGAGGCAGCCGGGGTGCGCGTCTGTAAGAATCCCGCCGAAATCGGCGCGACGGTCCAGGCCGCCCTCGGTCTGTAATCCGCCGGCCTTATTGTCTGCGCGAACCTGCCCCAGGTCCTGGCCGGATCGCCGTTCGGTGCGGATTTGTCCGCGTCTCACGGGGCATGCCGACGATCCACGGACAGTCCCTCGATCGCTCACGAATCCCTATCGTTGCCGTCAGTCGCCACAGGGGCCTTTGTGGCCCGAGTGTCTGTACGATGGCGGCGCGGTATTTGTCTTCCATCCCTCTCATGACCGTGGTACACTTCCAGTACCCATAAGAAAGCTCCCTCCACTATCTGCCCTCCGGTCCCGCTGCAGATAGGACCTTGCGGTCTTTTCTTCCTGGGGCCGTCGACATCTTTCAAACCGACCGTCTGTAAAAAAGCCTCCATCCTGGCCCCGTCGCCCGCATACCTGCTTCTGCCAGGAGGGGACAGCGTGATTCTCACCGCCGAGTCTCCCGTCCGGAAAGGATATCCCTATGTTGGTATTCCTGATCCACGTCCGCGATCCCCAGTTTTACGCCTTGCCGGCTAAAACCCGCGCCAAGAACGGACGTATCCGGGTCATGGGGTTTCCCCCCATCGGCATCATGTCGCTGTCCTCGGTGCTCAAACGAGCCGGCCATGAATGCGTGATGTTCGACCAGGCCAATCCGGACACGCCGAACGACGTGATCCTCGAGGCCATCAAGGCACGACAGCCGGCCTTCATCGGCCTGAGTTTTCTCAGCACGACCAGCTATCCCTATGCCAAGATCCTCGCGCGCCAGATTCGGGCGGCCAACCAAAAGGTGAGGCTGGCCTTCGGCGGCGTGTTCGCCAGCCTCAACGCCTCGCTCGTCAAACTGCAATGTCCCGAAGTGGACTTCGTGTGCCGCGGCGACGGCGAGCAGCTCATCCTCGATCTCCTCGAACGCCTGGACGATCCGCAGGACGTCGGCGGGCTCACCTGGGCCAGGGACGGCCGGGTCGTCAGCAACGCCAATCGGACCATGGAGCGGAACCTCGACCAATGGCCCTTTCCGGACCGGGAGAGTCTGGAGCTGGACTTCGTCGAGTCCATGCCCTTGGATGTCCCGGCGGTGCTGTCGATGGAGCGGTTCACGACCATGCAGACGTCTCGGGGCTGCCCCTGGCCCTGCGTGTTCTGCGACATTCCGATCTTCAACGAGGGCAAATGGCGCTCCCGGAGCCCGCAGCACGTCACGGAAGAATTCAAGCATCTCCAGGAATCGGGCTACGGGTCGGTCTATTTCGTGGACGACCATTTCCTGTTGCAGCCCAAGCGCATCGAGGCGATCTGCAAAGGCGTCGTGGACAACGGCATCACCATCCAGTGGGGCTGCGAGGGGCGGGTGGATTCGGTGGCCCAGCACCTGTTCCCGGTCATGGCCAAGGCCCATTGCCGCACCCTCATGTTCGGCGTCGAAAGCGGGAGCCAGAAGATTCTGGATCGGCTGAAAAAGGAACAGACGCTCAAAGAGGTGGAGACCGCGGTGGTCAACGCCAAACAGGCGGGCATCGAGATCGTGCACGGGTTCTTCACGGTCGGCAACCCGGACGAGACGGTGGAGGACATGCAGGCCACCTTCGACCTGGCGGCGAAGCTCCCCTTGGACACCTTCGGGTTCAACCGGCTCTGCGTTTATCGTGGCACGCCGCTCTGGCAGGAGTATGTGAAGCGGGGTCTGGTCAGCGAACAGACGGACTGGTACAAGTATTTCAAGTGTTCGGAGATCGATCCCACCTGCCTGCCCGGTCCGGTGATCAATGCCGTGCGCCAGGCCGGGTTGCGCAAGCTGTTCGTCTACAAAGTGCTGCACTATCCGGTGCAAACCTTCCGGCTGCTCCGCCGGTTCCTCCGCTTTATGCCGGTGCGCGACGTGGTCTATCTCATCGTCAAGCCGTTCCTCGGGCAGAAGAAGGGAGCGACCAAGGCCGAGGTCTTGTCGCGCGCCGTCGAGCATGGCGCCATGAAGGACCAGGCGGCCAACTTCACCCAGCTCACCGACGAGGTGTTTGGACAAGGTGCTGCAGGAATCGAGGGCCGAACGGCTTCGTATTCAGCAGGAGGCGGAAGGCTCGCGGGAACTGCCGATGGCGTCGGTTCGCTACTTAGACCGAAATCCCCCAGAGCTGGTTGGCCACCATCCCGATCAGGTAGGTGACGCTGACGGCCAGGGCGATAATCGCCAGGTTCAGCAGGATGCGTCGCTTGATGTCCATGCCGGACAGGAAGGCAAGCAGGGTGGACACCAGAATGGCCACGCTGCCGGCCGCGACCATTGAGACGACCGCGCTCTTCGCGCCGAACAGGACCGGCAGGACGGGGACCATGGCTCCGACAAAGTAACTGGCGCCCACCACCAGGGCCGAGCCGAGCGGCCGGTCCGGCAGATTCGCTCCCCCGCTCTTGTCTCCCAGGAACTCCTTCTTGGCCGCCTCCGTTGCCTGCACTTCCCGCTCCGAGCTGATGGCGGCGTAGGCGCCGGCGGCCATGGAAAGCGATCCGGCGGCGGCCGTCGTGCTGGCCGCCATCAAGACCATGACCGGGTTCCCGAAGGCCCCGAAGAAGCCGCTGACGGCCCCAAGAATCTCCACCAGCCCGTCGTTCAGCCCCAGAAAAATGTTCCTGATCCGCTCCGGGTTGATCTTTCGCTCAGTCAGCCGCGTGACCAGGACATCCTCGTGCTGGAGCTCGTCTCGTAAAATTCCCTCGAGCGCCTTCCCTAACGGCTGGCCCTTGTAGCTGCGCCACAGGGACAGGTACTTCCTGACCCCATAGACCTCGATCGCTTCCAGGGCCAGGTGCACGCCGGTCTCGCCGAATAGGCGGCAGACGAGAATGATTAGTTGCAGTTTGATGCGCCGCCCGACGTCGAGGCGGTCCAGCCGGCTGTCGAAGAATTGCTGCCAGAAGGCCAGATGCCCGGCTTCGACGACGATCAGCTCGTCCAGCACGTGCCGCGTGTCCGGCTTGGTGACCCCGCGGAGGGCCTTGTACAGCGACAAGTCGAACAATTCATCCAGGATGAGCGTGCGGGCGAGTTCGGGGTCATGCTGGGAGGCCGAGGACATGGGTGGGATTATAGCAGGGATCGGCGCCGGCGTACGCCGGGCGGCGGTTGTGCTGAACGGGCGGGGCCGGTATCATGCCGGGTCATGAGCGCACAGTACGATGCCATCGGGGCGAAGTATGTCGGGTGGAAGGACACGCCGGTTCCCACCTACGCGGAAGTGCCGAGCGTGCGGAAACTTCTGGCCGGGCGGATCGAGTGGCGGAGCGTCCTGGACCTGGCTTGCGGAACCGGCTACTACTCCCGTCTGTTCACGCAATGGGGGGCGGCCAGGGTCGTCGGGGTGGATGTGTCGGAAACCATGGTCGCCGCGGCCCGCGACGCGGAGGCCAGAGCCCCCCTCGGCATCGAATACCGGGTCGCGGACGTTGCCGATCTGCCGCAGGTGGGCTCGTTCGACCTGGCGACGGCGACCTACCTGCTCCATTACGCGGAGACCCCGGAGACTATGAGTCGGATGTGCCGGAATATCGCGGCCAACCTCAAGCCGGGCGGTCTGTTGATGGCCCTCCTGCCTGAGCCGGACTATGTGATGGGCAGGGGCGATACGGAACGGTATGGCTTCACCTACCGACTCGTGGCGTCGGATAAAGACTGGCGGCTGGTCCATGCGGACGTGCATACGAACCCGCCCTTCTCCATCGAGTACCGGCATTGGGCCAGGGCGGTGTTCGATGAGGCGGTCCGGTCGGCCGGGTTCGCCGACCTCCGGTGGCACCCGTTTGAAGTCTCCCCCGAAGGCCTGGCCAAATTCGGCCCGGGCTACTGGCGCGACCTGATCGAAAACCCGATGAGCGCCATCCTCACCGCGCGCCTGCCGGTTTCGTCCGGCCGCTAGGCTCGATCCCCGTTCATGGCGGAGTTCCGGGAAGGCACAGCGTCCGGCGCAAATCGGTTCCGGACGGTGCCCTCCATATCGGGACCCATGCGCCAGGAAATAGCTGGCGTCATTGTCCGGCGGGAGCTATACTGACCGCATCGCCTCGGGCTCTCAATCTCCATCCCTAGAGCCCTCGTTTCTCACCCTCTATTCTCCAGGAGGTCGCGATGAGCAGAAGCATCGTCGTCTCGCTCGCCCTCTCTGCCCTCTTCCTCGGCATCACTCCGGCGCCCGTGCTGGCGAACCAGGACCTGGTCGAGACGGGGCGCCTGCTGGCCATCCTGCTGGATGCCGGTCGGGGCACGGTCGGGGCCAACCAGCCGCTCATCAACGATGCCGGCAAGGGGGACAAGGGCTTCACGCCCGAGGTCTTCGAGAAGCAGTTGACCGAGAAGTTCAAGGCCCGGTCCGGCGTGGACCTGGCGAACCTGAAGGCGGCCGGCGTGCCGGAGGCGGCGAAGGGGTTGCTGCCGGAATTGGTCGCGGCCTCCAAGAAGACCGTCGCCGACAATCAGGCGAACATCAACCGCCCCGGCGTTGCCTACAAGGGCTTTACGCCGGCGCACTTCGGCACCCAGGCGGCCGCCGAGTTCAGCGCCAAGACCGGCATTTACCTCAAACAGACCACGCAGGACTCCCTGCTGCGGAACCCCAAGAACAAGGCCGATGACTTCGAGGCCGGCATCCTCAAGAAATTTTCCGATGCCTCCTATCCCAGGCAGGGCGACAAAATTCTCAATGAAACCGTCGATGGCGGGAAGGCCGTTCGGGTGCTGCTCCCGCTCTATTACGGGAAAGGCTGCCTGGGCTGTCACGGGGAACCCAAGGGCGAGACCGACGTCTCCGGCTACAAGAAGGAAGGGGCCAAGGAAGGGGACTTGGGCGGCGCCGTCAGCGTCAAGCTTCCGGTCAAGTAATCGTACGTCAGAGAAGCCGCAGGAACACCAACAGGCCACCCGCAGGGGTGGCCTGTTTCGTTCTTGCCCTCGCGGTGAGTCATGGGCTGGCGTCGACGGGAATAGCCTGCGTCTTTACATGCTCTGGTCTGACGCCGACGCCGATCAGGCGGGCGGGCAGGCGCCGCAGGACGGGGAATCTGGCGAACAGTCTGAGCGGCAGTGCTGGCTCCATGGGGCCTGTCTCGCCCAGGACCTTGGCGACGATCTGTTTCTGGGCCATCACCTGCATGCCTTGGATAATCTTCGTCGGCAGGAGCCGCCGTTGCTGCACTTGCCGCAGGTGTTCCGTGGTGAGCGTGCCCTCGCGCAGGGGTTTGGCCAGCAGGTTGGCGGCGGCGACGCCGTCCTGGACGGCGAGATTCACGCCGACGCCGCCGATCGGCGACATGGCATGGGCCGCGTCGCCGATGCAGAGCAGGCCGCGCTTGTACCAATGGAGCAGCCGGTCCACCTGGACGGTGAGCAGCTTGACGTCGTCCCAGTTACGGATTTCGGCCCGCCGGTCGGCGGAGAAGGGCGCGAGTTTCGCCACATCCTCGCGGAACGCGTCGAGCCCGCGCTTGCGGTTCTCCTCGGCCGAACCCTTCATGATGATGTAGCCGAACTGCCAGTGCGAGCCCCGGTTGATCATGATCAGGATGCGTCCCGCGTCGAAGTGCCCCATCGTCTCTTCCGGATCGCCGGCCTTCCGGGAGATGCGGAACCAGAGGACGTCCATGGGCGCGCCGAGCTCCTGCACGTGAAAGCCGGCCTTCTCCCGGACCACGGAATGGCGCCCGTCCGCCCCGACGACGAGATCCGCTCTGATTTCAAGCTCTCCCTCCGGTCCCGTCGCGCGGACCCCGACGACCCGGTCCCACTCCTCGATCAGGCCGGTCGCGTTGCAGCTCTGCCGCAGGTGAAAGGTTCGGTAACGGGTGCCCTGCTTGGCGAGGAAGTTCAGAAAGTCCCACTGGGGCATGAGGGCGATGAATTGGCACTTGGCCGGCAAGTGGCTGAAGTCGGCGAGAGGTATAGACGTCTCGCCGACCTGGACTTTCAGCAGGCGGGCCTTTTCGTGCGGCAGCGTCAGGAACTCGTCCAGGACCCCGAGCTCATGCATCAGCTCGAGGGTGGACGGGTGGATTGTGTCGCCGCGGAAATCCCGGAGGAAGTCCGCATGCTTTTCCAGAACGACGACATCCACCCCGGCCCTGGCTAACAGGAGGCCCAGCATCATCCCGGCCGGCCCTCCACCGACGACACAGCAGCGCGTCGCGATCGTTTCCATAGGTCAACTTTTCTCAGATGGTCGTATGCAGTATCTCGCAGGCGATCATGCGGTCACGGTTAGAACAGCAAGCCGGTGATCCATCCCAGGGTCCAAAAGAGCAGGAACAGAATTATCGCCAGGAGTTTCGAGACCTCACGCCACAGGTACAGGCTGGGAATGATGCTGTAGGTTCCCAGGGTTATGGCGAAGAGCATCACGTAGCCGGAGGGCAGGCCTTGCTGCTGCAATTGCGCGGCAAACATCACGTCCAGCGCGATGGGCACGGGCATCGCTACTGCAACCAGGCCGACCAAGGCCAGCCGCGCCGGCGTGACCTCGGCTAACAGCGTCGTCCAGGGGATCAACGTCAGCATCGCAGCCGCCAACACACTGGCCGGCAGCATTATGGCGAGGGTAGGCTTCACCAACATCCGCGCATTTTTGGCGTAGTCCAGGGCCAACTCTTGGGCCACAGCCCAAAATGGTTCCGTACAATCCGTTGACGCGAGCGGAATCGCACAGGCTCCTTCCTCATCGGCCGTGAACACATCGAAAGGCTTGCCGCGTTCCAGCCATGCGATCAAGGCCGGGGCGACGATGAGAATGACCAGGAGCAGGAGGACGTACTTGGTCACGCTCATAGTCCAGGGCAGGGCCATGAACGTCATCATCACGACCACGGGGTTGAAATTCGGCGAGCTGAAGAGAAAGCCCAGCGCCACTTCGATACGTCCGTGTCCGCGGGTCACCCCGCAAGCCGCGGGCACCGCGCAATTGGCGCAGACACCCATCGGTACCCCGACCAAGGCGCCTTTCAGAGAATTCAGATAGAGATTCCTGCCGATGTTCAGCGGGTAGTACCGCAGGATCGTATGCAACAAGGCGCCAAACAGCACCCCAAAGGTCATGCCGAGGGCCATGCTGTCGAGCCAGTTTGCGGCGCCGGCAAGGATACGCTGCCAGACTGGGGCGCTCTCCGTCACGTGGAGGACTTCGCTGCTGTAGGCCATGCTCGGCAGCGGTTGCCCCACATGCTCCGCCTTGGCCAGCAACTGCGGATAGCGCGTCGCGGACCAAAACCCGCCCATCAGCACGAGCGCCGTGACGGTCAAAATCATCGGCCGGTAGTAACAGGGGTACCGTCGCCACGAGAATCGGAGGTGGAGCGAGAGACTATTCACATCACCTCCTGGAGGCGGCCATCTTGCCGTATCGGAACGAGAAAAGTAAAAATGTGCCTGTGATAGGGTCGTCGGCGCTCTTCACGCCTGCACGAGCGTGGTACCTTTGCGCCTGGCCCGCTCCTGCAGGGAGCAGTCGCGAAGCTGGTTGCGAGCGTCTCGAGGTTCGGAATACCGTGGAGGGTCACGGTGGGAACGTTCGGATCGGACGAGCGTAGGTACACCATACATGGTCCGACCAGCCTCATGCCCAGCGGTTTGTGAAGATCGAGATGATCGATGTGAAACAGCTCGATATTGTCTTTCGACTTGGAAAAGAGGCCCCGCTCCACGCGAATGCGCTGGGTCGTGATCTGGTAGGTCGTGGCGCGGCTCTTCCGCCAATAGATCAAGTAGGCGAGGCCGAGCGTGAACAAGACCGCCACCCACTGGCCCAGGGTGTAGATCGCCATCGGGTGGCCGGTGAAGAGCTGCCGTTCCTGATCCGCCTCGCGCGCGACTGCGTAGACGGCCAGGTCGGTATTGCAGAACCGGCACTTGATGGCGGCGGCCTTGATCGTCTCCGCGCAGACCGGGCAGACCTTGGGGCCGTCGCTCATGGGATCGCCTCGCCGTGAGCTCGAAGCCGGCGGTTCGACCGGAGCCAACGGCTCCGGACAGGGATCCGCTCCCTCCGAGGAATAGCGTCGCGACGGAAAGCATAGCCCATCGAATCTCTTGAGGGCAAGCCGGACGTCGACGCGGGGAGCAGGATGGCGCGGGCCCCACCGTCGTCCTCGGCGCAGGGTGCGCAATTGTCACTGCTTTCATCGTCTCCGTCGGTTGTCGCCCCTGGCGGACTTTTTCAACATCCGCTAGCGGCGCTGTTCCAACGGAGGCAGCGGCGTCAAGCCAAGCTCCTGTTCCCACTGAGCGATCGACATCTTCAGGAGCTTGGTCGGGCCTCCTTTGGGGACGGCGGTTTTTGCCAACACAATGTAGGGTACTGCAGCCAATGCCGTTCCGAGCATGCCTGGTGGGACGAATTCGGATTTATAGCCGAGGAATATCTCTTTGTAGACAACATGTTGATTCTCACCGACGCGAACCATGCTCTTCGCAAGGTCTTTCAATACTCCATCAAAAAATGCCTCCGGGACAGGCGCTTCTTTTTTGATCTCATCGCATGCCTCCATAAACAAGTTGGCATTAGTGGCGGGGTCGGAGGAAATGGCCACTCCGAGTACGCACCACACTGTGGCCGGTCCCTCGGCCGTATGATCCTTGTAGGCGGCGATGATGTGGGAGCCGGGAAGCATGGGATAGCGCGGATTGTCCCTGGTGCCAAAGAGCCGCCGGCCGGCATTCAACAGAGGCTCAGCGTCATACACGGGTATCTTGCCTCCATCAGGGGTGTCTTGATGGAAGAGGGGTTTCAGTGTCTTGGCTTGCCGCGCCTCCGCCTCGGCAATGTGATAGCCCCACACAAGCCCGTTCGGGCCGGAAAATGAGGATGCCTGAAGCAAATTGATCTGTCCGATATAGGCGTTGCCGCCCTTGTCGCCAATCCCCGCTTCCGCCTCGTCAAAAGGAAGAATATTATTGATCGGTGCGTTGAGCTCCTTCTTGGCTTTCCCGGTCGAAAGGGTCAACACCGATATGTACCCAAGACCGCTTGCACCAGGATTACCGTAACCGTCCGAGTGCCTCGCAAAGGGGCCCACGGCTCCCGCGACGATCTTGGTCGCCGGTATTTCAAACGAGGGTCTCGTCGTGGAGGAAGGCCGGCCGGGGCTACCTGTTTGCGGTTCGGCCGCGTAGCTCAGAGTTGAAACTGCCACGGAGGCGACCAAGAGGCATCGCAGCACATGCATGACAAACCTCCTCGCGCTGTCCGGTGATGTGTCTGAGCCATGGGCTCGATCTATAAGGTGATGCAGCACCAGCCCATGGCACACCTCTTGGGGCTATGGGTCATTTCCCCCGATGTCCGTCAAACCCAGGCGAGCTCATCCCGACCCCTTTTCTTCACAAAACTTTTTCTTCACAAAACTTTGAATGACCTCCTGTTCTGCCCCCGGCTAAAAGAAGGGGTGCGGCGCTGCGCCAAACGCCTGCGTCTTGGGAGCTTTCCCGCGATGCCCGCGCACACGCCACGTGCCGTTCTCGTTGACCATGTGGTGCACCTCGCCGTACCAGCTGTCGATGCTCACCTGCTCCCCCGTCTCTTTCGAGACGGCCCACAGGCTCTCCGTGCAGGTGACCTCGACAGTCTGCGGCTCACCCGGGACCGAGACAAAGCGGGAGAGAATGTGGTTGCTTCGGAACTCCCGATGCTGTTGCAGGAGTTCGCCCCAGAGCTTGCGCAGCTCTTGTTTCGCCAACCCATGGTAGCTGTACTCTTCGGAGTAAAGGCTCATGACCTCGTCCAGGTTACCTGCCTGGAGGCCCGCCTCCGCCCGGTCGAAGGAGGCCAGGATGCCGGCGGCAGTAGCGTTGTCGACCTTCACGTCTGCCCAACTGTCCACCATGATGCCGCCCCGGTGCATGAGCGGGGGGACCGTACAGCCGGAGAGCCAGCCGAGCAGCCCCAGCATGGCAAGGGGTAAAGCGAGCGAAGACGTCCAACGCATGAGGTCTCCTTGTTGTTCGGTTTTCGTGAAGATGCTGCAAGCCGGGAGAAGAATAGGCTCGAACCGGGCGGCAATCAAGCAAATAGTCAGGGAGGAAACGGTTTGCGCGAGCGGAGGAGCGCTTCGGGGAGGAGACGATCCCTGCTCCACCTTCCTTTGCACAGGGGAGAGGCGGCGCAGGTGCGAACCGATGCGCGAAGGGCACGAAGCAGCAAACGAACGGGCCGACGTTACGCGAGGAAAAAGTAGGCGCCGCCGGCGAGCAGGAGCAGAGCCACGACCGCCATCACTTTCTCATGCCCGCACGGACCTTCTTGCGCTTTGCAGACTTGCAGGGAACACATCAGCGACATGGCATCCCTCCTTGCTCAGGGTGGGCGAACGAAAAGCCAGTGTGGGCCCAATGATACGCTCCCCGCCGGCCTTGTCAACATCCGAGCGGACGACAACCGGCCGGGTTTCGGGACGTCCCTGACCGGGGTCGTCCTATCGGCCGAAGCTGAATCCCACGCCGGCCAAAGCGATGTTGTGGTACATGCTGCCGAAAGTCACGTTCCACGGGGTCGTGGTGGCGTGGGCCGGATAGACCGTGCTGCCGAAGGTGTAATTGGTCGGTCCGACATAGAGAAGTCGATACTCGGTGAAGAGCCACCAGCCCGGGACAATATCGGCGCGGAGGCCGGCCTTCGCCTGCGCGGCGAGGGCCCAGCTGGAGGCGTTCGAATTCGAGTTGAAATGGTTGATGCCCGGCTCGGCCGGAGTCACCTGCATGGCATCGGCTCCCGAGACAGACACGTCGGCGGCTCCCACCCCGCCGCCGACGTAGGGATGGACTTGGTAGGGTGTGTGGAGGGTCAGGACCGCGTTGCTTAGGAAGACCCCCATGTTCAAGGGAAAGGTGCTGTCGAACGCGTGTCCGGGAATCCTGGGGGTGGCGTTGTCCAATCGCCCGCTCTGGGTGGTCCCGAGATAGTAGCCTTCCAACTCGGCGGCGGGAAGCAGTCCCCGCCCCGAACCCTCCTTGCCGAGCCGCCGCCCTGGCCATTCATAGCCCAGGTGCAGCCCGCCGACCATCGCCGCACTGTCGGTAGGTTTGCCGACCGCGCTGACGGATAAGGCCCCGCTGCTCAGGAACGCCGTCCCGTTCTGGACGATGGTGCCGTTAATGAGGCCAGCAGCCCGATCATCGCCGAGAAGAACAATCCTCTACACAACGGCCTCAGCAGCACTGTTGCCTTTTGCCAATTGTCGCGGTACCGGGTGGAATCAGTGGGCAGACTTCGTTGCGCCGGGCCTCGTGTCAATCCGGACGCGTTGGTCGTCGTCGGCAGGAGCGGGTGGGGGGCGATCCGCTCCTCCGTACCCCTGTCGGGCCGTTTCATGAAAATTTGAATGCTCCCATCTGCTTTAATGATTCGAGCGCTGCTTGACGGAGCGTTGAAAGGGTATGATAATGCTTGCGTGAGCGGAGGCAATTGCCGTGAGCCCTAAACTACAAGAGGAACTGCTTCAGCAGATGGCGCGGCTGCCGGAAGAGCAGCAGAAGCGGGTCTTGGCGTTTGTGAAAGGCCTTGTGCCTGTGGGGGGGGGAGTGGCTGGCCAAGATCTACTGAAGTTTTCGGGCGCTATCGAGCCGGCTGACTTGCAGGCGATGGCCAAGGCAATCGAGGAGGGGTGCGAGAGGATAGACCAGAGTGAATGGTAGCGTCCTTCTCGATACCAATATCGTAATTGGCCTGTTCGCCAGTGACCAAGCTGTTCTATCCCGCCTTTCCCAGACAAACCGTATTTTCATTTCCAGCATAGTCTTAGGGGAGCTGTATTTCGGGGCCTACAAGTCTGCCCATTCCGAGCAAAACGTTCGCCGCCTTGAAGAATTTGTTGCGACTAGTGCCGTTTTGGTCTGTGACGCAGTCACGGCCGCGCACTATGGTCGAATCAAGAGAGCTTTGAGGGAGAAAGGAAGACCGTTGCCGGAGAACGATATCTGGATTGCAGCCCAGGCTCAGCAACATGGGCTGACAGTCATTTCACGAGATCAGCACTTTAAAGAGATCGAGAACCTTCCCGTCGAAGCGTGGTGAGCAGCGGCTGAGGCTGCACGCCGTGTCTCACAGCAAAATCCATCCAGCGCAGAGCGAACCGTGTATTCAAGAGTGCCGCTGGCATGGGGTTGGGGGCGGGGCGTCGCCTCTGTGAAGAGCGCATAGCGGATGTTTGAAAGATAAGAGCATATGGCCGATGGCTTATAGCCGAAGAGCTGTTGGCGTATGGCTAATGGCCCAGAGCTTCGGAAGGAAACGAAGGGCAGGAGCGGGTGGGGGGCGATCCGATCCTCCGTACCCTCGGAGGCGCTCACATCATTCTCAATGCTCCCACTTTCTCTTCCCCAGAATGAAGTCAATACTCATGCCTGCCCCCAATTCACATGTTCTGCGAGGAGGTGGGCCGATAGATAAGAGAGAGTGGGTCGATTATGATTCCTCTATGTGCCCTGACCTCTGAGCCCACTCTCTTTGCCAATCGTCTATAGTGCCGCTCGCCAAAATCCTAAATTCTCTGTTCCAGCATTGAAGGATTCGAAAAAGCCAAGCACCGTTTAGATTGACCGCGTTATAGCCAATGCGCGGTGAAGATTCCACCATTGGGACATCATCTCCTTTTGATGAAAGGGATAGGGCTGTCCCCCAACCACTCGGATGTGCGAAACCTGATACATCTCTATAATAGAAATCATATTCCCATACAAGGTTGGGATGGGCGTGTTTGAGAGGCTCCGCCAATGCCTTAACCCTTTCCTCAAGACTTGGCAACAGGCCCAGGGTGCCAGGACCTCTTTTGTGACGTTTCAAAGCTTCGTCGCGTTCTTTGTAAATCTCGATACGATCTTTTGGGTTTATATCTTTCCCATCATTGCCTAATAAGTCTATGAGGTGTGCCATCTTTAAGGAGTATTCATCAAAAAATAACTGAGCCCTTGGTTCTGAATCGATCGCAATCCACTCCAAAGTAATAAAAGTCTCATAATGTGATCTTGTAAGAACAAATGCATCATCCCATTGACGTCTCCCCGGAAAACGACGGCAACTCAAAACTAGAGTAGACTGACGGCTTCGACGGTCCTGTGCGAAAGGAGGGACCCATGAAGCGGTCGAAATTCTCCGAGGAGCAGATCGTCTATGTGATC
>VGXC01000006.1 GCA_016873495.1 Nitrospira sp. | reverse complement strand
TGGCGGGGACCTCCAAAGCAAAGAGCCGAATCAATGCCCGGAGTTGTCGGGTCGACAAATGAGTCCTGGGCAACAAGGAAGAGGCCATGCTTCAGCATAAAAAGACTTCCAAAACTAGACAAGCTCCTTTAACATTGTGGTTGGCGAAGGGGTTAAGGCGAAGGTCACATTGAAATTGGTCAATGTGCCCTGGGACCAGGCTCTGGACATGCTGCTGAAGATGAACAATTTGGGGATGATCCGGGAGGGCAACATAGTCTGGATCGATACCCTGTCCAATATTGCCAAGCAGCAGGATGAGGAGGCGAAAGCCAAGGAGTCCAAGGTCAAGGCTGAAGATCTGGTCACCCGTGTGATCTATGTGCAGAACGTACCGGCGTCAGAAATCCAAGCGACTCTTCGGCAGTATCTCAGTCCCAGAGGCCAGCTGAATCTAAATCCCGCGAGCAACGCCTTGGTTATTCAGGACACGGAATCCCGCATTGCCGCGTTTGCGCAACTCGTCCGCGAGTTGGACCTAGAGGTGCCGCAAATCCAGATCGAAGCCAGAATCGTCCAGGCCGACACGAATTACGCCCGTTCGCTCGGCGTCCAATGGGGATTTCAGAGCTTGTCGAGCTTGTCTCAGAACCGCGTGTCAAATTTCAGGGGACAGTCCGCCAGCACCGATTCATTCGGCAACCAGACCGGCAACTTTCTTGTCAATCTTCCTGCCGCAGTCGGCGGCGTGGCTGCGCTTCCAGCAGCTGGTTTTACATTCGGAAAAGCGACGGGTGACGGCGCACTACTGGATCTGCGCCTGTCGGCCGGAGAGCAGCTCGGTTTGACAAAAGTCATCGCCGCCCCTAAGATCACCACCCTCGACAAGCGGGAGGCAAAGATCGAACAAGGGCAATCCATCCCTTATCAAACGACTTCGCTGCAGGGAACCCAGACGACGTTCGTGGACGCATTACTGTCAGTCCAGGTGACGCCGCAGATCACATCCAGGGATCCCAAGGAAATCGGCAAGCAAATCTTGTTGAAGGTCAAGGCCACAAGAAACGCCCCGGGCGCGCAGACCACCGCCGGTGCGATCATTACGAAGAAGGAAGCGTTGACGCAAGTGCTGGTGCGTGACGGAGAGACTATGGTGATCGGGGGAATCATCGAAGACACCCAAAGCAACACGGTAACAGGGCTGCCATTCCTGTCGCGCTTGCCGGTAATCGGCTGGCTGTTTAAGAACAAATCCGAGCAGGTGCAGAAGACGGAACTGCTGATCTTCCTCACCCCTACCATTGTGAAAAGCTAACCGGTTTGAGACGCCCACCATGTTGCGGTATTTGAACGGCGGGGAATCACACGGCAAGTATCTGCTGGCGGTCCTGGAGGGGGTGCCGGCCGGTCTTCCGTTGACGGCTGAGGACGTCAATCGCGACCTGGCTCGCCGCCAGAAGGGGTATGGCCGTGGCGGCCGTATGCGCGTCGAACAGGATCGGGTCGAATTCGCTTGTGGGGTCCGCAAGGGCGCAACCCTGGGCAATCCGATCGGGCTTCTGATCGCCAATAAGGATTGGGAAAATTGGAAGGATGTCATGGCGGCCGAGCCGGGGCCGACCTCTACCGAGAAGGTCGTGACCAGGCCCAGGCCGGGCCATGCGGACTTGGTTGGGGCGATTAAGTATGGCCACCGCGACATCCGCAACGTGCTCGAGAAGGCCAGCGCTCGCGAAACGGCAATCCGCGTGGCGATCGGAGGGGTTGCCAAGGCATTATTGGCCCAATTCGGCATGCAGGTGTTGAGCTACACGGTGCAAATCGGCGACATTGTGGCCAAGCGCAGCGATGACTCTCTCGAAGCCTACCGGCAGGCAGAAACTTCCGATGTGCGCTCGCCAGATCCGGAAGCGGGGGCGCAGATGGTCGAGCGGATCCGGACTGCCAAGCACAAAGGCGACACTCTGGGGGGCGTGTTCGAAGTGGTGGTGACGAACGCTCCCATAGGCCTGGGCAGCTATACTCAGTGGGACCGACGACTTTCCGCAAGATTAGCCATGGCGGCGATGAGCATCCAGGCGATGAAGGGCGTGGAGATCGGCATGGGGTTTGAAGCCGCGCGCCGATTCGGGTCCGAAGTCCACGACGATATCTATTACGACAAGCCAGGGCAGCAGTTTGTCCGTCACACCAACAATGCCGGAGGGTTAGAAGGAGGCATCACCAACGGCTTGCCGATCGTCCTGCGGGTGGCCATGAAACCGATCTCGACCCTCTACAGTCCCAAGAAGAGCGTGGACATTGAAACCAAAGAACCGTTCGATGCGACCGTGGAACGGTCCGACATCTGTACCGTTCCGGCGGCGGGCGTAGTCGGGGAGGCAGTCGTCGCCTTTGAGATGGCGAATGCCCTGGTTGATAAATTCGGTGGCGATAGCCTTGAAGAGATGAAGCGCAATTTCGACGCCTACCAGGCCTACGTCAAAAACTTTTAGTTTCTTCCGCGCTGTGGTACCATCCCCGATCTTTACGTTGGTGTATTGCCCCCTCTGAGCCCGTCTTGTACCGGGAGGGCAGGGCCGCTCCCGTTGTGCCGACAGGTGAAGTATGCAGTCTTCCACCGCCGAACAATGCGTCAAAGTCTCCTTGGCCGAACGGAGCTATGACATTGTCATCAAGGCCGGCCTTCTGCATGAGATCGGTGGCCGACTCCGGGGCATCGGGTGTTCCGGAAAAGTTGCCGTCATCACGAATCCGGTGGTAGGCCGCCTTTATGGAAAGGCCGCGCTGCGCTCGCTGAAAGCGGCCGGGTATCAGGTCGCGGTGATCCTGGTGCCGGACGGCGAGCGAGCGAAGACCTTACGCTGGACGGCGGCCATTCTGAATCGCTTGGCCAAGGAACGATTCGAACGTGGTTCTTTCGTCGTTGCCTTGGGCGGCGGAGTGGTCGGCGACTTGGCCGGGTTTGCCGCGGCCTTGTTTGTGCGGGGAATTCCCTTTGTGCAGGTGCCCACCACGCTCGTGTCCCAGGTGGATTCAAGCGTCGGCGGCAAGACAGGAGTCAATCATGCCTTGGGCAAGAATCTGATCGGCGCCTTCCACCAGCCGAGGCTGGTGCTGATTGATCCGACGACGCTCGGCACGTTGCCGACGCGCGAATGGGTCGCTGGGTTGGCCGAAGTGATCAAATACGGCATGATCGAAGATGCGGAGTTTTTTACCTATATCGAGCGACATATGAAAGAACTGCTGGCGATGGAGCCGAGCCGAGTCGTGCACATTGTCACTCGCTCCTGCCAGATTAAGGCATCGGTGGTGATGGAGGACGAACGGGAGTCCGACCGGAGACGTGTGCTCAACTATGGCCATACGGTGGGGCACGCCCTGGAATCCCTTGGGGGCTATCGCAAGTTGATCCACGGCGAGGCGGTGGCCATTGGCATGGTTCAAGAAGCCAGTCTGGCCAGGCATCTTGGCCTCTGTTCGCAGGCCCTGGTGGGTCGTCAGCGGTCCCTGGTGCGCGCGGCCGGATTGCCTGATACCTTGCCTGTGGCGCGATTTTCTGAATTGTGGGGCGCCATGCAGCATGATAAGAAGATGGCCGGCGGCCGATTGCACTGCGTGCTGCCGGTCCAGGTCGGCCGTGTCACGATCGTCCCCATTGAACGGCCTGCCGTGAAGGAATGGTTTTCGAACCTTGGGCGTGAGGCGCGATCCTAACCGGAAATTCTATGGCGACGAAGCGTCCTCAATCCGTCCAGGCTTTGGAACGCGCCTTGCGTGAAAAAACGCGCGAGGTCGATGTTCTGCACCGCATCAGTGAATCGATTAGCGCGACGTTGGACCTCGAGGCGGTGCTGCGGCACATCGTCGAGATGGTCGTCGAGGTGACCAGGGCCGATGCCTGTCTCTTGTATTTGCTCTCCGAGAGCCGCGAGGAGTTAATCCTGCGGGCCTCCAAGAACCCCCATCCCAAGCTGATCGGGCGGATTACGATCGGTCTCGGTGAGGGGATCACCGGCTGGGTGGCGCGCGAGCGGACGCGTGTGGTGATTCCCAGCAACGCCAATGACGACCCCCGGTTCAAGTTTTTTCATAATCTTCCGGAAGACCGGTATCAGGCATTCGTGTCGGTGCCCATCCTGACCAAAAAAGAAGTGGTGGGCGTAATCAATGTGCAGCACAAGCGGCCCAAACGGTACCGGCCCGACGAGTTGGCGCTTTTAACCACGATTGCGAATCAGGTCGGCGGGGCGATTGAGAACGCCCGTCTCTATGCGGAGATGTCGCGCAAGGCGCTCCAGGTGGATACCCTCTCCCAAGTCTCTGAGACCGTGGCCTCGAACCGTTTGATCGAGGATGTCTTGCAGTTGATCGTTACGATGACCGCGCAGATGATGAACTCGAAGATCTGTTCGATTATGTTATTGGAGCCGGCCTCAGGAGAGCTGCGCATTATGGCGACTCAGAGCCTGAGCGAACAGTACCGCCGGAAGCCCAGCTTGAAGCTGGGGCAAAGCATCAGCGGCCGCGCGGTGCAGGAGCGCCGATCCATCATTGTGCCGGATGTCACCAAGGAACGGGACTACATGTATCCGGAGATGGCGCGAAGAGAAGGGCTCTGTTCCTTGCTTTCCGTGCCCATGCTGATTCGAGATCGGGCGGTCGGCCTGATCAACAGTTATACCTCCGTCCCGCATAGCTTTACGTCGGAAGAGATCAAGGTTCTGCAGGCCATTGCCAATCAGGCGGCGATCGCGATCGAGAACACCAAGCTGGTGGAAAAGTCCTTTGAAATGCAAGAGGCGCTCGAGGTGCGGAAGCTGGTGGAACGGGCCAAGGGCAGTCTGATGCAAGCCAAGGGGATATCGGAAGAGGAGGCGTTTCGGCTGATGCAACGGCAAAGCATGGATACCCGCAAGTCCATGCGCGAGATCGCCGAGGCGGTGATCCTGGCCATCGGGATTGATCGGCATACCGGCAGTCGAGACCTCAATAGGCCTTGACAGGTTCTCGGATGCGGTGCTATAAGCCCCCTAGTAATGCGCGGGGGGGAACAAGGGCGTTTCCCGGGTGTATGTAGCCGGCTCCAATCGTGCCGGAGATCAGGACGATGACGTCCTCGGCCCCAGATAGTGAACGGGGGCGGAGGGCGTTTTTTTTTGCCCCGGATGGAGCGAGGTCGGGCTTGCGACGGTTTCGCATCGCCATGGTACAGATGAATTCGACCGTCGGGGACCTGCCGGGGAATGTGCGGCGCGTCACCGGATGGCTGCGGGAGGCCCGAAAGGCCCGGGTCGATCTGGTCGCTTTTCCGGAACTGGTGATTACCGGCTATCCCCCGGAAGATTTGCTGTTGAATCCGAAGTTTCTGAGTGATAGCAAACGTGCGTTGCGGGAGGTGGCCACGCATTGTCGCGGTCTCAATGCCGTGGTGGGCTGCGTGAGCGAAGGGGCGGTGTCTGAAAGTCGGCCCGCGCCTCCCGGGGTTGTGTCTGTCGGAGCACAGGAAATCTGCAATGCCGCAGCCGTCATTGCGGACCGACGTCTGGTCGCGACGTATGGCAAGCGGTATTTGCCCAATTACGGAGTGTTCGACGAGCGCCGGTACTTCCATCCGGGCCGACGCATTCCGGTGATCGTGCTGAACGGAACCACCGTCGGAGTCAATATTTGCGAGGACATTTGGTTTCCGGATGGACCGACCCGCGTTCAAGCGATGGCCGGTGCTGAAGTGATCGTGAACATCAACGCCTCGCCGTTTCATGTGAGCAAGACCAGGCTGCGCGAGCAGATGCTGGCGACCCGTGCGAGGGAGAATGGGGTGATCGTTACCTATACCAACACCATCGGGGGGCAGGACGAGTTGGTGTTCGATGGAAACAGCCTGGTCTTTGACCAAGGCGGCGAGGTGATTCTTCGCGGGAAGGCGTTCGAAGAGGACTTTCTGATCGCCGATCTGGACGTTGGGGCGGTGGCCCGCGCGCGCATGGGCCAAGTCCGCCGAAAATGGGCCGCCGGGCGGTCTTTGGCTGACGTAGACCGGATCGTCGTGTCCGGTCCTTCTGCGGTGAGGAATCGCGCGCCGGTCATGCCGGCGGAGCCGGTTCCCCTCGATCCTGTGGAGGAAGTCTATCAGGCGCTGACCCTTGGAGTCCGGGATTACGTGCGGAAGAACGGGTTTGGCCAGGTGGTGATCGGGCTCAGCGGCGGTGTGGACTCGGCCCTCACGGCGGCCATTGCGGTGGATGCGCTGGGCTCAAAAAATGTCGTAGGGGTCTTCATGCCGTCTCCATACACTTCCCGCGACAGTCGTGAAGATGTCGCCGAGCTGGCGGAGCGTTTGGCGATCAGGACCCGTACCATCCCGATCACCCGAACGTTCCGATCCTACCTGCGATCCTTGGCAGCGTCGTTTGAGGGGCGTCGATCCGATACAACCGAGGAAAATCTGCAAGCCAGGATTCGCGGCAATTTGTTGATGGCGCTCTCGAATAAGTTCGGGTATCTCGTCCTGACCACGGGCAACAAGAGCGAGATGAGCGTGGGGTATGCGACGCTCTATGGAGACATGGCCGGAGGGTTTGCGGTGATCAAAGACGTCCCGAAGACGATGGTCTACGACCTTGCGCGCTTGCGCAATCGTCGGGCTTCGGGAGGAGCGGTGATCCCCAAGCGGACCATCGAACGGGCGCCGACCGCGGAGTTGGCTCCGGGGCAGAAAGACGAGGATTCCCTGCCCCCCTATGTAGTGTTGGACCCGATTCTCAAAGCCTATGTGGAAGAAAACAAGTCGGCGGAAGAAATCATTGCGATGGGGTTCGATCCGGGCACCGTCTGCCGGGTGATCAGGCTGGTAGACGGCAGCGAGTACAAGCGGCGGCAGGCGCCGATCGGGATCAAGATCACGCATCGGGCTTTCGGCAAGGATCGCCGCATGCCGATCACGAATGGCTACCGGGGGCATTAACCCAAGGCGGAGGCCGAAGGTGGCTCGGTTAGGGTGATGGAACTCCGCAGCCAAGTCGGCAAGGAGGGGATGTGAGACAAACGACGGGGTATGGAGTGTTGGTTCTGACTGCCGGTCTGGGGGGGGTGCTGACGGCGGCCCCTGCCTGGGCCCAGGCTGGCCTCGCGAGGGACAGCGGGGATACGGCCTGGATGCTGGCCTCTACGGCGTTGGTCTTGATCATGATCGTACCGGGCTTGGCCCTGTTTTACGGGGGGCTCGTCCGGAGCAAGAACGTCTTGAGTACGGTCATGCACAGTTTCATCGTCTTGTGTCTGGTGAGCGTAATCTGGGTCCTCTTCGGGTACAGCCTGGCTTTTGGCCCCGATCGAGGCGGTGTGATCGGCAGTCTGGATTGGGCAGGGTTAAGCGGAGTCGGGGCCCAGCCCCATCCCCTCTACGGGGCGACCATCCCGCACGGGGTGTTCATGTTGTTTCAACTGATGCTGGCGGCTCTCACGCCGGCCTTGATTACCGGGGCGTTTGCGGAGCGGATCCGCTTCAGCGCCGTGCTGCTGTTTACCGCCTTATGGTCGATTTTTATCTATTCTCCCCTGGCTCATTGGATCTGGGGCGGGGGGTGGTTGAGCAAGATGGGAGGCCTGGATTTTGCCGGAGGGGCCGTTGTCCATATCAGCGCCGGGGCTTCTGCCCTGGCTTGTGCCTTGGCGGTGGGCCGCCGTCGGGGCTGGAGAACCGACTATATGCCCCCGCACAACCTGCCCTTTGTGCTCCTGGGAACCGGATTGCTCTGGTTCGGCTGGTTCGGCTTTAACGGGGGAAGCGCCAGGGGGGCCAATGCCGTCGCCATGGGAGCGTTGATTGCCACCCAGGTTGCGGCGGCTGCATCGGCGCTGACCTGGATGACCGTGGAGTGGATGCATCGGGGCAAACCCACCGTACTGGGCGTGGCCAGCGGAGCGGTGGCCGGTCTGGCCGCGGTGACCGGGGTTGCCGGTTACATCGGGCCTTTGTGGGCCATGGTGATCGGAATGATCGCCGGTGCGCTCTGCTATTTCGCCATTGTTTGGAAGGGCCGGATCGGCTACGATGACGCACTCGACGTCGTCGGGATCCACGGAATCGGGGGAGTGATCGGAGTCTTGGCGACCGGATTTGTGGCCTCCAAAGGGCTGAATCCGGCTGCTGCGGACGGTCTCTTCTTCGGCAATCCAGCCCAAGTCGGCGTGCAGGGTCTGACGGTGCTGGCGGTGTCGCTGTACGCCTTCGTCGGGACCTACGTCATTCTCAAACTGGTCGACGGTTCGATGGGGTTGCGGATCACCCCCGAACAGGAAGCCACGGGTCTGGATCTCAGCCAGCACAACGAGCGGGCCTATTCATGACGCGTCGTTCGTAAGGAGCGCGAGGAGGCGGGTATGAAACTAGTCGAAGCGATCATCAAACCGTTCAAGCTGGATGAGGTCAAAGATGCCTTGCTGGAGATCGGCGTCCAGGGGATGACCGTCACCGAGGTCAAGGGGTTCGGCAGGCAGAAGGGGCACAAGGAAACCTATCGCGGCACGGAATACACCATCGAATTCGTTCCGAAGGTGAAAATCGAGGTGGCGGTGACCGACGCGCAAGTGCCGCGCGTGATCGAGACCATTACCCGCAGCGCCAAGACGGGGAGCATCGGGGACGGGAAGATCTTCGTGCGCGACCTGGGCGCGGCGGTTCGCATCCGCACGGGAGAAACGGGAGAAGGGGCGCTGTGACCCTACGTTCCGAGAGCCAAGCCGGGGTCGGTCTGCTGAAGGGAGCGGAGGCCAATGCCGCCGCGGCGCTGCTCGTGGAGCAGCGGCAGGTCCTCAAGCAACGGCTTGAAGCCGGCGCGTCCGGCGGCGAGGTGCTGGCTGCGTTGACCGAACTGGTGGACGGGTTGATCATCGGCCGGTACCGCAATGTAGTGCGCCAGGGGGGCGACGAAACGCTGCTGGCCGGTTCCCAGTACTGCTGTTTGGTGGCGCTAGGGGGCTATGGCCGGCGGGAGCTGGCGCCGCATTCGGACATCGATGTGATGTTCCTCTATCGACCGGAGGCGGGCCAGGTCGCTTCGTCCTTGTCGAGTCAAGTGCTCCACCACCTGTGGGACCTAAGTTTTCAGGTGGGTCACAGCGTCCGGACCGTACAGGATTGCATCGAGCTGGCGACGGAGGATCTCACCATTCGGACCTCCATGATGGAGTCGCGCTTTCTGGTCGGCAGCGCAGCCTTGTTTCAGGAGTTTCATCGCCGGTATTTCCGCCAGGTCGTTGCGCGGGGCGCCGATCGCTTTATCGAGCAGAAGATCGAAGAACGACGCCGCGAATACGACAAGTTCGGCGAGACGGTGTATCTGCTCGAACCCAATGTAAAGAAAAGCAAGGGCGGGCTGCGCGATCTGCACGTCCTGCAGTGGGTTGGATTGGCCCGGTATCAGGCCGCCACGCTCCAAGAGTTGGCCGATCGCGGCATCTTGTCCCGGCGGGACTTTCAAGCGTTGGTGGACGCGCGCGAGTTCCTCTGGCGCATCCGGGCCATGCTGCATTTCGGCGCCGGCATGGGCCAGGAAATCCTGACGTTTGATGAGCAGGTTCGCCTGGCGGCCCAATTAGGGTTCCAGGATCAATCCCATCTGCTGGCGGTCGAGCAGTTTATGCAGCAGTACTACCGCCATACCATGGGGCTCCATGAGATCTCCAGCCGGTTCGTCGACCGGTGCCGGAGCCTATCGGTGTGGCAGAAGCTGGCTCAACTCCTTCCTTCTCCAAGGGTGGAAGGAACCTTCATTGTCGCCGGGCAGCAGCTGACCGTGCCTCCGGAGTTGCGGAGCCGATTTCTGGACGGCCCGGAACTGCTCCTGCGGCTGTTCGAACTTGCCGGAACGCGGCGGTTGCGGATCGACACGGATTTGCTGGAGGACATTCACCGGCATATGGACTCGGTTTCCGGCGAGGCTTTCCGCACCCCCGAGGTGAGTCGCCGGTTTCTGAAGATCCTCGGGGGGCCGGGGGCGGTGGCCAGTACGCTGGAAGCGATGCACCGCGCGCACTTGCTGGAGAAGCTGATCCCCGTGTTTGCCACGGTCCGGGGGTTGATGCAGTTCAACCAGTACCACAAGTACACGGTCGATGAGCACAGCCTGCTGGCCGTGGCCAAAGCGGAGGCCCTGGGGGAGGCGCCAGGCCTGCTCGGCGAGGTATGCCGTGAGATCAAGCGCAAGGACCTGCTGCACTTGGCGGTGCTGCTCCACGATCTCGGCAAGGGGCGCGAAGAGGATCATAGCGAAGTGGGCAAAGCGATCGCCGAGGACACCGCGGCGCGACTGGGCTTCGATGAGCAGGAAACCAGAACGCTGGTCTTCTTGGTCCATCAGCACCTGTTGATGGCCCACACGGCGTTCCGCCGCGACCCCTACGACGAAAAAGTTCTTCTTCCGTTCGCTCGCACGGTTGGAACCGCGGAGGTCCTCCGCAAGCTGCTGGTTCTGACGGCGGCCGATATCGCAGCGGTGGGCCCGGGGGTCTTGACCAAGTGGAAGGAATCCCTGCTGGCCGAGCTGTACCTTCGCGCCTTGCCGGAGGTGTCGGGGGATCGGACATCGGCTGTCAGCGGCGCCCGCCTTGATGCCATTGCCCGAGAGGTGGCCAGGGAAGCGGACCCTGCCGGCCTTGCCGACATGGACCCTGCTTGGATCGAGTCTCAATTGGCCCAGTTTCCCTTGCGCTATGTCTTTGGGACCCTACCGGGGCGCATCGCGGTGCATCTGGCGGCAGTGCGGCAGTTGACTCCGGGAGACGTCTTGGTCAAAGACAGTTTCAACGCGCCGCTGGGGACCTCCGAATATACGGTGATTACCACCGATGAGGTGACTCCCGGGCTGTTCTCGAAAATTGCCGGCGTGATGGCGGCCAAGGGGCTGCAGATTTTGGATGCGCAGATCGTCACCCGGCAGGATGGGATCGTCGTCGATACGTTCCAGGTGGTGGACCTGGACTATGCCGAAGCTCCTCCTTCAGACCGGCGGGCAGCCATCGCGGACGCCATCGTCCAGGTGTTGAAGGGAGCTGTATCGGTCGATGCGCTGATGGCTCAGGGGGGAAGGCTGCCTTCCTCCAAGCCGCTTCCGGCCCATCGGCAGCCCACGGAGGTTCAGGTGGATAACGAAACCTCGGATCGCCTGACCATCCTGGACGTGTTTGCGGATGACCGACAGGGCTTGTTATACGTCATCACCCATGCGATTTTCAAGCTGGGGCTCTCCGTGCACGCGGCGCGCATTTCGACCAGGCTGGACCAGGTGGCGGACGTGTTTTACGTGACGGATCGGCAAGGACAGAAGGTCACCGATCAGGAGTTTCTCGAAACGGTTCGGATTCGAATCAAAGACGACGTCGGACGGTTCCTCGGCGAGCCAGCCGGGCAGCAGGCGGACGTGTCATCCCTCTCACTCTCATCGTAACGGCGATCTGAAAGGAGGCTCGGAATGAATCCCCGCGAGGTACTGGAGTTTGCCAAGAAGCACAAGGTGCAGATCGTGGATCTGAAATTTGTGGATCTGATCGGGACGTGGCAGCATTTCAGCATTCCCGTCAACGAGTTGACCGAAGGCCTGTTCAAAGACGGGTCCGGCTTGGACGGGTCGTCGATTCGCGGCTGGAAGGCCATCAACAACAGCGACATGCTGGTGGTGCCGGATCCTGAAACGGCCTGCCTCGACCCCTTTTGCGCCGTGCCGACGTTGAGCCTGGTCGGCAACGTGGTCGATCCGATCACGCGCGAAACGTATGACCGCGATCCCCGGTTCATTGCGCAGAAAGCGGAGAAACATCTGCAGAGCACCAAGATCGGCGACATCTCCTATTGGGGGCCGGAAGCCGAATTCTTCATTTTCGATCATGCCCGTTACGACCAGACGAGCCACAGCGGCTACTACTTCATCGATTCGGACGAAGGCGTCTGGAACATGGGGCAGGAGGGCGTGAATTTGGGCGGCAAGATCCGTCACAAGGAAGGGTACTTCCCGGTCCCGCCGACTGACACCCAACAGGATATCCGCAGCGAGATGATTCTGGAAATGGAACGGGCCGGCATCTCGATCGAGAAGCACCATCACGAAGTGGCGACGGCGGGACAAGCCGAAATCGATATCCGGTTCGACTCGCTGGTTCGGACGGCCGACAAGATGATGATGTACAAGTATATCGTCAAGAACGTGGCGCGCCGCCACGGCAAGACGGTGACCTTCATGCCGAAGCCCATCTTCGGGGACAACGGGTCCGGCATGCACACTCACCAGAGCATCTGGAAAGAGGGCAAGCCTCTGTTCGCCGGGAAAGAGTATGCGGGCGTATCGCAGCTCTGCCTGAACTATATCGGCGGCATTCTGAAGCATGCGCCGGCGTTGGCCGCCTTTACGAACCCGACGACCAATTCCTACAAGCGCCTGACGCCGGGGTTTGAAGCGCCGGTGTTGCTGGCCTATTCCAGCCGCAACCGGTCGGCTGGAATCCGCATTCCCATGTATTCGCCGAGTCCCAAGGCAAAGCGGATCGAGGTGCGATTCCCGGATCCCGGCGCCAATCCGTACCTCGCCTTCGCGGCGATGCTCATGGCGGGCCTGGACGGGATCGAAAACAAGATCAACCCGGGAGAACCGGCCGAGAAGGATCTCTACGATCTCGAGGCCAAGGAGGCCTCCAAGATTCGGACCATGCCGGGCAGTCTGGACGAAGCGCTCAATCACCTCGAGAAGGACCATCAGTTTCTCCTGAAGGGCGGGGTGTTCAGCGAGGATTTGATCGAAGCCTGGATCGGCTACAAGCGGACGAAAGAGGTCGATACCATGCGGCTGCGGCCGCACCCCTACGAGTTCTTTCTCTACTATGACGTGTAGGGGGTGAGACAAGGCGGTCGGGCCGGCGATGGGACCGGGGTTGACGCCGACATAGTCGACGGGATTTCCCCGACAATGTTGTTGGGCCGTTCTTCTGGCAAAGGCGCCAGCGTTACTGGGAAGAGAGCGCGCCGCTCTTTCTGGTAGCATGCTGGCGCCTTTCTCATTAGTCGGACCTGATCGGTGAACTGATCGGATGCGGGGAACATGACAACGGTGACGGATCTGGACGAGAGCCGTTTGAGCGAGGAATGTGAGGCCTTGGAAGCCGTGTCGGCTGCCTTGGTCGGCTCCGAACCCGTGGTGCAACGGTTGGAACGGGCACTCCAGTTGCTTGCCGATCGCGTGCAGGTCGTGCGGAGGCGGTTGGCGGGGATGGGACCGGAAGGGGAGGCGTCCCGTCATCGCTCTGTGGCGGGGCGGAACCCTGGTTTGCAAGCGAGTTTGGTAGGCCAGAGCGAGGCCATGCGCGATGTCTACGAGGCGATCCGCCGGGTGAGCGGCAGCCAGGCGACGGTCTTGTTGCGGGGGGAGAGCGGCACCGGCAAGGAGTTGGTGGCGAAAGCCATCCATGTGCAAGGAACCAGGGCGAGAGGTCCGTTCATTCGCCTGCACTGCGCGGCGATGACCGAGAGTCTTCTGGAAAGCGAACTGTTCGGGCACGAACGGGGATCCTTTACCGGAGCCGTGGAACAGCGTAAGGGGCGGTTCGAGTTGGCGGATGGCGGCTCCTTGTTTCTGGATGAAGTAGGAGATATCCCGCCTTCCGTTCAGGTCAAGTTGCTGCGGGTGTTGCAGGACAAGTGCTTCGAGCGGGTGGGGGGAAGCAGACTGTTGTCGGTGGATGTCCGGCTGATTTCGGCGACCCACCGGGACCTAGAGGCCATGGTGCGGGCGGGGACATTCCGGGAAGACCTTTATTACCGGCTGAACGTCGTGCCGGTGACGCTCCCGCCGTTGCGGGAGCGAACGGGCGATATTCCTTTGTTGATCGATCATTTTCTGGATCGCTTCAACCGGGAGAATAGCCGCCATGTTCGCCTGGGACGGGATTTGATGGCGTTGATGACCCAGTATGAATGGCCCGGCAACGTCCGTGAGTTGCAGAATTGCGTGGAGCGGTTGGTGGTGATGACGGAACCCCGGGCAGAGATCGTCACGCTCGACTCCGTGCCATCCTCGCTTCGCGGCTATTTTGCCGACATGGAGCGGGTCACACGATTGGGCGCGGGAGGGGATGAGTTGCGCCAGACCGTTCGGCAAGGCCTTGACGAGAGCGTGGAGCAATTGGAGCGTCGGCGGCTTCACGATGCCCTGGAGCGGACAGGCTGGGTGCAGGCCAGAGCGGCGCGGGTCCTTGGCATCACGCCCCGTCAGGTGGCCTACAAGATGAAAAAATATGGGATCAGTGAAGCGGTTGGGAAACACGGCTAGATCAGCGGTGCAAGGGCGCGAATGGGTCGTTCCATATGGGCCCTGTAGGAGGTAATCATCATGAGAAAGTCGTCCAGTGAAGTCAGCGCGAGGCCGATGAATGAGGAGCATCGCGCCCTTTCTTCCGAGGCATATTTCGAGCAGACGGTCGAACAGTCGGTAGTGGCGGCGGTGCTTCAGGCGGCAGGCCCGAGCCGCCGGCAGTTCTTAGCTGGCCTGGGGGGGGCGGCCCTGGCGGCCTTGATCGATGAGGTTCTGCCTCTGGACCGGCTCAAGGCCTTCGCCGCGGACCCCGCGGGCAAGCCGGAGAAAAAGGATCTCAGCATCGGCTTCATTCCCATTACCTGCGCCACCCCGATCATCATGGCGGAGCCCTTGGGGTTCTATAAGAAGCATGGCCTGAACGCCTCGGTCAAGCGAGCCGCCGGTTGGGCCATGATCCGTGACTGGGCGATCAACAAGGAAGTGGACGCGGCCCATATGCTGACGCCTATGCCCCTGGCGATCACGCTGGGCGCTGGTTCCCTCCCTGTGCCCTTTTACATGCCGGCTGTCGAAAACATCAACGGACAGGCGATCACCCTCCATGTCAAGCATAAGGACGTCAAGACCGCCGCCGATATGAAAGGATTTCGTTTCTGCGTACCCTTCGATTTTTCCATGCACAACTATCTGCTCCGGTACTTTCTGGCCGAGGGGGGCATCCATCCGGACAAGGATGTGCAAATCCGGGTTGTGCCTCCCCCGGAAATGGTCGCGAACCTAAAAGCCGGCAACGTCAACGGGTATTTGGCTCCCGATCCGTTCAATCAGCGGGCCGTCTATGAAAATGTCGGCTATATCTATAAGCTGTCAAAAGAGATTTGGGATCGTCATCCCTGCTGTGCCTTCACCGTATCGAAGGAGTTCGCCACGACCTATCCGAACACCTATGGGGCGCTGCTGCGGTCGATCGTGGACGCGACGCACTATGCATCGAATCCCGCCCATCGGAAAGAGATCGCCGCCTCGATTGCCCCCACGAATTATCTCAACCAGCCGGTCACGGTGCTGGAACAGGTGTTGACCGGCACGTATGCCGACGGCCTCGGCAGTATCAAAAAAGTTCCTGACCGGATCGATTTCGATCCCTATCCCTGGCATTCGATGGCGATCTGGATCATGACCCAGATGCGACGGTGGGGACACCTGAAAACCGACGTGAATTACAAACAGGTGGCGGAGCAGGTCTACCTGGCGTCGGACTGCGATCGTATCGCCAAGGAGCTCGGGTATCCGACTCACAAGGCGACCTCGACGACCCATGTGATCATGGGAAAGCCCTTCGATCCGAGTCAGCCGGAAGCTTATCTGAAGAGCTTTAAGATCCATAGTATGGCCTAAGGGTTAAGGAGAGAACCAAGACATGGCAGGACCGATGGGCACCCGCAAAGACGCACTCTTGATCTCGGTGAGCTTGCTAGTGGTGTTTCTAGTCGCGTGGCATTTGTTTACCCTGCGGCCGGGGTTTGATCCCAAAGGATTCACGGACGAACAGTTGCAACTCATGGAATTCAATGGCGATATCGTCAGGACTCCGGAGGGAGCCTACGTCTGGAACCCGGAGAAGGAGAAGGTGAAAGGCGTACCCGGACCGCTGGCGGTCGTTGCGAAAGCCAAGGATGAATTGTCCGAGGCCTTCGTGATAAAAGGCACGAACGATCACGGGATCGCCTATTTGGTGCTCTATACGGTCACGCGGTTTGCCGGCGGCTTCCTGGCGGCGTCAGTGGTGGCCATCCTGCTCGGGATTCTGCTGGGACTGAACAAGGTCCTATTTCAGGCGGTTAATCCCTTCATCCAGATACTTAAGCCGATTTCACCCCTGGCCTGGATGCCGTTGCTGCTCTACACCGTCAAGGACCCGAAGTGGACAGCGGTGCTCGTCGTCTTCATGGCGGCGGTGTGGCCGACCCTGGCCACGACCGCATTCGGTGTCAACTCCCTTCGGAAGGACTATCTCCACGTGGCCGCCATTCTGCAATTGTCCTGGTTCAAGCGGCTCTACAAGGTCATTCTGCCAGGGGCGGCGCCGACCATCGTCAATGGCCTGCGCATCTCGTTCGGCAGTGCGCTGGTCGCCGTGGTGCCGGCGGAAATGCTGCTGGGGGAGTTGGGCGTCGGCTATCTGAGCTGGATCGAATGGAACAATCTGGACATCGCCGGGGTGATCTTTGCGATTCTGGTCGTGGGCGCGGTGGGGGTCATTCTCGACTCGGGCTTCAACAAACTGGCGAGTCTTGTCACCTATCAGGAGTAACGAATGGCATTTCTAGAAATCGACCACGTCACCAAGTATTTTTCGAGCCCGTCGGGTAACGGGCGGGTCTGCATCTTCAGGGATGCGACGATCAAGATCGACAAGGGCGAATTTGTCACCGTCATCGGCCATTCCGGTTGCGGCAAGAGCACGCTGCTCAATATCATCGCCGGACTCGAAACCATGACGGAGGGCGGGATCATCCTAAACGGCAAGGAGGTCACAGGGCCGGGCTTGGACCGGATGGTGGTGTTCCAGAACTTCTCCTTAATGCCATGGATGACGGTGTTCGAGAATATCCGGCTGGCCGTGCGGGCGGCCTATCCGGACTGGAGCAGCGAGAAGATCGCCGAACATGTGCGCAAATACATTGCGCTGGTGGGGCTGAAGGACGCCGAGGACAAGCGCCCGACGGCCCTATCCGGAGGCATGAAACAGAGGGTGGGGCTGGCGCGAGCCTTCTCGATCGAGCCGAAAGTCCTGCTGCTGGACGAGCCCTTCGCGCAGATCGATGCCCTAACGAGGGGCGTCATCCAAGAGGAACTCGTCCAGATGTGGAACACGACCCGCAATACGGTCTTCATGGTGACTCACGATGTGGATGAGGCCATTCTCCTCTCGGATCGGATCATGCTCATGACGAACGGTCCGTCGGCACGCATCGCCGAAATCGTGGATGTGACGATTCCACGACCCCGCGCTCGCGATACGATCATCGAGTATCCCCATTATTACAAGATCCGGAACCACGTGATTCATTTTTTGGTCCGCCATGCGTCGCATGCGCCGGTCGCCGAGGGATCGGCTTCAGAGTCGGCGAGCGTCGCCCCGCCGTTGGTCGTCCGTTTCTGAAGAAACATGGAAAGAGCGGCGGGCTGCGGTGGCCCGCTTTAAACCAGGAGGGAAGAATGGAGACGAAGAAAGCTCGGGATGTGATCAAGGCCAAGCGGTTGGCCAAGAAGATGACGATCGCCCAGGTGGCCAAGCTCGTGAGCCGGAACCCGACGTTCGTGGCGGCGGTGTTGAACGGCACTCACCGGCTTCCGCCGAAGGAAGCGGCGAAAATCGGGAAGGCCTTGGGCTTGGACAAGGACACCACCGAATCCCTGTCGAAGTTCCCGGTCCGGACCGACTTTCCCAACACGACCGATCCGTTCAAGTATCGGCTGCTGGAGATCATCGGCGTCTATGGCGATTCCATGCGGGAACAGGCCAACGAGATGTTCGGCGACGGGATCATGAGCGCGATCGATTTCACGCTCGATATGGAGCGGGTCATCGGCAGCCACGGAGAAGCTCGTTGCAAGATCACGTTGAACGGGAAGTGGCTCGAATACAAGACCTTTTAGCCTACGTGTCACCACTGAAGAGGGGCGCTGTCGACCAAGAGGCCGGCGGCGCCTCTTGTGCGTCAGCCCTGTTCTCGCGCCAGCCGTACCCGTCACAAGCCTGGCCATTTTGTCAGATATCCGACAAAATTGTCGTAGCGGTCGGTTTCTTGCTCTCGTTATTGCGTGAATTCCATTCATTTTTCCCTTTCTATGTGGCACTGAACTTGCTCACTTGGCCTTGAGCCTTGCCGGGTATAGCGAGGGGTGTACGTCCAGCACAGGAGGGAGTCCCCATGAATCATGGCGCACACATAATGTCTCTGCCCGGGACGAACCCGGAGTCTGTCTCGCCGGTCGAGGAACGGCTGCTGGACGCACTCAAGACGCGCGGCGTGCAGACCATCGAGCAGTTGGCCTCGTCGCTGCCGACCGTCAGTTGGGCCCAAGTGTTTCTTGCGGTGGACCGCCTCAGCCGCTCCGGTTTGGTGTCGTTGAAACGTGCCGGAGGCTGCCGCTATGCCGTGTCGCTCAACCGGGTGCAGGCGGCCTGAGGATACCGGAAATCCATGTCTGACTCGTCTTCCTCCCCGATGGCCTGGCTGCTGATCGCCACGACGCTGACGTTGCTCACCATTCCCGGGGTGGCGCTGTTCTATGCGGGGATGGTGCGTCGAAAAAATGTCTTGAATACCTTGGCCCTGCCGCTGCTGGCACTGGTGCTGGTGTCGTTCTGTTGGCTTGTTGGCGCGGGGGCTGTGGATCTAGGGGTGGGGAGTGGAAGCCTGGCCGACCTGGGGCTGGGAGGAACGCCCCTGCGGCGCGTGTCTCTCGTACTCTCGGGGGCATTGGCGCTGGCGTTGGTGGCGGGGGGCATCGTCGAGCGGACCCGCTGTTCGTTTTTTCTCTTGTTTGGGCTCTGTTGGGTCCTGCTGGTCTACGGCCCGCTCGCGCATTCACTGTGGGGGGGCGGCTGGTTGGTTTCCATAGGGAGCCTAGACTTTGCGGGCGGGGCGGTGGTGCACGTCAGCGCCGGCGTGACGGCGTTGGTGGCTGCGATCCTGATCGGGCCGCGCAAAGGGTACGGACGAACGGAGATGCGGCCGAACAATCTGCCGCTCTCTGTCTGCGGTGCCGGTCTGATGTGGGTCGGCTGGTGCGGCTTTGCCTCGGGCCAGGGCTCTGGTTCCATGGCCACGGTCACCGGCGCCTTCCTGGCCATCCAGGCCTCCGCGGCCGCGGCGGCATTGGCCTGGACTGCGGTGGAATGGGTGCAACGGGAGAAACCGACGGTGTTGGGGACGGTCAGCGGAGGGGTCGCCGGACTTGTCGCCATCGCCCCGGCAGCCGGCTACGTCGGCCCTCTCTCGGCGCTCGTCATCGGGATCGGGGCAGGCGGACTTTGCTATATGGTGGTAAACTTCGTGAAACCGATCCTGGGCTATGACGATTCGCTGGATGTGTTCGGCATGCATGCGGTGGGCGGGACCTGGGGGATGATCGCGACGGGGCTCTTCGCGTCCACCGCAGTCAACCCGGACGGCAGCGACGGGCTCTTTTACGGCTACCCCTACCAGTTTTTTGTTCAATGCGTGGCCGTCTTGGCCGTCTGGGTTTTTGCCGGAGGCATGACCTATCTGCTGGTGAAGGGGCTGAGTGCGGTGCTGTGTCCCCGCGTGGATGTGGAGGCGGAGATCATGGGGTTGGACCTGACTCAACATGGGGAAAAAGGATATTCCAACTAGCCATGGCGATTATTCACGATGACGCGGGACGACGGCGGTTTCTCAGCCAGGCGGTGATGGGCTTCGGGCTGCTTTTTGGCATGGGGACCCTGGCGCTTCGGTTTGCGCAGTTCCTGGTGCCCAGCCCGAAGCCGAGGCGTTACGAAGCCGTCCTGATCGGGACCGAGTCAAAGGTGCCCCTCGGAGAGGCGGTACCGATGGATCTTGGCGGCCACAAGATCATGGTCTTGCGCTCGGACGAAGGCGTGGTGGCATTTTCCCGTCGGTGCACGGACTTGGGCTGTCTCGTATCCTGGAACAAGGAGCAGGGGGAGTTCGTCTGTCCCTGCCATCAGGGGCGGTTCGACAAGAACGGAAAAAACATCGCCGGCCCCCCGCCCAGACCGCTGGATCGATTCGACGTCGTGAAGCGGGGCGGGCAGTTGTACGTGAACATCCAGAACGTCTAGCGGTCAGCAATCCCCGTTCAGCCATCGGCGCTATGAAAGACGCTGACGGCTCCGGGAAGCCAGGGGTGATGGAGTGGCATTGCAGACGCAAGTGACAACGGCCAACGAGCCGGAGCAGAAGAACTGGATCGATTACATCCAGAAAGACCTGCCTGAGCACCTGGATTGGTGGCCTTATACGCTGGGGGCGATTCCCCTGACTCTATTCGGGATTCTGGTGGCAACCGGTCTCATGCTGACCTTTTACTATGTACCAGCGCCGGAGAAAGCCTACGAAAGCGTCGATCAGATCACCTATGGGGTCTACCTAGGGTGGTTTATCCGGGGCCTCCACAAGTTCTCCGTTGACCTGATGATATTGTTCGTATTCTTTCACGTCATCCGGGTGTTTGTGACGCGAGCCTACCGGTCTCCTGGGGAATTGAAGTGGGTCAGTGGGTCGGTCGTGCTGTTTGTGACCCTCGCCATGGGCTTCACCGGGTATTCGCTGGTCTATGACAACGTTTCTTATTGGGGGATGACCGTGGTCACCAACATGCTGGGAACTCTGCCGATCGTCGGCACCCCGCTGATGTACCTCTTGCGCGGGGGAGAAGAGGTCTCTGGGGGAACCTTGCTGCGCTTGTACGATTTGCACACCAAGCTGCTGCCGGCACTCCTGGGCGGCCTGGTGCTCGGACATGTCCTCGTGGTCCGTATCCTGGGCTTTGCGGAGGTCAAGGGCAGTCGCGGCTTCCATCCCTTCTATCCGGAACACACGATGATGATGGGGGCGGTCGCGATCGGCTTGTTGGTGCTGCTGACGGACTTGGTCATGATTTTCCCTCCGGGGCTTGGCCCGCCGGCCAACCCGCAGGAGGTGGCGTCGGATGTCTCGCCGCCCTGGTATTTTTCCGCCGCCTACATGTGGATTACCCTGTTGCCGGCGCCCCTCTCGCTCTGGAGTCTCCTGGGCGGGGCTGGGGTCTTTGTACTCTACCCCTTCCTGGATCGGCTGTTGCTAGAGCGGGGCTGGCCTATGCCCGTCGTCAATGCCCTGATCGGAGTCGTTGCGGTGGGGGTCTTTGCGGGACTGATGTTGTTGGACTTGTGGATGTGAAAGAGAGCTAAGAAGTGGTCAGCACTCAGCCGTCTGCTTCCGGACGAAGCTGATAGCGAAGAGCCGACAGCGGAAAGCTACCGAGGAGGGGCCTGTGGCGGATATGGGCGACGAACATAGAGAGTCACAGAACGGGAAAATCAATTTCACCCGCTATGTGATCGGCGGTCTGTGCCTCGTCCTGTTTCTGGCGCTCACCGGCGTCGGCTATGTCCAGGTGGAAGAGCGGCGGGGCGGCGGGCTCCGGCCGTTCATTTCCGCTGAAAACAAGAAGTGCATCGATTGCCACATGGCTAAGGATGTGGCGGTCGGCGGGATCAATGATTGGAAAGTCAGCCGTCACGCGCCGAAAGGGATCGGCTGCATCGAATGCCATCGGGCCGAGAAGGGCGACGTGGATGCGTATGCCCATGAGGGGGCGCTGATTTCGACCTTGGTGACGCCGAAGGACTGTATGAAGTGCCATGACAAGGAGGCCAAGGAATTCGGCAAGTCCCACCACGCGAAGGCCGCCCAGTTTACCGGCTCCCTCGACAACTTCCTCGGGAACGTCGTGGAAGGGCCGGAGGTCGTGACCTCCGGATGCGCCGGATGCCATGGAAGCATCGTGAAAGTGATGGAGAATGGAAAGCTTCACCCGGCCACCTGGCCCAATTCCGGAATCGGGCGGGTGAATCCGGACGGCTCTAAGGGCACCTGCGCCGCCTGTCATGCGAGACACAGTTTCTCTATTGAACAGGCTCGGCAGCCGGAGAGTTGCGGTCGCTGCCACATGGGACCGGACCACCCGCAGATCGAGGCTTACCTGGAAAGCAAGCATGGCGTCCTGTTCACCGCGAACAAAGAAAAAATGAAGCTCGCCAATCCGTCGGAGAAGTGGCAGCCCGGCAAGGACTATCTCTATCCCACCTGCGCCACCTGCCACATGAGCGCGACCGGCGCCCAAGAGGTGACACATGACGTGGGCGATCGCATCAGTTGGACGTTGCGTCCGGTGGTCTCGACGCGGCTTGAGAACTTTGAAGATCGACGGAAGGCCATGAAGCAAGTCTGCTCCTCCTGCCACAGTGAGCAGATCGTGGAGCGGTTCTTTACGCAGATGGATCAAGGGATCACCTTGTACAACGACAAGTTCGGCAAGCCGGCCAAAACGGCGATGGACAAACTGCTGGCCATGAAAAAGATCACGCCGACGCCGTACGATGAAAAGATCGAATGGGTATTCTATGAACTCTGGCACCATGAAGGGAGGCGCGCCAGGCATGGGTTGTCCAAGATGGCGCCGGACTATGTCCACTGGCAGGGCTTCTATGAGGTGGCCAAGAGTTTCTACATCAAATTCCTGCCGCTCGTGCGCGAGCTGTCGCCCCAAGTGGCCGAAGAGCTGCTGCGCAACGAGGGCCACAAGTGGATCGAACAGGGCATGACGAAAGAGGACATCGCCCAAATGCTGGAATTTTACGACAAGGAAATGCAGGGCAAGCGGGGCGGTGGATAAGATGCAGGTTCACCCGTCTGTGCCGGAGGCGCCAGCAGGATTCCTGCCGGCGCCTCTGTTCTAACGGGGGATGGCAGGGGCGGCAGTGAGGTCGGTGGGAGAAAGGGAGACGAGCATGGCCTGGACGATGAAGGTGTGGCGGCTGGCGGGGCTCATCTGGATGGCCTGGGTCGTGGGCGCAGAAGCGGTGTGGGCGGAGACGCAAGCCGTTCCGCTCAAAATCGACACGGGAGACACGGCCTGGGTCCTGGCTGCCTCGGCGCTGGTCCTGGCGATGATTGTGCCGGGGTTGGCCCTGTTCTATGGCGGGTTGGTGCGCAGCAAGAACGTCCTCGGCACCATCATGCACAGTTTTATCATCCTATCCCTGGTCAGTATCCTGTGGATTTTGGTTGGCTACAGCGTGGCCTTCGGCCCGGACGTCAAGGGCCTCATCGGCGGATTGGACTGGATCGGATTAAACGGTGTCGGGCTGGCCCCCCATGCGACCTATGGCCCGACGATCCCCCACCAGGCCTTCATGGTGTTTCAGATGATGTTCGCGGCGATCACGCCGGCCTTGATCACCGGGGCCTTTGCGGAACGGATCAAGTTCAGCGCCTTGCTCCTGTTTTCGGCCCTCTGGTCTCTGCTCGTGTATTGCCCTATCGCGCACTGGTTGTGGGGCGGCGGCTGGCTGGGCCGCCTGGGAGCCCTGGATTTTGCCGGCGGGGCGGTCGTCCATATCAGTTCCGGCGCGGCGGCTCTGGTCTGCGCCTTCGTGCTCGGGAAACGTCAGGGCTACGGCACCGATTACATGGCCCCGCACAGCCTCCCCTTCACGCTGCTGGGCACCGGGTTACTCTGGTTTGGGTGGTTTGGATTCAATGCCGGCAGCGCCTTGGGCGCCAACCAGGTGGCCGTGTCCGCGTTTCTGGCCACGCATACGGCGGCCACGGCCGGAGCCGCCGCCTGGATCTTGGTGGAATGGGTTCACCGGGGAACACCGACCGTTCTAGGCGTGGCCAGCGGCGCCGTCGCCGGCTTGGCGACCGTCACGCCTGGAGCCGGCTACGTCGGTCCCTTTTCCGCGCTCATGATTGGATTGATCGCCGGGAGTATGAGTTACCTGGCCATCATGTGGAAGGGAAAATTCGGATACGACGATTCATTGGATGTCGTCGGCATTCACGGGGTCGGCGGCGTGCTGGGGGTCCTGGCCACGGGGTTACTGGCGTCCAAGGCGGTGAATCCCGGCGGCGCCGACGGGCTGTTCTACGGCAATCCTGGGTTCTTCGGCATCCAGGTCGTGGCCGTCCTGGCCGTCGGCCTGTTTTCTTT
This sequence comes from Nitrospira sp., assembly GCA_016873495.1. GTDB lineage: Bacteria > Nitrospirota > Nitrospiria > Nitrospirales > Nitrospiraceae > SYGV01. The sequence goes on along the minus strand of VGXC01000006.1, from coordinate 74,237 downwards.
GGCCGCGACGTATCTGATCCTCAAACTCGTCGATCGCCTGGTCGGGTTGCGTGTGACCCACGAAGAGGAAGCGCTGGGGTTGGATCTCAGCCAGCATAACGAACGCGCCTACTCGTAACCGGCGAGACATTATCTTCTTGCCCCTTGTCTCTCCTATCCGCTTAGGGTAGGCTCATCCACACGAAGTTCTTGCTGATCGGGGGAAGCTATGCGGAAACAGCCTGTCGCCAAAACACGTCGTCGCCTGTTTGTGAAACGGGATATCGAACGGTTGCGCGAACAACTCGCCAGATTTCAGCCGTTTCTCTCTCGGCGCAAACACCGCCTCTCTCTGGACGAGTTTGATGCGGCGGCCGAGCGGCTGCTCGGCCGCATCTTCGGAGAAACCTCGGAGTTGCTGGAGACATATGCCTATGCCAAGCTGGGCGAGGCGGCCGGCCTGGTCAACATGCCGGAGGAAGCGCAGGAAAGTGGCGCGCATGACGTGGATCGCGAAAGTCTGCATCAGCGGAAGCAAGTCCTGGAGAGCGCCATCGCCGAGCTGGAGGGGCTGAAGTCAGGCTCCGCCTCCGTTGGAGGCCCGCTGGCTGGCGCGCTCGTGGCCGACTATATGTCCACGGATGTGCGCAGCGTCCACAAGGATGCCTCGCTCAAGGAGGCGGGCCGGTTGCTCTCCAAATGGAAGGTCGGCTCGCTGCTGGTGGACGATCACCGCCGGTACATCGGCATCATCACGGATACGGATTTGAGCCGGAAGGGGGTTGGCCGCGGCCTGGACCCGAACAAGACCTCGGTCGAGGCCTGCATGAGCAAGCCGGTGTTGTCGATCGAGGATAGCGAACCGTTGGTTGCGGCCATTGCCTTGATGAAAGCCAAGGGCGTTCGTCATCTGGCGACGACCGAAGACGCCACCATCATTGGCGTCCTGTCCGTCTCGGATGTCTTGCGCGCATATTCCGAACTCGCGGGGCTGGATGAGGAACGAGCGGAGGAGGAATAGGCGAAGCTGAAGAGTGTTCTCGGCGCACATCGAGGCGAATAAGCGCAACAGAGTGCGTTGTTCAACCGAAGGTTAGCAGGGGGGTGAACCATGGCGACCTACATCACCTTGTTCTCTTGGACTGATCAGGGCATCCGTGGCGTGAAGGATACGGTCAAACGGGCCGCAAAGTTCAACGCGGCGATCAAGAAAGCCGGCGGCAAGGTGAAAGATATCTACTGGACCATGGGCCGGCACGACGGAGTGATCGTCTATGAGGCGCCGGACGACGAAACGGCCACGGCCCTCATGATCGGCGGCGGGGCCCAGGGCAACGTGCGGACAGAAACCCTGCGGGCCTTCGACGAACGGGCGATGAAAAAGATCCTCGCGAAGGCGCGCCGCTGATCAGGCCGGTGGCGTCGAGCAGAACGTCCGCTCGAAGAACTGTTTGGTCTGCGTCATGTGCTGCTCGATATCCGTCTGCAAATGTCTGGCCCCGGCTAGCCAGTCGTCGGTGGTGTAGCCGACGCGGCGGGCGAGGAAGATGAACTCGTCCGAATCGGCCGGCGGCAACACCAAATCCTTTGCGTTACCGCGCACCATCCGCAACCCGTCGATCAGCATGCGAATGAAGAAGTAAGCCTTTCGTAGATTCTCTCCGTCCTGCCTGTTCACAATCCCGCATTCGACGAGCCTCGCCAGTGCCTGCATCGTGTTGGGCGTGCGGAGCACCGCGTGCTGATGGCCGTGCATGACTTGGAGGTATTGCACCGCATATTCAATGTCAATGACGCCGCCCGGGCTGAGTTTGACGTTGACGGTGCCCGGTTCGACCAGTTGTTTGAGCTGCTGGCGGCGGAGATCGAGCGCTGTGGCCAAATCCCAAGGCGCGCCGCTGTAGACAAAACGGTCGCGATGGGCTTCGACCTGCTTTCCCAACGCCGCATCACCTGCCACATGACGCAGCTTGATCAAGGCTTGCCGCTCGAATGGAGCGGCAAGTCCCTTGTCACTGTAGTAACTCACGATCTCGTCCAGCGGGTTGGCCAGCGAGCCCTTGCCGCCGTGGGGGCGCAGGCGCACGTCAATGTGGAAGATGCCTTCCTGCTTGGCCTCGATCCACTGCAAGAGTGCCTGCGTCAGCCGTTCGAAGTATTCGCTGTTCTCGATGCTCTGCTTGCCGCCCTGTTTGCCGATTGTCCGGCCTGCGCCGCCATAGACAAACAGCACTTCGATATCCGAGGCGTAGCCCAGCTCGCGGCCGCCGAATTTGCCTATGCCGAGGATGGCAACGGGACAGGGTTTCTTGTTCGCCAGACGGGGAGCGCCGTACTGTTTGTTCAGCTTCGCCTGGCAATCGTGCAGGCTCCGGTCCACGATCACTTCGGCCAATTCAGTCAGCGCGAGCGAGAAGTCGGCCAGACTGGTCGAAGGCTCGACGATGTGCTTCATGTCGATGCGGAAGAGTTCCTGGTCCTTGAACCGGTTCAAGGCGTCTTTCCTCGCCTCGTCGGTCTTGGCTCGGTCCACAAGTCGGTCGAGTACCTTGCGGAGCGAGGCTTTCGGCTTGATGAGTGGTGCGTCGTGGTAGTCTTGGAGGAGCGGCAGGAGGTTGCCGTGCTGCCGGCGCAGGAAGTCTTCCCAGAGAAAATCGCTGGCGCCGAACAAGCGGGCAAGGAGCGGGAAGGTTTTCTTGTCGCGGAGAAACGCCAGGGCTTGCTGCTGGGCCTTACCTGTCGCCTCCTGCACGGTCAGGTCCAGGAACTGGTCGAAGGCCTCCAGGGCCTTGGTCGGGTCCGGGGCCCAAGTGAGGGCGTGGGTGAACTGCTTGATGAGGACGGCGGTCAGACGCAACTGCTGCTGGTCGGCCGGGTCGGTTAGTTTCTGCCCGTAGCGATTGCGGACGTAAAAGCGGTCGTGCAGCTTACCCTGTTCGATTTCGAATTGCGCCTTGGCGATGTAGATGTTGCGCATGGCCAGGGCGTTGGCAAAGGCGTAGAGGAAAGCCGGAGTGTCGTCCGACCGGATGTCCATGATCGTGTCCGTCGGCGACTGGCCGTTGTCGAACGCGATCTGGACTGGGTGGAGCAGGCCGCTGAACGACCCGCGGTGCTTGCCGAGCTGCTCGACGAGGTGCCGGTTCACGGTATGGCGGGCTTCCTCGAATTGCCCGGCGTCGAGGAGCCCGATCACCGAGCCGAGTTCCGACGCCAGGCGCCGTTGTTCCTCCGGTCCGAACGAGGCGCCCGGGACCGGTTGCACGCGAAAGATGTCGACGATTTTTTTTCGGCTCAAGCCCGGCCTGGTTTTGGGCCTGGCCCGGAATCCGCCGGTCGAAGCGGCTCGCGCCGCCGGGGCTGCCTCTGTGAAGGTGTAGATTTGGCCTTCTTCGATGTTCAGTCCGAAGGCCGACAACAGGCCGCAGATCGTCGCAAACTCCGAAAAATAATCGTAGGCCACGAGGGTCAACTCGAAACGCTGATCCCGGTGCTCGGTGATGGCGACTTCGCAAAGGTGTTCCGGCGTAAGTCGCGCCGCCAATCGGACGTGGCGGGCCATCTCGTCCGGAGGGACCCGGCTGAAGTAGTCGCGGTCCATCCGGAAGACGAAGTCGCGCAGCAGCACCTCGTCAACATCGGGACATAGCGGACGCAATGTTGTCAGCAGCTCGTCGGGCGTCATGGCCTCTCTAGTATACCGTCGAGGCGGCGCAAACGCAGCCTCATTGTGCGGCACATTGTGCGGATAGAGACCCATCGGTATAATGCGGCGGCATGACGACAAGAACCGCAGGCACCTGGAAACGCATCGCGGCCGGCACGGGGCGGGAAGCCCAACGGTTGAACGCGCTGCTCTTCGCCAAAAATCTGGCCGAGCCGGAGATTGCCTTCCTACTGGCCCCCTACGGGATTCGGGACCCCAAACGGGCCGACGCCGCCCTTCAAGCCATGGCCGGCGAGCCTCGGTCCCGCGCGATCCTGGCCACCTTTCTGGTCGAAATCCTCGAGGGCGTTGCCCGGGCCGCTGATCCCGATTCAGCGCTGACATACTGGGAGCGATTCCTGGAAGCCGGTCTGAATCGAGTGCAACTCTTCGGCTACCTGGCCGGGTTTCCCCGCTTGGTGCATCTCCTCTGTTCCACGTTCGGGAACAGCCCCGCCATGGCCCAAACCCTGATCCGCGATCCTTTCTTGGTCTACTGGCTGGCCGAAGAGGGAGTCCTGGCCGCTCAACCGACGCGCAAGGAGCTGGAGCGGGAGGTCCGCGCGGCGCTCGCATCGGTCACGGCCACTGAGTTGAAGTTGGAAGCGCTGCGGCGGTTCAAGCGCCGCGCCATGTTGCGCATCGGCTTACGGGACATCCAGCGGTTTGCGGGCGTGCAGGAGACGACCGCCGCCCTGTCGGATCTGGCCTCCGTCCTCATTCAAGCCGCCTATGAGACGGTCGAGACGGCCTTGCAGGCCCGCCACGGCAAGCCGACCCATCGGGATTCCAAAGGCAAACAAGTGACGACGGGGTTTGCCGTCATCGGGATGGGCAAGCTGGGCGGCGGCGAGCTCAATTTCAGCTCCGACGTGGATTTGATCTACGTCTATGGCTCCGACGACGGACAGACGAAGGCCCCCTCGGGCCATGCGATCGAGTCCATCCCGAACGAAGAGTATTTCGAGTATCTGGCGCGGGACCTGACCAAGGCCCTGACGGCAGTCACGCAGGAAGGCTCCGTGTTTCGGGTGGACCTGCGCTTGCGCGCGGAGGGCTCGGTGGGGCGGCTGGCCCGGTCCCTGGCCGAGTACGCGCAGTATTACAAGGTGCGCGGGCAGGTCTGGGAGCGGCTGGCCCTGCTCAAGGCCTGGCCGGTGGCCGGCGATCCCGCGGTCGGCAAGGCCTTTCTCCGGCTGGTCAAACCCTTTGTCCTGGGATCGCGGCAGGGGCCGGCCGGGGTCAAGGGTGCCATCGAAGTCCTGGCGCAGGTCAAAGCCGTGAAGGACATGATCGATGACAAGATGAGTCAGCGAGGACAGGGGCGGCGCAACGTCAAGCTGGGGACCGGCGGTATCCGCGAGATCGAATTCACGGTCCAGGCGCTACAAGTCTTGTGTGGGCGCCGGCTCCCGGCGATTCTGGACCGCAGCACGCTCGGCAGTTTGGCGCGATTGCGCCGGCAACGGTTTCTGTCCAAGGAGCAGGAGGAGGCCCTGTCCCGCGCCTACCTGTTCCTGCGCGACGTGGAACACAAGCTCCAGATGGTGCACGACCTGCAAACCCACGCCCTGCCGGAAGAAGAAGAAGAGTTGACCCGCTGCGCGGTCCGCCTCGGCTACGGGGTCAAGGACCGGGAGGCGAGCCGCGCCGCCTTCGTAAAGGCTTGCCGGCAACATACGGCCCTGGTCAATGGGGCCTTCCGCGACCTCTTCGCCGCCCCTTCACGTTCCAGCCTCCTCAAATCCGCGCTGAAGAAACTGTCCTGACCGCAAAAACAAACGGGCCGGGGAGCTTTCGCCACCCGGCCCGTTTTGCTTCAACCGACGGCTTTCTTGCTATCAGCCATCAGCTATCGGCTCTTCTCTTAGTACATGCCTTCCATGCCGTGACCGTGTCCGCCGGGCATGGCCGGTTCCTTCTTCTCTTCCGGCAGGTCGGTGATCATGACCTCGGTGGTGAGCATCAAGCCCGCCACGCTGGCCGCGTTCTGCAGGGCGCAGCGCGTGACCTTGGTCGGGTCGATGATGCCGGCCTTGAGCATGTCCACATATTGCTCGGTGGCCGCATTGAACCCGAACGAGGCGTTCTTTTCCTGACGGACCTTGTCCACGACGACCGACCCTTCCATGCCGGCGTTGCCGACGATCTGGCGGATCGGCTCTTCGAGGGCCCGCCGCACGATGGTGACGCCCACCAGCTGCTCGGCCGGCAAGTCCTTGATGTTTTCCAGCGCGGACACGCAACGCAGGAGCGCCACGCCGCCGCCGGGCACGATGCCTTCTTCCACGGCCGCCTTGGTCGCATGCAGCGCGTCTTCGACGCGGGCCTTCTTCTCCTTCATCTCGGTCTCGGTCGCCGCGCCCACGTTGATGACCGCGACGCCGCCCACGATCTTCGCCAGCCGCTCCTGGAGCTTCTCGCGGTCGTAGTCCGAGGTGGTTTCCTCGACCTGCGCCTTGATCTGCTTCACGCGGCCTTCGATCTTCTTGGGATCGCCGTAGCCTTCCACGATCGTGGTGTTGTCCTTGTCGATCGTGACCCGCTTGGCGCGGCCCAGGTCCGTGAGCTTGATGTTCTCGAGCTTCAGGCCCAATTCTTCCGAGATCACCTGGCCGCCGGTCAGGATCGCAATGTCCTCCAACATGGCCTTCCGGCGATCACCGAAGCCCGGCGCCTTCACCGCCGCCACGTTCAACGTGCCGCGCAGCTTGTTCACGACCAGCGTGGCCAGCGCCTCGCCTTCCACTTCTTCCGCGAGAATCACCAGCGGCTTGCCCATCTTGGCCACCTGCTCCAGGAGGGGCAGGAGGTCCTTCATGCCGCTGATCTTCTTTTCGTGGATGAGGATGAAGGGTTCTTCGAGGGAGGCTTCCATACGCTCGGCGTTGGTGACGAAGTAGGGGGAGGTGTAGCCCCGGTCGAACTGCATGCCCTCGACCACGTCCAGCGAGGTGGTCATGGACTTGGCTTCCTCGACCGTGATGACCCCGTCCTTGCCGACCTTCTCCATCGCCTCGGCGATCAGGTCGCCGATGGTCTTGTCGTTGTTGGCCGAAATCGTCCCGACCTGGGAGATCTCCGTCTTGGCCTGGCAGGGCTTGCTGAGTTTCTTGAGCTCCGCAATCACGAGTTCGACCGCGCGATCGATCCCGCGCTTGATCTCCATCGGGTTGCCGCCCGCCGTGATGTTCTTCGCCCCTTCGCGGTAGATCGCCTGGGCGAGCACCGTCGCGGTCGTGGTGCCGTCGCCGGCCGTGTCGCTGGTCTTGCTGGCGACTTCACGCACCAACTGGGCGCCCATGTTTTCGTAGGGGTTCTTGAGTTCGATTTCCTTGGCCACGGTCACGCCGTCTTTCGTGATGGTCGGCGCGCCGAACTTCTTGTCCAAAATCGCGTTGCGTCCCTTCGGACCCAACGTCGCCTTCACGGCGTCGGCGAGCTGATTGACGCCCTTCAGGATGGCGGCCCGCGCCGCATCGCTGTACAACAGTTGCTTAGCCATTGCTTCCTCCCTTAATCGTGGTGTCGTCGTGATGTGTGATGAGCGAAACGCTTAGCTGGTGAAGATGCCCAGAATGTCTTCTTCCTTCAGAATCAGGCAGTCCTCGCCGTCGATGTGGAGCTTGCTCCCCGAGTACTTGTCGAAGAGCACCTGATCGCCGACCTTGAGGTCCTTCACATCCTTGCCGGTCGCCTGCACGGTGCCCCGCTGGGGCTTTTCCTTGGCGGTTTCCGGCACATAAATGCCGCCGGCGGTCCGCTCCATCTCCTCGGTGTAGGTCACGAATACGCGATCACCAAGCGGTTGAAACCCCTTGGCGGCCGTCCCCTTCTTGGCCTTCCCCTCGGTCTTTTCCTTCTCCTCGATCTTGGTAGACATAACGCTCCCTCCTTAAGTTAATTCGAGTGCCCGTGGTTGTTGTGAGCTCCGTGCAACCGATACGCAGTGCTGCATTAACGGATTCAAACGAACAGCCTGAATAAGAGATTCGGGACGCTGCCGCAGGTATCACGAGAGATAGCGCCGGGGCCGGGCAAGTCAAGTCCTGGCGCCAAGAATTTCTTTGCGAGGGAGCCCGCCAAGCCTGGGAGACGATAACCGATTGAAAATCAACGGCTTGGACATTCCTGTGAGGTTGGAGAATAGGTAGCAGGCTATGAACGGAGGAGGTCGAAGTCCTTGATCTCTTTCTTCAGATAGTCACGCAGCCGCTTGATCAGCCTTGCTTCCAGCTGGCGGGTTCGCTCTTTCGTGATCCCATATTTTTGGCCCAGGTCGTCCAGCGTTAGGGGCGTTTCCGAGAGAATCCGATTGCGGAGAATGTCTTCATCCCGCTCGGGCAGCGTCTTGGTGAACTCGGCCAGCTTCTTTCTGAAGAGCATCTTCAACTCGCGGTCCTCGAGTAGCTCGTCGGCCGCTTGTTCCTGTGACGGCAGGATATCGAGGAGGGTCCCCTCGGTTTCCTGGTTCAGCGGCTGGTCGAGTGAGAGCTCCCAGCTCCCCAGACGCTGGTCCATCTCGATCACGTCCCGTTCGCGGACGTTGAGCCGGTCGGCCAGCAGCTTCGCATCCGGCACAAAGCCTTCACGCTCCAGCTTGGCCTTTTCCTTCTTGAGGTTGTAGAAGAGCTTGCGCTGGTCTTGCGTGGTGCCGACCTTGACCAGGCGATAGGTGTTGAGCAGATACCGCAAGATGTACGCGCGGGCCCACCAGGCGGCGTAGGCGTAGAACCGCACATTTTTCGTCGGGTCGAACTTTTTGATCGCCTGCATCAGACCGACGTTGCCTTCCTGGATCAAGTCCATCTGGTCCGCGCCGGTGTGGAGATATTCGGAGGAAATGGAGACGGAGACGCGCAAGTTTGCCAGGATCAGCTTGACCGCCGCCTCACGGCTGCCGTGAACTTGGTATTCCTGAAACAGCCGGAGCTCTTCTTCTTTGGACAAAAAGGGGTAGCGGCGGATCTCGGCGAGATACTGTTGGAGCGCGGTAACCGGAGCGACCGTCGTGATGCCGGTCTCCTGCGACTCGTCGGCGACGGGTGCCGCGAGCGGAGGCAGCTCTTCCGCCAGCTCGGCCTGGTCCGGCTCGAGGCTCGCGTCGTCGAGGACCTCGGCATCCTCGATCTCTTCGCCGGTCTGGCGCTGCTGGTCCGTCATGGAGCTCTAGACGAAAGTGTCCGGTGCGATTGCTCTCAATCGGGTGATTATAAACGCAATGGGGACAAGAACAAAGCCTCGGAATGGCGGTTGCGAAATGGGAACGGCCGATTCTATAGTGAGTCGGCAAGTGAGTCGGCGTGCGAGTGCTGGGCGACGGCTTTGTCGGAGGGAACGGAGGGGCGAGGTGCAGAAGATCCTCAGGGCCATCCGGAGCGGGCATTGGCCCTCGCTCTTGGGGGCGTGGCTGCATTTTGAAGTCAGCTTCATGGCCTGGCTGCTGGTCGCGGCCTTGGGCGTGTCCATTTCGGAGGACTTTGCGCTGACCGCGACACAGAAGGGATTGTTGGTCGCCGTGCCCCTGTTGGGCGGCGCCCTGTTGCGAATTCCGGTCGGGATGCTCAGCGATATCTTCGGACCCAAGTCCGTGGGCCTGGTGTTGTTGGGCAGCGAACTGCTGGCGTTGCTCTGGGGCTGGACGGGCGCCAAGAGTTTTATCGAGCTGCTGGGGATTGGGCTGCTGCTCGGCACGGCCGGAGCGAGTTTTGCGGTGGCGCTGCCCCTGGCCAGCCGCGCCTATCCGCCGGCCTACCAGGGGCTAGCCATGGGCATCGCCGCGTCGGCCAACAGCGGGACGGTGCTGGCGACGTTCTTCGCCCCTCGGTTGGCGCAAGCAGTCGGGTGGCACGGCGTCTTCGGGTTGATGGCGCTCCCTGTGCTGGCGACGACCGCTGGGTTCGCCTTGCTGGTGCGCGGAGACGGGGGCATCACGCGTGTGGAGCGGGGCGCCGGTTGGTGGAGCAGACTGAAGGATATCGGCCGGCTGCCTTCGGTCTATTGGCTGTGCTTCATCTATGCGGTGACGTTCGGCGGCTTTGTCGGGTTTTGCAGCTTCCTGCCCATGTTCTTGCACGATCAATACGGGTTGGACTTGGTGCTGGCCGGGTCCTGGGCGGCACTCTGTGGCTTGGCCGGGAGCTTGGCCAGACCCTTGGGTGGGTTTGTCGCAGACCAGTTGGGGGGACTGATCGTGCTGCGGGGGTTGTTCCCGATGTTGGCGATCCTCACCATGGCGCTGGCATCCTTGCCGAGTCTGGTGTGGAGCGGTCCGTTGATGGTGGCGGCGTTAGCCTGTATGGGATTCGGCAACGGGGTAGTGTTTCAAGTGGTCTCCGAGCGCCTGTCCAAGCAGATCGGCATGGCTTCGGGCGTCATCGGGGCGGCGGGCGGGTTCGGCGGAATGGTCGTTCCCCTCGCATTCGGCCTGCTGAAGGATCACACCGGCAGCTACGGCACGGGGTTCTTGATATTCGGCGGAGCGAGTCTCCTGGCGTTGGCAAGTGTCGTCGTCGCGATCCGACGGAGTCGAGCGGAATAAAACGGAACGCAGGGGCCGATACCGTTCCGGAAGGCCGCGCATTGGCGTTTTTCACGCCGACCCCCTATAATGGGCTGCGTATGGGTTCGGAACGAGCGTAGAGGAATAACGGGCATGGCGCAGGAATTCGACACGATCGAGCAGGCCATCAAGGACATCAAGAAGGGCCGCTTTGTGATCCTGGTGGACGACGAGGATCGAGAGAACGAAGGGGACCTGGTGATGGCGGCGGAAAAGGTCAACCCGCAGTCCGTCAACTTCATGGCGAAACATGCCCGTGGCTTGATCTGTCTGGCGCTGACGCCGGAACGGGTGGAGGAATTGCAACTCCCGCCCCAAGCCGCCGAGAACACGGCGACGTTTGGGACCGCCTTCACCGTGTCCATCGATGCGCGGAAGGGCATTACCACCGGCATTTCCGCGGCCGACCGTGCCACCACGATCCACACGGCCATCGACCCCAAAAGCAAGCCGGCCGATCTGGCCAGGCCTGGCCATATTTTCCCGCTGAAAGCTCAGAAGGGCGGAGTGCTCAAACGGGCGGGGCAGACCGAAGGCTCCGTGGACTTGTCCAGGCTGGCCGGACTCTACCCGGCCGGGGTCATCTGTGAAATCATGAACGAAGATGGGACGATGGCGCGGGTGCCGGAATTGATGGAATTCGCCAAGCGACACAAGATCAAGCTGGTGACGATCAAGTCCCTGATCGAATACCGCATGCATCGGGAAACCTTCATCAAACGGATCGCGAGCGCTAAGCTCCCGACAATTTTCGGCGAGTTCGATGCCGTAGTCTTCGAAAATGAGGTGGACGGCGGCACGCACATCGCTCTGGTCAAGGGGAGGGTGGAGGACGGGTCCCCCTGCCTGGTGCGGGTTCACTCGGGTTGCTTGACGGCCGACGTGTTCGGATCGCTGCGCTGCGATTGCCGTGACCAGTTGCAGAGCGCCATGCAAATCATTGAAAAAGAAGGCCGCGGAGTGTTGCTCTATCTGAACCAAGAAGGGCGGGGAATCGGCCTGCTCAACAAGATTCGGGCCTACAAACTTCAGGATGAAGGCAGCGACACGGTTGAGGCCAATCTTCAACTGGGCTTCAAGCCGGACCTGCGAGACTATGGAATCGGCGCCCAGATCCTGGTCAATCTGGGGCTCCAGAAGATTCGCCTCATCACCAACAATCCGCGCAAAATCGTCGGCATCGGAGGCTATGGGCTCAAGGTGACCGAGCGCGTGCCGATCGAAATCGCTCCCCGCGCGGCCAACGAGCGCTACCTGCGCACGAAGAAAAATAAGCTCGGGCATATTCTGAATAAGGTTTAACCCTCTCTGCCCATCTAGTCCTTGCCAGTTTTTGGGCGAACCTGCTAAGGTGCGTCCGGACTTGCCTCATTGTTCACGGAACGCCGCCACACCACCGGGCTCGGCCCGGCTGAAGGTCTCTGCATGAAGCCGCTCGAAGGACAGCTCGACGCCAAGGACCTGCGATTTGGCTTGGTTGTCAGCAAGTTCAACGAGTTCGTGACCGACCGGCTTCTGGCCGGGGCGCTGGAAACGCTCGGCAAAGCCGGAGCGGTCGAGTCGGCGATCCAGGTGGTCTTGGTGCCGGGCGCTTTCGAGATTCCGCTGGTGGCGCGCCGCATGGCCCGCTCAGGACGCTTCGATGCGGTGATCTGTTTGGGCGCGGTCATTCGCGGCGAGACTCCCCATTTCGAATACATCAGCGCGGAAGCCAGCCGGGGCATCGCCCAAGCGGCCTGGGAATCGGACGTCCCGGTCGTGTTCGGCGTGCTGACGACGGAGAACGTGGAGCAGGCGCTGGAGCGGTCGGGAAGCGCTGAGCGCAACCGAGGCGCCGACGCGGCCAGAACCGCCATCGAAATGGCGAACCTGTTGCAACAGATGAAAGCCCTGGGCGTGAAGCAAGCTGCGCGCCGGGGCGCCGGGAGCAGGGCAAGGCGCTCGCGCAGCCGAAGGAAACGATGAGTCTGGTTGAGGGAGCATAGGCGAACGTCAATGGGCATTCGACGACAGTCTCGCGAGCGCGCCTTGCAAATCCTTTTCCAATGGGACGTTCATGGAAAGGGCGGCCATTGGCTGACCGATTTCGAGGCCCAGCACCAAGTCGAGCCGGAGGTGAAGCAGTTTGCCGACCAGCTCGTCGAGGGGGTCCTGACGAACCGGCCTGAATTGGACAAGCTGCTCGGCGCCCATGCGACGAATTGGAAAGTGAGCCGCATGCCGATCGTGGACCGCAACATTCTGCGGGCGGCGCTGTATGAGCTCTGTTATCTGCCCGACGTGCCGGCCAAGGTCACGGTCAATGAAGCGCTCGAACTGGCCAAACGATTCGCGGACGAAGAGACGAAAAAGTTCGTCAACGGGATTCTGGACCAGGTGCTCAAATCAGACCCACGTCTGGAGGCCAAGCGGGTGGAAGTCATGGCTGAACCAGTGAGGCGTGACGCGTAAACGATCGGAATGTTCAATGGCCAATGAGCAATGTTCAATTGAAAATTGAACACTGAACATTGTCCTGTGTGTGACATGGAAATGACGAGTCGCTAATGATTGAACGCTACACCCTGCCCGGCATGAAAGCCATCTGGGACCTTCGGCACAAGTATGAAATCTGGCTGGAGGTTGAGTTGCTGGCCTGCGAAGCCCTGGAACGGGCCGGAGAGGTGCCGCGAGGCGTGGCGGCCCGCATCCGGCGCAGAGCCAAGATCGATCCGGCGAGGATTACCGCGATCGAAAAGGTCACCAAGCACGACGTGATCGCGTTCCTCGAATCACTCGCCCTGCCGGTGGGAAAGGAAGTCCGGTTCCTGCACATCGGCCTGACCTCCTCGGACATCGTGGACACCTCGTTGGCCGTGCAGATGACCGAGGCCATGGACCTGATTTTGAAGGATGTCGAGGACCTGCTGGCCGTGCTCAAAAAGCGGGCGCTCGAGCACCGCGACACAATCATGGTCGGACGGTCCCATGGGATTCACGGTGAACCGATTTCCTTCGGGTTCAAGCTGGCCATCTGGTATGAGGAGGCGAAGCGGCATCTGGCTCGGCTGAAGGCGGTGCGGGAGGAGATCGCGGTCGGGAAGCTCTCCGGCGCGATGGGGACGTTTGCGCATCAGGGCCCCCACGTCGAAGCCTATGTCTGCAAGAAGCTGGGGCTCCAGCCGGACCCCGTATCCAATCAAGTGGTGCAGCGGGATCGGCATGCCGCCTACCTCTCGGCCCTGGCCCTGCTGGCGGCCAGCATCGAGAAGTTCGCCACCGAGATCAGGCACTTGCAGCGAACGGAAGTGCTGGAGGCGGAGGAATATTTCTCCGCCGGGCAAAAGGGCTCCTCCGCCATGCCCCACAAACGGAATCCCATTGCCTCGGAAAACCTCTGCGGCTTGGCCCGCGTCGTGCGGGCCAACAGCCTGGCGGCGTTGGAGAACGTGGCCCTCTGGCACGAGCGGGACATCAGCCACTCCTCCGTCGAACGGGTGATCATGCCGGACAGCACGATCCTGGCGGACTACATGCTGGTCCGGTTGACTGACCTCATCCAAAACCTCCTGGTCTATCCGGGGCGGATGCGGCGGAACCTGGACCTGACCGGCGGGCTGGTCTATTCGCAGCGGCTGTTGCTGGAGCTGGTGGAGCGAGGCGCCCAGCGCAAAGCGTCCTACGAAGCAGTGCAGCGCTGCGCCATGGAGGCCTGGAAGGGGAAGGCCGGGTTCCAGGATTTGGTCGGCAAGGACCCGGTGATCGGCAAGGCGCTGACCAAGGCGCAGATCGCCGCCTGTTTCGACCCCAAGTACTACCTGCGGCACCTGGACAAGATTTACCGGCGGGTCTTCGGCGCGGGAGCCGGTACAAAGCGGACAGGAAGAGGGCGCTCATGACATTGATGAAAGGCACGATGCTCTATGAGGGCAAGGCGAAGAAGATTTTTGAGACGGTGGACCCGGATCGTGTCATCCAATATTTCAAAGACGACGCCACGGCCTTCAACGCGCAGAAGAAGGGGACGATCGTCGAGAAGGGGATCGTCAACAACAAGGTCTCGGAACGGCTCTTTCGCCTATTGGAAGAAGGCGGGGTGCCGACGCATTTCGTCGAGCGATTGAACGACCGGGAGATGCTCACCAAGAAGGTCCGGATCGTGCCGATCGAAGTCGTGGTGCGGAACATCATCGCCGGAAGCCTGGCGAAACGCCTTGGGCTGAAGGAAGGGGAGGCAATTGCGCCGCCGATCGTCGAGTTTTATTACAAGAACGATGCGCTGGGCGATCCGCTGATTACCGAGGAGCATATCCGTCTGTTGAACCTCGCCGACCCGGGGATGGTCGGCCAAATCAAGGACCTGGCGCTCAAGATCAACCGGCTCCTGACGCCCTTCTTTCAGGAACGGACCATGATCCTGGTGGACTTCAAGCTGGAGTTTGGGCGGCACAAGGGGAGTCTGATCCTGGCCGACGAAATTTCGCCGGACACCTGCCGGTTCTGGGACCAGAAGACCAAAGAGTCCATGGACAAGGATCGCTTCAGGAAAGACTTGGGCAAGATCGAAGAGGCCTATCAGGAAGTGCTGAAGCGGGTATGTGGATGAAGATCAGGGGACGCATCAGTCGGCCTCTTGCTCGCAGAGCGCGCAATGAAGGCGCGCTCGCTCGATGCGCGCAGGTGAGGCCAACCGCCGCATCTCCTCGGAACAGCCCGATCTTTTGGGGGGAGTGAGAAGGGTGAAGCGGCTGGTTTTGAAATTCATGGAGCATGGGCTGATCTGGGCCATCGTGGTCTGGGCGGCGGCCGTGGCCTTGATGGCGATCAACACGGTTGACCTGTTTTGGCGTTGGTCGTTTCTAGCCTTGTCGGCCGGGGGGCTGGTCCTGGCGGCGGTCATCAACTGGGCGAGGAAAAAACTGGTGCTGATGGCGCAAGCGCAGAAAGAAGAGAGCCGGTAGGAGGAAGGCGTGAAAGCGAAGATTCATGTGACGTTGAAGCCAGGCATTCTCGACCCCCAGGGGAAGGCCATCCAACATGCCTTGGAGACGTTGGGGTTCAAGTCGGCCGACAACGTGCGGGTGGGGAAATATATGGAACTGGACCTGGCAGAAAAAGACAAGGCTAAGGCTGAGGCTGAGGTCAAGGCCATGTGTGAGAAATTGCTAGCCAATACCATTATTGAAGAGTACCGATTTGAATTGACGAGTTAATTTTCAATGACGTGACCAAAAATTGAACACTGAACATTCAACATTGAGCATTGCCGTATGAACTTCGGCGTCATCGTATTTCCAGGCAGCAACTGCGACCACGACTGCATCCATGTCCTGTCGGATGTGCTCGGGCACAAGGCCATCCCGGTCTGGCACAAGGAGACCAAGCTGGACGGCCTGGATGCGATCGTCCTGCCGGGCGGGTTTTCTTACGGCGACTACTTGCGGACCGGCGCGATCGCGCGGTTCTCTCCGGTCATGGGGGCGGTGAAAGAGTTCGCCCATGATGGCGGGATGGTCCTGGGCATCTGCAACGGCTTCCAGATTCTGTTGGAGGCCGGCTTGCTTCCCGGCGCCATGTTGCGGAACCGGTCGCTGTCGTTCATTTGTAAGGATGTCTACGTGACGGTCGAGAATGCGGCGACGCCCTTCACCGGTCGGTGCCAACCGGGCCAGGTCCTGAAAATCCCCATCGCCCATGCGGATGGCAACTACTACACGGACGACGTCACCCTGTCCCAGATGAAGGCGGCGGCCCAGATCGTCTTTCGCTACTGTACCCCAGAAGGCAAAGTCACGCCGGAGGCCAATCCCAACGGGTCGCTGGACAATATTGCCGGCATCAGGAACGCAGCGGGCAACGTGATGGGCATAATGCCCCATCCGGAGCGCAGCGCGGAAGAGGTCCTGGGGAACGATGACGGACGCCTGATTTTCCTGTCCATGCTGGACGCGCTGCAGAAGGCCAAACTCAAGGCGGTCCTGACATAGCCGATGCACGCTATGGGCTGGAAGAGAAGCGGCTTGCCTCTGTGCCTATTGGCTGTCTGGTTGAGCCAGGGCGTCTCCGTTGCTGCCGCTCCCATCGAGACGGAGGGTTTGGGGCTGCCGTTGGTCTGTGCCATTGGCCAGACCTGTTGGGTGGCGAATTACGTGGATGTGGACCCTTCCGTGGAGGCGCGCGACTTCCGCTGCAATCGGCGAACCTATGACGGCCATGACGGAACGGATTTCGCCATCCGTGACCTGGCCGTGATGGCCCAGGGGGTGCCGGTGGTGGCCAGCGCGCCGGGCCTGGTGAAGAACGTGCGGGATGGCATGCAGGATGTCGCGTTGACCGACGAAGCCTCGCGCAAACGTATTGCCGGGCGGGAATGCGGCAACGGCGTCGTGATAGATCATGAAGGCAACTGGCAGACCCAGTATTGCCATTTGAAGGAAGGCAGTATCAAGGTCAAGGCGGGGGACAAGGTCGAGCGGGGCGGCCAGTTGGGCTTGGTCGGACTCTCCGGCAAGACGGAATTCCCCCACGTCCACCTGACAGTTCGCAAGGATGGAAAAGCCATCGATCCTTTCACCGATCGGCCGATGATCGCCGGTTGCGGGAAGGATGGGAAGCCCCTGTGGCGGGCGGATCAGCGCATCGAGTATGAGCCGGTTTCGCTCTACAACGTTGGATTTGCGACTGGGAAACCGGACAGCGAGGCAATCAGGAGCGGAAAGCGTGAGGAGGGGCCACTGGCGGCGACCAGCCCCGCCTTGGTCCTCTGGGTGGACATGTTGGGGGTAGTAGCAGGAGATCGGGTACAGTTCCGTATCATGGGGCCGGATGGCAAGCCCATGCTGGAGCAGGAAAACTCTGTGGATCGAACCCAGGCGCGACGCTTTGTTTTTGTGGGAAAGAAGGTGACCGCTTCGACTTGGCCGACTGGGACCTACACAGGCCAGGTGACGCTCACGCGCATGGTGGATGGAAAAGAAACGAAGCACGAGGCCACTCGCATGGTGGCGATTCAATGATTGAAGGGTACGGGAAGGGATAATGAAAGCCGAGACTCAGCCCATCACCAAAGACCTCATCGCGCAGCATGGGCTGTCGGACGAGGAGTACCAGAAGATCGTCGAGATTCTGGGGCGGGAGCCGAACCTGACCGCGCGGGAGCTGTGATTGTGACAGCGAGTTTGCTGAAAAGTAGAACAAAGGCCATTCGCAGGGCTGCGCAAGCCCATGGGGTCGCGCTGATGCGGGTATTTGGCTCTCATGCTTCGGGTGATGCGACAAGCGCCAGCGATCTGGACTTGCTCGTCACCCTTCGGCCGGATCGAGACTTGCTGGACCTAGTGGCGTTCAAATTGGACGTAGAAGATTTGTTGGGCTGTAAAGTGGATGTGGTAACAGAAGCCGGATTGAGCCCCTATTTACGCCGAGAGATCCTCCGAACGGCCAAGCCGCTATGAGAAATGCGACGGTCTACCTAAAGCATATTCGCGACGCCATTGCTAGGATCGAAAAATATACCGAGGATGGCCGGTCGGCGTTTTTCCAAAACACCATGGTTCAGGATTCTGTCATTCGGAACTTGGAAATCATCGGCGAGGCAGTCAAGAACCTTCCGGCTGAGGTGAAAAAGCAACACCCCGGAGTTCCCTGGCGGAGCATCACTGCGTTACGCAACGTTCTGATTCACGAATACTTCGGTGTCGATTTGTCGATTGTGTGGGGAGTTGTGTCCAAGCGACTCCCAGTCTTGAAGCAGCATGTCTTGGCGATGCTTTCAAAAGCCCAGCGGATTAAGAAGAAGGCTAAGTGAATGAAAATATTTGAGCAGCCCATCACCAAAGACCTCATCGCGCAGCATGGGCTGTCGGACGAGGAGTACCAGAAGATCGTCGAGATCCTGGGGCGGGAGCCGAACCTGACCGAGCTGGGGATGTTCTCGGTCATGTGGTCGGAGCACTGCTCTTACAAGAGTTCGCGTGTCCATCTCAGGAAGCTCCCGACGACCGGGCCGCGTGTCGTCCAGGGGCCTGGGGAAAATGCCGGGGCGGTGGACATCGGCGACGGGCTCTGCGCGGTCTTTAAGATGGAATCGCACAACCATCCGTCGTTCATCGAACCCTATCAGGGGGCGGCGACCGGTGTGGGCGGGATCATGCGCGACGTCTTTACGATGGGTGCGCGACCGATCGCGCTGCTGGATTCGCTCCGGTTCGGCCTGCTGGATAAGCCGCTCAACCGGCACTTGTTCAAGGGCGTGGTCGCCGGGATCGCCGGTTACGGGAATTGCATGGGCGTGCCCACGGTCGGCGGGGAAGTGGTCTTCAACGACATCTACAGCCAAAATCCGTTGGTCAACGCTTTTTGCCTGGGGATCGCCAAGAAAGACCGGCTCTTCAAGGGCCTG
This sequence comes from Nitrospira sp., assembly GCA_016873495.1. Lineage (GTDB taxonomy): Bacteria > Nitrospirota > Nitrospiria > Nitrospirales > Nitrospiraceae > SYGV01. The sequence continues at coordinate 55,610 of VGXC01000006.1, read as the reverse complement.
GCGGCCGGCATCGGCAACCCGGTGATGTATGTCGGGTCCAAGACGGGACGGGACGGGATTCATGGGGCCACGATGGCTTCGGATGCGTTCGACGAAGCCTCCGAAGCCAAGCGGCCGACGGTCCAGGTCGGCGATCCCTTCACCGAGAAGCTGCTGCTGGAAGCCTGCCTGGAATTGATGGACAAGGATTTGCTGGTCGGCATCCAGGACATGGGCGCGGCGGGACTGACCAGTTCTTCTTGCGAGATGGCGTCGCGGGCGGGGAACGGGATCGACCTGGATTTGACTGAGGTCCCGCGGCGCGAGCCGGGCATGACGCCCTACGAACTGATGCTTTCCGAGTCGCAGGAGCGGATGTTGATGATCGCCAAGGAGGGGAGGGAAGAAGAAGTCCTGGCGATCTGCAAGAAATGGGACCTGGACGCGGCGGTAGTAGGCCGGGTGACGAACGACGGCGTCCTGCGCGTACGCGACCAGGGCAAGGTGGTGGCGGAAATTCCCGCCAAGGCCTTGGCCGAAGACGGGCCCCGCTACGAGCGGCCCAACGCCCCGCCTCCCTATCAGGAACATCTGCAATCGCTCAATCTGGACGTCCTGCCGGACGTGAAAGATGCGACGGCGGCACTGCTGTCGTTGCTGGAATCGCCGACGATCGCCAGCAAGGCCTGGGTCTATAGACAGTACGATCATATGGTGCGGACGAACACGCTGGTGCGGCCAGGGTCGGATGCGGCGGTGGTGCGGATCAAGGGGACGAACAAGGCCCTGGCCATTGCCACGGACTGCAACGGACGGTACTGCCTGTTGAATCCCTACGCGGGCGCGGGCATCGCCGTGGCGGAAGCGGCGCGCAATCTGGTCTGTTCCGGCGCCCTGCCGATCGGCCTCACCGACTGTCTGAACTTCGGGAATCCCGAGCGGGCGGACATCATGTGGCAGTTCATGCTGGCCATCGAAGGGATCAAGGATGCCTGCGAGGCCTTCGGCGTCCCGGTGGTCAGCGGCAACGTGAGCTTTTACAACGAGACCAACGGGCTCTCCATCTATCCGACGCCGATCCTAGGCATGGTGGGGCTGATCGAGCCGGCGGACCGGGCCACGACCCAATGGTTCAAGCACGCGGGGGACCGGATCATCTTACTCGGAACGACGAGGGACGACTTGGGCGGGACCGAATATCTGCGGGTGGCGCACCATCGGGAGCAGGGTTCGCCGCCGTACCTGAGCCTGGAGGCGGAAAAGGCGCTGCATACCTGCGTGCTTACGTTAATCGGGGAAGGGCTGGTCCAGTCGGCGCATGATTGCTCCGACGGAGGGCTGGCCGTGGCCCTGGCTGAGTGCTGCGTGTCCCCGCCTGGGCTTCGACTCGGCGCTGTGGTACGATTAGAGCCGAACGGGCTTCGTCGGGATGCGCTGCTGTTCGGCGAGAGCCAGTCGCGGGTGGTCCTGTCGGTCAAGCCGTCTGTCGCCGAACAGGTGCTTAATAAGGCCGAGAAGATGGGCGTGCCGGCGGCGGCCATCGGCTCGGTGCAGGGGAACCGGCTGGTGATCGACGTGGCAGCCGATCATTGGGGCCCCGGTTGCCAAATCGACGCCGATCTTGAGACGCTCTTTGACCGCTGGGGCAACAGTCTCGAACGGGCGTTGGAACAATCGTAAGGCGTTAGGGGTTAGGCGAATGGGTCACACACCAATGAATCTTCCCCATGCTTCACGCTTCACGCCTGACGCTTCACGTCTGCCATTGATTACCCCAGACAAATTCCACGATGAGTGCGCGGTCTTCGGCATCTACGGCCACAAGGAAGCGGCCAACCTGACCTATCTCGGCCTCTATGCCCTGCAGCATCGGGGGCAGGAGGGTTCCGGCATCGTCTCGTCCGACGGCGAGCATTTCCACCAGGAAAAAGGCATGGGCCTGGTGGCCGACATCTACACCAAATCGGTGCTGAGGCGCCTGCCCGGGCCAAGGGCCATCGGCCACAATCGTTATTCGACCGCGGGCGGGAGCAACCTCAAGAACGTCCAACCCCTGACCGTGAACTTTGCCTTCGGCAATCTGGCCCTGGCGCACAACGGCAATCTCATCAATGCCCAGATGCTGCGGAACGAGCTGGAAGCGTACGGCGCGATCTTCCAATCCTCGACCGACAGCGAGGTGATGATTCACCTGATGGCCCACTCGCGCGGCGATACACTCCTGTCACGGATCATCGATGCGTTGAGCCAGGTGCGGGGCTCCTTCTCGGTCGTGCTGTTGACGGACGACGCGGTGATCGCTTGCCGGGACCCCCACGGGTTCCGCCCCCTGTGCCTGGGCCGGCTGAAGGACAGTTGGTTGGTAGCGTCCGAGACCTGCGCCTTCGATCTGATCGGGGCGGAAGCGGTGCGCGAGATCGAGCCGGGCGAACTGGTGGTGTTGAACCAGGATGGGGTGAAGAGCTATATGCCCTTCACCAAGACCGACCCGGCCAAGTGCGTGTTTGAGTACATCTATTTTGCCAGGCCGGATAGCAAGATTTTCGGGGACCGGGCGGTCTATCTGACGCGCAAGGCGCTGGGGCGGCAGTTGGCGAAGGAGGCGCCGGTCAAGGCCGACATCGTGATCCCGGTGCCGGACTCGGGCGTGCCGGCCGCGCTGGGCTTCGCGGAAGGCTTGGGCATTCCCTTCGAGAACGGTCTGATCCGAAACCATTATATCGGCCGGACCTTTATCGAGCCGGAACAGGCCATCCGCCATTTCGGCGTCAAGATCAAACTGAACGCCGTGTCCGAAGTGTTGGAGGGCAAGCGTGTGGTGGTGGTGGACGACTCGATCGTGCGCGGGACGACCAGCCGGAAGATCGTCAAAATGCTCCGCCACGCGGGGGCGCGCGAGGTGCACATGCGGATCAGCTCACCGCCGATCGTCTCACCCTGTTTTTACGGAATCGATACGCCGACCAAGAAGGAGTTGATCGGCTCCAGCCACACGATCCAGGAAATTCGCAAGTACATCACCGCGGACAGCCTGGCCTATCTGAGTCTCGAAGGGATGTTGAACGCCTCGCCGGGGAACCCCGGCCACTACTGTAACGCCTGCTTTACCGAGAAGTATCCCATTCCGTTCACAAAGGCCGAAGAAATGCAATTGGGCCTTTTCTGACGCGGTTTTCCCGCCATCATTGCTGTTGCCCCTGAAAATTCTCGCGTGCTAGGATAACCGCAGAAGATGGAGCGTATGGCATATGGTCGATAGCTGATGGCTCCGGACGAGAAATCTTGTTCCGCTCTCTGATCCATTCCCGCCATACGCCATCAGCCGTCCGCATCTGGTTTTGGGAAGGAGGCTGCGATGAAGCGTTCTCTGACGATAGGACTGGCGGTCGCCTTGCTGGCGGTCGCAATCACGACGGTCATGGCCAAGAGCTATTTTAAGATCGGGGAGAAAGCGCCAGGCTTTGCCTTGACCGCCATCGGCGGCGAGACCGTGTCGCTCGACAGTTTCAAAGGCAAGGTGGTCGTGCTGGGGCTGTTCCATATCTGCGAGCCTTGCCTGATGCAAGGGACCAACCTGCAGAAGGTCCACGAGGCGACCCAGGGCAAGCCGGTGGCGGTCGTCGGGGTCAATTCCTCGGGCGATTCGAAGGAGAACGTGCTGGAGTTCCTGTCGGCCTTTCCGGTCAAGGTGACCTACCCCTATTTGATCGATCCGAAGAAGACGACGGATAAACTGTATGGCGGGGGAAAGTTCATCCCCAACGTGTACATCATCGACCAGGAGGGGGTCATCCGCTGGCAGCGGGTGGGAAATATGGACCTGGCCGGGGCAGACCTGATCCTGCAGGAAGTGAATAAGTTGCTGGCCGGCGGAGCCGGAAAGAGCGGCCTGTAGGGATTGCGGTTCGTTGCAGAGAAGGGATACGCCTCGATGGATGAGATAGAAGCGGGGAAGCAGAAGTTTCTCGGCCTGGTCAAGGAGATCGACGCGGCCGTTCAGGTGGTGATTCCGGTGACGCCGTCGAACAGCATGTTCCTGGTCTCGCTTACCAAGGGGGGCAATCGGAAGTTCATCACCGTGCCCGAAGACGACATCCTGGACCTGCCCAACGAAGCCGACATTCTCGCGAAGGTGACGAAGGTGGTGAAAGACGCCATTGCAGCTCTGTAAACAAGAGCTGATAGCCGATGGCTGATAGCTAATGGGTCCGAGACGGACATGAAACAACTCCTCCCCGGCATCTGGCAATGGTCCTGGTTCTCGGAAGAGAAGCAGATGAACTTCAACGGCCTGTTTATGTTCGTGGGGGAGCATCGAGTGCTGGTAGATCCGCCACCCATGGGGTCGGAGGACAAACTCCAGATCAGGAAAAGCGGCCAGTTGGATTATATCTTGCTCACGAACCGGGACCATGAACGGGAAACCGCCGTCTGTCAGGCCGAGTTCGGCTGTCAGATCATGGTGCCGGAGGCCGATGCGCCGCACATGACGATCAAGGCCAACAAGACCTACAAAGACGGGGAATTGCTGCCGGGCGGTATCTGGGCGATTCATCTCAAGGATCAGAAATCGCCCGGCGAGTCCGCGCTTTTTCTGCAGCAGGGGAAGGGAATCTTGATCCTGGGCGATGCCTTGATCGGGAAGCCGCCCGGATCGCTCACCATGCTGCCGGACGAAAAGTATGCCGATCCGACCAAGGCTCGGGAAGGGCTCAAGCGGCTTCTGAAGTATAACTTCGAGACCATCCTCGCAGGAGACGGAGCCTCTATCCTCACCGGCGCCAAACAGGTCCTTGAGCGGACCCTGCTCGTTTGACCATGCAGCCGACTCATTCCGAACAGCTCAATCGCCAGGGGAACGATTTTTTCTCGCACGGCCATTACACCGAGGCCTACGTCTGCTACGCCAAGGCCCTGGATTACGACCGGATCACGGGGGACCGCCGGGCGTTGGTTGCGACGCTCGGCAACCTGGGGAACATCTGTGCGGTGAGCGGGCGGCGGGAGCAGGCCCAGGCCTACTACCAGGAAGTGCTCGAACTGCAAAAAATTCTGGGAGACGACCGGGGCATCGGCACGACTCTGGCTAACCTGGGGAACCTGCGCGCCGACGCCGGCGAATGGAATCGGGCCCGCGCCTATTACCTGGAGGCGTTGGACATCATGCGGCGGTCCCGCGATGAACTAGGGCTGGCCGTGCTGTTCTCGGACCTCGGTTTGGTGGCCCGTGAAACGGGGCAGTGCGAAGAAGCCCTGAGCTATTACGATCAGTCCCTGGCCTTGATGCGCCGATTGAACGATCAGGGCGGCATTGCGGATGCCTGGCGCATGATGGCCAGAACGCATCTGGTGCAGAAACATTATGAGGAAGCGCTTGCCTGTTGCCAGACGAGCCAGGCGGTGGCGGAACGGAGCGGCGACGAGTTGCGGACGGGAGGCGCGAGATATGTGATGGCCCAGTGTTACGAAGAACTGGGGCGACTCAAAGAAGCGGCCGAACTGCTGGCGTTGGTCGTGCAAATGGATCGCAAGTATCAGTTGCCCAAGCTGGATGAAAACACAAAGCGCTTGGAAAAATTGCAGACTCGCCTGGCCGGCAACGGGCACGGTTAGGTGATGCCGGGAGAGAGGGGGGCATGAGCGAGGGCTGGGCGGAGACGCGCACGCAGTTGTGTCGGCGAGATCCGGCCTTCTATGAGCTGGAGCCGGGCGGAGCGCTGGCCTTGGCGCTGGACGACGAAAATTGGATGCTGGAGCTGACCCCGGACGGCCGCGTGATTTGCCAGACGGGCATCGATATGGACGACGTCAAAAGCCTCTTGTCCGACGGCACGCCCGAGGATTTGGGCACCGATGAGCTGGCCAAGCAGGCCAAGTACTATTTGCAGCCGATGGTCGCCAAGGTCCGGAAAGCCTTCCTGAACGCCGGTTTCGAGGAAGCGACCGAGATGACCGACGCATATGTGGCGGTCATGTTTCAGCGACCGGTGAACTTGGCGAAGCTGGAGGACGTGACGGAAGCCGTCCGCTGGTGTAAGCAGCAATTTGCCAACAAAGCGTGAGGCGTGAGGGGTAAGGAGTGAGGTGAGACAGAAATCTTGTCGCCTCACGTTTCGCGCCTGACGCCTCTCCAATGTGCCTATGACGCCTATCCGCACGTTCGAGGATTTTCGAGACGCGGTTTCCGCCTATCGGTTGCCCCGGATTCTGATCACGGCCCTAGAGCTGAATCTCTTCACGGTGATCAGCGGGCGGTCCTGGACGGTTCCGACCCTGGCCCGGCGGCTCCGCGTGAGCCGGCGAGGACTCGACATCCTCTGCCGGAATTTAACCAGCATCGGCCTGCTCAAGAAACAGGGGAGCAGTTATCGCAACGGGCCGCTCGGTTCGGGCGAGCTCAATGCCAAGAGCCCCCGATATCGAGGGGCCTATCTCCGTCTTCTGAAAAATCATTGGGTGGACTGGTCGCACTTGACCGAGCAGGTCCGGTCCGGCAAGCCGCTGGAAGACGACGAGCCGGACGCGGCGGCCTATCGGAGGGAATTTACCTGGGCCATGCATCATCGGTCGATGGAGGTGGCCCCCAAGGTTGCGGCTCAAGTCGATATCAAAGGGGCGCAGACCTTCTTGGACCTGGGCGGCGGCCCCGGCACCTACGCGCTGGCCTTTCTGGCAAAGAACCCCAGGCTGCAGGCGACGGTAGCCGATCGGGCTCCGGCGCTGGAGGTGGCGCGCGAGATCGCGGCCACGGTTTCCCAGGGAAATCGGCTGTCCTATGTGCCGGTGGATTTTGTGAGGCAGACGATCCCGGGCACGTACGACGTGATCTGGTATTCCAACGTGCTGCACATCTACTCGCCGGAAGAGAACCGACAAGTCTTTCGCCGGGCCGCCGCCGCGTTGAATCCGGGCGGGCGTCTCCTGATCCAGGATGCCTTCCTGCAGGATGCCGACGGACTCTATCCGCAGGAAGCCAACTTGTTCGCCGTCACCATGCTCCTGTTCACGAAGCGTGGAAACACCTACACGGTGAAGGAGACGACGACCTGGCTCCGCTTGGCGGGATTTGTCAGGGTCCGGCCGGTCCAGCTCCGGGCGGGGACAGGGGATTGGGACGGGGGGATTCTGGAGGCCTCGCTGCCGGTCCGACGTCCAAGAAGCCGCGCCCGCCGAGGACAATCAGCAAAAAATTCATCAGCCCGCTCGCGCCGCTGATCAGCAGCGCTTCAACCCCAGCGTCGGTCTTGGTCAGGTCTTGCACCGCCGTGGAGATATCCAAGGCCAAGCCTACGGTTCCATACATGACTCCCGCCATCAAGGCCCAGCGGACTTGGGCCAGCAGCAAGCCCATCAAGATCAGCGGCAGGCCGTAAAGAAACCCGTATCGGATGAGGTGTCCGCCGGCTCCCGATCCTGGCGTGGCAAAAACGGCCAATGCGATTAGGATGGCGAGCAGGAGGGCCATGATTCGAGGGATGGACATGGGGCGACTATAGCAGGATGTTGAAACAGGCATCCAGCTTTGTTCTCGGTCGCTCGAACCCCGCAACGTACTTTTTCAGTACGCCTCGGGGACCTCGCTTCCTGCGGCCTCGCTGGCCTGCCTGTTTGACCATCCTGTGGGGTCTTGAGGTAAGATTTCGCTGAATCCATGCGGCAACAGTTGCCTGATGGCAGCGCGACTGCTAGTGTGAAGGCCTCTGCAGGGAGGAGCATGGGGCAGATCGTCCAGAAGGACGGCGAGAGCCGGCCGGAGCGCACCCTGATCTATGACGGCGAGTGCCGCCTCTGCGTCACCGCAAAAGCCGGCCTGGAGCGGCTTGGCGGCGAGCCAACGGTTCGCTTCATCCCGTATCAGAGCGAGGAGGCGGCTTGTCATCTCGGCGCCGACTACAGGCCGGGCCGGCCGGATGTGGCGTTTCTGGTCGAACGGGATGGTCGGATCAGCCGGGGGCTCGATGCCTTCCTCCCGTTGCTTCCCGGTTTGCGCGGCGGGCGTTTCTGGCTGGCGCTGCTCAAAGTTCCGCTCGCGCGCCCGTTGGCTTTGCTCGTCTACCGTATCGTGGCCCGCTATCGGTACCAACTCTTCGGGCCGGTTTCTTTTAAAGACATCCCATCGGGTTAGGCGCTTGTGCGCGGATTGGACACCCTCTATTCTCTCACGACACATCTTCACGCACAGAGGCGGGAATAGGACGTTATGGACCCGATCATGTTTCTTGGCTTGGCGGCGGGCACACTTACCACCATCGCGTTTTGCCCGCAACTGATCAAGACCTGGAAAACCAAGTCGGCGCGGGATATGTCGTTCGGCATGCTAGCGACCTTCTGCACCGGCGTATTCCTGTGGCTTGTCTACGGCCTGCTCATCCATTCCATCCCGGTCATCGTGGCCAACGTCGTCACGCTGGTGCTGGCCGGGGCCATTTTGGCGCTCAAAATCAAGTACGGATAAGGCAGCAAGGGGAGTACAAGGCGGGGAGGCTTCCGTGAAGCCGGCCGGGTCGGCTACCTGGACTGGGCCGGGAGGATGACAATTGGGATGTCTCGCTGCTCGTCGCCGCCGTCGTCGCCCCGGTTTTCCCCTACACTGTAGAGCTTGTCCGATGCGGCGGACCAGAGCATGGGGAAGCCGGAGAACGGATCGTAGAATGCAGACCCGGCTTGGACGATGCGGGAGGCCATCGGAAGATCCCGTCCCGGCCGGTGCAATCTGGCGTGCAGGGCGGTCAGCTTGAGCCGCGCGTCGGTGCGCAACAGCCGGTCCGCAAAGGGAGCCCAGGCCGGCTCCGGCACGGAAGCGAAGAAATTGTCGATCGGATTCACGAAGTGATCCAGAATCCGGCGGTGGGTCAGCCGAGCCATGTCGAGCAGTTTGGGAAATGGGCTGTTCGGCTGATCGGCCGCTTTGATCGTGGCTTCGCAAAAGGCGGCATAGATATTCAGCGTCCGTTGCCTCTGCATGGGGGAGCGGGAGAACATGTTGGCGGGGATGGGCTGTTCGACCGATTGAAACGAGTCGGCGGCCATACCGGCCAGGGCGGCGGTCCAGCGCTGCTGGGCGTCCGATTCCGGCTGAAGCTGCGCCGCTGCGCTCGTCAACGGATGTTCGAAGAGCGAGACCCCGACCATGAATTCGTTTTGGATGGGCCAGCGCAGGGATCGTTCCGTCGGCGTCAGGGGGCGCACCAACGGGTCCAAGCGCGGGAGGAGCGCCACGTCGAAGTCGGGGAGATTGAGCGCTTCGGATACGAGAGCCGCATCTTCATCCACGATCGCGGCGGCAAAAACCTTGAGATGCAGGGTTTTTGCATTGGCCAGGACCCCGCGCCAAGCCGCAAGATCTTTGCCCAGCCGGTCAAGGGCGGTTGACGTGTCCTGTGCCCAGGCTTCCACTAAGTACAGCCGGTGCGCGGCATAGAGATCCGCCAGTCTGGGGGTTCCCGGGTGGCCATAGCCCCAATCGTCAAACGGGAGCGTCACCCATTGACGATAGCGGTCGATCAGAAGGGCATGGGGAGGCAGCAGATTTTTGGCGGGATCGGCCAGAGCGCGGAGCTGGTTGATCGCTCCCGCCGGGGCCTTGGCCCGCAGCGTCTCCAGTGTCTCTTCCGCAATCCGCATCTCCGACCGGGACTCTTTGCCGTAGTCGAAGGGACGATGCCCGCGATCGCTTTCCACTTCCAGCCACATGTCGTGGCCCACGTGCACCGGGTCGGCCGTGGGGCTTGCCGAAAATCCCAACAGGAGAAGATACGCGTTGCTCTTCGGATCTAAGGCGGTCCGTGGCGGTGACGTCAGTAAGGCCTTGTAGGCCTCGCTCGGCGGCTCGCCGGTGCCGAGCCATATGCTCCGCACGAGATCGAGCAATATTACAAGGAGCGCGAGGAGAACGATGAGGAGGAAAGGCTTTTTCATGAATGGCTAGATCGCCGGCTGCTTCCCTCTTCGCGTCGGGGGCCGCGGGCCAGTGCATGGGCCTGACAGGGTGCATATTACTGTGCTTGTGTCTGCGAGTCCAATGATCGCACGATTTTTTGCGATGCGGAGAGACGACTGGGGTGAGCGGGGCCGTTGTAAGTGAAGGCACGGCAGTTCGGCAGTGGCGGACGAAGCGCACGCGCTGGAAATTGGCCTTGACAGGAGTCCGAGCCCTCCCCTAGAGTGGGCCCCACAAACCATAACCTCCGGGTCAAGGGAAGAGGGTGCAACTCCCTCGCGGTCCCGCCGCTGTAATGGGGACGAAACCCGCGGAAGCCACTGTCGGTAGGACGGTGACGCGTGACGAGTGATCTGTGATCGGTTCAGAGCTGAGCAAGAAACTCCTCTGACGCATCACGCATCACACATCACCGATCACGGTTTGAAGATGGGAAGGCGCGGGGAGTAGAGTCGAACCCTAAGCCAGAAGACCTCCCCGGAGCATGACCGTCTTTCCCTCGTGGGCTGGGGAAAGGGTGAGGGTGAAGAAGCGGGTGCAATCCTCAGGGTCTTTCAGGCCTTGGGGATTTTTTGTTTGCAAAACCGTCCACAGCAAGGTTGCGCCCTGATTGGGGCCTGGTGCTTCTGCCTGGTGTTGTTAGGGACTACCGGTGTTGCGCAGGCCGTTGAGAGTGACGATATGGCGCTGAAACGGCGGCAGCAAGGCATCCTGACGGGCATGCCGTTCATGGCCAACCTGGCCTCGCGGACCTTTGTAGACGACTTGGGCCGCAAGCTCTACCTGGCCAAACGGCCCACCCGGGTGGTCTCGCTGGCGCCCAGTATGACGGAAATCCTGTACAGCCTCGGGCTCGATGAGGAAATCGTCGGAGTGACCGATTACTGCGATTATCCGCCGCAGGCCCGCGCCAAACCAAAAGTCGGATATTCGAACCCGAATCTGGAGTCCATCGTCGCCTTGAGGCCGGACTTGGTCCTGGCCCCCAGTACATTTCTTCGGGCGGATACGCTGGCCAAGCTCGAACAGCTCAAAATTCCCACTTTCATTCTGGAGGCCAAGGCCATTGAGGAAATTCCCTCCCATGTCCAGACCATCGGACGCATGATGGATCGTGCCCAGGCAGGCGATCGGGTGGCCACCGAGATGCGACGGCAGATTGCGGCGATCAGGGCCACGGTGCAGGAACTCCCGCCTCTGCGCGTGCTCTATGTCCTGAATACCCAGCCGCTCATTACGGTCGGGCCCGGGAGTTTCATCCATCAAATGATCGAGCTGGCCGGCGGCGTCAACGTCGCCGGCCGCGCGCAGATGCCGTACCCGCGCCTCAGCCTGGAAGAGGTGCTAAAGGAAGATCCGGAATTGCTGATCTTTCCTATCGGGTCGGCGGAATCGATTCCCCAGAATGAGCAGCAACAGTGGCAGCGATGGACCACGCTCTCGGCGGTCAAGCACCGGCGGTTTCATCAGATCGCCGCCGATCTACTGAACCGGCCTGGTCCCAGGATCGCCCAGGGACTGGAGGCCTTGGCCCGGATCATCCATCCGGAGGCTTTCGCGCAGGGGCCTGGGCCGTAATGGGACTCATCACCGGACAGACTCAATCGGAAGAACGAAGGGCCGTGGTGTCGGCGCCCGTGGTGCCGGCAGGGGAAGTTGCGGCGCCGATGCCTACTGCGCCGGTCGGGTTATCCAGGCTGTCGCCCCTGCGGTGGCAGCTCACCCTGTCGGCCTTGACTGCGGTCGCCGTTCTCGTGCTGCTGATCTGCCTGCAATTCGGCGCGGAGCGCATTGACCTTGCCGAAGAGATTCGCGTCGTAGGCTTGGCCGTCCGCGAAGGGCAGGCGGGAATCGAGTCCGCCGGCGCAACCGGCGTGATCCTCATGCAAGTGCGACTGCCGCGAGTGCTGTTGGCCTTCATGGTCGGCGGCTGTCTGGCGGCCGTCGGCGTGGGACTCCAAGCCTTGCTGCGCAACCCCCTGGCCGACCCCTACGTGCTCGGCATTTCCAGCGGGGCGGCGCTGGGCGCCGGGTTGGCGATCCTGTTCGGGTTGACGGGCACCGTCCTGGCCTTTTCGGCTCTGCCACTGTGCGCCATGGCCGGAGGGTTGCTCTCCGTGCTTGTGGTCTACCGTATCGCGACCGCGTATGGGTATCTGCCCATCCATACCCTATTGTTGGCCGGTGTCATTCTCAATGCCGTTTTCTCCGCGCTGGTGATGTTTGTGACGTCGATCATGGAGCCGAATCGCTCGTTCGGCATGATGTCCTGGCTGATGGGCACGTTGACCGCGCCGGACTATCCGGCCATGCTTGTCTTGGCCGGCTATCTCATGGTCGGCCTATTCGTCTTGTTCCGCCAGGCCGCCTCGCTTAATCTCCTCACGCTCGGGGAAGAGTCGGCCCGTTCGCTCGGCGTGGATGTTGAGACCGTCAAGAAGACCGTGTTCTTTACCTCGGCGCTATTGACGGGCGCAGTCGTGTCGGTCAGCGGGATGATCGGGTTTGTTGGCATGGTCATTCCGCATGCCATGCGTCTGCTCACTGGCGCCGACCACCGGCTGCTCTTGCCTGCGTCCGCCCTTGTGGGAGGCTTGTATCTGATGGCGGCCGATACGATCGCGCGCACACTGCTGGCTCCGACGGAGATTCCGGTGGGTGTGGTGACAGCCCTGGCCGGAGGGCCGTTTTTCATCTATCTCCTGACATCGCGGAAGGGCCGGTTGGCGTGAACATGAAAGAGACAACAGAGGTGCATGCCTATTCGGTGGACGGGCTCCGGTTCTCCTACGGCCATCCAGGTGGAAGCCGGTCGGTCAACGGCTGGGTTCTTGATGGTCTGACCTTCGATGTGCGCCCGGGAGAGATCGTCGGCGTTCTGGGTCCGAACGGGTCGGGAAAGAGTTCGCTGCTGAAAATTCTGGCGAAGGTGCTGCGTCCGCAGGAAGGTTCGGTGCGGTTGTTTGGCCGCGAGCTCCTGGGCATGCCGCAGCATGACGTGGCCAGAGCCGTGGCGCTGGTCCCTCAGGAGAGCCAGATCGCGTTTCCGTTCTCGATCACCGAAATGGTGTTGATGGGGCGCTTTCCCCACCATCGGCGCAACATCGGCCTGAGCGGTCTTGGCTGGGAAGGGCCGGAAGATATTCGCGTGGCGGAGGCGGCGATGCGGGAAACCGATGTGCTGCACCTGGCCCACCGTTCCATCACCGACGTATCGGGCGGGGAGCGCCAGCGGGCGATCATCGCCCGCGCGCTGACCCAGGAGCCGAAGGTCCTGCTCTTGGATGAACCGACGGCCTTTCTGGATCTTCATCACCAGTTGGATATCTGCTCGATCCTGCGCCGGCTCAACCAAGAACGAGGACTGACCGTGATTCTGGTGTCCCACGACCTAAATCTCGCCAGCCAATACTGCGATCGCCTATTGCTGCTAGACAGGGGGCGGACCGTACGCTTGGGGTTCCCTGAAGAGGTGATGACGCCGGAAGTCTTGGAAGAAGTCTATCGGTGTCGGGTCTTGGTGGACCGGCATCCGCAGTCCGGCTTGCCGCGTGTGACGCTGCCGGGCCGGCCGATGACGGAAGCGTGAAGCGTGAAGCGTGAAGCGTGAAGAAAGACGGGCGCTTTTCCAACAACGAGATACGAACGACGATATATGAGGTGCGTTTTTGAACGACGAGGAAGATGTGCCCACTCCTCGTTGAGGCAGATGGGGGGCACGCAAAATTGGAGGATAGGTCGAGAGGAGAGGCAAGCAGAACGGGGAAGATGGTGCAAGGCCATCACGGTACCGCCACTGTAAGCGAGGAGCAATCCCGCAAAACGCCACTGTCTTAGAGACGGTGATGAGTGACGAGTGATCAGTGATGGGTTCGGAGCCGAGCAAGAAGCTCCTCTGACTCATCACGCAGCACACATCACAGATCACGGTTTGAAGATGGGAAGGCGCGGGAGCGCAACGATCCGCAAGTCAGGAAACCCGGCTGCCGAGCTAGTTCACTCAACCCTTCGAGTCAAAGGGGAGGTGGGTTATGCGGAAGTTTGGCATTGGGCTGGGTTTGTTGTTGGTAGTGCTGAGTGGAGCCAGGATCGCACATGCGGCAGAAGAAACGCCCGTCGTGCAAACCGAAGAAGTCGTGACCAGTGCCACCAAGACGCCGGTACCGGTCAGTCAGCTGACCAGCGCCGTGGAGATCATCACCGGCGAAGAGATGCAGCGGCAGAAATTCAAGACGGTGGCCGATGCCTTGCGGCTCGCGCAGGGCCTGGCAGTCTTCTCCAACGGCGGGCCTGGAACCGATACGAGTGTGCGCATCCGAGGGGGGGGCGCAACACAGACCCTGGTGTTAATCGACGGGGCCATCGTCAATAGTGCGACGACCGGCACCTACAATTTCGCCAATCTGACGACCGACAATATCGAGCGGGTGGAAATCCTGCGCGGCGCCCAAAGCATGTTGTGGGGATCGGATGCCATGGGCGGAGTCATCAACATCGTCACCAAGAAGGGCACGGGGGCCACCAACGCGAGTTCATTCTTCGAATATGGGTCCTTCAATTCCATCCGTGAGGGAGCGCAGGTGACGGGCAAGAAAGGCCTCGTGGACTTTTCTGCGGACCTGTCCCGTTGGGATTTTGCCGGATTTTCCGCGGCTGATTCCCGGCTTGGCGCGACAGAGCGGGATTCGTTTCGCAACTGGACGGCCTCCTCGCGGTTGGGCGTGGATCTGCCCAAGGATGGTCGCCTCGAGTTCAACTTCCGTTGGATGAACGGCTCGACCAGCATCGACAACGTGACGACGCCGTCCGATGTCTTTAATTCCAAAGTCAAAAGTCAGCAGTTCGTATTCGGCGGAAGCTACGATCAGGCGATCACCCATTGGTGGAGTCAAAAATTGACGCTGGCGCGGGCCGAGGAAAATGCCCCGTTTTTCCCAGGTAATCTTCAGCGCAATCTCATTACCGGTGCGCTGAGTGTCCCATCCGGGTCGCCGCCGAACACCACGCGAACGCTCAGCAACCGTCTTGAGTGGCAGCACAACATGCAAGTCGCCGATCCCCTGATGCTCACCTTCGGGTACCAGTTCCGCGAGCAACAGGGGAAGAACGATACACTTGCGAATAGAATCGTCTCGTCAAACGCGGGATTTGCCCAGGCTCAGTTGAACCTTTGGGATCGGGTTTTCGGCACGGCCGGCATCAGGCAGGACAACTACAACGTGTTCGGTGAGGCGACGACCTATCGGTTGACCGGCGGATATCTTCATAAGGAAACGGACACGAAGCTTCGAACGAGTTACGGAACCGGCTTCAGGGCGCCCTCGATCAATGAACTGTATTTCGCCAACTTCGGCAACCCCAATCTCAAGGCAGAGAAGAGCCAGAGTTTCGATGTGGGGGTGGACCAACAACTGTTCGGTAAACGATTAAAGTTGAGCGGGGGCTACTTCTGGAACCGGTATAGCAATCAAATCGTAACCACGTTCGATTCCGTGGTCTGCGCCCCGTTCAGTACCTTCAGCTTCTGTCCGCTCAACGTGGGCAATTCCTCGACCAAAGGCTTTGAAGCCAGTTTTGCATACAAGCAGACCATCGACCTGCCCTTTATCAAAGCATTCGATTTTCAGGGCCAGTACACCAATACGATGACGCGCGATCTGAGCAATGGGACCAGGTTGCCGCGCCAGCCGGTGGATCAGTGGAGTCTTCAGGCCGGGTACCAGCCCATCGACCCGTTGCACATCATTCTGACCGGCCGCTTCGTCGGTTCGCGGTTCAATACGACCCGGGATCGGCAGGGCATGCAGGCCTTCGACGTGTGGAACTTGACCACCAACTATACCGTGACCAAGCACATCGAGGCTTACGTGCGAGCGGACAATCTGTTTAACCAGCGCTACCAGGAAATTCTCAATGCCGGGACGCCGGTTCGTTCGATCTACTTCGGCGTGCGGCTGAACCATGACTTGTTTTCGTAGAGAGTAGGCGCTCATGACAGTACCTCGCCTTGTCATTGCCGGCACGCAGAGCAATGTCGGCAAGACTACCGTGACCCTGGCCCTGCTGGCCGCCTTGCGGCAGCGGGGCCGGAAGGTCCAGCCCTTCAAGGTTGGGCCTGATTACATCGATCCGGGGCACCATGCGGCTGCCACCTGCCGGCCCTCGCATAATCTGGACGGCTGGATGTTGACGGGCGACATCAATCGGAAGATCTTTCGCCGGGCTGCGGTCGGTGCGGATATCTCGATTATCGAGGGCATGATGGGGCTTTTCGACGGCAGCTCGCCGGTCAACGAGGTCGGCAGCACGGCCGAGATGGCTAAGTTGTTGGGGGCTCCGGTTCTCCTCGTCATTGACGGGAGCGCCATGGCGCGCTCGGCGGCGGCGATGGTCAGCGGCTATGCCAAGTTCGATCCGTCCCTGAAGGTGGCCGGCGTTCTGTTCAACCGGATCGGCAGCGAGGGCCATTTTCAGCTGCTTAAGGAAGCGGTTGAGGCGGAGACCAAGGTATCGGTCGTGGGCTATTTGCGGCCGGACTCAAGCCTCACGATCGGCGACCGGCATCTGGGCCTACGGACCGCGATCGAACAGGGCTCAACGGATCTCTATGACAAGCTGGGACGGGCTGCCGCCGAGACGGTGGACTTGGACAAGGTGGAAGCCCTGGCGCGGACGGCCGGCGACCTCAATGTTGAATGCGGAATGATGAATGATGAATTACTTGCGCATGGAACGGAAGGATCTTCCCGTTCATCATTCAGCGTTCAGCGTTCAGCGTTCAAGCCGGTGCGCATCGGAGTTGCCTACGACGCGGCGTTTTGTTTTTACTACCAGGAGAACTTGGAGCTGTTGGAGACGGAGGGCGCCGAGTTGATTCGGTTTTCTCCGATCAAGGATCAGAATTTGCCTGATGTGGACCTGCTTTATCTTGGCGGGGGCTATCCGGAGTTGTATGGCGAGGCGTTGGCAGGGAACAATTCCATGCGCCTGGCAATTCGGGACTTTGCCGAGCGAGGCGGCACGATCTACGCCGAATGCGGCGGCATGATGTACCTGACCCAGGCCATCCGCGACTTCGACGGGCGGGCCCACGAGATGGTCGGCCTGTTTCCGGCCGAAGCCGTGATGTGCAAGCCTGGGCTGACCCTGGGCTATCGTGAAATCGAGCTCGCGAAGCCTTGCGTGATCGGCCGGCCTGGCCTCAAGGCCCGGGGGCATGAGTTTCACTATTCCTCGCTCGTCTCCAGGGGGGCGCTCGACTATGCCTGTTCCGTGGCGGATGCGAAGGAACAGCCCCGATCTCCGGACGGGCTGGTGCGGGGCAACACGGTGGCCCTCTATGCCCATCTTCACTTTTCCAGCCAGCCGGCTGTGGCGCGATCGCTGGTGGCATCCGCCAGGGCCTGGCGCACGCAGGGCGCGGAGGGGAAGGGGGTGGCGTCGTGACGGACGATGCCGAGCATCAGGCCCGCATGCAACGCCTGAAGGCCTCCGTGGACCGGCGCATCGAGGCGGCCCAGGAGGAGAAGGGGCTGGTGATCGTCTACACCGGCGCGGGGAAGGGAAAAACCACCGCCGCCTTGGGCATGGCTCTGCGCTGTATCGGTCATGGAATGAAGGTGGCGATCGTGCAATTCATCAAAGGTGCGATCGATACGGCGGAGGAGCGGGTGCTGAAAAGCTTCGGCGAGCAGGTCGTCTTTCTGAGGATGGGTGAGGGCTATACCTGGGAGACGCAGGATCGGGCGCGGGACACCGACATGGCGCAGAAAGCCTGGGCTGCCGCGGTGGAGTTTCTCCGGAACCCGGCCTATGCGATGGTCATTTTGGACGAGTTCAACATTGCGCTCCAGCATGACTATGTCCAGCTTGCCGACGTGCTGCCGATAGTTCAGGCTAGGCCGCCCATGCAGCATGTGGTCATCACCGGCCGGGGGGCCAAGAAAGACCTGATCGAAGCAGCCGATCTGGTGACCGAGATGGGACAGGTGAAACATCCGTTTCGAAAGGGCGTCAAGGCCCAAAAGGGAGTCGAGTTCTAAACAGGAGGTTGAAAAAGCCCCCCAGCTTTGTTCTAGGTCGCTCGAACCCCTCAACGTATGGCAGAACTGGAGGCAAAGTACCTCTCCGCTCGCATGTGATCGAAGCGAGCGGTTCAAGCGAAGCTTGGTATGTACCTCCTCGGGGGCCTCGCTCCCTGCGGTCTCGCTGGATGGCCTTTTTGAACACCCTGGAGAAGTAGATGCAGAAACAATGCGCACAGTGCCGCCAAGAGTTTTCCTGCCAGCAGACCGGCGGCTGCTGGTGCGGGACGGTCCACCTGGATGCGACGCAGCTTGCCTGGATCAAGCAACAGTTTGCCAACTGTCTTTGCCCTACATGCCTGACGGCGGTTGCTACAGGCCGGCTCTCGGAGAAAACGGGTACCTGATGGCTCTGCCCAAGCTTGCATCGGTCGAACGGAACGGGCACTTCTCCGAGGAGGAGCGGGCCGCTGTCTATCGCGCTATTTTCGAGCGGCGGGATGTGCGGGAGAGGTTCCTGCCGACCCCCATTCCCGACGACGTGCTCGCCCGGGTGTTGCTGGCCGCCCACCATGCCGGCTCGGTGGGGTTCATGCAGCCGTGGAATTTTGTGGTCGTTCGCAAGGCGGCGACCAAGCGCGCGGTCAAGGACTTGTTCCGGCAGGCCAACGAGGAGGCCGCGAGCAAGTACAAGGGTGAACGGGCAGCCCTTTATCGGCGGTTGAAGCTCGAAGGGATCGAGGAAGCGCCGCTGTCCCTCTGCGTGACCTGCAGCAGGCAGAGGGGCGGGCGGCAGGTGTTGGGCCGTTCGACGGTGCGGGAGACGGACCTCTACAGCACCTGCTGCGCGATTCAGAATCTCTGGCTGGCCGCGAGGGCCGAAGGGATCGGCGTGGGCTGGGTCAGCATTCTGGACCATCAGGCTTTGAAGCAGGTGCTGGAGATTCCCAAGCCGATCAAGGTGGTGGCCTACCTCTGTCTGGGGTATGTCTCCGAGTTTGCGCGGCGGCCCGATCTGGAACGGGCCGGCTGGCGAAGCCGGTTGCCGCTGGAACAACTCGTCTACCACGAACGGTGGGGGCGGAATAAATAATGATGAATGCTGATCGATGCAGGAGAGAAATTCGGATCATCCCCATAGTCCATCATTCATCCTTCTGCATTGATTGTTAGGAGAAGAATGATGCGCATCACCAAAGTTTACACGCGCACCGGCGATGGGGGCAAAACCCGCCTGGCCGGCGGGCAACAGGTCTGGAAGGACAATCTGCGGGTGGAGGCGTATGGCACCTTGGATGAAGTCAACGCCTCGATCGGCCTGGCCCGGGTCTTCAATGCCGAGGTGGCCGAGCCCAAGACCGGACCGGTTCTTGAAGAGTACCTTCGGTGGGTGCAGAACAAGCTCTTCGATGCCGGGGGTATTTTGGCTACGGCTCCTGGCCAGACGTTTGCCAACATGCCACAGGTCACCGCGCAGGATGTGACGAAGCTGGAGCGGATGATCGACGCCTGTCAGAAGGATCTGGCGCCGCTCAAAGAGTTTATCCTGCCGGGGGGCGGCAAGGTGTCCGGCCACTTGCATCAAGCCAGGACGATCTGCCGCAGGGCCGAGCGGCTCTGCGTGAGGTTGGCCAGGGAAGAGCCGGTGGACGCCGTCATCGTGAAGTTTGTGAACCGCCTTAGCGACGCCCTCTTCGTGTTGGCCCGCTGGGCGGCCAAGAAGCAGGGAGAGCCGGAGTTTCTCTGGGAGCGGACCCGTGAGAACGCGGGAGGCAATAGGCGGTAGGCAGCCGACAGAGAAGCGGCTGCTTTTTGCTTACTGCGTTCTGCCGGGTGGAGGCAACGGATGGCGGCAAAAACGCTCATGGTCCAGGGCACTGCGTCCCACGTGGGCAAGTCCGTACTCGTGACGGCTCTCTGCCGATTGTTCGCGCGGCGTGGCGTTAAAGTTGCGCCCTTCAAAGCGCAGAACATGTCCAACAATTCCTTCGTCACGCCGGATGGAAGAGAAATCGGGCGCGCCCAAGCGGTGCAAGCGGCGGCTTGCCGGTTGGCTCCCAGGACGGATTTCAATCCCGTGCTGATCAAGCCTTCCGGCGAGCGGAGTGCCCAGTTGGTGGTGAATGGGCACGTGGCCGGGCAGTTGGAAGCCTCCGATTTCGGGCGCATCAAGCGCGACCACTGGCCGGCCGTGCGCGACGCCTTGGCCCGGTTGGCGGGGGAATTCGACCTGGTCATACTTGAAGGAGCGGGCAGCCCGGCCGAAATCAATCTGCGTGACCGAGACATTGTGAATATGGCTATGGCACGGGAGGCGCGGGCGCCGGTCATCTTGGCGGGCGACATCGATCGGGGCGGGGTCTTTGCGGCTCTGGTGGGCACGCTGGCTCTGCTCGAGCCTGAGGAACGCGCTTATGTCAAAGGATTTCTGATCAACAAGTTTCGCGGCGACGCGGACCTGTTGGCGCCAGGCGTGAAGATGGTGGAAACCCGGTGCGAGATCCCATGCCTGGGTGTGGTGCCCCATTGGCACGATCTTCAGGTGCCGCAGGAAGACTCGCTGGGATGGGAGGACCAGTCCTCTTGCTCTCGCTCGCTGCATGGTTCACCTTTCACGCTTCACGAGTTTTTGACGATCGGCGTCGTGGACCTGCCGGCCATCTCGAACTTCACCGACTTCGACGCGCTGGCCTGCGAGCCGGATGTTCGCCTGGTCCGGGTCGTCGGGCCGATCACAGAACCGCTCGATGCGTTGATCTTTCCCGGCACCAAGAATACGGCCGCAGCGCTACGTTTCGTGAAGGACCGGAAGCTCCATCTGGTCGCCCGGCAGGTGCTGGCCGCAGGCGGGAAAATAGTAGGACTCTGCGGAGGGTTTCAACTGTTGGGCAAGCGGATTCTCGATCCGGACTTGGTCGAATCGTCGGAGGGCGAGCTTGAAGGCCTGGGGCTGTTGCCTGTGACGACCAGTTTTGCTCGGGACAAGGTTACGGTGGGGGTGAGTGGACGTCACCCGGCGAGTGGCTGCCCGGTGGAAGGCTATGAAGTACACATGGGCCGCACCAGTTTGGACGCAGGAGCCGTCCCCTGGCTGGAAGTCCGGGCCGAGGGCGAGGCGGCCCTGAGGCCGGAAGGAGCCAGCTCGGAGGACGGCCTTGTGCTCGGGACCTACGTCCACGGTCTCTTCGATGCGGTGGCCTTTCGACGGGTCTTTCTCAACGGGCTCCGTGAGGTTCGAGGCTGGGCTGCCCTGCCGGTGCAGTCTGGGATGGCCCTGGATGAACAGATCGACCGGCTCGCCGATTTTATGGCCAAGCATCTGGACCTGACGGCGATAGAGGCGATGGTCGAACGGGGCCTCTGAAGCCGTGATCAGTGAAAGGTGAAGGGTGATGGGGAGGAAAAGAAAAGACAGCCAACCGTTCACGCATCACCCATCACGCATCCCCCATCACCGTCGAGGGGAGCGGCTGATCCTTGTGCTGGGCGGGGCCGCGTCGGGAAAAAGCGAAGCGGCCCTTGCGATGGCCGGTAACGTCGGCCCCAAGGCTTTCGTGGCAACCGGTCAGCCCTTGGATGATGAGATGGCTGAGCGTATCCGTCGGCACCAGGCCTCGCGGCAGGCAGACTGGCGGACCGAAGAAGTGCCGCTGGACCTGGCCGGTTGGTTCGACAAGCAGGGTCGGACCTATCGGACCATTCTCGTGGATTGCCTGACCCTCTGGTTGAGCAACCTGCAAGGCCGAAGCGTTCCCGAATCGCAGGTGCCGGCGCTGGTCTCCGAATTGCTGCGCGCCATCAGGGCCGTTAAGGCGAGGGTCGTGGTTGTCAGCAACGAATTGGGCCTGGGGCTGGTGCCGACTGAAACATCCTCGCGACGATTCCGAGACCTGGCGGGATCGGTGAATCAGCAGGTGGCCAAAGAGGCCGACGAAGTCTATTTCATCGTCAGTGGGATGCCGCTGCGGCTCAAGTAGCGCGTCGCGTTGCGCGACACCACTTACGGTGTTCGTAGCCGAGTCAGTCGATGGAAAGGTGCCTCTCCGGTCGCGTTTGATCGAAGCGACCGGCTCAAACGAAGTTTGGTATGGTACCTCTGGCGCGTCACTGCCGGGTGGTTGACAGTTCGAGCGTTTCTCTCGCGCCAAAGGGGAACGAAGTGACCCTGCAAGAAGCTATCGAGGCGGTCCGGCCGGGTGATCGGGAGGCCCAGGCTCGCGCGCAGGCTCGTCTGGATCGGCTCACAAAGCCGGTCGGGAGTCTGGGACGGCTGGAAGAACTGGCTGCTCGGTATGTCTCGATTACGGGCACGATTCCCCCTCCCATGCCGCGGGCCGCGATCTACACCTTTGCCGCCGATCACGGAATAGCCGGTGAGGGGGTCAGCGCCTACCCCAGCGCCGTCACGCCTCAGATGGTGTTGAACTTTCTTCGCGGAGGAGCGGCGGTCAATGTCTTGGCCCGTCACGTGGGGGCCGAGGTCCGGGTCGTGGACATCGGTGTGGCCTATGACTTCGGGCCAATGCCTGGATTGATCGGCCGGAAAATTGCCGCTGGGACCAAAAATTTTTCCGTGGAGCCGGCCATGAGCCGTGCCGAGGCCGAGCGCGCCTTGCTGGTCGGTGTGGAATTGGCTGCGCAAGCGGCGCAAGAAGGCATCGGTCTCATCGGCACGGGCGACATGGGGATCGGGAACACGACTTCCAGTGCGGCGATCACCGCCGCCGTGACAGGAACGCAGGTCGCCGTGGTAACCGGCCGGGGCACGGGCATCGATGACGAAGGGTATAGGCGCAAGGTGGCGGTGATAGAACAAGCCTTGGCGCGCCACCGGCCGAATCCTCACGATCCGCTGGATCTGCTGGCCAAGGTGGGCGGGTTTGAAATCGCCGGCCTCGCCGGGCTGATCATCGGGGCTGCCGGACACAGGATTCCAGTCGTCCTGGATGGGTTCATTTCCGGCGCTGCGGCGCTGGTAGCGGCGGCGTTGCAGCCGCTCTGCCGGGAGTATATGCTGGCCTCCCACCTCTCAGTGGAGCAGGGGCACCAGGCAGTGCTCCGCCACCTGGACCTCAACCCCCTGCTGGACCTGGATCTCCGTCTTGGCGAGGGGACCGGCGCCTGTTTGGGCATCAGCCTGGTGCAGGGCAGTCTCAAGATTCTGACCGAGATGGCCACCTTCGACGAAGCCGGCGTGTCGGAGCGTGAAAGGTGAAAGGTCAAAAGTGGAAGATGAAATGAGAAACGACAGGTCTTGATACGGAATTTATGAGTTTTCTTTCTTCCCTTTCACATTTCGCCCTTCACCTTTCACGTTCCTTTGTGATCGCCTGGCAGTTTCTGACCGCGATTCCGGTGGCCCGTTCCTGCGATGATCCGGAGCCGGGGGAACTGGCTTCGTCGATGGGCTGGTATCCGCTCATCGGCCTGATCCTGGGCGTGATCCTCGCGGTAAGCGATTTCCTGCTCGCCCAGGTCTTCTCGGACCATGTCGTGAACGGGCTGCTCATCGTCTTGTTGGTCGTCTTGACCAGAGGCCTGCATCAGGACGGCTTGGCCGATACCCTCGATGGGTTGGCGGGCGGGCGGAGTCCGGTGGAACGGCTGGCGATCATGCGGGACGGTCGGATCGGCGCGATCGGCGCCACGGGACTGGCCCTGGTCCTCGGACTCAAGTATGCGGGCTTGACGGACCTGCCGGACGAGGAACGACTGACCCTCCTGCTCTGTCTGCCGGCGGCCGGGCGATGGGCCATGGTGGTGAGCGCCATCTCGGCTCCCTATGCGCGATCCGAGGGGGGGCTGGCCCAACCGTTCATCGCGTACCTGTCGATGGGGCATGTGGCCTGGGCCTCCTGCACGCTGGGCCTTGCGCTTCTCTGGGCCGTCGGTCCGGTCGGCGCGTTGAGCTGCCTGGCCGTTCTCGGGATTGCGGTTTATGCCATGACCCTCTTCGCTCGTCGGCTTTTTGGCGGCATCACCGGCGATACGTTGGGCGCGGTCAATGAAATCGCGGAAGTCCTGTTTCTGCTGGCGGCCCCCCTGTTCCTCGGCGCGCCATGACTGCGTCAGCGCTGTTGCTCGCGTGTCTGATCGATGCACTGGTCGGCGATCCCCGTTGCTTTCCCCACCCGGTGCGGCTCATGGGCCGGTGCATCGTCTGGTATGAAACGTCGATCCGGCGAGTCGTGCAGAGCCCGGCTGGACTCAGGACGGCCGGGCTTGCGCTGGCGGTCTGTTTGCCGATCGGCGTCTGGGCTGCCGGGTGGGGCCTGATTCGACTGGCCGGGCTGGTTCATCCCCTGGCGGCGACCGGCGCGGAAATCTTGCTGGCGTATACCACGCTGGCCGTCAGAGACTTGGCCGACCATGCCGGCCTTGTGTTACGCGCGCTGCAGGGCGGTACGCTAGAGGAGGCGCGAGCCGCGGTCTCACACATCGTGGGGCGCGATACCGAATCCTTGTCTGAAACCGACGTGGTGCGGGCGACGGTGGAAACCATTGCAGAAAGCACGGCGGACGGTGGGATCGCTCCGCTTTTTTATCTGGCGCTGGGCGGGGCGCCCCTGGCGCTGGCCTTTAAAGCCGTCAGCACCTTGGACTCCATGGTGGGGCATCGCGATGCACGCTTTCGAGACTTCGGGTGGGCTTCAGCCCGCCTAGACGATGCGGCCAACTGGATTCCGGCGCGCCTGACTGCCTGCTTGCTAGCCCTGGCTGGAGGACTTGTTCAATTTCGCGTAGACCTAATTGCGCGTACCTGGTCTATCGTCATGCGTGATTCGGATAAGCATGAGAGTCCCAACAGCGGCTGGCCCGAGGCCGCCATGGCAGGGGCGTTGCAAGTTCAGCTCGGCGGTCGGAACGTCTATGAGGGGATCGTCATCGAGAGGCCACGCCTCGGGGATTCAGGCGGGGCCTTGCAGGCGGATCATATCCGGCAAGCGTTGGTCCTGATGGTCACGGCTTCGGTCTTGGCGGCCGGGTTGGCGGCCGCGTGGCGATGCGCATGAAGAGGGTTCCTGCCCATGGCGGCAATGTCTACGAAGCCGCGCGCGCGAGCGGGCGCCCGATCGGCCGCTTGGCGGATTTCAGCGCGAGCATCAATCCGCTCGGTCCGTCGCCGGCTGCCGTCCGGGCCTTGCGGCATACGTTGCCGCAACTTGTCCATTATCCCGACCCAGACTGCCTTACGCTCAGGCGAGCCCTGGCGAAACGTTGGCGCCTCGCGACCGATCAGATTCTGGTCGGAAACGGGTCTAGCGAATTGATCCATCTGCTTCCGCGCGCCCTGGGGATGCGCCATGCGCTGCTCGTCGGCCCGACGTTTTCAGAATATGCTCGCGCCGTGGAGCTGGCAGGGGGGCGGGTTAGCTACCTGCATGCCAAACGGAGCGAGGACTATCGTCCGCCGCTTGAGAGGGTGCTGGACACGATGCAGCACAGCCGGAAGCCGGTGGATGCGATCTTTCTCTGCAATCCCAACAGCCCGACCGGCCGGGCCGTCGATGCAGCGGCAGTGCGGACGTTGGTGCAAGCGGCGGCTCGGCGCCGCATTCGGGTGATCCTGGATGAAACGTTCGTCGAGTATTGCGCCGACCGGTCGGTGATGCGCGACGCCGGGCGCTCGGCCAATCTGCTGATCCTGCGAAGTTTTACAAAATTCTATGCCATGCCGGCCCTTCGTCTCGGCTACCTGGTGGGGCCCGCACCGCTCATTGAACAAGTCCGTGCGCTCCAGCCCCCCTGGTCGGTGAATATGCCGGCCCAAGTGTTCGCCCTGGCTGCGATTGGAGACCTGGCCCACACCCGCCGCAGCCTGGCCTTCCTGCAACGGGAGCGTGCCCGCTTCGTTATGAGCCTGAAGGCGCTGCCAGGGTTGAGGGTCTATCCGTCGGAGGCCAACTTTCTGTTGCTGGAATTGCCGATGTCGCGTTCCGCCTGCGTCTGCGCTGAGGCCTTGGCCAGCCGAGGACTGTTGATCAGGGACTGCTCGTCGGTGCCGGGATTGAACCGGTGGACGGTCCGCCTGGCGGTGCGCCGACGGATGGAGAATCGTCGTCTGGTAGCCGCCTTGGGCAAGTGGCTCGGAGGGCCGGTGTGAACCGACGATTTTCCTTCGAGACCCGCTTTCTGGTAGAGGGCCGGACCCTACTGATCGACCTGGAGAAGCGGCTGAAGGTCCTTTCCTCCGCTGCCTGCCACGGTGGGTTGGTCCGGGCCCGGTACATCATGAACCATCAAGTCCAGGCCAATCCTGCTGCGGCGCCCGCGACTCCCCCTAAGCGCACATGGACTGATCCTGCGAAGTATTTGACGCAAGTGGCTGGGGATCTCGGGGTGTGTGGCGAAGCGGTGGGGCTCATGACCGCGGTCCCAATGAAACAACTTGTCACGTTGCGGGAGGGGGCAGATAATTTGTGGGTCGAAGGGTTTATCACCGTCGGCGTGACCAATGCCGTGCGGGCCGGGGATCCGGTGAAGCCGGCGAAGGAGCTGCCTTGCGCCAAGCCTGGCACGATCAATATCATCCTGGTCACCAATGCGCGTCTGTCCGACTCAGCCATGGTCGGGGCGGTGCAAGTGCTGACGGAAAGCAAGACCGCAGCGCTCTTTGCGGCAGGTGTTCCCACCTGGACCGGCCGTCAGGGAGCCACAGGGACCGGCACCGACGCGGTGGTCATCGCCTGCGGAGCCGGTCGGAATGGCCTGTCGCTCCGATACAGCGGGACCCACACCAAGGTGGGAGAGTTGATCGGTCGGCTGGTCATGCGAGGAGTGGGCGAGGGGCTGAAGCGGTCGGAGCGTTGGCTGAAGCGGAAGCTGGCCCAAAGCGATCGGTAGGCTGCGATTAAAAGCGCATTCCCGCTTGCAGGGAAAGGTAAATCCTTGTAGCATGAGGC
The DNA here is from genome assembly GCA_016873495.1 of Nitrospira sp. Classification (GTDB taxonomy): domain Bacteria; phylum Nitrospirota; class Nitrospiria; order Nitrospirales; family Nitrospiraceae; genus SYGV01. Next base: position 28,764 of record VGXC01000006.1, on the reverse strand, counting down.
CTTATTTTTAGGTCTGCTTGAACGGCGGCAGAGATTTGTGAAATCGAAAGAATGCTTCGACGAAACGGCTGAAGCGCCTATATCTCGCGTGCTCCGTACCCTGGGCCGCACAATTGAGGAGGACATTATGCGAGTCACGATTGCCTCAGGCCGCCTGGCGATCGGCCTGTTTGCCGTTTTCATGTGTCTCCCTTGGTCGGCGTTTGCAGCCAATGAGGCCGAAACCGCATTACTTTTAATCGAACTCATTCAAGCAGGGCGGACTGTTGTCACCGAACATCAGGATCTGCTCAACGATCCGGCCAGGGGGGACAAGGGATTCACGCCGGAGTATTTTGGGGGCAAACTCATCGAAAAATATAGAGAAGTGGCAAAAATTGATCTGAGTCGTGCCACGCCTTCTCCGCAAACTGGATTGTTGCTCACGCTTTTGGAGTCAGGGAAGGAAGTCGTGGCGGAGGCCCAGCCGGTTCTTAATAAACAAGGCGTTGCCTTCAAGGGGTTTATCCCCGCCTCCTGGGGGCGGAAAGCGGGTGAGAAATTCACGAAGAAGACCGGCGTGAAGCTGAAGCTCACGGCCACGGAATACCGGTACCCCGGTAACAAGCCGGACGAGTTCGAGGCCGAGGTGCTCAGGCAATTTTCCGAGCCTTCCTACGCCAGGGGGAGGGAGTTTAGCCGGGTGCTGGTACAGGATGGCCGGCAGGTGCTGCGGATGATGAAGCCTGAGTATGTGGGCCCGAAATGCTTGAGTTGCCATGGGGAGCCCAAGGGCGAGCGGGACAAGACGGGCATGAAAAAAGAAGGGCTCAAAGAAGGGGAGTTGGCCGGGGCGATCAGCTTGACGATCCAGATCCGCTAGAGTCCGGGCGATCGCTGACGCCGAATTGCGGAAGGAGGAGACGGACGGATCGCCAAGACCGTTGCGGCAAGCCGGGCCGCAGATAGCGAGGCATGAAGTGCGAGGTATGAGGTATGAAGTGAAAGGGAGGCCTAGTTCCAATGAGTAAGATTGTCGTGGTGGACGATTCCAACGCCGAGCTGCAGCTGATCGAGGGCTATTTGAGAGGCGCCGGCCCTGTCCGTCCAGCCGGCTGTTCCCAAGGTCTACAAGATCACGGAGGAACAGCTGCAATCGTTCCGGCAGTCGTCTGCCAGAATTAAGGAACTGGAAGGACTGTTGGCGGAAGAGCAGGGCCGGTCGGCCGCGTTGGCCCAGCAGGTGTTGGGTATTGAGGAGACTCAACGGCGCTTCGCGGCGCTGGAAGCCGCGCTTGCCGAAGAACAGGCCAAGTCCTTGCAGGTGACCCAACAGGCGGAGCTGTCGGACCAGGCGGGTAGCCGGATCGTGGAGTTGGAAACGCGATTGGCAGAAGAGCAGGTTCGGGCCGCCGGTGCAGCCGAACAGGCACAGAAACTGCTCGACGCCGAAGCGAGGATTCGCGATCTGGAGAGCTTATTGACCAGCGGGCAGAGCCAGCCGGTGCAAGTGGCGCTCCTGACGGAACAAGTGACGCAAGGCGAGGGTCGGATCAAGGAGTTGCAAGCCGGTCTCGAGGCGGAGCGAATCCGTGCCGGGCAGCTTGAAGAACAGGCCAAGCTTGCAAGCCTGGCCGCAGCGCGAATTCAGGAATTGGAGGCGTTGCTGGGAGCCGAGCAAGGACAATCTGCCCGGCTAACCGAACAGGCATTCAGATTGACTCAGGCGGAACAGCGGCTAGTCGAATTGGAGCAAGCGCTCGCCCGGGAAGTCTCCCGTTCGGCCCAGTTGACGCAGCAGGCGGAGGCCTTCGGCCAGAGCGTGATCCAGGCTGCGGAGCTGACTCGCCTGCTCGAGGAAGAACGGGCCAAGTCTGCCGGGTTGGCTCAACAGGCGTCCCTAGCAGAGGCGTTGCAGCAGCGCGTTCAGGCGCTCGAAGCCGGGTTGGCGGACCGACAGAGACAGGAGCCCGGTCGCGCCCAGCCGGTGTCGACGACCGGAGACGATCCATCACGGGTCGCCCAGCTGGAGGAGCTGCTGGCGCAAGAGCAAACCCGGTCCTCCTATTTGCTCCAACGTTTGCAAAGTGCAGCCTCCGTTCCTGCTCCTACCGTTCCCCAGTCGAGCGGGGTGGAGGCCGAGCAGAAAGTGGCCGAGTTTCGCGCGTTGTTGGCGCAAGAGCAGGAACAGGCGGCCGGCTTACTGAAACGAGTGGTGGAAACCGGAGAAGCCGTCGCAGCCATGCAATTACGGTTGGAGGAGATCGAGAAGCGTCTGGCCGGAATAGTCGGCTCGGATGTCTCCGGACGCAGCCCAGGCGGTGCCACGTCAAATGGCTGAGCCGTCTCATGTGTCCCGATTTGGCGTCATTTGTTAGGATTCATCAATCGTCGTGCCGGGCGATTCACCCACAGGCTGTCAGACCCTCTTCAGGTATCACCAAAATCCTAGGCTAGACCCCTGTATCTTGGGGGTCCAATAGAGCGGCCATCAAGTGTCATAACCATATGATTTAATAAAATAATGACAGCCTAAAAATTGTGCAGAACGCTGACCCAGCATAGTACCTGAGAGGCGGTCACTTAATTCACAAGATTATCCCCATGTCGTCCACAATTTTTGTGGACAGGAAAACAAGATTGGCATGGCCGCAGGTGCCCGGCCCTCAATCGTGGCGCGAAAATTTTTCTCTGAGGTCTCCGAAGGGCGGATGGAGTGCAGTCTTTTACGTCGCCGACAGTGCGAGGCCCTATGGGCAGGAGATCTTGCAAAGGGTAAGATTGGAACGACCGGTCTGACGCGGAACTACTAAGCAAGACCCTGTCATGCCCGCGGCCAGCTTGCCGAAACGAGTCGGCTCTCACGGCACGGCATCGGTGAAGGGCCGAAGGCAAAGACATCCTACAATCACCCTTCGGTATATATCACAATGATCTGAACGGGCGCGCTCAAGCCAGGATCATGCCAAAACTTATTTCATCCAGACGTGTAGGGAACGAAACTGAGCTGGCGAAGCAGTACGTCAAGACGCATATTCTTTTTCCGTCGGTGCTTCTCGGCTTCATCATGCTGCTGGCCGGGAGTGCCTCGCTCATCTATCAGTTCATGGTGGAGACCTACGGCTGGCAGACTTTTCTTGAGAGCACCGGTTTGCTGCTGCTGGGCGGATTGGTCGGATGGGGGCAGACGAGATATCACCGCTACCTGCTCCGGGAACATCCTGGGTATTTTGCCGGCCGACTGAAGACATTTTCGAAGACCGGCCCCAAGCGACCCAAGAAAGAGTCAGCCGTACAGCCTCCGGAACACCCTGGGCAGCGCTATGTTCCCTGGCTGTACTTGGGCGGGGTGGGAGTGCTGGTCGGCACCGCTGCGGTCAGCTCAATCTTCGGCCATGTCTACTATATGGCGGCGTTGCTGCTGCCCTGGGCCGGGTTCTTTTGGGCGAAGATGTACGGTTGGCAGGGAGTGATCCCTCAGGGGGAAAGTCAGAAGTAAATAGGGATTGGAAAAAGTAAGAAGGCAATAGCGGTTACTTGCCGCGGCTGCCTTTTGCCTTGGGCTTTGTGGGCCCTTGCGCTTCTAGCGACCGGACCCGCTGCTCCAGGTTTCGCACCTGCTGACGAAGTTCCGGCAGACGTGGAATGACCGCCTGGGCCTTGATCGCCGTTTCGTGTGGCATGACGGGAGCGCCGGAGACGATCTGGTTCGAGGTGAGGCTGCGGTTGACCCCCGAGCGGGCGGCGATAAGCACCTGATCTCCGATGTCGATGTGGTCTGCCAGCCCCGCCTGTCCTCCGACGATCACGTGATGCCCCAGGGTCGTGCTGCCGGCGATGCCGACCTGCGCGACCAGGATTGTGTCCTCTCCGATCGTGACGTTATGGGCGATTTGCACGAGATTGTCCACTTTGGCGCCGCGTTTGACCATTGTTTGGCCGAAGGTGGCCCGATCCACCGTCACGTTGGCGCCCAGCTCCACGTCGTCTTCGATCGTGACGCCGCCGAGTTGGGGGATTTTGCAGTGGCGGCCTTCGTGCAGCACGTACCCGAACCCATCGCTACCGATCACCGTGCCGCTGTGAACGATGACCCGCTTTCCGATGACGCAGCCTTCCCGCACGGTCACGTTGGGATAGAGGATTGAGTCGTCCCCCACGACCGAATCGTCTCCCACGAACACGCCCGGGTAGAGGGTGACTCGGGCTCCAATCTTCGCTCGGTGGCCCAACGTCACAAAGGGCCAGATCGATGCGTCGGAGCCGATCTGGACGTCCTGGCCTCGGCACACCTGTTCGGCGATGCCGCGGGGGTGGTAGGGGGCGACAAAAAACCGCTGGAGGATGTGGGTAAAGGCGTATTTCGGATTGGGGACGACGATCTGGGGACGGGCCAGCTCCGGAAGATGGCGGACCACGACGAAGGCAGCAGCCCGCGAGGCCAGCGCAGCCTTGAGATGCTTGTCTCCCTCCACGTAGGTCAGCTCGCCCGGGCCTGCTTGCTCCAAGCTGGAGGCACCGGTGATGAGCAGATCCGGCTGGCCGGTCAGCCGGCCGCCGACCGCTTCGCTGATCGCATCCAAACGAAGCCGCTGTAGGGGGGAGATCGCCATGGAACGCATCCTTTCCGGTCAGTTTTTTTTCCTTTTTGCCGGCTTAGCGGCCGCTTGTTTGGGGGATGGCTTGCGGGGCGTGGCGGGAGACGCAGGCGCGAGTCTGCCTTCGACATAGGCGGTGACATTGGCGACCGTCACGAGTTTCTGCAGGTCTCCGTCCGGAATCTGCAGGTCGAACGCTTCTTCGATCCGAAACAGGAGTTCGATGGTGGCCATGGAGTCCAGCCCCAGGTCCTCGCGCAAGGCCTGGTCGGGTGTGATCGTCTGTACGTCCCGCTTCAAATAGTCGGCCAGTGCCTGGTGAATGCGGGGCGCAATCGCGGAAGAGGCTCCCATGCTGAACCCTTTGGCGAAAGAGTGAAGCCCGAGGGTCCGGCTCGTGCCGCTCAGGCGAAGCGTTTCAAGACCAGCGCAGCGTTGTTGCTGCCGAATCCGAATGCATTGAGCAGGGCCACCTTGAGCGGCCGCTCTTGCGTGTCCCGCGAGATTCCAGCCAGGGCGCAGGCAGGGTCCGAGTTTTCGTAATTCGCGGTCGGATGCACCTGACCCGTTTCCAACGCCAAGGAAGAGGCAATGGCGCCCATGGCGCCGGCGGCGCCGAGGGTATGCCCGATCAAGGACTTGGAGGCGTTGATTAGAATTCGATCCGCACGCGTCTTAAACAATCGCCGAATGGCTTTGGCCTCGACTGCGTCCCCGATCGGGGTCGAGGTGGCATGAGCGTTGATATAGTCCACCTGCGCCGGAGTCACGTCGGCGTCGTCCAACGCCAATTTCATGGTTGCGGCGACGTCCGTCCCGTCCTCGCGCGGAATGACCATGTGGTAGGCCTCGCTGGTGGCGGCGTACCCGGCCACTTCCGCATAGATCCTGGCCTTGCGTTTCTTGGCATGGGCCAAGCTCTCCAGAATGAGGGCTCCCGCCCCTTCGCCCATGACGAAGCCGTCGCGAGCCAGGTCGAAGGGCCGCGAGGCCCGTTCCGGCTCCTCGTTGAAGCCGGTGGAGAGGACGCGCAGCGAGCAAAATCCGGCGAAGACCAGCGGGGTGATGCTGGCGTCGGCGCCGGCCGTAATGACCACATCGGCCTGGCCTGACCGGATGCAGGTCAGGGCCTGGCCGAGCGCATGGGCGCTGGAGGAGCAGGCGGTCGAGATGGTCAGGTTGGGGCCTTTGGCTCCGCACGCCATGGCCACGATGCCGGAGGCCGAGTTCAAGGTGATCGTCGGAATGAAGTTGGGGTGCACCCGGTTGGGCTTCAGGCTCTGGTACAACTGGGTGATCTCGCGCTCTCCCATGACCATGCCGCCCATGCCGGCGCCCACGATGACCCCCACCCGGTGCGGCGGCTCCCGGTCCATGCGGAGGCCCGAGTCGGCCAGGGCTTCCTGCGTCGCCACGAGCGCAAACTGGGCGTACCGGTCGACGCGGTCCGGGTTGACGGACTCAGGAAACCGCACCGACTCGAAGCCCGTTACCTGGCCGGCCACCCGGCAGCGATAGGCTTCCAACGGCAAGTCGCCGAACGGCGGGATCGCGGTGATGCCCGAGCGCCCTTCCAACGCCGCTTTCCAAAAGATGGGGACCCCGATGCCGATCGGAGATACGACGCCCAGCCCGGTCACGACGACCCTGGTTTTCATCGGCGTCCTACGCCGCATGTCGTGCAAATGCTCACAGCGGCTCTTTTACTCTATGGCCTAGGCACAGTCAACCAGCCGTTCGGTTGCCGGCAGGCCGCCGGGCCGTTACTGCCGGACTTTCAGCAGCAGATACCCGCCGAAGGAAAGAAACAACAAGTTGGCCATCCACCCGGCCAACAGCGGGGCCATGGCCCCGCTGCGCCCCAAGGCGATCGAGACCGAGTGCGTGGTCCAATACAGAAACCCGATGGCGAGTGCCTGGCCGATCCCCACGGCCATCCCGCTGCCGCGCACGCCGCTCCGCCTGAGGCTCAAGGCGATTCCCACGATGGCCATGATCAGGCAAACGAAAGGAAAAGCCACGCGTCCATGGTAATCGGTCAGCATCCGCGAGAAGCTGTACCCGTCCCGGCGCAGCCGTTCGACATAGGCGCTGAGCGCCGTCAGGGTCATTTCGTCCGATTCCACTTTCGCCCAGGTGCTGAAATCCTCCGGAGTCTGGGACATCTCGATCGGTCTGGTGCGAAACCGCTCGACGGTGAACCGTCCGTCCGGTGAGAGGGCCCGGTGCACGCCGTCGGTCAGGACCCAGCCTTGCTCTCCGTAGCGGATGGTTTTCGCTTCGATCATGTCGGTCAGTCGAAAGTCCGGCGCCAGGAGGTAGAGGTGGACGCCCCGCAGCATGTTGCCGTCCGGTTCCACCATCTCGATGTTGAGGAGCGTCCGATTGCCCGCCTGGATCCAGGGCCGGTCGGCCTTGAAGGTGGCGAGGCCGCTGCGTTTCTCGATCAAGGCCGTCTTGATGTACTCGGCCTTGGAGGTCGCGAACGGCATGATCAGGGCGCTGAGGCTGAGCAGCGTCAGCGAGAGGAGGAAGGCGACGGCGATGAAGGGGGCGGCGATGCGGTACAGGCTGATGCCGCAACTGCGCATCGCGGTGATTTCGTGGCTGCGCGACAGCACGCCCAGCGTCAAGAGGGTGGCCATAAGGACGCCGAGCGGCGCGATTTGAAAAGCAATCCCCGGGGTGCGGCAAAGAAAATACCAGAGGATGGCCAACAGTTCCGCGTCATACCGGATGAACTTGCGGACCTTCTCGAAAAAGTCCACCACGAGGTAGACGGTCATCAGGCCGGCGAAACACATGACGAAGACTTTGCTGTACTCGGAGACCATGTAGCGAAAGAGAATCGTCATTGCCGTGCCGGCGCCGGTTATCGTTGATTGACGCGATGGAAGAGCATAAGCCCGAGGGCCAGGAACACCCCGTTGGGCACCCAGGCCCCCGCAAAGGGGGGCAGAATCAGGGTCGTCACGAAGAATTCGCAGAGCACGTTCAGGACATAGTAGACGATGACGATCATGACGCCGACCGCAAATCCACCCACGCGTCCGGACCGTTTGGACACGATGCCCACGGGCACGCCCAACATCCCGAAGATGAGGGAGGCGGCGGGAAAGGCCAGGTCCTTGTAGTATTCCATCAGGCGGCGCAAGGCGCCGGTGTCGGTCCATTTGGTGTCGTTGAGTTTTTGCAGCACCGCCTCGCGGGAGGGCCGTTCCTCCGACGAGGCGTAGAGACTCTGGTCTAGGCTGACCCGCAAGTCGTAGGAGGAAAACGACACTTGGTGGTATTGCTCCAAATCGTGGGGACGGCTGTGAATGGTTCCGTTGAGCAGCCGGATGCCCACTTGATTGGCGCCGGTCTCGTTCAGGAGGGCATAGTCGCTCGCGACGATGATCTTGGCTTCGGCTGGGGTGCGTTCGTCGGAGATGAAAATGCTCCGATCGTGTGCGCCGCCCTGGCTGTCGGACACGTACATCACCATGTTGGGCACCGGTTCATTGAACACGCCCTTGTCCAGGGCCAGCGTGAGTTGATCGCGCAGCAGGTTCAAGGCCAGCTTTTTGAGCGATACGCTGGTCCAGGGCTGTCCCCATTGCGACAGCACGAGCGTCAAGACGAACACGAGGCAGGAAAAAAACAAGACCGGCACGGAGAGGCGAACCAGACTCAGGCCCGCCGCGCGCATCGCGACCAGCTCCTTGTCATAGGACAACCGGCTGAAGGCGGTGATCGAGGCGATGATGCCCGCGATGGGGAGAGTCAGAACCAGGAACGAGGGCAGGAGATGGAGAAAGACCTTGAAGACGGCCGAAAACCCGACGCCTTTCGAGACCAGGAGTTCGACGAGGCGAAGCAATTCCTTTGTCAGCATCACAAAGCAGAGGGCTAGGAGGCTGATCCAGAAGGGGGGGAGCAGTTCTGCGAAGATGTACCGATCTAGGAGCTTAGGCAAGCCAACCTCTGTGGGGTAGCCCGTCGGAGGCCACAATATAACGGATTTTCGAGGACTTGTAAACATTTCAAGGACGAGCCGTAGGCAGTGGATGCGGGTGTCGGCGAGGGGCCGCCGCCAGTCTGCGCGAGAAAGAATCGCTTGACAAGCCGGGGGGCCTATGTTAAATGCTGCGCCGTTTGCGGGATTGATGATGAACTCTATGCTTGGCTTGTAAGTACCGCAGGAGGTGTGCGCCTTCTGCGGTCTTTTTTTATGCATTGATTGGTGCAGGGATTCACGGGCCGGTTCGTTCAGCCTCTTGGGTGTCATCAGGCCCAAGGGGCGGTATAGGAAAGGAGGAGCGTGTGAGAAGTAAGGGGACAGTGAAATGGTTCAACGATCGCAAGGGGTTCGGATTCATCCGACTTGAGAGCGGTGAGGACGTTTTTGTGCATTACTCGGCGCTGCAAGGTGAAGGTTTCAAGACATTAAAAGAAGGCGAGAACGTGGAATTCGATATCGTCCAGGGAGCCAAGGGACCGCAAGCAGCCAATGTGTTGAAGATGGTGTAAGCGGATCGAGGGCCCGTCAGGGAGCGGGTCCGATCGGTCAAGTCAGGCGGGTCAACAAAAAGGGCCCGCGGCTACGAGCCGCGGGCCCTTTTGTTTGTGCGCCTCAAGGGGCGCAATTCTTCATATGACCCGGTTGAGCACCGGCCGTCCATCCAGGACCGCCTGGACATTCTCCACGCACAACTGGCCCATACGAACTCTCGTGCCCAGGGTCGCCGATCCCAGGTGGGGCAGGGTGACCACTTGCGGGAGAGCCAGGAGGCCCTGGTGGAGCAGCGGTTCGTCCTCATAGACGTCCAGCCCGGCGCCCGCCAGACGGGCTGCATTGAGCGCCGCCACGAGCGCCGCCTCGTCGACCACCGGGCCGCGCGACGTATTGAGCAGGATGGCGGTGGGACGCATCAATGAAAAGGCCTGCTCTCCGATCAGATGACGGGTGTCGGCGGTCAGTGGGACATGGAGGCTGATGAAATCGGCTTGCCGTAAGAGCGTCTCAAGCGTGACCTGCTGCCAAGGTTTCGTGGGGTCGGGCGACGGCACGGACTTGTGGCTTGCATAAAGGACCGTCATTCCGAATCCCACCGCACGGCGCGCCACGGCTTGTCCGATCCGGCCCATCCCGATGACCCCCAATGTCTGCCCTGAGACCTCCGCGCCCAGCAACTGGGTCGGTTCCCAGCCGGTCCAGGCTCCGGTCTGGACGAGCCGGTGTCCCTCCGTCACGCGGCGGGCGGCGGCCAACAGGAGCGCCCAGGTCAGGTCAGCCGTCGCGTCGGTCAGGACATCCGGCGTGTTGGTCACGATCACGCCGCGCGCCTTGGCCGCCTGGAGATCGATGTTGTTGTGCCCGACCGCATGGTTGGCGATCACCTGCAAGCGCGGGGCCCCGCGCAAAAGAGTCTCGTCAATTTGCTCGGTCAGCGTGGTGATGATGGCCTGCGCGTTCCGGAGGCCTTGGGCCAGAGTTTCCCGAGAAGGCGGAGCAATATCCGGTTCGAGAGTGAGGTGAAAGCGTTCTCGAATCGCAGCCATGACCGGCGCGACGAGGAGTCTGGAAACGTACACGGATGGCTTGGCCATGGAGCGAATCTTAACGGATCGAAGGAGGCGGGACAATCGGGTTGTGGGGCCGTGCCCGGGGCTATCGCTAGACCGCCTCGTGTCGAGCTCCGCTGATCTGAATAGGGGAATCGGATGCCTTGACTTGATTCTATTCGCTCTGTTAAGGTTACCGCTTCTAAGTCGTTGAAAGCACGCGGACTTCTTTCCATGGTTCGGTCACCACGAGGGACATAATGAAAGAGTGGTTTTTACAGGAATTTCGATGGGATAGGAGCTCCTCTCTTCGGCACACACTCAGGGTTGATGGCAGCGCCGGTGAATGGGGTGCCGGCGAAGCCACCGAACAAGAAGACCTGCCTCCCGCGCCCACCGGCCTCACGGCCAAGCCCGGTAACGGACGGGTCACGCTCACATGGGATCCGGTCCCCGAAGCCATGTATTACAACGTGTACTTCCTCACCTCCAAAGGCGTTCAGATCAAGTTCTCGGAATTGACCAGGCCGATTGCCAGTGCGGCCGACTTCAATCCGGTAATCGGTGTGACCAAGGAGAAGGGCAACCTCATCGAAGGCCCCTCCTCTCCCTATGTCCACGACGACCTGGCCAACGGCACGTGCTACCACTACGTCGTGACGGTCGTGACGCCAAAGGGCGAAAGCCCGGAATCCGCCGAGGCGATGGCGATTCCGGCCCCCTATTTGCTGGCGATGAAGATCGGGCAGGAGGGGATGGATGACGGGGAGTTCAGTTCCCCGACCGGCCTCGCGTTGGACAAGGACGGAAACATCTACGTGGCCGATACGGATAACCATTCGATCCAGAAATTCGACAAGGACGGAAAATTCCTGGCCCGGTGGGGCGGGGAAGCCGGCAGTGAAGAAGGGTTGTTCTATTACCCGCGCGGGTTGGCCGCGGGTCTGGACGGCGACATATATATTGCCGATAGCGGGAACAATCGGGTCCAGAAGTTCGACTCCGAGGGCAATGTCATGCAGGCCTGGGGCAAGTTCGGCTTTGCTTGGCGCGGCGCGGGGATGGGCAAGTTCGACGTACCATGGGGGGTAGCGACGGACAAGGAGGGCAATCTCTATGTCTCCGATACGAGCAACGCCCGCATTCAAAAATTCCAGCCGGACGGCACTCCGCTCCTGAAATGGGGGCGTGACGGGAGCTTCGACGGAGCCTTCTTTTTCCCGCGCGGCATGGCGGTGGATTTCGTCGGCAACATCTATATCGCCGACGAGGGTAACAACCGCATTCAGAAGTTCGACGCCCGGGGTAGCTTCCTGGCCAAGTGGGGAAAGGACGGCGCGGGCCCCGGCCAGTTCAAGGCGCCCTGGGGTGTGGCCTGTGATGCGCTGGGCAACGTGTATGTCGCGGACCAGGGCAATCACCGCATCCAGAAGTTTGACGGCAACGGCACGTTCATTTGCGCCTGGGGAAATCGGGGCATCACCGAGGGCCAATTGAACTTCCCGTCCGGCATCGCGGTGGACAAAGAGGGGAACGTCTACGTTGTCGACAGCGGCAACAACCGGGTCCTGAAGTATGTCCCGACCGAAGAGGAGATCGCCCGAACCCACCAGGCCACCCAACCGAAGGAGTCCACCGAGCAGCCTGCGCCGCGGAGCGTGGTCGTCAAGCCGGGCGATACGGAAGTAGTGGTGAGCTGGCTCGAGATGCCCGGCGCCCAGTCCTACAACCTCTACTTCCACACCTCGCCGGGCGTGACGAAGCAAACCGGGACGCGGGTGGAGGGGGTGACGAGCCCCTATACCCACAGCGGCCTGACCAACGACATGTCCTATTACTTTGCGCTGGCGGCGGTATACGGGGATGGGCTGGAAAGCGCCCTCTCGGAAGAGATCACGACCATTCCAGTTCTCATCGACATGACCGCGCCGCAGAACCCCAACGTCGTGATCAACCATGGGGCGTTCATGACCAGTTCTCCGGACGTGGTGCTGACCGTATCGGCCGTCGACGTCGACACCGGTGTGGCCGCTTACTACGTTTCCGAGAGTCCTATGGCGCCGACCGCTTCCATGCCCGGCTGGGTGGATGTCGCCCTGGCCCAAAAGTTCGGCGCCACGATCCCCTTCACCCTGTCGACGGGGGATGGGAACAAGACGCTCTACGTCTGGTTCAAGGACGCCGGCAACAACGTCTCGGTCCCGGCGAGTTCCTCCATCCTGGTCAACACGTCCGGCTACCTTTGTGTGTCCACCTGGGGAAGGCCCGGACGGGGCGCATCCTTGTTGCACGGCGGCGAATTCAGCGCGCCGATCTACGGACTGGCGATCGATCAGCAAGGCTCGCTGTTCGTCGTGGATAACGGCAACAACCGAGTGCAGAAGTTCGACAACAACGGGAACTTCATCATCCTCTGGGGCAATTTCGGTTCTTCCAGCGGCGCCTTTCACAACCCGACCGGCATTGCCACCGATGCCAAAGGGGATGTGTGGGTGGTGGATACGAACAACCACCGCGTGCAGAAGTTCGACGGAAAGTTGGGCGGCTATCTGATGAAGTTCGGGGCGCGCGGGAACGGAGAAGGGCAGTTCAGTTCGCCCTGGGGGATCGCCGTGGATCGCGTCCGCGGGTACATCTACGTCGTGGACAGCGCCAACTTCCGGGTGCAGAAATTCGACATGAGCGGCGAGTTCATCATGTCCTGGGGCAGTTTCGGCACCAACGACGGGCAGTTTTATTTCGCCCGTGGCATTGCCGTGGACCAGTCCGACGGGTCCGTCTACGTGGTGGACATGGGCAACCATCGGATCCAAAAGTTCGACACGAGCACCAACGTGTTGCCGCAGTTGATCGCCAAGTGGGGCGGCGGGCTGGGCCCTGGCCATGCCAGCAGTCCGCAGGCACAGGAAGCCGGGCAACTCCGGTCGCCCTGGGGCATTGCGGTGGACGGCAACGGAGACGTGTACATCTCCGACACCGGAAACCAGCGCGTGCAGAAGTTCGACCGCGAAGGGAATTTTATCACCCAGTGGGGCGGCTTCGGGACCGCCAACGGGCAATTTAACTTCCCCTACGGGATCGCGGTGGATGCCAAGGGCAGCGTGTTCGTGGTGGACAGCGGGAATACCCGCGTGCAGCAGTTCATGCCGGCCGACGAGGGCGGTGAACGCTTGCAGGAAGAAGCGGAGGCGGCTGCGGAAATCACCGATAATGCCGCTCCGACGCAGAATCGGTAACCCTGCGGCTGACGCGGCGACCGGCGGCATGCCAAGGGCGGAGATCGTCGGGGCGCTTCTTGAATCTCAAGGAGAGGCTGTGATAGATTCCGCCAACTTCGAGTCGGGACCCATGCCGCAGGCTAGCCTCGCGTCCACACGAGTAATCTATGCTGGATAAAGACGTTCGCATCGGCTTGACCTACGACGATGTCGTGCTGGTCCCAGGCAAGTCGGAAGTACTGCCCACCGAGGTGAACACCCAGACGCGCATCTCCCGCCGCATCGCGATCAACATTCCCATCGTCAGCGCGGCCATGGACACGGTGACCGAAGCGCGCCTGGCCATTGCACTGGCCCAGGAAGGCGGCATCGGCGTCCTCCACCGCGTCCTTTCGCCGGCCGATCAGGCGGCCGAAGTGGATAAGGTTAAGAAGTCCGAAAGCGGGATGATCATCGACCCGATCACGATCGCGCCGGATCAGACCATCCGCGACGCGCATCAGATCATGGCGAAGTACCGCATCTCCGGCATTCCGGTGACCAAGCAGGGCAAGCTGGTCGGCATCCTGACGAACCGGGACCTGCGGTTCGAGAACCGAATAGATCTGAAGGTATCGCAGGTGATGACGAAGGACAAGCTGGTTACGGCTCCGGAGGGGACCAGCTTGGAGAAGGCGCGGGAAATTCTTCATGAATACCGGATCGAGAAGCTCCCCGTCGTCAACAAGCGCGGCGAGCTCAAGGGCCTGATCACGATCAAGGACATCGAAAAGCGAATCAAGTATCCCCATGCCTGCAAGGACGAGCACGGAAGGCTGCGGGTGGCGGCGGCCGTCGGCGTCGGGGTTGATGCCGAGCAGCGCGTGCCGCTTCTGATCAAGGCCGGGGTCGACCTGGTGGTCGTGGACACGGCCCATGGCCATGCGCAGAGCGTGTTGGACACGGTCAAAGCCGTGAAGCGCAAATACCCCTCGTTGGAGGTGGCGGCGGGCAATATTGCGACGGCGGCGGCGGCCAAGGACCTGGTGAAAGCCGGGGCCGATGCGGTCAAGGTCGGCGTCGGGCCCGGGTCCATCTGCACGACCCGGATGGTGTCCGGCGCCGGAATGCCCCAACTCACGGCGGTGGCGGATTGCGTGGCCGCGCTGGCCGGGACGGGCGTGCCGGTGATCGCCGACGGCGGCATCAAGTATTCGGGCGATATCACCAAAGCGTTGGCCGCCGGGGCATCTGCAGTCATGATCGGCGGCATTCTGGCCGGCACCGAGGAGTCCCCGGGCGAAACCGTCCTGTTCCAGGGGCGAACGTACAAGGTCTATCGCGGCATGGGGTCGCTTGGCGCGATGGAGAAGGGCGGACGAGACCGCTATTTCCAAGGCGATCGTCCGGCTTCCAAGCTGGTGCCGGAGGGGATCGAAGGCCGGGTCCCGTACAAAGGTACTTTGTCGGGCGTCGTCTATCAGCTGGTCGGCGGAGTCAAGTCCGGCATGGGCTATTGCGGTTGCCGGACGATCCCGGACCTGCAACAAAAAGCCACCTTTATCCGGCAAACCCTGGCCGGCCTCCGGGAAGGTCACGTCCACGACGTAATCATCACCAAAGAGGCGCCCAATTACCGGACCGAATGGAGTGAGTCTTAAACGTCGAGAGTCCGAAAGTCCCCCAGTCGGGACCGCCACCGACCTTCAGACTTGACGACTTTCAGACTTTCGGACGTTGAAGATGGAACTGTGGCACGACAGAATCCTTATCCTTGATTTCGGCTCGCAGTACACTCAGCTGATCGCCCGCCGTATCCGCGAAGCCCAGGTCTATTCCCAGATCCTTCCCTGTACGACTTCGTTGACTACGATCCTGGCCCATCGGCCTAAAGGTCTCGTGCTGTCCGGAGGGCCTGCCAGCGTCTATGACAAGAAGGCGCCGAAAATCCAGGCGCAATTGTTGGACGAGGGCATTCCGGTCCTGGGCATTTGTTATGGGATGCAGTTGGTGACGGACCTGCTTGGTGGCGAGGTCGCCAAGGCGTCCCAGCGGGAGTATGGCCGGGCCGATTTGGTCTTGGACGATGCCTCGGACCTCTTTAAGGGGGTAACGAAGGGGTCCTCCTGTCCGGTCTGGATGTCCCACGGCGACCGGATCGAGCGGATGCCGAAAGGGTTCCGGGCCATCGCCCACACGGGCAATTCCCCGGTGGCCGCCATGAAATCCGTGGGCGGGTCCCGGCGCATCTACTGTCTCCAATTCCATCCAGAAGTCGCGCATACGCCGAATGGCACCAAAATCCTGCGGAATTTCGTCTACGACATCTGCGGCTGCCGGCCCACCTGGACCATGAGTTCCTACGTAGAGACCGCGGTCGGACAGATCCGCGAGCAGGTCGGCAGGAACCATGTGATCTGCGCCTTGAGCGGCGGCGTGGACTCGTCGGTGGCGGCCGCCTTGACGCATCGGGCGATCGGCGATCAACTCACGTGCATCTTTGTCGACAATGGGCTGCTTCGGAATGGAGAGCAAGAACAAGTCAAGCAGACGTTCGGCCGACAGCTCCATTTGAACTTGCGCCTGCTTGACGCGTCGCAGGCGTTTCTCGCTGCGCTCAAGGGCGTGACCGATCCTGAGCGAAAGCGGAAGATCATCGGGAAGCTGTTCATCAAGCAATTCGAGGCCGAAGCGAAGATGAAGTCGGGGGACGCCAAGTTCCTGGTGCAAGGCACGCTCTACCCGGACGTGATCGAAAGCGTGAGCTTCAAGGGGCCGTCGGCGACGATCAAGACCCATCATAACGTCGGCGGGTTGCCGACTAAGATGAAACTGCGCCTGATCGAACCCTTGCGGGAGCTGTTCAAGGACGAGGTGCGGGTGCTGGGGAAGGAGTTGGGGTTGCCGGACGACATTGTCTGGCGCCAGCCGTTTCCCGGTCCGGGACTGGCCATTCGCGTGCTCGGGTCGGTGACGCCAGAGCGCCTGACGATCTTGCGGGCCGCGGAAGCGATCGTCGATCGGGAGATTCGGGCGGCGGGACTCTACAAGGACATCTGGCAGGCCTTCGCCGTGCTTCTGCCGATCCGCACGGTCGGCGTCATGGGGGATCAGCGAACGTACGAACACGTCATCGCCATTCGCGCCGTGACGAGTCTGGACGGCATGACCGCCGATTGGGCCAGGATTCCGCCGGAGTTGTTGGGCCGGATATCGAACCGGATCATCAACGAAGTGAAAGGCGTGAATCGAGTGGTGTACGACATCAGCTCGAAGCCGCCGTCCACCATAGAATGGGAATAGCGGAAGGACGCTGAACGCTTAACGACCATGGAAGTCAGACTGCAAAAGGCCATTGCCGATTCGGGGCTCGCTTCGCGCCGCAGGGCGGAAATGCTCATCGCCGAGGGGCGGGTGACGGTGAACGGCCAGGTCGTGCGGGAACAGGGCACGAAGATCGACGTTGAAAAGGACCACGTGAAAGTGGACGGGCGGCATCTCAAGCCGGCTCCGCCGCAGGTCTTTATCATGCTCAACAAACCCAAGGGCTATGTCTCGTCCTTGAGCGATCCGGAGGGACGGCCCACGATCACGGACTTGCTCGGCGGGGTGAGCGTCCGGGTGTTTCCCGTGGGCCGTCTGGACTATGACAGCGAGGGCTTGATGCTGCTGACCAATCAGGGCGCCCTGGCCCAGACCCTGCTCCATCCACGCTACCATGTGCCCAAAACCTATCTCATTAAGGTCAAGGGCATGCTGGACGATAAGCAGATCGCGGAGCTGGAGCGGGGCGTGGAGCTGGAGGACGGGCTCACCAAGCCGGCCGTCGTGAAAAAGATCCGGAAGGCGGAAGAGAACTCCTGGCTGGAAGTTACGATTCATGAAGGACGGAACCATCAGGTCAAGCGCATGCTGGACTATGTCAGGCACCCGGTGATCAAGTTGACCCGTGTGCGCTTCGGGCCCCTGTCGCTCGGAAGCCTGTCGCCAGGCCAGTTCCGGCACTTGACGGACCGGGAAGCCAACGCCTTGCGATCGGTGGTCACCGACCGCATCAAGGACGTCGCGACGGGCGCGGAGCCCGGTTCGACGGCGGCCAAGACCCGCAGGCGACGGGCCGGGGCGCAGGGGTGGGCCAGGGCCAAGAAGGGGCGCAAGGCATGATGCTGCGCACGCATCGTTGCGGGGAGCTGACCAAGGCTCACGTGGGCCAAACCGTGACCCTCAACGGCTGGGTCCAGCGCCGGCGGGACCACGGCAACGTCATTTTCATCGACTTGCGGGACCGGCAAGGGCTGACGCAGGTGGTCTTCAATCCCGAGATCAGCGCCGCGGCCCATCAAGGCGCGCACGTGCTCCGCAACGAATTCGTCGTGGCCCTGTCTGGGACCGTCGCCCTCAGGCCGGACGGCTCGGCCAATCCCAACCTGGCGACCGGCGACATCGAGGTGCTGGTCACGGCTGTCGAAATCTTGAACGAGGCCAAGACTCCGCCGTTTCTGATCGAGGACGAGGGGGAGGTCACGGAGGCCCTGCGCCTGAAGTACCGGTATCTGGATTTGCGCCGCCCCAGGATGCAGAAGCTGCTTAAGCTGCGGCACGAGGTCGTGCAGGAGGCCCGGTCGTTCCTGAACGAACAGGGATTCCTCGACGTCGAGACTCCCATGCTGACCAAAAGCACGCCGGAAGGGGCGCGGGACTATCTCGTGCCCAGTCGCGTGAACCCGGGAAACTTTTTCGCGCTGCCCCAGTCGCCGCAGCTGTTCAAACAGATTCTCATGGTCAGCGGCGTCGATCGCTATTACCAAGTGGCCCGGTGCTTCCGGGACGAAGACCTGCGCAACGACCGGCAGCCGGAGTTCACCCAGATCGACATCGAGATGTCGTTTGTGGACCGGGAACAGATCATGGGCCTGATGGAGGAGATGATCCGGGTTTTGTTCAAACGGACGGCGGGGGTGGCGTTGCCTGCGTCCTTTCCCCGGATGAGCTATGCGGAGGCGATCGGACGGTACGGGTCGGACAAGCCGGATCTGCGCTTCGGCCTGCCCATCTATGACGTCAGCGCGTTTGCGGCCACGAGCGAGTTCAAGGTGTTCAAGGAGACGGCGACCAAGGGAGGCCTGGTCAAGGCCCTCATCGTCAAGGGCGGGGCCTCGATTCCCAGGAGTAGGATCGACGCCTTGGGGGAAACGGCCAAGGGCTTTGGCGCCAAGGGCCTGGCCTGGGTCAAGATTACCGGCGAAGGTCAGTTGGAATCCGTGATCGCCAAGTTTCTGGATGCCAAGGCACTGCTGGCGGCTCTGCCGGATGCGGCGACGGGGGACCTGCTCCTCTTCGGAGCCGACAAGCCGAACGTGGTGCACGATGTGCTGGGGCGGTTGCGCCTTTTGCTGGGCGAGGAGTTGAATCTCATCGACAAGGCCGCCTGGAAACCCCTGTGGGTGATCGATTTTCCGTTGTTGGAATTCGATCAGGAGGCGAAGCGGCACGTGGCTATTCACCATCCCTTCACGGCGCCGCTGGATGAGGATGTCCCCTTGTTCGCGTCCGATCCCTTGCAGGTCCGGGCCAAGGCCTACGATCTGGTCCTGAACGGCAACGAAATCGGCGGGGGCAGCATCAGGATTCATCGCCGGGACGTGCAGAGCACCGTCTTCGGCATGCTCGGCATCAATAAGGAAGAAGCGGCGGGCAAGTTCGGCTTTCTCCTGGACGCCCTCGAATACGGAGCCCCGCCGCATGGGGGCATCGCCTTCGGCCTCGACCGTCTGATCATGCTCCTGGGCGGGGCCGACTCGATCCGCGACGTAATCGCCTTCCCAAAGACCCAGAAGGCCCAGTGCCCCATGACCGAGGCCCCGTCCCCGGTCTCTCCGGAACAACTCCGCGAGTTGTCGATCAAGCTGGATTTATTGGAATGACGACGGACGGCCGTTGAGGCTGCCGCGGTCGCACAGAGGATTGAGCCGCTCTAGCCCAGCGGGGCGAGCGAGCCGAGGATGTGGTAGCCGCCGTCCACGTAGATCACTTCTCCCGTAATTCCCCGTCCCAGCGAGCTGATCAGGAAGAGCGCCGTGTCGCCGACTTCGCCCTGCTCCGTGGCATGGCGCAACGGGGCCACCTCGCGGTGATGATCCACCATCTTGCTGATGCCGGAGACCCCGCGCGCCGCCAGGGTCTTAATGGGGCCGGCGGAGATCGCGTTGACGCGGATGTCGCGCGGGCCGAGATCGTGAGCCAGGTAGCGCACGGTGGCTTCCAGCGCCGCCTTGGCCACGCCCATGACGTTGTAGTGCGGCACCACCCGTTCGCTGCCGAGGTAGGTGAGGGTCACGATGGAGCCGCCCTCCCGCATCAGCGGCAGGGCCGCCCGGCTCAAGGCGACCAGGGAATAGGCGCTGACGTCCAGCGCGGTGGCGAACCCCTGGCGCGAGGTGTTGATGAATTCGCCGGTCAATTCCTCGCGCGGGGCGAAGGCGATGGAATGGACGAGAAAGTCGAGACGCCCGAGCGTCCCCTCCACGTGCTTCATTAAAGCGGCAATCTGGTCGTCCTGGCTGGCGTCGCAGGCGAAGGCGCTGGCGCCGGGCAGCGTCTTGGCGAGTTCTTCGACGTTCTCCTTCAGCCGCTCCCCTTGGTAGTTGAACGCGAGCCGTGCTCCTTCCCGCGCCGCCGCCTCGGCAATGGCCCAGGCAATGCTGTGTTTGTTGGCGACCCCGACGATCAGGCCAGTTTTCCCTTGTAGCAACATAGCCCCGTCATCTCCTCGGTTGGCTGGCCGGTCGAAACGAGGGTGAAGATAACACGAATCGAGCTAAGTTTGAACCCACTAAATGGATTGATCGCGGAGGTTGCTTTTCCGAGGGCGGCCCATGCTAGACTGCGCCTGCCCTATGGACCTGGCGGGTCTATGCCGAATCGCCAGAGCTCGGGACCGGTGATTCGGAGGCCATGCCCATCAGTCTGGACATCCTTGCCGCGATCCTCGTCACGGCCACGATTCAATCGCTGTTCGGAGTCGGCGTGCTGCTGTTCGGCACGCCGATCCTGCTGGTCTTGGGCTATCCCTTCGTCACGGCGCTGGCCGTTCTGTTGCCCATCTCCTGCTCCATCAACCTCTTGCAGGTGAGCCGGTACCATGCCCACATCGACCGCTCCTTTTACGGCAAGATTCTAAGCCTATCGGCGCCGGGCATCGTTGTCTGTTTGCTGCTCGTCACCCGTGCGGCGATCAACATCGGGTTCCTCGTCGGGCTCTTCCTGATCCTGGTGGCCTTGAAAGACGTGTGCGAGCCGGTGAAGCGGTGGATCGAATCCCTGGTCCGGTATGAGCGCACCTATTTTGTCGCCATGGGGATCATCCACGGCTTGACCAACCTGGGCGGCTCCCTTCTTACGGCGATCGTCCACAGTAAGCACTATGAGAAGGATGTGCAGCGGGTGACGACGGCCGTGGCCTACGGGAACTTCGCCTTCTTTCAGCTCCTGACCCTGCTGGTCGCGCTGGATCGGTTTCCGATCCCGTTCACGGAGAGCGCGCTCGCCGTGCTCGCCGGGGTGGGCACGTACCTGTTGACGGACCAGCTTGTCTACGCCAAGATCGGCGCTGCCCAATACCGGACGGTCTTCGCCGCCCTCCTCTTCGTCTCGGGGACGGTCTTGATCCTCAAGGCGGCGCTGATGCGATAGGGGGCGGTGGCGTTGCCGATCCGCTACGCCGGCACGTCGTCCTCGTCCAGCTCGTTTCCGTCCGGCGTTTCCGGGCCGGCGGCCGGCTGGATGGTGAAATCGTGGAGCCGGCGATCCATGAGACGTGAGGGTACGACGTTGGCCATGGCGGTAAAGATGTTCTCGATGCTTCCCGGAAACCGCCGCTCCCAGTCCCGCAGCAACTCCTTCATTTCTTTGCGTTTCAAGGTGTCCTGTGAGCCGCAAAGGTCGCAGGGGATGATCGGAAAGGCCATCAGCTCGGCGTAGCGGGCCAGATCCGTTTCCGGGACATACGCCAGCGGCCGGATAACGACATGTCCCCGTTCCTTGGCCCGGAAGATGGGGGCCATGCCTTTCAACTTGCCGCCGTAGACCATGTTCAGGAAGAGGGTCTCGATAATATCGTCCCGGTGGTGTCCCAGCGCGATCTTGGTCGCGCCCAGTTCTGAGGCGACGCGATAGAGAATGCCTCGCCGCAGCCGCGAACAGAGGGAGCAGGTCGTCTGCCCTTCGGGAATCATTCGTTTGACGATGGAATAAGTGTCCCGTTCTTCGATGTGAAACGGCACACCGAGGCCGGTCAGGTAGTCCGGCAGCGTGTGGACGGGAAAGCCCGGTTGCATCTGGTCCAGGTTGACGGCGATGAGGTCGAACCGGATCGGGGCGCGGCGT
This sequence comes from Nitrospira sp., assembly GCA_016873495.1. Taxonomy (GTDB): domain Bacteria; phylum Nitrospirota; class Nitrospiria; order Nitrospirales; family Nitrospiraceae; genus SYGV01. The sequence continues at coordinate 7,058 of VGXC01000006.1, read as the reverse complement.
TGCAGGACGCGCAGAATGTCCAGCAGGCCGTAACTGTCCTTCCCGCCGGACAGGCAGACCATGATCTTGTCGCCTGCTGCGATCATCCGATAGTCGGCAATGGCTTCGCCGACCAGGCGGCAGAGGCGGGTCTGCAGCTTGTCCGCTTCGGGAGAAAGCTTGCGCGGCTGTTTCGCGAGGCGTGGCGTCTGTTCTTCGGCGGTATTCATCGGGCGGCGTCATTGTACCCTCCGGCAAGCGGACAATCAAAGAAAAGACAACGCAAAGAAACGGCCGGGGGGATTTGGCAAAGCGCGCAGCTGTGATACCATCGGTGGCGCATGCGGAACCACGTGTCGTCCATTCTCTTTGTCTGCACGGGGAATGTGTTTCGGAGCCTGGTTGCCGAGCAAGCCTTGCGAGCCAGGCTGGAATCGGGGGCCGGTTGCCTGGTCGGCTCGGCCGGCATCGAAGCCAGGCCACAGCCGGTGCATCCGTTGGTCTCTGCCCGTTTGCGGGAGAAGGGGGCCGATTCTTCCGGCCACGTGCAACGGAAGCTGACGGGCGAGTTGCTCGCCGGCGTCGGCCTGGTCGTGGCCATGGGATGCGATCATCGGGACTTCATCCGTCGGAGCTTTGGCCGGGAGGCGCCGCTGTTCAACCAGGTGTGCTATGAAAAGGATGAGCCGGTGCTCGATGTGGGGGAGGCGGTCCCGGATTGGGAGCATAACCAGGAGGCAGCAAGGGCCTATACCCTGTGGGTCATCGATTATATTTGGGATGCGATGCCGGCATTGCTGGCTCGTATCGATCGGTTGTAACCGTCGCAATCGCATGAAGATCGGCAGGTGACATCGGTGAGCACATTTGTTCTGTTGCACAGCGCTTGGCACGGTGGGTGGGCCTGGGATCGAGTGGCCCCGCTGCTCAAGGCCCATGGCCATACCGTGATCGCCCCGGACTTGCCGGGTCATGGGACGGATCAGCGGCCGTTCGGCGAGATCACCCTCAGGACCTACATCGACGCCATCGAGCAGATCATCATCTCCCGCCAGGACCCGGTGATTCTGGTGGGGCACAGTCTTGCGGGGATGGTCATCACGCCGGTCGCGGCGGCCTTGCCCGCGCGCATTCAATGTCTGGTGTACCTCACCGCCTATGTGCCCAAGAGCGGGCAGTCGTCGAAGGATCTGTCGCGCGGCGATGCCGATGCGCGGGCCGATCTCTTCGTGACCTCATCCAAGGACGGCCTGAGTCGGAAGATCTCGTCGCAGGGGGTGGCGGAGGTGCTGTATGGCGACTGTGATTCCGGGACGGTAAAATGGGTGCAGGCCAAGCTCCGTCCCGATCCGCTCCGTCCCGTTGCGGAGCCCGTGACCTATGACGAAGGCGCTTTCGGAGGGCTCACCAAATTTTTCATCGAATGTACGCGCGACCGGAGCATCTCCCTGGCCAGCCAGCGGCAGATGCGGAAACCCTTCTCGTTTCAGGCCGTCTTCACGCTGGAATCAGACCACTCGCCGATGATCTCCCACACCAGGGAGCTGACGGACATCCTGATACTGTGCTCGCAAATCTCCCGCAAGCGTCCGACGGATGAAGACGTCGCGCCTATTTAGACATCTCGGCGGTGATGCAGGATTTCATTTCCTGGGCCGCGCAGGAGCCGTCTCGGGCCTTGAGTCCGTTCACGGTTGAGACCGCTTGATCGGCAGTGACGCGGCCCTCCTCGAGGTCGACCAGGATGTGGCCGGGGACGCTGCGAACATCTACGGCATGTACCCCGGGCAGCATCTTTAGAGCGGTCTCGATTGTCGCCCGTTGGCGATCGCAGGTCTTGCCGGTCAAACTCAAGGCGATTCTGTGATCTCCCGCCTCGACCGTTCCAGCCAGTAGCCACAGTCCCGCAAGGCCCGTGACCAGACTGAGCCTGATTCTTGGCTTGTGGCTCGTCAGGGGTGGCATAGCTAGACTCCGCCCAACGTAATGGAAAGCCCCAGTTCCTTGTCCCCGCGGAGGACGCGGAGAGTGACCTTCTGCCCCGGCACCGTTCGTTCCATCAGGTAGTTCTTCAACTGCGCCGCGTCGGTGATCTCCTGGTCGTTGATGGCGAGGAGCAGATCGCCTTTTTGCACGCCTCCCAATGAGGCCGGCTCGGAGACGCCCCCGACGGCGACGCGCCATCGGTTGTCCACTTTGACGACCTTCATCTGGAGCCCCAGACGTGAAAAGCCCGGCTGCTTGCCTTCCAACAGCGCGGTGACGATCTTGTTGGCCAGTCCGCCGGGGACGGCAAAAGCCAGCCGGCTGCACCCATGGCCGCCCTGGGCCTCGTCGGTCTTGATGATCGCGTGCATGATGCCGACCAGTTCGCCCTCGGCATTGAACAATCCGCCCCCCGAGTTGCCGCTGCAGACGGGGACATCGGACTGGATCAGACGCGTGTCCACGGTCTGCAGGAAGGTGTTGGGGTTGCCGACGCGGCCGAAGGCAATGGTCGGGCCCCAGCCCAGGGGATAGCCGACGGTGAACACCTGCTGACCTGTCGTGGCGTCCAGGACCCCAAACGAGAGGTCCGCGCTTTCGAGGGAGTCGACCAGGTAGGGTAATCTGTACAGAACGATGTCCAGATAGGAGTTGTCGCCCACGAGTTTGGCGGGCAATTCCTCCAGTTGTTGCGTGAGGATCAAGATAGTGTCGGGGATCACGGAGTTACTGCCGCTCTGTCGTTCGACCGCATGACGGGCGGTGAGGATGTATCCGTTGCGCAGATGGATGCCAGTGCCTCGGAGCGACAGCTGCGTATCGTAGCCCGATTGGCGCGCGTCCGGGGTGGCGTTCAAAATCCCGACGGTCGCCCGTTTGGCCCGCTCGACGGCCTGTTTGAGATGGTCCTCGGACGATTGGGCATGGAGCGGTGCGCTCATCGGCATCAACAGGGTGAGGGTCAACAGGGGCCAGGCGATCAGAGAGCGGGTGGCTGTTCTTTTGGTGCAACAAGTCATGGATTCCCTCGCTGATGATATCCGGCGCTATGCGCAGGAGTGAGACCTGCCGGCAGTATAAACAAAGACGGGGGACTTTTCTCGGAGAAAAAGGGGTGTAGAATGAAGCAACCGGTCGATGACCCCTCAGGTGAGCATCACCGGCGGCACGCGACCACTCCGCCGCGAGTCGATCGAACGTGGCGGCTCGATCCAGCTTGGGAGGGAGGTGCATCATGAAAGCGATGCTCTTGGCGCTGGTGCTGGTGGGGCTCTCGACCGGATGCATGCTGTTCGTTCCCCAGGAAACCCTCTACCTCCAGTCGGCGCAGGATCGGGCCACGCTGGCCGAGGTGAAGCAGCGGCTCGGAGAGCCGCGCGCGACGATCGCCGATCAAGCCGGCAATCCGGTGCTGGTCTATCAGGTGCGGGTGGATGATCCGGGCAGTCGGTGGTCCTGGACCGGCATGTGGTGCGATGAATATGTCTTAACCTTCGACCGGCAGAATGTGCTGCGCCGCTGGACGCACCAATCGGAGTTTCACGGAGGCGAACGGATGCCCCAATATTGCGTGCCCGGAGGGTACCCGTCCACGTGGTAAGGTCAATGATGCACAGCCTGCGCGTCGGGCTCGCCGGTCTGGTCCTGCTGGGAGCGGGATGCACCCTGTTCGTCGCCAAGGAATCTCTGTATCTGGAATCGGCTCAGGGACGGGCTACGCAAGACGAGGTCCGGAAAGAGCTCGGAGAGCCGCGTCTGAAGGCCGACACGCCGGCTGGGGCGCCGATCTGGGTCTACGAAGTGCGGCATGCCGAGGCGGGCAGCCAAAATAGTTGGTCATCGTTCGGCTCCTGGTGCGACGAGTATGTGCTCACTTTCGACCGGCAGGGTATCCTGCGCCGCTGGACACATAGGTCCGAGAAGCACGGAGGGGAACGGATGCCGACCTATTGCGTGACCGACGGGTTCAAGCCCGGCTCGTGATCAGCGCGCCCTGTCCTTGCCGGTATGTCTGCAGCGCTGCCAGGTGGCAACGGCTCGCCTCCCTTCATGGACTCGAGGCGTCACGGGTCTCACCCATTCGCCTGGCCCCACAAGTTGCTAGACTCCACAAGGCCCATTCGCTAGACTCTCGGCTCGCCATCTCATGGCCCCCATAGATGAGATAAGCGGAAGGAGCCATCTACACAGGGAGGAGTCGTATGCCTGGAGCTGTGCAGGAGCTGCAGCGGATTGATGTCCTGGCTATCGGTCTATTCGGACTGGCGGTCGGGGCGCTGACTCTCGGTGTCGCACAATTGGGCGGTATCCCCGAGTCGGACAGAGTGGGCGTCCTCGTCATCGCGCTGGTTTTCGGCGGCGTCGTGCAGATCTTGGCGGGGGTCACCGATATCCAATACCACGAGCAATTGGGCGGGACCGCGCTGACGATGTATGGATTCTTTTGGCTCACCGTGTCGACGGCGAAGCTGGTGAGCGCCGGCACCTCGTTCAATTTTACCATGGTCTTGTTTGCGCCGATCAATATGGTGTACGCCGCCTTTTCCGCCGTGATGGTGTACCTGACGGCTTATCGCAATGTCGCACTCAGCCTGCTCCATGTCGTGATCACCCTCTCCTTCACCGCCACGTCTTTTGCCAGACTGGATTTCATTTCCGAGACCCTGCCGGGCATTTTGCACATTCTGGTTGGGTTGGGAGCCTTCTATTATGCCGTTGCAAGTTTGAGCGGGGCATTTACCGGCCGGGCCTTGTTGCCGCTCGGCCCGCCGCTGCTGCACAAATCGGCGTGACCGTTCATGGGAGGGATAATGGTCGGGCCCTTAACAAGCGCGAACCGATGCCTAGAAGCGCCAACAGGGCCCCGGCGCCGGGCTACTCCGGCAAGAACGCCGGTGACGGCCAACCCTCGCACGATCGCCTTCAATAAACCCTATGGGGTGCTGCCCTGCTTTACCGACCCGGAGGGCCGGCAGACCCTGGCCGAGTTCGTGACGCTTCCCGGCGTCTATGCGGCGGGACGGCTGGATCTGGACAGCGAAGGGCTCATGCTGCTGACCTCGGACGGGGCCCTGGCGCACCATATTACCGACCCTCGGCATAAACTCCCGAAAGTCTATTGGGCTCAGGTGGAGCGCATGCCGGACGAGGAGGCGTTGAAAAAGTTGCGGCAGGGTGTCCTGCTCAACGGCAAGCGCACCAGGCCCGCCGGGGCGCGCCTGCTTTCGGATGCGCCGGGGCTTCCCGAACGGCCCGTGCCGATCCGGTTCCGTAAATCCGTGCCGACCGTCTGGCTGGAGATCACGCTGCGGGAAGGGGCCAACCGGCAAGTGAGACGCATGACGGCATCGGTGGGCCATCCGACGTTGCGGCTCGTCCGGGTGGCCATCGGGCCGATTGAACTGGGCGATCTCCAGCCGGGCCAATGGCGGGACTTGACTGATCGGGAAATCGAGCGGATAACCGAGTCAGGCAAGGGGGGAGGTGGGGCATGAACAGGTTCGCAAGGGTGATCGTGGTGGGCCTGGCCCTGTTGGGGGCCGGTTGTGTCTACGTGGAGGGCAAGGAGACGGTCTACCTCGAATCGGCGAAGGGTACGGCCACTCAAGAAGAGGTTCGCAAGAAGATGGGCCAGCCCAAGTATCAGGCCAGCACGCCGGCTGGCGAGCCGATCTGGGTCTATCAGGTCATGTGGCAGGACCCCAGCAACCAGAATAGCTGGGGCGCGCCAGGGACCTGGTGCGACGAATATGTGCTCACCTTCGACAAGCAGGGCATCCTGCGTAAATGGACCCACAAGTCTGAAGGCCACGGCGGAGAACTGTCGCCCACCTATTGCGTGACAGACGGCTTCAAGCCCTCCTGAGGAGTCCCGCGAAGGCATTGGCCATGGAAGAGAAGCGGCTAGGAAAGAATGGGCGAGAACGGTCTGTTCTTTTCGTGGCGAGTATCGGGTTGGCCTGGTTGGTGGCTGCGGGCTGGTTCGATGGTGTCGCGCTTGCCGCCCAGGGCGGTCAGGCCGGAGCAGCAGGGGATGCAGCCAGAGGCAGGATCCTCTTCAACAGCATGGGGGTCTGTTTCTACTGCCATGGGGTGGATGCCCATCCGGACCGGCTGCCAAAACTGGCGCCGGAGACCGCCGCCTATATCGCGCGCCTCGATCCCAAGCCCCCTCAATTGCGTGAACCGAAGGGGCTGAAAGCGACCAGCGACAAGGAACGGTTTCGGCTCATTCGAGAAGGCCATGTCGGAACCGGCATGTTGCCCGACACCAGTTTGAGCGACCAGGACGTCCGCGATCTCTTGGCCTACCTGGCGACCCTGCGATCGCCTGCGGCACCCAAGGGCGAGAGTCATCCCTGATGAAGGCACAAAGGAGTCATTCATGAGGTTGGCCAACGAACTGCTGAATTGGTTGCTCTGGACGAGCGTGGCTGTTGCCTCCCTGTCGGCTGGAACGGCCCACGCCGGCAGCAACCTGGTGACCAAGCCCAGCAAATATTCGGTCCAGGAGAGCGTAGACCGGATCGAAAAGGCGGTCACGGCCAAGGGGATGAAAGTGTTCGTCCGCATTGACCATAGCGGCGAGGCGAAGCAAGTGGGGCTCGACATGAAGCCCACGGTGCTGCTCATCTTCGGGAATCCCAAGGGCGGCACCGCCTTAATGGTCGCCCGGCCGACCGCCGCCATTGACCTTCCCATGAAAGCCCTGGCCTGGGAAGATCAAGAGGGCAAAGTCTGGCTCACCTACAACGCGCCGGAACTACTCCAAGAACGCCATGGCCTGCCGGCAGAGTTGACGGAGAGACTTGAGCCGGTTAGCAAATTGCTGGAGAAGGCAGTGGAATAGGCCCTCGTTCATTCTTGCGAATGAGTCCGGGCATGTGATGTGTCTGTAAGGCCCGCTGTCCTGTCCCCTCTCACACTCTATCTTATGGGCCTGCGCTACATTATTAGTTGGTTAAACTGCTGTGCCCCACTAAAATTTGGACAGGTCTCAGCGGTCAGGAGGGATAATGGACACAGCGGTGAAACCTATCCAGAACGGACGGGGTCGGAAGCGTCGGTGGCCAGCTGAGCAGAAGCTCGCGGTG